>CAMDEF010000007.1 GCA_945895265.1 Bordetella parapertussis | reverse complement strand
GGTGCACAACCTGAGCAGATTTTGCACGATGCTGAGCAGACCGCAGCGGTTAGCGTAAAGTTTGCAACCGATGAGCTAAAGTCATTTTATTTTGAGGCGAAGCTGGCTCAGCCCGGTCAACATAGTGCAAAGTCTTTACAAGATTGGTTTTGGTTTGAAACCAGCGGAGGCGAGGCATTTTTAGCACTCCGTACAAAGTTTGCTGCTGAGGGCCATCCAGAGTTTAAAGGGCTGGCTACGCTCAGTATGGTGCCTCGGGTAGTCTTAGATTCACTGGCAAAGCGTTAGTGAGGTGTAATGATTGAAAAAGAAGCCGACTGATCTTGGCTTCTTTTTAGCCACTGGGTAAGATACAGTGAAGTTGATATAAACAAAAAATTAAAACGACAATGACACTTCCTCACGGCGTACCCGAAGGTTTTGAGCCTATTTTTATGGTCGAGCCATTTACACAGCGAATTGGCCCGATCTACTCAAAGCCCGATGGTGCAAATCAGTTCAAGCTAGGTTTTTTGGTTGATGAATCGCACTTGAATATTGAGCGTGTGGTGCACGGAGGGATGTTGTCTACCGTCGCAGATCAAGCGATTGGTATCAACGTCGCCCATGCCAACAATCAATCAAACGATGTCTTAACGATGCACCTCTCAGTAGACTTTATTAGCCCGGCAGTTTTAGGGGATTGGGTAGAGGCGACCGCGACACTCAGCAAAGTCAGTGGTCGCGTTCGTTTTGGCAACTGCGAGCTTAAAGTGGGTGAGCGTTTGGTTTTAAAAGCATCGGCAATATTTGCAGCTAGAACGACACAACGCAGCAAACTCGTCTAGCGGTAACGGCCTTACGCCTCAATGCGATAGATGCGTATTGCGTTTTGGGCAAACAGCTTGAGCTGATCGGCCATCGGTAGATCAGCCACTGAGCGTTTAAATTGCGTATAAATGTAGTCCCAACTTCCTTTCAGGCTATCTACCGGAAAGTTAGACGCAAACATACAGCGATCTACGCCGAACATCTTTATTGTCTCGCGAATAATCGGGCCATTCTCTTCTAGTGTCCAAGGACTGTCTGCGACGCAGAGCCCTGAAATCTTGCAAGAGACATTCGGTAGATCAGCCAAGGCTTGCATGCCTTCGCGCCAACCTTGCATTGAGGCAACATCTCTATGCCACGGATAGCCAGTATGATTCAAAATAATATTCATGTTTGGGTAGCAGGCGGCTACCTCTGCGCCTTCCTTCAGGTGCCACCAGGGCAGTCGCAGATCCCAAGACAAGTTGTATTTTTCAAGCAAGGCCAGACCTTCAATCCATTTCGGATCCTGCAAGCTGCGAGGTTGCCCTTTCACACTATCTGTTGGGGTCGCCGTGATAATTGGTTTGGTTCGGATCCCTCTGACGCGTTTGTATTGAACCTGCTGGGCCAGTATTTCTTCTGCGTTTGGTGTATCAACCCAAGCATGAGCGACGATCACAGAAGGTAACCCGTATTGTTCACTGACTTCGCTGAACCATTTTGTTTCAGCCACTTGCTGTGAGCGGTCGCACTCGGCTTCAATCGCCACTGTTCCGATGACATTGTGCAGAGCGGTATCTCGCATATATTCTGGCGCAAGGTAGGTTCTTTGAATGGCAGAATAGTTACCCAGCCAATTGTGCTCGGGGTGAACCAACCAATCATAGTTGATGTGCCCTTGAAGATCCCACAAGTGGTGGTGAGCATCGATAATCGGAATGTTGGCTTGCGGGTCGTTATCTATGATTGATTTCATGTTGGATCAGATTGTTAAGTATTGCGTCAGTGGTTGATTTCATGCGAGATCAGATTGTTAAGTATTGTGATTTCACGGCATCAATTTCATTCATGAACTTTGCGATAGATGCCTGATAGACCATTTGTCCTTTAGACATGACAAACATTTCGTCAGCAATTCTCTCAGCGAATTTCAAGTTTTGCTCGATGACTAAGAGCGTGACACCTTCGTTTTTAAGTTTGATAAAAACGTCGACAAGTTCTCTGACGACTTTTGGTGCTAAGCCTTGCGAGGGTTCGTCAAGTAAAAGAAGTCGAGGGTCGGTCGCTAAGGCTCGAGCGATAGCAACCATTTGCTGCTCGCCGCCCGAAAGCTGACTGCCCTTATGATGGATCCGTTCTTCGAGTCTGGGGAATAACTCAAACAGCGCTTTGGTTGACCATTGTTTAGCGGGGGCTCGTTGTGCAACTTGAATATTTTCAAGCACGGTCAGGTCAGGAAATAACATTCTGCCCTCGGGAACATAACCGACACCTGCTCTAGCCACGATATGTGGCGGGCTTTGCGTGATGTCTTGGCCATCGATAAAAATCGACCCTTGCGTCACACTGACGAGACCCATAATTGCCTTGACGGTAGTCGTTTTGCCGACGCCGTTACGACCTAAGACGGCACCAATCGTACCTTGCGCCATGTTTAGGTCCACGCCCTGCAACACTTCACCAATGCCATAGTGGGCGTGCACGTTTTGTAATCTGAGCATCAGTCCAGCCCTCCAAGGTAAGCGTCTTGCACGGCTGAATTTGCTTTGACCTCATCCGCTGTGCCGTCTGCAATCAGTTGGCCGCGATGCAAGACAGCGATTCGATCTGCGAGGCTAAAGACAACATCCATGTCGTGTTCAACGAGTACGACTGTTAATTTCTCTTCGCTGAGTAAGGACTTCAGCGTGTCGACCGTACGATGTGTTTCTTGTATGGACATCCCCTGCGTGGGTTCATCCAACATTAAAATAGTGGGGCGCTGCGCTAGGGCCATTGCGACCTCAACGAGTCTCTGATCGCCATGAGATAACGTCCCTACGGCAACGTCTTGGATGGCTTTCAAGTTCAGCCGAGACATGGCCTGACTCGCCAGCTCACTCGCTTGCTCAAGAACCTTGCGACCGCCGATTGGTCGCCAGCGATCGGCTAGTTTTCCCTGCGCAGCGAGCCTGACATTGTCAAAGGCAGACATTTCTGGAAACAATGCAGAGATCTGAAAGGTTCTTGAAATGCCGTAATGGCAGATCCTCTGAGCAGTCATCCCAGTGATGTCTTGACCGTCGACAAGCACGACGCCAGCAGTTGGCTTGACCGCACCCGCGACGACATTGAACAAGGTCGACTTACCTGCGCCATTTGGCCCGATCACGGCCCGCACTTCGCCAGGTTGAACGACTAGGTTGACGTTTGCGAGCGCGGCAAGCGCTCCGAAATTACGGCCGATGCCTTTGCATTCGAGCGCGGCAGTCATGACGTATGCCCTTGTGCTTGTTTACCACCTGACGTGTTCTTCTTGAACATGCCTAGAATACCGTTTGGCGCAAACATCACAAAAGCAATGAATATCAGACCCATAAATAGACCCCAGGTCTCTGTTATTTCGCTTAATTTTTGTTCGACCATAATGAAAAATACCGCCCCAAGCATGGGTCCAATTAACGTTCCTTGGCCACCAACAATCACCATAATGAGGACTTGTCCCGACACAGTCCAGAACAGCAATTCAGGAATCGCGAAGCCCGCAAAGGCGGCATAGAGTGCGCCGGCCATACCCGCAAACATGTAAGCGATACTGACAATCGCAATTTTGTAACGACGTGTGTTGTAACCGAGTGCGAGTACTTTCATCTCGTTTTCACGAATGCCGCGCAGTACTTGGCCAAAAGGGGATTTGATCAACGCTCGGCAGAAAAAATAGGCGCCTAATAAACAAGCCACAGTGAGTAAATAAAAACCGGGCTTGGTGGTTAGCAGTGTCCAACCAAAAGGCCCCGGTCTTTTTGGGATGCCGGATAAGCCATCAGAGCCGCCTGTCACACTCACCCACTTAAAAGCGATCGCATAAGCGAGCTGACCAAACGCCAGGGTCAGCATGGCAAACGACACCCCGGTTGCCATGGTGCAGCTCCAGGCAATCCCAATCGCGATGAAGCCGACGATCAGTGCCGAGAGCAGAATGACGACAGGAAGGGGAAGCGTAGTGTTTAGAGACAAAAGCGCGCAGGCGTAGGCGCCCAAGCCATAGGCTCCGGCATGACCAAACGAAACAAGCTTGGTGTAACCCACCATGAGATCAAGACTCATTGCAAAAAGCGCAAGAATTACGAGTTCGGTGAGCAGAGTCATCGCGTAGTTAGGGAGTACTTGCGGCGCCACCAATAAACATGAGATCGCTATGAGCGTAATTATTTTGTTTTTCATCCTCACGCCTCCTTACCCAGGAGCCCCCCCGGTCTGATAATTAATACGCCGAGCATGAGCAAGTAAAGGATTGCCATCGCAAAGTCTGGGAAAAAGTAATTACCGAAGGTTTGAACAGCTGCAACAATCAGACTGCCAAGTATTGCACCTAAAAAACTGCCCATTCCGCCGATAATGACAATGACAAAGGCGTCGATGACGGCTGACGACATGCCTGGTGATGCGGTAATTGAAGGCGCTGCAAGAACTCCACCCAACGCCGCTAAGCCGCAGCCCAAGGCAAAAACGCCAGATCTGATGAGATTGATATCTGTGCCTAAGGCATGAACCATTTGCGAATTTTGCGAAGTCGCGCGTATTAATAGACCTAGCCGTGTCCTCTCTAAAAAGCCCCAGATAACCACTGAGGCTAAGGCGCCCGCGGCAATTAAAAAGAGTCGGTACGTTGGCATGGGTTCGTCGAGAATGAATAACACACCAGAAAGACCAGAGGGCAAGGGAACTTGCAAGGGTGGCGCGCCCCAAGTGAGTCGTGTGACCTCTGCGACAACTAAGGTCAGGCCAAAGGTGACTAATAAGAAAGCGCTTTCGTCTCTCTTGTAAAGCTTACGCAAAAATCCGATTTCAAAGAATAGGCCCAGTACGCCTACGGCCATTGGAGCGATGAACATCGCAAGCCATACGCTGCCGCTTAGCTTGGCTGTGGTGTAGCCAATGTAAGCGCCAAGCATGTAAAGGGCACCGTGCGAGAAATTGACAACGCGCATGATGCCGAAGATCAAGGCCAGACCGCTGCCCAAAAAAAATAAAAGAGATGCTTGGGACAGCGCGTTGAGCGTCTGTATCAGAAGAAAAGAAAAGGTTTCCACTCGGGTCTCGCTGTGAGATTTACGAACAAATTTTGTACCTGCTTGTATTGAACAAGGCAGGCACAGGTGTCGTATCGCTAGACCAGATTAGCTATCAAAGGTCTTTTTACGGCAAGCTGGTGTGATCTGATCAGCGGGGTATTTTTTTACGAGAACTGGCACCAAGGTATTGCCGACTTTTTCAACTTTGACCACGAAGCCATCTTCCATGCTTTGATGATCGCAGGCGCGAAAGCTTGCCTTACCTTTAACGGTGTCAAGTTCCATTCCATCAAGGGCCTTGATCAAATCGACTGACTTAGTATTGCCAGCTTTTTGAATGGCGGCGCTAATAAATTGGAGTGCTTTCCATTGTTCGCCATCATTCCAGTCTGGCGTATCTTTGATCGCTTTGGTAAAGGTATCGACGAATTTGTTATTCACGGGGTGGTCGTACGTTGACATGTAGCGCATGGTTCCAATCACGCCCAGAGACGCTTCGCCGACCGCCTTAATCGTTGATAACTCAATTAGTGTTGTAAACATTTTGACTTTATCACCCAAGCGGTATTGAGCGGCCTGAGTCATGAACGCATTTGAATCATCCCCAGACAACACCATCATCAACCCGTCGGCCCCTGATTGCCGAATTTTTGTGATGTAGCTCGAGAAGTCGCGTGTTCCTGTCGGAGAAAAAACCTTACCAAGAAATTGAATTTTGTTGCGAGCCATTTCTTGTTCAAACGCTTGAACGGTGGAGTGGCCCCAAGAGTAGTCCATGCCGATGGCATAAAACTTCTTCAGGCCCGAATCCTTGATGTACATCGAGAGTAAGCGCGCTTCTGTTGGGCCAGACGGATTACCGCGAAAGAATCCGGGTACGAACGCCTCGGCCGTCATGCTTGCATCGCCATTGCCACAAGCAACATAGATCGAATCCCACTCAGCCAGTCTAGGCATGACGGCAAGCGTCTCTGATGAAAACGTAATACCCGTGAATATTCTGCAACCGTCTCGCTCGACCATTTGTTGCACTTTTCGAACACAGGTGGCCGGATTGCCACCTGTATCTTCTATGATCAATTCAATCATTCGCCCATTAATTCCGCCAGCGGCGTTGACTTGTTTGGCAAAGAGTTGGGCTGTGCGCTTCGTTTGCTCGGCCACAACAGCAAGGGACCCTGTCAGCGCGCACGGTATGCCAATCTTGATTGGTTCTGCGGCGCCCGCGATGCGACTGAAATTGGTTGCAGCGGCAGTCAGTGCAGCAAAGCCCGCTGCTTGGATGAGCGTGCGACGGCCTTTTAGAGTTGTAGTCATTTCTGTCTCCGAATGATTCGAGTCGTCGCCGTAAGGTCGCGCTCGAAATCGTTTCTTACGATTGATTTAAATTGTCAGTGTGAACTTACACGATAAACGGCTGTGGGCATAGGAATTTAAATGCATCTAAGGCAATTCTTAGTATCGTTGATTAAATGGTGCTATCGCATAGTCTTGTGACCCGCATGAGTTTGAGCCTGAGGCGATTTTTCACTTAGCAATTTTATTTGCTAAGTAATGGCCAAGCTCTTTAAGCCGAACCGCGCAGCTTAAGCCTGCGAGGCTGGCACCAACAATCGCGATCGTCTTTTTGGTCATTTTCTAAAACAATACACAGCGAATTGGCCCTATCTACTCGAAACCCGGTGGTGCCAATCAGTTCAAGCTGGGCGTCTTGGTTGACGAGTTGCATTTGAATATCCTGACTACTCTATACCAGCTGAAGCGGTAAGCAGTCGTGCGCTTGGGTGACTTGTAAAAGAGTGCAACAGTTCGGCCCGAGCTATTGAATTCTGTTGGCTTGCAGCTCAAACTAGATGCTTCGGGTGCTGGTGCCTGAAATTGTTTTACACAGGAAGCGTCATGAGTACTTTCAATTCTTTGTCTTACGCCACGCAGTTAGTGGCTACTGGCTTGCCCCGTGAGCAGGCCGAAGTGCATGCCAACGCTCTTCAAAATGTCTATGACGAAGAGCACAAGCAATACGCTACCAAGGCCGACTTTGTTGCCTTGAGTAGCGCAGTTAAGTTGCAGATTCACCAACTCGAAATAAAAACTGATCGCATAGAAACTAAAACAGATCAACTTGAAATTAAGACTGATCGTATCGAAGCCAAGATGCTTCAGATCGAGGTCAAGACCAATCAGATCGAAATTAAGACTATCCAGATCGAGGCTAAGACAAATCAGATTGAGGCTAAGACGAATCAGATTGAAGTCAAAATGACTCAGATTGACAAAAAAATAGATCAGGTTGAGCAGAAGCTCTCTGCAGAGCTATCAGGGCTAAAAACAACCATCGATGAGTGCAAAAATGAGTTCTCACATTTTCGAGCTGATGTGTCAGAGCTAAAAACTTCGCATAAATACCTTCGTTGGATTGGCGCGGGCGTAGCAACCATGTGCCTGAGCGTCATTGGTATCAATATTTCGATGTTTATGTTTTTAGCGAAATAGCGTTACGAACAGTCGGTTTTTAGCTGTGTAAAGTCGATCTGGGCAGCCAGATCGACTCGATACAAACAAGTGCCGTTCAAGAATCTAGAGGATTACCCATCGCAGCATTGGCCTCAGAGGCTTTTGCAGGCCCGCGTAAAAAGCGTGCAATGGCAACTGCTACAAGTACACCAATCAACGATCCCAAAGCATAGACCCAGTACGTAGAAAAATCGCCACGCGCAAAGTCTGGCCCGAAGGCTCTTGCAGGATTAAACGCCGCGCCGTCAAAGGGCCCGCCCATTGTCCCCATTGCCATGACATAGGCCCCCACGGCAAGCGGAGCAGAACTGCTGTCAAGTTTTGGGCCATTTGTCATACTGAGTACCAACAAGACCATGCCAAAGGTCAGAATGGCCTCGAAGGCAACTGACTGATAAATCATGCCGGCTGCAGGCACTGTGGCTGCTAGATTGCCTCCCGTGCCAAAGAGCATCGCTGCGACACAAGAACCCGCTGCTGCAGCAATCATTTGCACAACGATATAGCAACCAGCCATCGGAAAGCCCATGTCACCACGCATTGCAAAGGCGAGCGTCATGGCGGGATTGAAGTGCGAAGAAATATCACCGAGAAAGAAAACCGCAGCGACCAACCAGAGTGCTGCACAAGCCGAGAGAATGAAGGCGAACTGATAGGGCGCAAGGGTCGCGCCCCCGTACCCCGCTAAGATTGCCGCACCGCCTGACAAGACAAACGTCAGACCTGAGGTACCAATGAACTCGGCGACGAGTCGCCGAGCGCGGTGATCATTACTTTTCCAGTCGGCGTTGAAGCGATCGCCAACCTGTTGGCGTAAGGCCTGTTGCCCAGAAAGGGTCGAGTTAAGGTTGGCGCTCATCAATCGTCTCCTGGTTATGCTTTAGCAGCAGGTACGTCTGCAGAGCCTGGCCGAGTCATGTTGATAGGCACCACGACACGGTCGAACACAGCTTCGTCAACACCTTTGGCAAGAGCAGCTTGCTTAAGTGTCGTGTTGTTATCGATCGCATAGTGTGCAATCTCTGAAGCTTTGTCGTAACCAATGACTGGCGACAGGGCAGTCACCATCATGACCGAGCGATCAATATTTGACTTAAGTTGCGCTTCATTGACAACAGCACCTTCGATCATGAACTCGCGGAAGTGATCACACATATCCGCCATAATCAAGGCTGAGTGCAAATAGTTACTGATGAGAACGGGTCGAAAGGCGTTGAGCTCAAAATTGCCTTCTGAACCGCCCATTTGCACTGCAACGTCTGAACCCATAATCTGAATACAAACCATCAGCATGGCTTCGGCTTGTGTGGGGTTGACTTTACCTGGCATGATCGACGAGCCTGGTTCGTTCGACGGAAAGGTCATTTCCATTAAACCAGTGCGTGGGCCAGAACCGAGCCAGCGCATATCGTTCGCGATTTTAAACAGGGATACGGCGGCGCACTTGAGTGCAGCGTGGGCGCGGACCATACGATCGAGTGTGCCTTGGGCTGTAAATTTATTTGTGGCGGTCTTGATGGCAAAGCCGGTCATCTTAGTCAACTCAGCCGCAACTTCATCTCCAAAACCAACAGGTGAATTGAGCCCGGTGCCAACCGCGGTACCGCCCATTGCCACTTGCAGAAGCCCTTGCGTGGCATAGGTCACATCAGCGATCGCATCATCCAGCGCACCAACATAGCCAGACCATTCTTGTCCAACCGTCAACGGCGTTGCATCTTCAAGATGGGTACGGCCGATCTTGACAATGGTTGACCATTGTTGCGATTTAACATTCAAGGCATCACGTAGTCGCTGCAAAGCAGGGATGGTTTTCTCGGTTGCCATTTTGTAGGCAGCGATGTGCATGGCTGTCGGAAAGGTGTCGTTGCTCGATTGACCCATATTGACATGATCATTTGGGTGAATAGGCTCTTGCGCGCCTAAGGTGCCACCCACGAGTTGAATGCAGCGGTTTGAAATCACCTCGTTCAAATTCATATTGGATTGTGTGCCCGAACCTGTTTGCCAGACGTAAAGCGGAAACTCGCTGTCGAGCTTGCCACTGATGACTTCGTCGGCAACTTTCTGAATTAAGTTTCCCTTCCAGGCGGGAAGACGCCCGGCCTTGGTGTTAACTACCGCAGCAGCTTTTTTCACATAGCCGTAGGCGTGATACACCTCTTTGGGCATCTTGTCGTGACCGATATTGAAGTGGATCAAGCTGCGTTGTGTTTGAGCACCCCAATAGTGATCTGCTGGGACTTGAACTTTACCAATGCTATCGAACTCTTCGCGCAGGCCGGTTGCTGTCAGGCCAATGGGCAAATCAAGTATTTTTGGAGCGACTTCGTTTGTCATGGTTTTCCTGGAAAGGATAGAGCGTTGGACTACTAGTTTTTGCGCTTCACTTTTACTTCCGCCGAATCAAAATTGACCAGTCAATATTCAAGCGGCGTCATTGTTTCACTTCTAGTGTTGTTGTTGGTGACTCGTGTAAGGTTGTTCTAAAACTGATGGTTTAAGATTGTTGTTAGTCTAAAACTGATGCCTGATTCCGACCCCGACAACGGTACTTTGTGCTGCTCGAACGGCTGCGTAATTGTTTCCGTAGGACGCATAGGTATAGAGGTTTGTGCGTCGCGAAAAGCTATATAGGTAAGCAGCGCTGTAGACCATTTGTGGCCCTGTTAGCGTACTGGGCACTGCATCGCCTTGCTGTTGTAAGCGTTGTACCGACGCCAGAATGCTTGCTTCGCCAATCGGCACCGTCATGCCTAACATCATTGAACTGGCAGCGGCCCCAGCCAAGAAGAGTGCCCCTGACCCTAGCGAGCCATCTGAAAGCGGGCTAGTGGGCGTTGTGCCTGCGCCCACGGGTTGACCATTCCAAGTGCCGTTTCGTGTTTGGCCGTAGGCGAATGATATTTTGATGACCCTGAAGTCGTAAGCCCCGCCCGCCAGCCAGGCCGTGGGGTTTGGCTTAGGTGGGCCATTCGGAATATTGTCAGGACCCCATAGTTGATCGTAGGCAACGGCCAGAAGAAGCGGCCCGTTAGCGTATTTTGCACCCAGTGTGAGGGCGCGTAGGTTGTTGTTCGTTTGAAATTGAGAATTTTGATTGATCGCTTGGCATATACCGCTCGAGCAGAGGCCGTTGTTCGCGTAGATGCCTGTCAGCTCGGTCGCAAAGGAGTAGCCCGCACCGATGGTTAAGGATTTGGTCGCTTGAGCTTGCAGCATCAGCATGTTGCTATAGCGCACAGTGTTCGCTGAACCAAACGAGGCGCCTATGTTGGCTTGCCCAAAGCCTTCGATGAAAGGGTCGATCGGTAAAAAATAATTAGAGGCTAGGTTGATCTGACGGCCGACATCTAGTTGCCCAATATCGTTGTGTTTAATGCCAACGGTCGACTGGCGTCCGAATAATCTGCCTCCTTGTTGAGCTTCTCCGGTACCGGCGTTAAAGCCATTCTCTAAAGTAAAGACCGTTTCAAAACCACCACCCATTGCATGCGTGCCGCGAAGGCCAAAGCGCGAGCCGCTTTGTACGCCACTGGAAATCCCAAAAAATTGGTTGCTTTGAATGGCGTGGTCTCTTGTTTGATTCACCGTAGCGTATTGCAGACCAATATCAATAATCCCGTAGACAGTAAGACTGTCTTGGGCCTGCGCACTTGTTAAGTGACAGACGAGCAATGCGGAAATGGCAATAATTTTTTTCATAGATGTTCAGGTGCGGATGTAACCTGTGCTAAGCGAGCGACTACTGAGCCCTGTACAACTGTTTACCATGCTTAATTGTCTGTACCACACGGATATTTTTAATTTCGTCGGTATCGACCTTTAAGGGGTTGCGATCAAGCTCAACCAAATCGGCCAGCATTCCTTTTGCAAGTAAACCTTTAGACGTCTCTTCTTTGTATTGATAGGCAGCATTCACCGTAAAGCCTTGCAGTGCTTTATACGCATCAATCCTCTGCTCTTCACCGAGTGTTTTGCCACTGAAGGTTTTACGATTGACTGCACTCCACACCGAAAATAGAGCATTCGGACCAGACGAGGGTGTGTCATTATGAATCCCAATTTTGACACCCAGCTGACTTGCAGAACGTAAAGGACTAATTTTTTTGGCGCGCTCTTCGCCCAGTATTTTTAGGTAGACATCGCCATACAGCCAAATGTGATTCGGCAGCGTGATGGCCATAATTTTTTTGTCTTTGTATTGCGCCAGTTGATCATCGCGGACAAAGAATGAATGGGAAATGACCGGTCTTCGATCTTCAGTGACGCCCGTGTCTTTCATGGCTTTGTTCAAAGCCGAAAGAGTCATGTCGATTCCCGCGTCTCCGTTACTGTAACCAAAGTACTGAATGTTTTTTTCATAAGCGAGCTTCGCGTAGCGGTCTACCGTGCTTTGAGGCGTGAAGGGAAAGCCACGCCAGTCTGGGCTAAAGCCAGTCGTATCCAGAAAGGGCTTGGTGAAGTAGGCAAAGCGTAGCTGTGGTGCGCCATCGGTAGCGACCATGATGCCTGCTATCTTAAAACCCCTATCCCCCTGGCTATAAGCGCCGAACTGGAAACTTGGCGTAGTTTTAAGAATCTCATCCACCACGTCGTACGCTGGCAGTGCAATCAGATCAAGTGAAATCACTTTCTGCTCGACTGCTGTACGCATCTTATTCATATCATCGATAGTCGCTTCATAGCTTTGTGCAGTGGTGAAACCATTTGAAAGATAGACGTGCTCGGCCTTGCGGTAGGTGTCAAAGGTGATGTCTTGAGAGTATGTGCCGACCGCGCGCACCACCGCATCCATGAAGGGCGAGCCCACGAGTTCTCCGGTGAGCGCCCCTGTTTTCGGGTCTTTGGGTATGAACCCTCCGACGGCCTGAGTTGCCGGGGTGATTGCAAGTTTTTTCAGGCCGGCTGTATTGACTAGGCCTGTCAGGGTTGAAATATTTTGGATGAGTAGTGGTTGGTCTGGGAAAGCTTTGTCCAAATCTGCTAAAGACAGGCCTCCGTCAGATAGCATGGCTTCTGAGTAGCCAGACCCCATCATCCAACCATTAAATAGCTTGCCCTCGGTGAGCAGTTTTTGAAGCGCTTGAGCTTTTGTCTGGGGCGGATTTTGCGCAAAGTACCCCACGTTCACGCCAAGAGTGTTTTGTGCAATCAGTGCAAAGTGTCCCCAGCTATCAATAAAGCCTGGCATTAACGTGCGGCCGTTCAGGTCATATAACGTTGGGTTAGCGCCCGCCTGCGCAAGCGCTTGCACCTTGTCACCGGCAAACATAATTTTGTCATTTTGCACGACAAGCGCTTCGACGTACTGAGGGCTGTCTCCTTGCATGGTGAGAATGTCGCCGTTGACATACACCGTTGCAGGATTTGCGAAAGCCGTCACGCAGTGAAAGGCAAAAAAACAGCTGAGAATTTTTTGTGCGAGTCGCATAATTTTTGCAGGAAAATGGAAGAGATCACACTAGGCAAACTAGGCAAGTGTGAAAAGAAGAGGCTGCGCCGACTCTCAATGCCAGCACCCAAAAAATGAACTGGTTTAAACAGCGGCGATCAGCGCTTTACTCAGGAAAAACGAACGTCAGTGTTGCCCGTGCGCCCCAGCCCTGTGGCCCTTCGGGTGTTGAGCTTAGGTAATAAGTTGCCCCCAGACTGAACTGCACAGGTTGCTTGCCAAAGACCTCTAGCTTAGACACGCCGACATAAAGCGGATTCGTGGTTCGGCCGGTGTCGTAGTTGTAGAGCGCTTGCATGTTGGCGGAATACGTCCAGGCACTCTTGGTGGTGTACGCAAGAAATGGCTGTCCGTACAGATTGTTTTGCGTGCCGTATGTTGCGTTGCCGCCTGTACTCCACGACCGATAACTCAAGATGCCGTAAGTCCAAGGGCCGTCTCGATTTAAAACGACTCCGGTTACGCCCACGCCAGTTTGTAGTGAGCCAAAATTACCAGTCTGATTGAGCGGCGCAGTGGCATACGGCCCGACACCCCAAATCCAGGAGGATCCTGTTTTAGGGGCATAGAAAGACTCTAGGGTGATGTTGGCGACGGCGCTGCCAGAAAACCCGTTGATGTCATTCATTGCCACTGACGCGAGAATCGGCCGAACAATGAAAAGGTCTCCGCCACCTAAATTAATGGGGGCCACAGGTTGAAGCAAGAGTGTTTGATTACTACCTTTCTGGTCGGCACCCATCTTGCCACCATACGACCACTGAATAGGCATCGAAATCATATTTGCGATGGGATTGGCCAACTGCTTAGCCATCTCTTCTTTATCTAAAGGTGCAGAGGCTGCTGCCTTGTTTGCATCAGCGACTTGCGCGCGGGCCGCGGGGTCGGCAGCGAAACACGAATTGGCGAAAGCCATGCTCAAACAGGTGGCTACGATTGCTTTTATACGGGTCATTTGTGAGAACTCGTCTAGATTAAAAAATCATTGACTGAACTCAACAAGCCTGTGCAGTCAAAAGAACGTTTTTTTTTGCTACGCTTAAAGGCTAACATATACTTTTCTGAAAGAGGTGTAATTTTAGTTGGGGGCGCGGTTACATTTTTTTGATTGGAAAAATCCCTTAAGACCTGTAGTATTTACCCTATAGAGGTTGTATTGCTGTAGAGACAGCAGCTCAACAAGCGACCCTTTCCACACAAGCGATGCCCGTTGCGCCATGGATTGCGGTTTTCTCTTTTGGCATACAGCGCTCGCGAGTGTTTCGAAACCCTTAATCTGGTTAGGATCGCGATGCTCAAAGCCACTGCTGCCACTTCAAAAATTCGATCGCGCGATAACGAGCGCCCACTCGTTGAAGATATTCGCCTGCTTGGGCGTTTGCTCGGCGATGTCATTCGTGAACAAGAGGGTCTAGAGATCTACGAACTGATCGAGAATATTCGTCAACTCTCAGTCTCGTTTAGGCTTGACGCAAACGATGAGGCAGATAAAAAGCTAAAAAAACTTTTGAAAGCCTTGCCAAGCGATCGTGCTGTGAGCGTGATTCGTGGATTTACCTTTTTCAGTCATCTGGCGAACCTTGCCGAAGACCGGCACCATATTCGACGTCGAATGATTCACGAGCGCGCGGGTAACGCCCAAGAAGGGAGCATCGAGGTCGCGTTGCAACGGATGCGTACTGCGGGCATTACAAATAAAGTCATCTCTCAAACACTGGCAAATAGTTTTGTGTCGCCTGTATTAACGGCGCATCCGACTGAAGTTCAGCGTCAAAGTATCTTAAGTGCCGAGCGCAGCCTGGCTCAATTATTAAACGAACGCGATGACATCAAGGCGCGTGGTTCTGATCCTCACGCATCCAAAGATGCGCTGCTGCCGCGCGAATTGGCGGCGAATGAAGCGCGCATGCGTGCCCGCGTCATGCAACTGTGGCAGACGCGTTTGTTGCGACTATCAAAGCTCACCGTGTCAGATGAAATTGAAAATTCACTGAGCTATTACGAATCCACGTTTTTGCCTGAAATTCCCAAAATTTATGCGTCGCTTGAAGAGTCGCTTGGGCAGCAACCTGTCGCGCCGTTTTTGCGTATGGGCCAGTGGATCGGTGGTGACCGAGATGGCAATCCAAACGTCAATGCGCAGACACTCAACGAGGCGTTGAGGCGACAGGCAGAAATGGTCTTGCGCTATTACTTGACCGATGTGCATTATCTTGGCGGCGAGTTATCGCTTTCGTCCATGCTGGTTGAGTTTCCGGCCGAGATGCAGGCCTTGGCAGAAAGCTCGCCCGATGCCAGTGTTCATCGCCTCGATGAGCCATACCGACGTGCGTTGACCGGTATGTATGCTCGCTTGGCCGCCACCTTAAAATATTTGACTGGTGGTGATGCCGCACGGCATGCGGTTGATCCGCAAAATCCTTATCCAAACGCGCAAACATTCTTGAGTGATCTGCAGGTGATTCAAGCATCACTGCATAGCCAAAGCGCACAGGCGCTGTCTGCGCAGCGCTTGCGCCCTTTGATCCGAGCCGTAGAGGTGTTTGGTTTTCACCTGGCCTCTGTTGACTTACGTCAAAGCTCAGATCAACACGAGAAAGTCGTTGCAGAGTTGCTTGATCAGGCGCGCCTTGAGAAAACCTATTCAAGTTTGAATGAAGTCGACAAACGCGCCGTGCTCTTGAAGGTTTTGCAAGACCCTAGGCCTTTGCGTATTCATGGCTTTACGTATTCTGATCACACGGAGGCTGAATTGGCGATTTTTCAAGAGGCCTTTAAGTCGCGAACAATTTACGGGGTAGAGGCGATTCGCCACTACATCATCAGTCACACAGAGGATGTGAGTGATTTGCTTGAGGTGTTGGTGCTGCAGAAAGAAGTTGGGTTGTTGCGACGCACCCTTGATGACCGAGCCGTGGTTGATTTAATTACAGTCCCGTTGTTTGAAACAATTGCAGACTTGCGCAACTCTGCTCGCATCATGCGTGAGTTTTATGCCTTACCTGGCGTCGCAGACATGATGAAACGGTCTGGCGCCGAGCAAGACATCATGTTGGGGTATTCCGATAGCAATAAGGACGGAGGAATTTTTACCAGCAACTGGGAGCTGTACCAAGCTGAGGTGGCGCTGGTCGAAGACTTTGAGCGCTTAGCGACAACGCACAATATTCAGTTGCGGATGTTTCATGGGCGCGGTGGTACGGTAGGGCGTGGTGGTGGGCCAAGTTACCAAGCGATTTTGGCGCAACCGCCGGGTACCGTGCGCGGTCAGATCCGCTTAACCGAACAGGGTGAGGTGATCGGCTCAAAGTACGCCAACCCAGAAATTGGTCGCCGTAATTTAGAGACTCTTGTTGCAGCCACCTTAGAAGCTACCTTGTTGCAGCCGACCAAGAGCGCACCGACTAATTTCTTAGAGACTGCGGCGCAGTTGTCACAAGCCAGCATGAACGCCTATCGACGTTTGGTCTACGAGACGCCTGGGTTTGAAGAGTTTTTCTTTGCTGCAACACCGATCAGAGAAATTGCCGAACTAAACATTGGTTCGCGCCCCGCTTCACGAAAAGCCACTCAAAAAATTGAAGATTTGCGAGCGATCCCGTGGGGCTTTAGTTGGGGTCAAAGCCGTTTGACCTTGCCAGGTTGGTTTGGCTTTGGTTCTGCGGTACAAGAGTTTTTGAACCGCTCGAACGTCAAAGAGCGCAAAGCAGCGATCGCGTTATTGCAAAAAATGGTGAAGCAATGGCCCTTCTTTAAAACTCTTTTATCTAACATCGATATGGTGCTAGCGAAAAGCGACTTGGCCTTGGCATCGCGCTACAGTGAATTGGTACCTGACATCAAATTGCGTAAAAATATTTTTTCTATCCTTGAGGCAGAATGGCTGAAAACCGCTGAGGTGATTTCATTGATCACCGGTGAAAAGCACCGGCTGGCCAATAACCCGACGCTAGCCCGCTCGATTCGTCATCGCTTTCCGTACATTGACCCCTTGCATCATCTGCAAGTCGAGCTGATCCGGCGCTATCGAGAAGGTAAGGCTGATGAGAGGGTACGACTTGGTATTCACCTGTCGATCAATGGCATTTCAGCGGGTTTACGAAATACGGGTTAAGACAACGCACCAGTGTATCGACTAAGATCGGTTTGATATTCTTTCCGGAGACAAAAAATGATAAACCTAATCCGCAGACTAAGTACCTTGATCGCCGTTGGTTGCTTGGCACTAACGACAGCCCATGCCCAAGACTTGGCAAAGTCGTGGCCCAGCAAACCGCTTCGCATTGTGGTTGGGTTTCCAGCGGGCTCGGTGACTGACACTGTGGCTCGAGTGATGGCTGAGCAATTGGCAAAATCGTTAGGACAGCCGGTTGTCGTTGAGAACAAGCCGGGCGCGAATGGTGCCATTGGCGTGGGCGAAGTTGCACGGGCAACACCCGACGGCTATACCTTGCTTGTCACGAATTCGAGCAGCATCACTATCAACCCACAACTGTACAAACAGATCACCTACAAAGCGTCAGATTTTGCACCAATTACGATGATCATCGAGGCACCGTTCATTTTGGCGGTAAATCCAGAGTGGGCACAAAAAAATGCAGTGAATAACACTCAAGATCTAATCCGTTACGCTCAGGCACAGCCCGAAAAATTGACTTACGGCTCAGGTGGGCAAGGCAATATGGCGCATCTCATTTTTGTGTCTCTCAGTAACCGTGTCAACATCAAAACGACGCACGTGCCCTACAAAAGCGGCGCGTTGGCTGGCATGGCAATCATCAGTGGAGAACTGAGCGCCGGCTTTGATACCTTAAGCACGGTGCCCAATGTTCAGGCGGGCAAGCTCAAGGCGTTGGCGGTGACTTCGTCAAAGCGTATTGCTCAACTGCCTGACGTGCCCACAATGGCTGAGGCGGGCTTTACTAATTTTGAGGTGCTTTTTTGGATGGGTTTGTTGGCGCCTGCAGGGACACCCGAACCTATCATTACAAGACTCTTTGAGGCAGCTCGGTTGATTACAACAAACCCGAAAGCTGAGGCTGTTTTAAAAAGTAATGGTGATCCGGTTATGCTGGATCCGAAGAGCTTTGCCAGCCTCATCAGCAAAGAGGTGCCGGCGTGGGGTGAGGTGATTCGTCGAGAGGCCCTGGTGCTTGATTGAGCTGGGATGCAGCCAGCATGATTGATGGTGGTGTTGGCTTGATCCGCAGTAAAAAATCGAGCGACGAGCAAGCCTTTTTTGATGAAGTCTTCACCCTTTCAAAAAAGCTTGTCGCTCAAGCGCAACCTTTTTGATCAACTCAATCGGGCGAAGCAGACCATAGTAGGCCGGAATATTGAGTTTGGGAATCCAATCTTCAATCTCACGCTGTAGTTGAAGAAAATCCTGCATGATGTGGTCAAACTCTTCTTGAGTTTGCGCTTGCGCAAACCGCAATTGAGTGGCGTGCAGCATATCGTAGGCATCGTTCACTTTAAGTTGTCCAAGCGTCGTTCGATAGTTTGGAATCAAGCGATACAACGGGTAGATGACTGCCAGACTGCCGAGAACAAAAAACCAAATTCGATCGATAAAGCTTGCGGCCCAAAAAGGAAGGTATTGCAGGCTTGTTGGTGGCCCATTTGAAAAATACTGTTTGGCGAGTGGAGCAAGCGGGATACTAGTGTCTTTATAAGACGGAAATTCACCGGGCTTGGCAAAGAATTGATCACGTGAATCGCCTAAGTGATCGATTGCCATTAAGAACAGCAGTTGCAGTGCGGGATGAAGATCCTTTTGAACGACTAAGGTTAAGCTCGTCGCGACCATGTTGATATCAGTTGCTGGATATGTAGGCGCAGTCATAAACGAGCCTCTAGGGATCGTTACAAGATCCAAATGCGGAAGCCGCTTAGCGTAGGCGGGAGCGAACGAAAAATTAGCAATCTTAATGTTGGGGTCGACTAAAAGCTTTTTTATGATTGGCGAGTCAATGCCATCGACCGCAGCTAACGCATTGATTTCACCGGCCAAGAGTGCATCGACTGACTTCAAATAAGGCCATTCAAAAAATTTGACTTTGACATTCGTGTCCCTGCGTCCGCTCGCTAGGATTTGGTGAGCAATCGTGTTTGATCCAGAGTTTGACTCACCGATTGCCATGCCAGTTATTGCGAAATGAACAATGGGGTCATCGCCTGTGAAAGCGTTTGCGCGATAGAAAACCCACAATGGTTCGTACTGAGAGCTACCTAAAGACCAAAAGTTATCGAGCTCGTGCTTTTTATGTAGACCGCCTAAAACTAGGGCACTTTGAATCGAGTCCTCGCGTTGCATGGCTGCGATTGGCTGTTTGCCGCCCTCTGTATACGTCACATTAAGTTTGACACCATGCTCGGCAAAAAAAGACACCAATTTTTCACCGTAAACGCCATCCGAAGTGCCTTCGCGACCCACTGCGATACCTAAAGTTTTAGGGGGCAAAGGTTGCCAAAAAAATATCAATAAGACTAAGCCTGTGACAAGCATCACCAGGTAGAACCAGTCGTAACGCAAGACGTGATACCAAGCGTGCCCTTCATCACGCAATAATTTGGCGGTGCGTGTGGTGAGGGGTTTGGGCTTGGCTAAGGTTTCAACTGCTGGGATTTTCTTTTTTTTCACGATTGTTATTCAGTTTGCGCGCTCGTCATGCTGCCTATGCTAGCGTAAAAACAACGTTGGGTGAGGGGGGCTGCACGAGGCCTTTAGCGTGTACATTTATGGTTCCTACGACTCAGAGCCTTACCCATGAAAAAAGCCTTGAGCGCACTTGCGTTATCTTGCGTAGCTTATGTCGCCAATGCGCAAACTTTTGAGACCTGTGTTGCAGGGTTGAGACAGGCTGCCGTTGCGCAGGGTGTCAGTGCCCAAACACTTGACTTGGCCTTTAAGGGCATCGAGCCTGATGAAACGGTACTGAAGGCTTTTGATTTTCAACCTGAATTTCGCACCCCCATTTGGGATTATTTGGCGGGTTTAGTCGATGATGAGCGCGTGGCCGATGGGCAGGCCAAGCTCAAAGAGTGGTCTAAGACGCTTGCCGAGGCTGAGCAAAAATATGGAGTCGATCGGTACACCATCGTGGCTGTTTGGGGGGTCGAATCGAACTTTGGGCGGATACAAGGAACTCGCGCATTGGTGCGGTCGTTAGTCACGTTGGTCTGTGCCAATAAACGCCAGGCTTTTTTTAAAGGTGAGTTATGGGCCACACTAAAGATCGCTCAACGTGGTGACATCCCTTTGCAAAACTTGGTCGGGTCGTGGGCCGGTGCCTTTGGTCAAACGCAGTTTATGCCCACCACCTATCAACGGATTGCGGTGGATGTTGATGGGGATGGTAAGCGCGACATTGTGAACTCTGTGCCAGATGCCTTAGGATCGACTGCAAACTATTTAAAACAGGCTGGTTGGGTGACTGGTGCAAACTGGGGCTATGAAGTCCAGTTGCCCAAGGGCTATGCGGGGCCAACGGGGCGTACCGCACGTCAGCCTTTAGCTCAATTTACCAAGTTGGGCATCAAGCCTATCAAGCCTGACCAGATGATACCAAGTGATACCACGCTAGCAGCCTTGTTGTTGCCAGCAGGCCCAAACGGGCCCGCGTTCATGGTGTTTCGAAATTTTGATGCCATGTATAGCTACAACGCTGCCGAGTCTTATGCCTTGTCAATTGCTCACCTCGCGGATCGACTGCGTGGTGGCGCTCGCTTCAGCACCCCGTGGCCCACAGACGACCCGGGTACCAGTCGCGCCGAGCGGCGCGAAGTGCAGCAACGTTTAGCGGCCCGAGGTTATGACATTGGTGAGATTGATGGCATGATTGGTACAAAAAGCCGTCTGGCAATTAGTGAGTTTCAGACTTCAATTGGCGTCAAGCCCGATGGGCGTGCTGGGCAGCGCGTGTTGCAGGCGTTGCGTGCCGCCAAGCCTAAGTAGAATGAGCTGAGGGCAGAAGAGCAACGATATGGCAAAAAAAGTACACGTCAGTGAAACGCCTGCGACGGCTTTTTTGAAGGCTCACGGCATCGTCTTTACCGAGCACCCCTACGAATATCTAGAGCATGGCGGAGCCCAGCACAGCGCGCAGGTATTGGGGCTTGATCCGTTTTCGGTGGTCAAGACCTTGATTATGCAAAATGAGGCGGCCGAGCCGTTGGTTGTTTTGATGCATGGCAACAAAACGGTATCCACTAAAAACTTAGCCAGGCAAATTGGGGTTAAATCCGTGGCGCCTTGCAAGCCAGAGGTCGCCAATCGGCATAGCGGATTTTTGGTGGGGGGCACCTCGCCCTTTGGCACTCGCCGCAAGATGCCGGTGTACATCGAGCGCAGTATTCTCGCGCTGCCTCGCATTTGCATCAATGGTGGTCGGCGTGGGTACTTGGTTGGGCTTGATCCAGCGGTGTGTGTCACGCTGCTTGATGCTCGGGCGGTAGACTGCGCCTTAGATATGTCTGACTAAGACGCGGTTGTCAGGCAGGCGAGGTCGCATAGAGCCACGGACACCCAACTGCGCCCGACCGAACGCTGCCCGTGGCGTGAATCTTGTAAGATGGGCTCATGCTGCTGCTCTTAGCCTTTGTGTTGAACACCCTCTTGGTGTCAGGTGCGATCCTGATTCACTACGAGGTTCTGTTTTTGCTTGATCGAAAACTCCCTAGGATTGCACATTTGGCACCTAGGTTCAGAGTGTTGGTTGGGGTAGGCGTGATTTTTGTGACGCATGTGCTTGAGATCTGGTTGTTTGCCTTAGGCTATTTTTTATCGTTAAAGGTCGAAGGCATGGGAACCATCGTGGGTGCCACCGCGGGTCACGGTTTTTTTCTTGATTGTGTGTACCTGTCGTTTATTACCTTTACGACGGTGGGGTACGGTGATTTCGTTGCACAAGGTTATGTGCGCTACTTGACGGGTGTCGAGGCCTTAACAGGGCTGATCTTGATTACGTGGTCTGCCTCGTTTTTGTTTATCGAAATGCAAAAATACTGGACAGACGCGAAGCGCAATGACAGATAAGGGGGCGAGCCTTTAACCCTCTTGCCGCAGCAAACAGCTGAATATGTCAAACACGCGGACGAACGCCAGAAACAAGTTGCGCGAACGGCGCGCATTCATGTCAACTGAATAATAAATAAAGTATGGAGTCAACACATGAGTAAAGAGCAGACAATTGCCCAGACTTTTGCTGAGTTTTTTTGCAAGGCTCAGTTCAAAGATGTGCCTCCCGAGGTGGTACATAAGGCTAAGCTGTTAACCATTGATTTAATCGGCGTGTCGATCGCTGGTTTGAAGATGGATTTCCCGGGGATGATGATCGATTATCTGTCGAGCTTGCAGGGCACTGAGCAGGCAACCTTATTTGGTTTTAAAGAAAAGGTGCCCGCCATTCATGCTGCCTTAGGCAATGGCGTCACCGCGCATGCCTTGGATATGGATGATGGCTATCGCTTTGGTGGTGTGCATGCGGGTGTTGCAGTGATCCCCGCGGCGTTAGCGTACGCTGAGACACAGCAGGCGGACGGTAAGGCTTTTTTGTTGGCGATGATTTTGGGTTACGACATCGTCAATCGGATATCAAAGGCGATGAATCCGTCGCATTTGACTCGTGGGTTTCATACGACCGGCACGTTGGGCGGCTTAGGCGCGGCGGCGGCCTGTGGCGTGCTAGCAGATTTGAATCAAGAACAAATGACTAGCGCGTTAAGTCTTGCAACTTTGCAGGGTGCTGGCTTGTTACAGGTTTTGATTGAAGGCTCGATGGTTAAACCTCTGCATCCGGGTAAGGCCGCAATGGCAGGTGTGCTGTCGGTTGACATGGCGAAACGTGGTGCCAAAGGGCCGGTCACGGTGATTGAGGCTGAAAAAGGCCTCTTTCATGCGATGGCCGATGAGGTGCACGCTGAAACCTTATTCGAAGGGCTCGGACAACATTTCTATTTGGCAGATCAATATATCAAACTGCACGCGGCGTGTCGCCATATCCACCCAGCCGCTGACGGTGTATTAGCGGTGATGAAGGACCACAAGTTGGCGTTTGCCGACATAGAGAGTGTCGATGTGGCGACCTACCCAGTGGCGGTGAGTTTTTGTGGCACAACTGAGACGCCTGATACCGCTGAGGGAGCCAAGTTTAGTATTGCGTATTCGGTTGCGATGGCGGCCTATTATGGCGACGTTGGCGAAGACCGTTATGTACCCTCTGTTGTCACAAACCTCGACATTCAAGGTTTGGCCTCGCGCATCACTTCCAGACTGGATGATGGTTGGACCAAGGCTTACCCCAGCCAGCGAGGTGCCTCGATGGTCATTACAAGCAAAGCGGGTGCCGTGCATAAAGTCGATGTCCCGTTAGCGAAAGGAGAGCCTGAAAATCCGGCCTCAGACGAAGACATCATCGCGAAGTTTCGTCATAACGCCGAGGGGCAAGAGCCGCAGTTAGTTGAGGCAATTCTTTCACTCTTATTGTCGTTTGAAAATCATTCGGTGGCTGAGTTGGCCGACCTGATGAGGCAACTGCATCGTTAGGTCGTGAATAGCAAATGACAACACCTTCTGCGCGACCACAGCCTGAGTCGCTGAAAGACCTATTTTTCTCTTTTACTCTGTTGGCCATTCAAGGTTTTGGGGGCGTACTTGCCTACATGGAGCGCGAATTAGTCGAACGAAAAAAATGGCTCACGCGCGGCGAGTTTGTTGAAGAGTGGGCGGTTGCTCGCACGATGCCAGGGCCCCCCGCCTTAAATTTAAGCATCATGGTGGGGTCGCGTTATTTTGGTTTGCGTGGCGCCATCGTATCAGTTGCCGGTATGTTTTTTTTGCCGTCCTTTACGATCGCTCTGATGGCGCTGGCCTATGCGCGTTTTGGTACTGATCCTCATGTGATCGATGCCTTACGTGGGATGGGGGCGGTCGCGGCAGGGTTATTTATTGCCACGGGCCTCAAGCTGTTAACGGCCTTGAAAACGAATCCTCTTGGCGTGCCCTTGTGCTTGGTGCTGGCGTGTTTAAGTTTTGTGGGTGTTGCCTTGTTGCACTGGCGCTTGGTCTACGTCATGTTTGGTTTGGGTGGGTTGGGGTATCTGTTGACCTATCTTAAGCTTCGGGGCAAACCATGAACGCGCCGTTAAGTGTTGTGATGCAATGGGCAGACTGGTTTGAACTTTTATCGCATTTCTTTTTGTTCTCGGTGAGCTCGATCGGTGGCCCGCTGGTACTGTTACCTGAAATTCATCACTACCTTGTGACGCAACAGCACTGGTTAACCAGCTCGCAGTTTAGTGCGTCAGTTGTGATTGCACAGGCCGCACCTGGACCCAATGTGTTGTTTGTGGCGTTACTTGGCTGGAATATCGGCTTTAACGCTGGTGGCTTGTTGGTTGGGATGTTTGCTGCAGTGTTATGCATGGTCGGCATGTTATTGCCAAGTTGCACGTTGATTTTTGTGACTGCGAAGTGGGTATATAAAAATCGTGAGCTGATCGCTGTGCGCGCCTTTAAGCTGGGCATGGGCCCAATCGTGATTGCACTGTTGATTGCGTCGGGTTGGATGCTTGCAACCGGCAACACCGAGGCGACTCGAGATTGGCCCTTATGGGCACTGACAGCCGCGACCACAGTGATTGTCGCGCGCACCAAGATCAATATGTTTTGGTTATTGTTGACTGGGGCTACGCTTGGCGCGACTGGTTTGCTAACGATCAGCTAGGCCGTACGGACAATATCTCCCTTCAAGTAGCGCTTGAGTAACACCGGATCGGGGTCAACACCTAAACCAGGTCCTTGCGGCAACTGCACTTTGCCACCTGTGCTGCGTACCCACGGATCAAATGGATTAGCTTGCATCTCGATCCATAAAATTTCAATCAACGGCTGCTCGATTAACGCCGAGGCGACGTGATAGCTGGCTAGCAAGCCTGGGCCAAAGTAAGGGCAGTGTGGATACACCTCAACGCCATTTGCCTGACAGTAATGAATGACTTTGACCATCTCGCCAATCCCGCCGACTTTGGTAACGCTGGGTTGTGCAATGTCGATGGCGTTGGCCTCAATCAGGGTCTTAAAGCCAAACAAGCCCGCGACGTTTTCTCCTGCAGCAATGGGCACACCCTTGGCGCGCACGCTGGCCAGGCTATGTACGTCTTCAGGTGGCCAGACTGGCTCTTCTAACCAAAGCAGACCGTCATTTGCCAGCGATTGCGCCATCTCTCGCGCTTTAACGGGTAGCCACGCACAGTTCACATCGAGCATGATTTTCGCATTCTCGGCACCCGGTGCCTGAATTGCTGCCAAGGTCGCCTCTCGGGTGACTTCGTGCAGTTTGATAAACCGATAGCCCTGCCTTGCTGCTTTAGAGACATTTTTCGCGACGAGCGCCGGGTCTGTGTAGCAAAGCAAGCTTGCATAAGTATCGAGTTCTTTGCGCGCGGGGCCGCCCAAAAGTTGCCAGACAGGTTGCTTGGCGCGCTTGCCAGCCAAATCCCATAGTGCGATCTCAATACCTGAAAACCCGTAGACAAACGAGCCGTTGCGTCCTAACAAATGTGTGCCGTGCAGTACCGAGCGCGTGAGCCCATTGATATCTGTGGCATCGCGCCCAAGTACCAGTGGTGCAATGATTGAATCGATAGCCGCCTTGGTCGAGGCGATTGCTGCATGACCGAAGGCCTCGCCCCAGCCCACCAAGCCATCTTCTGTTTCGACCTTGACTAGCAAGATCTCGAGGTGATCCCAAAGTTGCCCTGCAAACCGGTTATGTGGCCCATCCATGGTGAAAGGCAGCGAGATCACAGAGGTTTCGATGGCGGTGATTTTCATGGTTGTGGTCAATCCTGTTCGAGATGCATTGAATTTTTATAGGATAACAGCCAGCATGACGTTGCGGCGCACCATTGCGCTGCTTGAGGGTTCGCCACGCCAATTGCGGCAGCAGTGCTGTGCCTGAGTTTGCAGTGGGTCACTTCTCTGATAAATTGGGTGGTTGAGAATACGCCGTTTGCAGCGTCAGCAAGAATTGGCGCGGTGAAGACCTGTGTAGCAGGCGGTGCGGACAGACAGCCGTCCAACGATGAACTCGGCAGTTGGGGCTTGCAAGGCGACAGTCCGTCAATACTGCGCTGCTTTAGATCAACCAGAGCGTTACACACAAAAAGAGAGAGACAAATGCCTTCAAAATTAATACTGCGCCCAACGACCAAACCCGACGGTACGCCGATTGCGGTGCATGCTGCCCCTGACAACTCGGCATGGCGTGCCTCACACCGCGAAGCGATTATCGAACCCGATTTGCCGATCATTGATGCACACCATCATTTGTGGGACCGTAATGGTCAAACGTATTTGCTAAAAGAATTTATGACTGAAGCTCAGTCGGGTCACAACATTGTGGGCTCGGTATTTGTTGAGTGCGGTGCGTATTATCGTAAGACGGGCCCCGAGATGATGGAGCGCTTGGGTGAGGTTGAGTTTGCCAACGGCATCGCTGCGATTGGTGCAAGCCAGATGTACGGCAAGACGCAGGTGTGTGCCGGCATTGTGGGCTCGGCTGACCTAACTTACGGTGCCGAAATCGGCAAATTACTCGATGCACAAATTGCTGCGGCTGGCGGGCGTTTTCGTGGCATTCGTTTGATCACCAAATGGGATGCGGATGAGCAGTTGAATAACGGACGCTACCTGATCCCGCCAAGGTTGATGTCAGACCCAGATTTTCGTAAAGGCTTTGCTGAACTCGGGCCGCGTAATCTAAGTTTTGATGCGATGATTTATCATCCCCAGATCCCTGAGGTGATCGATCTTGCTCGTACCTATCCCGATACGACAATTATCTTGAATCACATTGGCGGGCTGCTCGCCAAGACGCGTACATATCTTGCAAAAGAACAAGAGGCGACCGACACGTGGCGCATGTTACTTGGTGAGCTGGCTAAGTGTCCCAATGTGTACGTCAAGCTTGGCGGCTTAGGGATGCCTTACTTGGGTTTTGGTTTTGAAAGCCTCTCTAAACCTGCCGATTCGACCCAACTCGCCGCAGCCTGGGGCCCGTTGTTTGAGTCGTGTATCGAAGCGTTTGGTGCCCAGCGTTGTATGTTTGAAAGTAATTTTCCGCCTGATCGTGCTTCGGTTGACTACCATGTGATCTGGAACGCCTTCAAACGCGTCGCTGCAAAGTATTCGGCGGCCGACAAGCAGGCTTTGTTCTTTGGCACTGCGGCTAAAGCGTATCAATTGAAGATTGATTGAGCGCTCGCGCAAGAGCTCAGGCGCGCGACTGTAATGGTTGCGTGCCCGAAGCTTTAATCGTTGGTGTTTACGCATAATTCTCTGCCATGCAAGCAACTTCTAAACCCCTGCTGTATTCATACCGCCGCTGCCCCTACGCGATGCGTGCGCGCATGGCGTTGTGGTGCGCGGGCATGCAAGTTGACTTGGTTGAAATCAGTTTGCGCGACAAGCCCGCTGCAATGCTGAAAGTATCACCGAAGGGCACGGTGCCTGTACTGCATTGTGCAGATGGCTTAGTGCTAGAAGAAAGCTTGGCGATTATGCGTTGGGCGCTTGGGCAGTATGATCCGCAAGGGTGGTTACTGCGGGCTGATCAGCCCGAGCAGTTGAAGCTGGTTCAGCTCAATGATTCTGACTTTAAACATTGGCTTGATCGCTATAAATATGCCGAGCGCTATCCAGAGTTTGGTGCTGAGTATTACCGCGAACAGGCGCTCGCTTGTTTAATTGTTGAGCTTGAACGGCGCTTGACGCTTACCCCTTATCTTGGGGGGCAAACGGCCTGCCTAAGCGATGTGGCGATTTTTCCGTTTGTGCGGCAATTTGCCGCAGTTGATCCAGCATGGTTTGCGCAAGACTTGTGGCCAGCGACGCGAGCCTGGCTTGAGGGCTGGCTGCAAAGTGCGTTGTTTAAAATGGTGATGGATAAGAACCTGGCGGCGCGTTCGCTCGTTTAGTAGTGCGGCGGCAACTCGTCGCGCAGACTTGGTAGTTGTGTGTTGCGCTCGTGCGGCATTTGTTGCCGAAGGCTGGCAAGCTCTTTGGCTAAAAACTCAATTTGCTGTTGTTGCCTAAAAAGCGTTTGGTTGAGTTGATCGATCAAGTCGTCAGCCAGACCGACTTTGATTTCGAGTTCGGTTAGGCGCTTGTCTTGTTCGGTTTCGATTTGCATCCCAATCCTTGTCGACTGACGTCACAACATTACCCTTGAATAGTACGCTGACGCTGAGCGCGCCGAAGAGATCTACCTCGGCCGCTATGGGCGTTGGCTGCACCATGAGTTCGAATGCACCGGTTTGCTGTGAGATGGCCATAAAGGGCAAAATTTTAGAATGATCCAAATAAGGCTAACCATAACACTACGGCGATCCGTCATAAAAGTGTCATGGCTGTCCTTTACAATGTTAAGGGATGTTTGATGCCCGTGAGTTCTCAGGAGTCAGTATGAAAGTCGGTATCAATGGCCTTGGACGAATTGGGCGCTTGGCGCTGCGAGCAGCGATGGGTGCAGCCGAGCGACAAGGTGATGATCCGCGTGCAGGCAACCGACTTGAGGTTGTGCACCTGAATGAACTGAAAGGCGGGGTATTAGCGACCGCGCATTTGCTTGAGTTCGATAGCGTGCAAGGCCGCTGGCGTGCCGATATTCAAGTTGAGAATGAACACGCGATACGCATCAATGATAAAGAACTATCGTTTTCATCTCACGCCACGGCAGCCGAAATCCCTTGGGGTGACCTTGGAGTTGAGGTGGTACTTGAGTGCACAGGTAAGTTTTTAACCCCTGAAACCCTGCAAGGACACCTTGATCGTGGGGCCAAACGCGTGATCGTCGCGGCGCCAGTGAAGGTCGGCAATGTCTTAAACGTGGTCGTGGGTGTGAACGAACACTTGTACGACCCCGCCCAACACACCATTGTGACTGCAGCGTCTTGCACGACAAACTGTCTGGCGCCCGTCGTGAAAGTGATCCACGAGTCAATTGGCATTAAGCACGGTCAGATCACAACGATTCATGATCCGACGAACACCAACTTGATGGTCGATGCACCACATAAAGATTTGCGACGTGCGCGCAGTGCGATGTTGAGCCTGGCACCGACCACCACCGGCAGTGCAACGGCGATCGCGCTGATCTACCCAGATCTCAAAGGCAAGCTAAACGGCCACGCCGTGCGCGCACCGGTCTTGAATGCCTCATTGACTGACTGTGTATTTGAATTACAGCGTGAAACCACCGCGCAAGAAGTCAACGAGTTGTTTGCTCAAGCTGCACAAGGTGCGTTAGCAGGTATCCTGGGATACGAAATCCGCCCCTTAGTGAGCGCCGATTATGCGCGCGACACACGCAGCTCAATTGTTGATGCCTTATCGACCATGGTGACCGCCGGTACGATGCTCAAGGTCTATGCTTGGTATGACAACGAGATGGGGTACGCCTGCCGTATGGTAGATCTGGCGTGTCATATGCAACAGCAGGGAATCTAGGCCTAGATGACGAAGGTGAGCAAGTCATCAAGCGACACCACATCGAGCAATACTGCAACGGGCAACCCTGCGAGCGCCAATAATGCGCCCGCTCATACAGCTGCTGCAAGAAACTACGGCATCGTAACCGCTGCCTATTGGGGCTTTACGCTGACCGATGGCGCGTTGCGGATGTTGGTGTTGTTGCACTTTTATCGCCTGGGTTATTCACCATTTACGCTTGCTTTTCTGTTTTTGTTATATGAAGCGGCAGGGGTGTTGGCAAACCTGATCGGTGGTTGGCTGGCAACGCGCTACGGTATTACGCGGATGCTGACGGTAGGGTTGTCGACGCAAATTTTGGGCTTTTTATTGTTATCGTTTTTGTCGCCTGACTGGACAGCGGCGATGTCAGTGGCTTGGGTCATCGGGGCGCAAGGTATTTGTGGTGTTGCAAAAGATTTGACTAAAACGGCCAGTAAGTCGGCCATCAAAATCACCGCGGGCCAGGCCAGCGGTCAGCTATTTAAATGGGTGGCCTGGTTTACCGGCAGCAAAAACGCCATGAAGGGGGTTGGGTTCTTTATTGGTGGGCTCTTGCTCGATCTGTTGGGTTTTCGCGGTGCCTTATGGGCGATGGCAGCGCTGTTGGCTGTCATTTTTGTGGCCGTCGTTTTGAGTTTGCCGCCCCTGATGGGTAAAAGCAAAGCGTCTAAGTCAGCCAAAGAGTTGTTCGCCAAAAGTCGTGCGATTAATCTGTTGGCGGCGGCGCGCGTGGCGCTGTTTGGTGCGCGTGACGTTTGGTTTGTGGTGGGTGTGCCGGTATTTTTATACGCTTCAGGCTGGACCTTCACCATGGTCGGTGGATTTTTAGCTCTGTGGACGATTGGTTATGGCCTGGTTCAGGCCATCGCACCTTCGCTCGTGCGTCGCAGCACAGATGGCTTAACGACAGAAGTGCCGGCGGCAAGGTTGTGGTCGTTGCTGCTGGCCCTCGTGCCGCTTGGGCTTGTGCTGTCTGTCTGGTTCAATGTGCCCCACTTAGAGTGGGTGGTGGTGGGCGGCCTGGGCGTCTTTGGGTTTGCCTTCGCTGTGAACTCTTCGGTGCATTCGTACCTCATTTTGGCCTATGCAGGCTCTGAAAAGGCCGCCGAAGACGTTGGTTTTTATTACGCCGCAAATGCCTTTGGACGTCTACTCGGCACCCTACTGTCGGGGCTGTTGTATCAATGGGGTGGGTTACTGTATGCCCTACTCGGGTCCGCCATCATGTTGATTGTGTGTTGGCTGGTGACCCTTTTACTTCCAACAGTGCGCATCAGCGCAAGCTCATGAACATATTTGAACGATTTCTGACCCTTTGGGTGTTTCTTTGCATCGTGGTGGGGGTGGCGCTCGGGCAGTTAGCTCCCACGGTGTTTCAGGCCTTAGGGCGCTTTGAAATCGCGCAAGTCAACATACCCGTCGGGTTGTTGATCTGGGTGATGATTATTCCCATGCTGGTGAAGATTGATTTTTCGATGCTGCACCAAGTGCGCAATCATATGCGTGGCATTGGCGTCACGCTGTTTGTGAATTGGCTGGTTAAGCCTTTTTCGATGGCGTTTCTGGCGTGGTTGTTTATCCGTCATCTGTTCTCTGAGTATTTGCCTGCTGACCAAATCGATAGCTATATAGCCGGGCTGATTTTGCTGGCTGCAGCGCCCTGCACGGCGATGGTCTTTGTCTGGAGCCGACTCACCGGTGGTGATCCTCTGTTCACCTTGTCGCAAGTTGCGCTCAATGATGGGATTATGCTTGTCGCATTTGCGCCGTTGGTCGCTTTGTTGTTGGGGCTCTCTGCGATTACGGTACCTTGGGCGACCTTAGTGGCCTCTGTGGTGTTGTACATCGTCGTACCGTTAGTGCTGGCGCAGCTTTGGCGGCGACATTTGCTAAAAAAAGGCACTCTGGCTTTTGACGCTGCGATGCAGACGATAGGCCCGTGGTCAATGGCGGCTTTGTTGTTGATGCTGGTGTTGCTTTTTGCCTTTCAAGGCGACGCCATGCTTAAGCAGCCGCTGGTGATTGCGCTGTTGGCAGTACCAATATGCTTGCAAGTCGTATTAAATTCGGCGCTAGCGTACTGGCTCAACAGAAAGCTTGGCGAAAAACATAGCGTGGCTTGCCCATCGGCGCTAATTGGTGCCTCTAACTTTTTTGAACTTGCCGTGGCGGCGGCGATCAGTTTGTTTGGCTTTCAGTCTGGAGCCGCGCTTGCCACGGTAGTTGGGGTGCTGATTGAAGTCCCGTTGATGCTATTGGTGGTCAGGGTCGTCAATCAGTCTAAGGGCTGGTACGAACAAAATCACTCGAGTTAGTCAAACTCAACAGGGTCTTCGTTTTGCAACCATTTTGTGCTTGCTGGCGAAAACAATAAATACAGTGACGCAAACGCCACGATCAAATAAATATAAAGATAAGCGGCAACCCCAACACCTATCTTAACGTTCAGGGGTGAAACGCCAAATAACGAAACCAGACAAAAAGCGATCCCTACGCCGTTTGCCATCGCAAAAAACGTTCGCGAAACGATACTTTTTGCCCGAGTGATTGTGTAAACCAGAAATAAATTCATGATGACTGCGGTCGTGACGTATACCGCGGCGGTCGGGCCAAAAAGCTTTGTGGTTGAATTTTGATAAACAAACACAGCGACCGAGGCCACAATCATAGCGGTGGTAATAAGTTCAAAGTTTTTTATTGAAGCTGGTGTTTTCAAAGAAGTCTCCGTGATACATTTTTTTATGCGCGAACTGGAGCCTATGCAAGCTTGGCAGTTCAAGAAAATTTGGCGTCGAGTGTTCGCGCCAAAACAGCCTGATTGTCACGGCTATGTCGGTCGAATGCCACTAGTGATTTCCCTGATTTGGGTAAACCCTTTGGTCTGAAGCCCAAGCCTTGCGTTTGTCTTGTGGCGTCAGATTGAGTATCGTCGCCTTAAAGCAACAAAATACATCGATACACTAGGGGTCACCGGATGAAGCCTTTCCGCAATTTACTACGCAGTTTTCTCGCGCTTGCACTTAGTCTTGGCCTAAGCGTTGCCGCGTACGCGGTTGAGCTCCATGTCATTACCTCGGGCGCCTTTGCGACCGCCTTTAAAGAGCTCGTGCCGCTGTACGAAAAGCAATCGACGCATACGGTTAAGATCTCTTTCGGCTCGTCGATGGGGGCAGCCCCTGATTCAATCCCGACCCGCTTGAGTCGTCAAGAGACCTTCGACATTTTGATATTAGCCGGACCCGCGCTAGACGGGTTCATCAAGAAAGGTAATGTGGCCGCAGGCACGCGCGTTGATTTAGCGAACTCAACGATTGGTGCTGTGGTAAAAAAGGGTGCGCCTAAGCCGGATATTAGTACGGTTGCGGCGCTAAAGAATACCTTACTGCAAGCCAAGTCGATTGCGTATTCGGCGAGCGCAAGTGGTACGTATCTTTCGACGGAGTTGTTTGTGAAACTTGGTGTAGCCGAGCAGCTAAAAGACACCGCAAAAAAGATCTACAGCGAACGTGTAGGCTCAGTGGTTGCGCGAGGCGATGCGGAGCTGGGCTTTCAACAGGTTAGTGAATTACTTTCGATTGATGGTCTAGATTATTTAGGTGAGATTCCGCTAGAGGTGCAACAAACGATTCCGTTTTCAGCAGGGATCACCTCAACAACGCAACACATGAAAGCGGCAAAAGAGTTGATTGAGTTTTTGGCCTCAGCGACAGCGGCGCCTGTTATTCAAAAAACCGGAATGAATCCAATCATTTCTAAAATGCCGTGGTGACATTTGCCGCGATAGACTATCGTTTACGCCCGGTCATAATGACGATTGCCGCAACGACATTGAGTATGGCGGCTAAGCCGAGCGGTAACTGATAGCTGCCGCTCAGGTCATGTAAGACACCAAAAAAGGCTGGCCCCATTGCTGACATGATTTGTATCAGCATGGCGGCGATGCCAAACACCGCGCCAAAGGAGACCGCACCGAATTCACGGCGCACGATCACAGGCGGCAATGTTGTTGTGTTGCCAGCGGTCAACCCGTAGGACAACACCCCGACCACCAGTGCCCACGCCTGATCCGAAAAAATACTGGCGATGGCCAGACCAAAGGTGGCTTGCACCAGCACGCCACAGGCAATGACCCTGACATCTAAGCGGTCAGAAAAGCGTGCCAGCAACAGTCTGCCTCCAAATGAAAGCACGGCTGCGCTCGTCACGCACAAGGCCGTCGCTGTTTGACCAATTGCGGGTAAGAGCAACGCGACCTGATGGGTTAGAAAGCCAATTTGCACGAGCAGCGCCAAGCCAAAGGCCAGCATGATGGTGCGCAAGGCACGCGTTTGTAAGGCCTCAGTGCGCGTCCAGACGCGCTCGGCAACCTTGTGTTGTGAGGGCTCAGCGTGAGCGCCATCAGGTTGTAACCCTAGGTCTTGCGGGCGGTGACGCATGACAAATAAGCTCAGTGGCCAGATGGTCGTTAACACAATCAATGCAACCACGAGCATTGCCATCGCAAAGCCAAGTGAACTAATGAGTGAGAGCAGCAGGGGGACGCCGATGATGCCCCCGATACTGGCGCCTAGCATGGCTGTTGATACTGCACGCCCTTGGTGTTTATCAAACCATGGGGCCAGCGTTGCGGTGATTGACGTGGTTGAGAGGCATGACCAGCCTAAGCCCATGCACGCAAAGGCGGCATAGATCTGCCAAAGTTTTGTGACTTGGCCCAAGCCCCCTAGCCCGAGCGCCATGACTGCGGCGCCCGTGGCCATCACTGGGCGGGGGCCATACTTTGCAATGGTGCTGCCTACCAGGCTGAGCACGCTTGCGTTGACTAAAAAAGATAAGGTGAGCGCTGCAGAGACTACGCCGATTGACCACTGATGCTCTTGACTGAGCATGTTGATATAAACGCTTGGCCCGTACAGCGCGAAGGACCAAGCCACAACCGCTACGATCATGCAGCCCGCCACCATCCACCAGCCATGAAAGACTGTTGTTTTCACCCCTCGAGCTGGCAGGCTTGAAACGCTGGTAACGTTTCACACCGGGCTGAAAGCGCAACCAAGTTTGGAAACTGACTGGCAACAGCAATCTGTGGCAAGCCTTTGTGCAAAAAGAACCAACCAACTGCAACGGTAATGTCAGCCAGATTGGCTTGCGCGCCGCCCTTGAAGGTACCCTTGGCTGCGAGAGCCTCAAGCATGGTCAAGCTTGCGGTGATTTGTTCGGCCAGGCCGTCTAGCACGGGTTGATGCACTTTCTCGGCTGGGCGACGGCGCGGCTCGTAGATGTATTGAATCGCTTTATCCAGGCCACTGCACATGATGGCGCAATGCTGCATGACCTGGCGACGTGCAGCACCAGTGGCTGGCAAAAGCGTTTGGCCCGGCGTCATGTCAAGGATCGAATCGATGATCGCGGCGCTTTCCATCAGATTCTCACCGTTATCGAGCATCAAGGCGGGCACACGAGCGATCGGGTTATAGCCTTTGATAGCGGCCAGATCAGTGGCCGTTGAGAGGCCCTTATGTTCAAAAGGTGTGCCCAGTGTGTGCAGAACGACGCCCACGCGACGAACAAAAGGCGATGCGTAACGGCCAACTAGTATCATTTTTTCTCCGGATATTGATGTTGTGAAAGACCCCTAAAGAGCGGGGTTTTGTAAAGGGCAGTCACCTAATCTTGCATTCGATTCGTTAAAATACGACAGTGCCTGACGCTTACTTGTTAGAACTGCTCGAGTATCGCTCAAAATTTAGGGCATACCAAGTGATTGGTGCGAGCGACTCGATTTTTTGCAGCATTACCGCTGAGTTCTGACCGCTTAGCCCGTTCATCCGTTATTTTTACGAGGCCCGATGTATGTACTCTGTCATTGTCAAGCTTGCTGCGATATCGCTCGCATTGGTGGCTCAGGGTCTGGCGCACGCTCAGGCTCAAGCGCAGAGGCCCGGTGGCTTGCCTGAAGCAGCCCTCTCTCGTGTAGATTTGGGCGACTTTAAAATTGACGCCACTGAAGTCAGTATTGGCCGGTTTGCTGAGTACGCTGCGCGTAAGGGCCTGGTCACGGCAGCTGAGCGCGAGGGTGGCGGCTTTGAATATGTGATGGGCTGGCAGCGTCGCGCCGGTTGGACGTGGCGCACCCCTTTTGGTCAACCGGCACAGCCGAGCGAACCCGCTGTGCATGTCAACTGGGCTGAAGCTCAAGGGTTTTGCAACGATGCCGGGGGGCGCTTACCTACCAAGGCGCAATGGCAACGGGCTGCTTATACCGAGCAACGGTCTAGCCCCCCCGCGCCGTTTGAAAATGGCAAAACATACCCCTACCCAACGGGCGATAAACCCGACGGTGCCAATGTTGAAGGTGCAGCCGATGGTTGGCCGCGCCACGCGCCTGTCGGTCAAACCCGGCAGGGCGTCAATGGTTTGTATGACATGGGCGCTAACGTTTGGGAGTGGTTGGCCGATGCGCAAGATGGTGCGCGACTGACTGCTGGCGGGTCTTGGTGGTATGGCCCGTCTCAGATGAAAGTTGAAGGGATGCAATACAAGTCAGCCGGGCTGTATGTCGTTTACGTGGGCTTTCGTTGCGTATACTAGTCTTCTAGGCGTTGCAAAGACCTGTTACGTCGTAGCAAAGGTCAGGGCAGGGCAGTATTGTTTTTTTCACTCTTTGCAGGAATTCACTGTGGCGACTCCAATTAACTCTTTGACCTCTGATTTTGCGGTAGCGCCGCAAATGACTCCCGACGATATGGCAGCAGTTGCAGCGGCTGGTTTTAAAAGTGTCATTATTAATCGGCCAGATTTTGAAGACGGCCCGAATCAGCCGACTGCGGCTGCCGTGTCAGAGGCAGCGCGTGCTGCTGGCCTGCGCGTGGCCTACCAGCCGGTCGTGAGTGGTCAAATGACTGCTGATGATGTCACCCATTTTGCTGAGTTGTTGCAAACCTTGCCGGCCCCTGTGTTGGCATACTGTCGTTCAGGCACGCGCTGCACCGTACTGTATCGCGCTGCTACCGCCAATTCTTAAGTACACCGACGTTCAAGGCCAAGGTTGGGTGTTTGATCTTGGTCTGTTGTAGCTTGGCTTAGCCTTTGAGCGTCATCCTGCGTACAAAAAACTTGATCCAGATCAAAATCATTTCAATTGCCGCTGGAGTCAGACGGGCTAACAGGTTAGGATAGGTTCTCGAACCCTTGTTATGGAGCGTGCACAATGTTTAAGAAAATCCTGATTCCTACCGATGGCTCGGCCCTGTCAGCACAATCCGCGAATGCGGGCATTTTGTTTGCGCGATCAACAGGTGCCGAAATCTTGGCCCTATATGTGACTCAGCCTTTTGCGGCCACCATGGGCTTTGACGGCATGTCGGCGGCATATGCTTTTACCGACGATGATTACGAAAAAGCCAATGCCGAGCAAGGGCAAAAGCACCTTAAAGCCATTGTCGATCGCGCTGAGACGGCGGGCGTGAAGTTCAGTGCCCATGCGGTTTCAAACTTCAATATCGCAGATGGCATTGTTCAGGCCGCGATTGATTACCACTGCGACATGATTTTTATCGGTAGCCATGGTCGTAGCGGTTTTTCGCGCTTGCTGTTGGGTAGCGTGACCACCAAGGTGCTTGCCCTGACGCATAGCCCCGTGCTGGTCTATCGCGCCAAAGACGAGCCCAAAAAATAGGGCCTTGCGCACGATATACCCACAAGCTCAATAGGGTAAATAGGCTGTTCCTAGCTAGTCGCTGCGTAGTAGCTTATGATAGGCGACACGCTGGGATCAGTTGCGGTGGCCATCGCTGCCCGTGATGCCCTAGGAGAGCGCACATGACGATCAAAGTCGGCGATCGGGTACCCGATGCCACCCTCACAGAATTTATCGAAACCGAAACCGCTGGTTGCACCTTAGGCCCTAACGCCTTTCAGGTTGCTGATCTGGTCAAAGGCAAAAAGATTTTGATGTTTGCTTTGCCTGGCGCCTTTACGCCAACTTGCTCAGCTAAGCACGTCCCTGGTTACGTTGATCACATCGCTGCGATCAAAGCCAAGGGCGTTGACGAAGTTTGGTGCGTGGCTGTGAACGATGCGTTCGTGATGGGCGCTTGGGGCCGTGAGCAGAAAGCGACGGGTAAAGTTCGCATGATGGCCGATGGCTCTGCAGTCTGGACCAAAGCGTTAGGTCTCGAGTTGGACCTGACTGCACGCGGCATGGGCGTACGCTCAAACCGTTACGCCGCTTACATTGTTGATGGCGTGGTCAAGGTTCTTCATAACGAAGGCCCAGGCAAGTTTGAAGTGAGTGATGCTGCTTCGATGTTGAAAGCGATCTAACCCGTAAGCGCTGCGCAACGTGCAGCGTAGAGGCGTAAGTTTTAAAGATATCCCGTTATAGGGTTGCGCAAGCAACTTTTTAGCGGGATATTTGTCGGCAGTTTCAATCTAACCGCATCACTCGGACCGCATTTTTGTAGGCCACCAGTTCGATGCTGATGGGCTGTAATCGCGCCAGCAGGCCTTTTCTGATTTCGGCAATATTTTGCTCAAAGTTTACGTTGGGGTTGTAGGTGTCGGTGCCCACCATGAAACGCGTAGGCAGGGCATCGATCAGCTTGATCCATTCTGCTTTCGCAAAGTCTTCGCCGTAGATCACCCGAGTGCGAATTCGTTCATTATCAAGATTGGGGTAATGAGATTTCGAACGCGCCGACATCTCGCAATACAGATTTGGGTGCTGAGTCAAAAGTGATCTGACCAGTTCAACATTTCCGGTCAGCAAGCAATGCGACAAGATGATCGCGACCTCTGGGTATTTTGCCGCTAGAGTTTTAAGTTGATCAATTGAGTCTGCATCATCCTCTGAGTGGATTTGCACAAAACCTTTGTACTTTGTGGCGATCTTGAACATGGCCTCGATCGGCGCCGAGTCAATGTTGACCTTACGGCGAAACGACGCGAGGGGGTTACTCGTTTGGTTATTTAAAATCAGCTCACCAAAGCCCTTGATGCGCCCGTCTGCAAAAAGTTTGTCTGATCGTTGCAATAGAGTTTTGTAGGTGTCTAGATTGATGTCGGTCAGACCGCTTGCGCCAAGTTGCGCGTAAATGCCAGACAGCTCAACTTGACCAGCTGTGGCAATGTATTTTTTTCCTAATAGTTGAGCATAGGGCGCTGTATCCCAGGGCCCAAAAGGTGCGCCCACGGCACCTGACCAGCCAACATTTTGCTCTTGCATTTGTTGCTTGAGTTGCTCAGGGCTAACCCAACGTTGTACGTGTCGATGGACATCCGCAAGCGGTACTGTTGCGGCTAATGCTTGTGAGGCGCTTTGAGCGTGCGCCAAGTTGGTGAAGGCAAGATTGCTAGCGAACCAGAAAAAAATGAGATGTTTCAGCCGAGTTGGTAACATGTATGGCACCTTGAGTATTTGGTTCAATCGTTCAGTCAAGGTTTGATTGAATGCAGTCAAACTTTGCCCGACAAATACAGGCTACGTGAGTTTGTTTTTGATGAGGTCAGACAGGCCTTGCCCTTTTTAGGCAAGTAGCTTATCACCTTTAGCGTTGAGTCTTAGTGTGGCGACTGATGGCGACGTGCCGAGCCGGCACTGGGCGTGACCAAATTATGCAGGAACATGTAAAAATACTGCACAAATTGGCTGATGCCTCTCAAAGGTTCGTAGTGATCGGCACCGATGAGATGCACCGTAACGACTGGGTTCTCTTTGCGTACTTGTTTCAGACGCCTCTTTAGGGTCGTCACACTGTCTGTCTTGTCGGTCGTTGGGTCGGCGAATGCCGCTGCCTCATGGATGAACTGCTCGGGCGAGAGTAGGGATACCTTACCCCCTGAATCATTCGTGATCACGGGCGTGGGAGATATGGTTTTTTCTGAGGACGACGCGCTCAATACCCGCAGTTTGCAAGAGATGATGTCGCATCTCACGGGAGCTGACTTAGGCCTCAGTCAGCCAGCTTTCTTATTTGGTAACTTAGAAGGGCCGATTACGGCCTTGACCGAGACGACAAAACCGCGCATACCCGGGGTGTCTTATGTGTTTCGTTTTCCGGTTGCTACCGCTAGATTATTAAAAAGTAGTGGCTTTCAAGCGGTCACGCTTGCTAACAATCACAGCTTAGATTACGGCGGCGCAGGCCTGACCGACACGCTCAATCATTTAGCCCAACAAGGCATCGTTGGCTCGGGTCATCTTCGAGGCAAGTTCGAACTCTTCACCGTAGAGGCAATAAAAATTGGCTTGGTATCGGTGGGCTTTTACTCAATGCAAAATGATATTAAAGAACTTGATGCAATGGCTGAGTTGATAGCCTCTGCAAAGCGCGTGGCGGACGTGGTCATCGTGGCGATGCATGCCGGTGCTGAGGGTGAGGCGCATATTGAGCTGCCAGAAGGGCCAGAGACCTTTTTGGGTGAAGCGCGTGGCGATTCGCGAGCGTTTGCGCAGGTTGCGATTGCAGCAGGTGCAGATGCCATCGTGGGCTATGGCCCGCATGTGCTGCGCGCTGCCGAGTGTATTGCAGGGCGGCCTGTCTTTTACTCGATCGGGAATTTTCTTGGTATCGGCGGGTTAAGTACCCAGGGCTTAACGGGTGTTGCCGCGATCGCTCAGTTAGCGTTTGATGCGAATAAAAAATTAATCGGGTCGCGTCTTGTGCCGCTTCGTTTTGACAGCAATAAGTTTCCGCAGCTTGACCCTGCGGGTAGGGCGATTGCTTTGGTGCGGCATTTAAATTTGTTGGCCACGCAAAAGTTCAAGGATTTTGTGCCGGCTCAACTAACGTGGGGTGCGTTGTCTGAGACCGGCTATTGAGGGTGAGGGATCTGCTGTGACGATGAGTCAGACCGAGACAATAAGGTTGCACCCTTTGCTTGTAGTTTAGCCAGGCACGTATCGCGCGACATAAAACACGCCAGTCATCGCCATGCTGACAACTGCTGTGACCCAGGTGATCATCAGCCAGGTGTTTGAGCGAATGTCGCGATGAAGGCTGACCTCAAGATTTTTGAGATCTTCTTTTGTTGCAAGAGTAGGGAGGATCGTGTCAAAGCGAGTTTCTAAAGCGGTCATTCTTGATTCCATAGTACGTCCTAGAGGGTCGAGAGCGGCTCGTATCTTATACGGGGTGCGTTCGCTTTTAAGACGGTACTGGATAAGATGATCCATACGCAATAGTCTCGTTACAGGTCGTTACAAGACGACGTGTGGTTTGTGAGTTTTATGCAATACGATATGGGATATTTTGATTTGGAGTCTCACAGGGTACAAGCCATGGAGAACCCATTCGGCCCCAAAGTGTTAACTATGTGACCGGTACAAACTGTAAACCATGTGTCCAGAACGGACCTTGACTTCATGGCGGAGCGGACGGGACTCGAACCCGCGACCCCCGGCGTGACAGGCCGGTATTCTAACCAACTGAACTACCGCTCCGCAGCGATAAACTACCAAAAACTGGCGTCCCCAAGGGGATTCGAACCCCTGTACTCACCGTGAAAGGGTGATGTCCTAGGCCTCTAGACGATGGGGACTAGATTTACTGCGTTCTTCGCGTTGACTGGTGGAGGTAAGCGGGATCGAACCGCTGACCTCTTGCATGCCATGCAAGCGCTCTCCCAGCTGAGCTATACCCCCAAAAAACTAAAGTCAGAGTATTTAAACGCTTAAACAACCGGCAATTTAACTGATAAGACTTCGATTTTGGCACTGAGAAAAAAGCACACAGTGTGTCTACAGCGAAGAAGCGAGATTATGCCTAATTTCTGGCTCTTACGCAAGTCGGGTTGCCGGCGTGATGGTTCAACGCGAGAATGTCCGGTATGTGCTAAACGGAAATGTCCGGTTCTCTGGAGTGTTGCAGACCTGTAGCCGGAGGTGCTCAGTCGCCGACTTCAGCGCGAAAGGGCGAATTGAGCCCTTGCATGTAGCGTTCGATGCCCGTGCGCTCTTGCTCTAAGAAGCGTTCGACGGCGTCGGCGAAGGCTGGGTGCGCCAGCCAGTGGGCCGACTGGGTTTGCACGGATTCAAAGCCGCGGGCGAGTTTGTGTTCGCCTTGGGCGCCACCCTCGATCACCGCGATATCGTGTTGAAGAGCCCACTCAAGAGGCGTGTAGTAGGCTAATTCAAAGTGCAAACAGTCGATGTGCTTCAGGGCGCCCCAATAGCGACCGTACAGCCTGCGTTGGCCGTTGGTGGCGTCAAGCCATAGTAGAGACGCCGCGATCGCTTGTTCGTCTTGATAGGCCAGTGCAATCACGCAATGCTCAGAGAGCGTCGTGCCTACGGCGTCAAAGAAGGCGGGAGTCAGGTAGGGCGGGTTGCCGCGCTGATGATAAGTATTGGCATAGCAGCGATAAAAAATATCCCAATGTTCAGGTGTCAGTTCGGCACCGGTGAACACTTGGGTTGTGACGCCAGCCTCTTTAACCTTACGTCGCTCGGCACGGATTTTTTTTCGTTTTGGTTGTGTTAACGATGCGAGAAAGGTGTCAAAGTCTGCCCACCCGCGGTTAAACCAGTGAAACTGTGTGTGCTTGCGTGGCATGCAGCCCGCGGCACAGAGTGCGGCCGTGTCAGCCTCGTTGGTGTAAAGCACGTGTAACGACGATAGCTTGCTTTCTGTTGCCCATTGCAGCAAGGCTTGAGCGGCGGCTGGGCGATGCGCATTGCTCGTAAGCAGGCGCGCGCCCGGCACGGGGGTAAAGGGCACGGCCGCCAGCCATTTTGGGTAGTATTGCAGGCCGTGACGTTGATATGCATCTGCCCAAGCCCAATCAAACACGAATTCACCGTAAGAATGCCCTTTGGCATACAAGGGCACAGCGGCGACGAGCGTGGCTGTTGTTGAGTCAACGGTGGGCGCGCCGTGGGTATCCCACAGTAGCAAATGCTGGGGTTTCCAGCCGGTATCGGCTACCACGCTGCCAGACGATTCAAACGCTTTTAAAAATGCATGCTGACACAGTACTGATCCACCACACTGTGTGACCAGTGCATTCCATAACGAGGGTTCGATCTCATCGATACGGTCGATGATTTGCAGATGCAGTGGCGTCATTGAGCGGGACGCTTCTGGCGACGATAGAACGCGCCGAGCAAGACCAATCCTACTAACAACAAAACAGGTAGGTTACCCATTGAGCTGTAAGGGGTGAGCCCGCGTTGACCTTGCACACTGAGATCTAACACTGCGGCGCGATGTGGCGGCAAGCTTGCGAGGGTGTTACCTTGCTGGTCGATAGCACCTGTCATGCCAGTGTTCGTGGCGCGAAGCGTGGGGCGTGAAGTTTCAAGTGAGCGCATGCGCGCCATCTGCCAGTGTTGCCTGAGTGCCCACGACTCACCAAACCAACCTAAGTTGCTGAAGTTTGCCAAGATGGTTGCGCCTTGTTGTGCGCCTGCCGAATTTCCTATATCAAGCGCTGGGAGAAGTTCTTCTCCAAAGACGTCTTCGTAGCAAATGTTGGGTGCGATGTATTGATCGCCTACCGTGAAGGGTAATTGATGAACCGAGCCTCGATTGAAATCGCCCATCGGTATTGCTAAGAGATTCACGAACCAACGAAACCCCCAGGGTACGAACTCACCGAACGGCACAAGATGTTGTTTGTCGTACCTGAGCGCGGTGTGACCGCTAGTGAGAGCTTCAAGAGGGGTGGTGTGATCGATGCCAATCACGCTATTGGTGTACGTGCTTGTCGCGCGATCAAAGAGTGCCGCGCCCATCATGAGGGTGCTCTGTTGTTCAGTGGCTAAAGCACGCCAGGCGTTCCAGACTGCGGGGCTCAGTTGATGTTGAAAAACAGCTAACGCGGTTTCAGGCAATAAAACCAACTTAGGCGACGGCACGCCTCGCGGGAGGGGCTTAGCGGCGAGCTTTAGGTGTGTCGCAATCGTATTTTGGATATGGCTGGGCGTGAATTTGATATCTTGTTCAATATCGCCTTGCACGAGCCGCACCGCCAGCGGTTGCCCGTGGTTGAACGTCCATGTGTGTTGCTTCAGCCCCCAACCACTCATGACAGCGGCCAGTACCAGCAGACCTACCAAGGCGTTTTTGGGCTGAGGAGTTGGCGTGTTCTGTGCCGAGTTTACGAGCGCTGCAAGCGCTGCTGCGGCAAAGGCCGCGACAAATGTGACCCCATAGACGCCCAATACTGGTGCCCAGCCAGCAAACCAGCTATCGATGTGAGCGTAGCCACTATTGAGCCAGCCAAATCCGGTGAACAGTGTGCCGCGTAGCCACTCACAGAGAGTCCAGGCTGCGGCCCAGACTAAGGCTGCCACGATCAGCTTGCCCGGCGTTTGCGCGGCGTTCGAGCGCTGAGGCGTGCTGATTTTGTGAGCCAGTGCAGCGGCAACTGAAGCATAGAGCGCTAAAAAGGCACTGAGTGCCGTGAGCGCTAAGATCGCCAGGGGTAGTGGCATCAGCCCGTAGGTGTGCATGCTGATCGTTAGCCAATACAGCCCAACAACAAAATGCGCTAACGCAAACAACCAGGCCCGACGTGCTGCCATCCACGCATTTGGAGCCCCCCACACACAATGTACAAGCCAAGCCATTGTGATTAATTCAAGCGGGCTAAGTGCCCAACCGGGTAAGGGGTCTGGTGCAAAACTTAAGGCGTGCACCCCACCCGCAAGCAGCAAGCTAAGTGCTAAGCGCCAGGTAGTCCACCACGCTTGCACGTTCTAGTCGACCTTCGCAGGCGTCGTGCTGTCGTTGAGTAGGCGTCGTTTGACGCGCAACCACAGCGCACGTCTAGAGTCGGCTCTCATGACCTCAATACGCAGATCTTTGTGTAGACAAAAATCGCCGCGATGCGGGATCCGACCAAGTGCATGTGCCAACCAGCCACCGATAGTGTCGTAATCGCCATCAGGTAGCTTGGTGTTCAGAGCAGAGTTAAAGGCTTGGATCTCGGTGGTAGCCAAGACTCGCCAGGCTTGCGCACCATCTGAGAAAATCGTTTGCTCTCCGGCGACATCGTATTCATCTTCGATTTCTCCGACGATTTGCTCAAGTACGTCTTCGAGTGTGACTAAACCCGTGATGCCGCCGTGTTCATCGATGACCACGGCAATATGGTTACGGTTGCTGCGAAACTCTTGCAACAACACGTTCAAACGTTTGGTTTCTGGGATAAAGACTGCGGGTCGAACGAGATCGCGCAGGGTGAGTGATGGATCAACCAAATGGCGCAGCAAATCTTTGGTCATGGCAATGCCGATGATGTTGTCGCGCGACTCTTCAAACACCGGAAAACGCGAGTGCGCGGTTTCGATAATGTCGGGCAGTAGGTCGGCAATCGACTCGCTGACATCTAGCAAATCCATCCGGGCACGCGGCACCATCACGTCCACCACCGTTTGTTCAGAGACGGCGAGCGCGCCCTTGAGCATCGAATATGAATCAGAGTCAATCAGGTTGCGGGCACGCGCTGCGTCAAGCACAGCCATGATGCCTTCGCGGTCTTCGGGTTCGCGTCGCACGAGCGACAGCAGGCGATCAATTAAGCGGGGGGGCGAGGCTTTGGCTGAGTCGGTTGAACTCTCAGCAGCAGGATAGAGATCTGACATTGTCCAAAGACAGAGTTGTGGGACGTCTAGGATAACCTGAAAGCGCTGTCACACAAGCACCACTTTGGCGCAACTTAGTCGATTAAGGGAGCAGATAGGGGTCGTGAATCCCCATTTGCGCCAAAATCTTTGTCTCTAAGGATTCCATATGCTTAGCATCGCGAGTTTTAAGGTGATCGTAGCCTAACGCGTGTAAGGTGCCGTGCAACGTCAGGTGAGCAGCGTGGGCTAAAAATTTTTTGCTCTGCTCTTTCGCTTCACGCTGCAAGACTGGTACGCAGATCACAATGTCGCCACTGAGAGTGCCATCAGGCTGTTGGCCGTAAGCAAAGGTCAGCACGTTGGTGGCGTAATCCCTTTTACGATAGGCGTGGTTCAGGCTCTGCGCTTCAGGTAGACCAACCAACCGAACGTTTAAGGTCGCGCCACGAAAAGAGCGTTGCAGATCGGTGTGCGCGACGTTGAGCGCGCGTTGCACCCACGCTCGCAAACGCCAGCGCGGCAGACGTGGCTCAGCCTTGGCATACTGCACCGACAAAGAGAGCTCAGGCTTTTGATTGCTCGTCTTGTTCATAGGCGTCAACGATTCGGGCAACTAAGGGGTGCCTGACGACGTCACGACTTGTGAAGTGTGTGATGGCAATCCCCTTGACGTCTTTCAACACCTTGACGGCGTGGGCAAGACCGCTTTTGTGGCCTTTGGGTAAATCAACCTGTGAGGGGTCGCCCGTAATCACCGCTTTGCTGCCAAAGCCAATACGCGTCAGAAACATTTTCATTTGCTCGGGCGTAGTGTTTTGCGCTTCGTCCAAAATCACAAAGGCGTGGTTGAGTGTGCGACCGCGCATATAGGCTAACGGTGCGATTTCAATTGTTTGTTTTTCAAATAAGCGTTGGACGCGTTCGGCACCCATCAAGTCGTAGAGGGCGTCGTAAAGCGGTCGCAGGTAGGGATCAACTTTTTGAGCGAGATCGCCTGGTAAAAAACCTAAGCGCTCGCCGGCTTCAACGGCGGGCCGCGTCAAGATCAGGCGCTGAACGGTGTCGCGCTCCATTGCGTCAATTGCGCACGCAACGGCAAGCCAGGTTTTACCCGTGCCGGCGGGGCCGACACCAAACGTGATATCATGTTTCAGGATGCTGTTGAGATAATCGCGCTGACGCGGTGTGCGAGGGCGCAAATCACTGCGGCGGGTGCGTAAGGCAATGGTGCCGCTGTCGTCATCAAGCGGTGGAAACTCGCTTGGATCAAACTCTTGTTTAGCGGTGTTGGGTGAGCGACCAACACCAATTTCAACCAATCCTAATTGAATGTCATCCACCGAGATGGGTTGTTTGGCAGCGCGTTGATGCAGTGTAAACAGCAGATTGCTAGCAGCTTCGGCGTGCGCACCGTACATGGTGATTTTGTTGGCCTGGCGTTTGAGCTCAAGATCTAAGCCATCAGCAAGTTGGCGCAAGTTTTCGTCAAGCGGGCCGCATAAATTTGACAGCTGTTGGTTGCTACCTTCAAGGTTGAGTTTGACGGGATGCGGACGGGCGCGTGAAGATGTTTTTACCGAAGCGCGCGTCATACCGAAGCACCGCCGCTCGATTGCTTGTTTGCAGCCGTCTCGTTGGTGTGTTGTTGAGCTTGCTCGTGATGTTGTGGTTGAGTGAGGGGGCTGTCGTGCGCACTCTCTTTATCGGGCTCTTGCGTCACAACCCGTCCTCTGAAGGTGTTGGCCATGGCATCAGTGATGACAACATCAATCATTTGCCCGATCAGGCGCGGATGTCCGGCAAAATTCACGATACGGTTATTCTCAGTGCGAGCGCTAAGCTCGGTGACATCACGCGCTGAAGTGCCTTCAACCAACACGCGTTGGGTTGACCCCACCATGCTGCGGGCAATCACATTGGCCTGCTCGTTAATCTTGGCTTGCAGACGTTGCAGGCGCTGTAGCTTGACTGCTTGGGGGGTATCGTCGATCAGATCAGACGCGGGCGTGCCCGGACGACGTGAATAGACAAACGAAAACGAAGTATCAAAGCCCACATCGTCGATGAGCTTCATGGTTTTTTCAAAGTCTTCTTCGGTTTCGCCCGGAAATCCAACAATAAAGTCAGACGACAAGGTCAAGCCGGGACGTGCGGCACGTAATTTTCGTACCACCGATTTGAACTCAATGGCTGTGTAGCCGCGCTTCATGGCCGCCAACACGCGGTCACTACCTGCTTGCACCGGTAGGTGCAAAAACGATACCAGCTTGGGCAGTCGCGCATAGACCTCGGTCATGCGGGTGGTCATTTCTTTTGGATGTGAGGTGGTGTAGCGAATACGCTCAATGCCTGGGATCTCGTGCACGTATTCAAGCAGTGTGGCAAAGTCGGCAATCTCTGCTGAGTGCGTGTGATCCAAATCATCAAGCGTTTTATTGCCGCCGGCGCTGCCGGTGTGCCCGCCCATTTTGCCGCGATACGCATTCACGTTTTGGCCGAGCAGCGTGACTTCTTTGACGCCCTGATCAGCTAGATCGGCGACCTCAGTTAAGACATCTTCGAAGGGGCGCGAGATCTCTTCGCCACGGGTATAGGGAACGACACAGAAGCTGCAATATTTACTGCAGCCTTCCATGATCGAGACAAAGGCTGAAGCCCCTTCAACACGCGGGGGCGGCATGGCGTCAAATTTCTCGATTTCAGGAAAACTGATATCGACTTGCGAACGCCCTTCGGATTTGCGTCGCGCAATCAATTCGGGCAAGCGGTGCAGGGTTTGTGGGCCAAACACGATATCAACGTAGGGCGCGCGATCAACAATCGCCGAGCCTTCTTGGCTTGCGACACAGCCGCCCACGCCAATCACAAGGTTTGGATTTAGCGTTTTAAGGTGTTTGATTCGGCCAAGATCTGAAAAGACTTTTTCTTGGGCTTTTTCGCGAACCGAGCAGGTATTAAACAAAATAATGTCAGCGTCATCGGCGCTTTTGGTGAGAACGGCACCATGATCTTGACCGAGGACATCGAGCATCTTGTCAGAGTCGTATTCGTTCATCTGGCAACCAAAGGTGCGGATGAAGACTTTTTTTGGTTGGATGTCGGTGTCAGACACCGCAGGTGTATCGAGTTTTTGCATGAGGGCGCCGGTGCGGGTGTTGATCCCGTGGGCTAAGAAGATAAAACGCTAGTGTAACGCTGAGGTGCAATAAGAAACTTACTCTTCGTAGATTTCGTCAGCTTGTTCGGCTTTTTTAACCGGCTTGATAAGGTCTTCGCGTTTGACGCCCAGCCACATGGCGATGGCAGCTGCCACAAACACCGATGAATAAATACCAAACCAGATGCCGATAGTCAGTGCGAGGGCGAAGTAGTGCAGGGTTGGGCCACCAAACAGCAGCATGGCCATCACCATCATTTGCGTGCTGCCGTGGGTGATGATGGTACGTGAAATGGTCTGCGTAATCGCACCGTCAATGACTTCAGCTACCGGCATATTGCGTTCTTTGCGAAAGTTTTCACGGATCCGGTCCATGATCACGACCGACTCATTCACCGAGTACCCCAATACAGCCAACACGCCAGCCAGCACCGAGAGAGAAAATTCCCAGCCAAAAAAGGCGAAAAATCCCAAAATAATGACGACATCGTGAAGGTTTGCCAGCACGCCTGCGACGGCGAACTTCCACTCAAAGCGAATAGCCAAATACAGAACAATACCAATGATCACAAACAGCAAAGCAAGTAAGCCATTTTCAACGAGCTCGCGTCCGACTTGAGGTCCGACGAACTCAACGCGACGCAACTCGACGGTCGCGTCTGCGGCCTTGAGCGCTTTCATCACGGTTTCGCTTTGTGTCGCCGAGCTTTGCCCCGGGGCAAGAGGCAAGCGGATCATTAGGTCGCGCGAGGTACCAAAGTTTTGTACCTGAAAGTCGGTGTAGCCCAGCCCGGATACTACCGTACGCACCTGTTCAATCGGCGCAGCTTGCGTGTAGTTGATCTCCATCACGGTGCCGCCGGTGAATTCGATCGACAAGTGAAAGCCGCGCGTCACGATAAAGAACACCGCAAGAATGAACGTGATAAAGCTGATCGCGTTCAAGATCAACGCGTGGCGCATAAAGGGGATGGTGCGACCGATTTTAAATAATTCCATGATCTTTTAGGTACTAAGCAATTGCCGGCGGCGCGGTGACGCCCCCGAGCGTGAAGTGCAGTGTTGTGTTCAGTCTTTGGGTTTCCAGACCGTACCGATCGAAATAGATTGCAGTTTCTTTTGGCGCCCGTACCAAAGATTTGCCAAGGCGCGCACACCCACCACCGAGGTAAACATCGAAGTCAAAATCCCTAGGCAATGCACCACAGCAAAACCGCGCACCGGTCCAGAGCCGAACACCAAGAGAGCGACGCCCACAATTAGCGTGGTGAGGTTTGAGTCAAGAATCGTGCTCCAGGCGCGATCAAAGCCCAAGGCGATTGCCTGTTGAGGCGCTTCGCCATTACGCAGTTCTTCGCGAATACGCTCATTGATCAACACGTTGGAATCAATCGCCATCCCGAGTGTCAGGGCAATCGCAGCGATACCTGGCAGGGTGAGGGTTGCCTGCAACATGGACAAGACCGCCAGCAGCATCAAGACGTTCAGTGCGAGGCCAATGGAGGAAAACATTCCAAACAGGTGATAGTAGATCAGCATAAAAACCGCGATCGCCAAAAAACCATAGAGCGTTGAATTAAAGCCCTTAGAGATATTTTCGGCACCCAAGCTTGGGCCGATCGTGCGCTCTTCGATGATTTCCATGGGGGCAGCAAGCGAGCCTGCACGCAGCAGCAGGGCGGTATCGGCCGCTTCTTCGGCAGACATACTGCCCGAGATTTGTACTTGGCCGCCCGGGATTTCGCCTCGGATGACCGGTGCGGTCACGATCTCGCCACGGCCTTTTTCAAACAGCAAAATTGCCATCCGTTTGCCAATGTTGTCGCGCGTGACATCGCGAAAAATGCGCGCGCCCTTTGCATCAAGCGTGAGGTGCACGGCCGCTTGTTGCGACTGATTGTCGCGCCCAGCTTGCGCATCTTGCAGATTTTCGCCAGTCAATACCACTTGGCGCCGCAACAACAGTGGGCGACCATCGCGATCTTGATAGCGCTCAAGGCCAAAGGGCACAGTGCCCGCAGCCAAGGCACTTTGTGCGGCGGGTGAATCGTCAACCATGCGAATTTCGAGCGTCGCGGTACGACCCAAAATATCTTTGGCTTTGGCTACGTCTTGTACGCCTGGCAATTGCACCACAATGCGATCAGCGCCTTGCTGCTGAATCACTGGTTCTGCGACACCAAGCTCATTGATACGGTTGTGTAGGGTGGTAATGTTTTGCTTTAGCGCGTTTGCCTGCACGGCAGTCATCGCCGCCTGGCTAAGGGTGGCGACGATTTGTAGGCGAGCGCCTTCTGTGCGTTCGACCATCTGCAGATCAGGGTTGCGCGTACGTAGAGCGCTGATGGCGCGGTCGCGGTTGGCTGCGCTTGAAAACGACAGTACAACCGACATCGCGCTACGCTCGATACCGGCATTTTCAATTCTTTGATCACGCAAGGCAGCACGCAGATCGGTCACAAGCGAGTCGTAGCGGGCGGCGAGCGCACCTTGCATATCGACTTGCAGTAAAAAGTGAACGCCGCCACGCAGGTCAAGCCCTAAATACATAGGGTGAGCACCGATGGCGCTCAGCCAACTGGGCGAGGCCGGCAGCAAGTTTAATGCCACGGTATAAGTCGGCTCGGCTGGGTTTGGGTTTAGCGCTTTTTCGATGGTGTCGCGGGCCAGAATTTGCTGGTCTGTGTTAGCGAAACGTACGCGAACCGTGCCCACTGGGCCATTTTGTTCAAAGGTGGCACCGGTATTAGCCACGCCGGCTTTTTTCAAGATGTCTTGGGCCCGATCGAGCATGCCCGCATCAAGTTTGAGAGTCGATTTTGCGCTTGAAATCTGTACAGCAGGAGACTCGCCGTACAGATTAGGCAGCGTATAGAGCAGGCCGATCACAACCGCGACCAGCACCGTCAGGTATTTCCAAATAGGGTAGCGGTTCATTGCCGACGGGGATCAATAAGAGTGTGACCCCGGCGCAACATGCGACGGGGTGTTCAAGCAAAGCCTTACAGCGCTTTGATTGTGCCTTTGGGTAGCACTGTCGCGACAGACGCTTTTTGCATCACGACCTCAATGGGCGTAGTGCCATGCTCAGAGATTTCGATCGTAACGTAGCTGTCACTGACTTTGCTGACCTTGCCAAGCAAACCGCCAGCGCAAATGACTTCGTCGCCTTTTGCCAGTGCAGCCAAAAGCGCTTTGTGCTCTTTTTGGCGTTTCATTTGTGGGCGAATCATCAAAAAGTACAGCACCACAAACATCAAAACGATTGGGGCCATACCCATTAACGAACTGGCAGTATCAGCGGCTTGGGCCAGCAAGAGGCTGGAAATTGCTTGAGCAGACATTAAGGTCTCCTTTGGGTAAATGTGAAACGCTGGCTATTGTACCGATTTGGTGGCGCGATCTCTTGCAAACTGGGCTTGCCAAGCCTGAAAGGTGCCATTCTCTATGGCTTGGCGCATTTCGGCCATGATTGTCAGATAAAAATGAAGGTTATGGACGGTATTTAGTCGCGAACCCGTGATTTCGTTCGATTTTTGCAGATGGTGCAGGTAAGACAGTGAAAAATTCTTGCAGGTGTGACAGGTGCAACTGGGGTCGAGCGGCGAAATGTTGTCGCGGTATTGGGCATTACGAATCTTGACGTCGCCAAATCGCGTGAACAGCCAGCCATTACGGGCGTTGCGGGTGGGCATCACGCAATCGAACATGTCGATGCCTTGTGCGACCCCTAGCACGAGGTCTTCGGGGGTACCGACTCCCATTAAGTAGCGTGGGGAATTGGCCGGCAGGCGTGGTGCGACGTGGGCTAGGATTCGCATCATGTCTTCTTTGGGTTCACCGACTGACAAACCCCCGATTGCATAGCCATGAAAACCAATATCCTCTAGGCCTGCCAGCGATTCGTCGCGTAAGGTTTCGAACATTCCGCCTTGCACGATCCCAAATAGCGCATTTGGATTACTGAGCGCATCAAAGCTTTCTCGCGAACGCCTGGCCCAGCGCAACGACATGCGCATAGAAACGGCCGCTTCTTCGACTGTGGCGGGTCGGTCGTTGATCATGTAAGGCGTGCACTCATCAAACACCATGGCGATATCTGAATTGAGTTCAGTCTGAATGCGCATCGATTCTTCTGGAGTTAAAAACAGGCGCGCTCCGTCGATTGGCGAGGCAAACTTGACGCCCTCTTCGGTAATTTTGCGCATGCCCTGCAGACTGAATACTTGGAAGCCACCCGAATCAGTTAACAGGGGCTTGTGCCATTGCATGAAACCATGCAAGCCGCCATGTTTGGCGATCACTTCGGTTCCTGGTCGCAGCCACAGGTGAAAGGTATTGCCCAACACGATTTGCGAGCCAACCTCAGAGAGTTCGTGCGGCATCATGGCTTTGACCGTTCCATAGGTGCCAACAGGCATAAACATGGGAGTCTCGACAACGCCGTGATTCAGCGTTATCCGCCCGCGTCGCGCCAGGCCATCGGTAGCGAGAAGTTCAAAGCTCAGCCCGGCTTGAGGGTTTTGGGCTAACTCGTTGGTCTGAGAGTTGGTACTAGAGGTCGTCACAATTTCGGATTCCGTTCAAGAAACATGGCGTCGCCATAACTAAAGAAGCGATAGCGCTGTTCAATCGCATGTTGATAGGCGTAGCGCATTTGGTCTAGGCCAATGAAAGCAGCCACCAGCATCAGCAAAGTTGATTGGGGCAGATGAAAATTTGTAATCATCGCGTCGACGACTTGGTAGTCAGCGCCAGGTGTAATAAACAACCGAGTGTCGCCGCTTTGAGCCGTAGGTGCACGGCTGTGTTCTGCGGGTGCTCGCGTTAGCAGGTTTCTAGCCAGATACTTGGCGGCAAGGTGTGGGTTGTCGTGCGCTGCTGCTTCAAGCGACCGTACGCTGGTCGTGCCGACTGCGATCACGCGCCCCCCGAAAGCACGAGCGTGCGCAATTGCTTCGATGGTTTGTTGTGGCACCGTATAACGCTCGGCATGCATGATGTGCTCGGCAATCGTGTTCACGCGCACCGGCTGAAAGGTACCGGCGCCCACGTGTAGGGTGACAAACGCACGCTTGATGCCTGCGCCGTCGAGTTGCTCAAATAAGGTTTGATCAAAATGCAGCCCCGCAGTTGGGGCTGCCACGGCCCCCGGCTCTCGAGCGTAGATGGTTTGGTAGCGATCGTCATCGGCATCATCAGGTTGATGCGTGATGTAAGGGGGCAGGGGCGTGGCGCCGAATTGCTCAAGCAACTCGAGTATGGGTTGTTCAAATTTCAAGATGAACAAATCGTTTTCACGACCGAGAACCTGTGCATTGAATGCCTCGGCCAGACGCAACACACTGCCAGCTGTGGGTGACTTGCTTGAACGAATATGCGCCAGCGCCCCGTCAACGGCGGTGACCCGCTCAATTAACACCTCGACTTTGCCACCCGTGGTCTTTTGACCAAAGAGACGTGCCTTAATGACCCGGGTGTCGTTGAACACTAATAAGTCATTTGGGCGTAACAGGCTGAGAAGATCGGTAAATTGTCGGTCGTGCAGTTGGCCAGCCGCATCGACATGCAGCAAACGGCTTGCTGTGCGAGTGGGCGCAGGTGTTTGCGCAATCAACTCAGCGGGTAACTCATAATCAAAGTCAGCAACGGTCAATGGGGTGGTCACGTCGATAGAGTCGGTGGCGTTTTAAGGTGGTTTGAGGCGATTTCGCAGAACAAGCTAAGAAAGACCGCGCATTTTAAGCCTGTCCGAGGTACTTTTTTTGTATGCTGTGGGTTGACATGAAGAAATAGGTGGCGGTAATGATAGGTTTGCAGGCAAAGGTAGGCTCTTTATTGACACAGGCTTGGGCGCGAGCGACCGACCTTTGTTCCAAGCAAAGGGTTAGTGCTGTGGCGCTTTGGCTGAGTGTGTTGTTCGGTTCGACGAGCGCCTGTGCTCAGGTGGCGTTGCCCCCCGAGCTTGCCCGCGCGTGGGCTCAAACCAAACTGCCCGAGTCCTCGTTATCCGTGTTGGTGCAAGAAATCGGCGGCTCGCAGCTATTTGCCGTGTCGCCCGAGGTGCCGCGTAACCCGGCCTCGGTCATGAAATTAGTGACAACCTATGCGGCAGTCTCGCGCTTGGGGCCAAATTACATCTGGCACACCAATCTGATGCTTGGCGCTGAGACGAAAGCCTCAGAGCAAGGCGTCTTGAACGGCCCGCTGTATCTTCGCGCAGGCGGTGATCCCATCTTTTTATTGCAGGATCTGTGGCGTTTGCTGCGTGACCTGCGGTTACGTGGCGTGCGCGAAATCCCTGAAATTGTGATCGACCGTTCAATTTTTGGTGATGTGACGATTGACCCAGGCACGTTTGATGGGTCTGCTTACAGCCCTTATAACGCGAGCCCTGATGCCTTTATGGTGGGCTTTGGTGCTGTGCGGTTAGTGTTTTCACCAGATCCCGGTACGCGCAGCTGGAAATCGTTTGTCGACCCACCCATGGCGGGTGTGCAGATCGAGGGCAATGTACAGTGGGTAGACGGCGTATGCCCAGGCTCACCCAACATCAATACTGATATTACGATGACTGAGGGCACAGTTAAGTTTCGTGTCTCGGGTAAGGCCGTGGGCTCTTGTGGCGAGTTTGACGTGTTTCGTTTGGCCTTCTCGCAACAAGAATTTGGCGCACGTGTACTGCGCTCATTGTGGCAAGAGTTGGGTGGGGTCATTACCGGGCCAATTCGCAGCGGCACGATTCCCGCTTCAGCGATTGTGGTGGCCTCGCATCAGTCACCTCCTCTCTCTGAGGTGATTCGCTTAATCAACAAACGTAGTAATAACGTGATGACGCGGGTGTTGTTGCTGACGCTAGGTGCCGAGGCTGGCCGTCGTCCTGCGACGGTCGCGGGTAGTGTGCAAGTCGCCCAAGAGGTCTTGGCGCGCCAAGGCCTCCCCATGAAGGGGATGGTGCTCGATAACGGTTCTGGCTTGTCGCGTAACGGCGTGGTCTCAGCCGAAAGTTTGGCGCAGATGCTACAAAAGGCCTGGGCTTCAAATGTGATGCCTGAGTATGTCGCGTCGTTGTCAATTCTTGGCTCGGACGGTACCACGCGCAATCGTTTGCGCGATCCAGCGACAAGATCCATGGCGCATCTTAAAACCGGTGCGTTGCGTGACGTGCGTTCTGTGGCGGGTTATGTGTGGGGCGCAAGTGGTAAGCGCTATGTGGTGATCAGCATGGTGAATCACGAGCGTGCCCACGAGGCGCGCTCGTTTGAAAACGCGCTGATTGCCTGGCTGACTGCGCGGTGAGGCTAGCCGGTCACTTGACCAAGGGCGTGATGCAGCGCAAACTATTCAATCGGGTAGTGACTCAGTGAAGGTTAAAGATATGTGGTGCTCCCGCAAAGTATGGATGCTCTTACTGCTGCTTGGAGCTTGCACCACTGCGCAGGCAAACATCTGCGACGCCCGCTTTTTTCATAACGGTGGGGTGATTGAGATTGGCGGCTCGGGCATGTTGAATGTCTCGGCTAAATTGACCTTTAGTCAGGTTAAAAAAACCTCAGGCACAGCCTGTCAGGCGCAGGTCAATGGGTTCGCCAAATATGCGCTGATGAGTTTTTTAAGTGGTGCGAACGACATCGATCATGTGTTGAGTGTCAGTGGCAATCAAACTCGCGTGGTCAACGCTCGCCCTGGAAAGTCGGCGGATACGGCAACCTTTGATGTGCAATTGCTTGGGCTGTTTGGTTTTGGAGCGCCGATTCAGGCCGCGGGGCAAAAGTTTGCCGCTCAGTCGTACACCTTGGCAGTGGGTGACCCAAAGCGCGGGCCAACCACACCCGTTGGTGTGCGTATGGGTGAAAAAACCGTAGGCACGCAGCAAACCATTCAGACTGCAGTCGGTAAATTGCAATGTTGGCCCGTGCGCTATGCCCGCAGCACAGATACGACAAACGCACAGGTGCAAGGCATGGTGCTACAGATCCCGTCGATTCAATCCCAGGTGACGGATTGGTTTTGTTCGTCGACGAATCTTGTGATGAAACAAGAGATCGAGCACTCGGGTCAAAAATCGGTGATTGAGGTGAAGGTGTTGCGTTAACTTGGCGGCATCACTTAAAGCCCCAGGTCGCCCCAAATCGCATCCACCCGCGTCTTGGTGGCGGCATCCATCGTAATCGGCGTGCCCCATTCGCGCTGGGTCTCGCCTGGCCATTTGTTGGTGGCATCGAGTCCCATTTTTCCACCGAGCCCTGACACCGGTGAAGCAAAATCCAGATAATCAATTGGTGTGTTTTCAACAAGTAGTGTGTCACGCACGGGGTCCATACGTGTGGTCATCGCCCAGACGACTTCTTTCCAGTCGCGCGGGTTGATGTCTTGATCGACGACAACGATAAATTTTGTGTACATGAACTGGCGCAAAATACTCCACAAGCCAAACATCACGCGCTTGGCGTGGCCCGGGTATTGCTTGCGAATCGATACCACAGCTAAACGATAGCTACAGCCTTCGGGCGGCAGGTAAAAATCTACGATCTCGGGTAGCTGTCGGCGCAAAATCGGTACGAAGACTTCATTGAGTGCAACACCCAAGACAGCAGGTTCGTCGGGAGGTTTGCCCGTGTAGGTGGTGTGATAAATCGGATTGCGACGCATCGTGATGCGCTCAACGGTAAAGACCGGAAACCAGTCTTGCTCGTTGTAATAGCCGGTGTGGTCGCCATAGGGGCCCTCAAGCGCCAACTCATAGTCAGAGGCAGGCGGCGGGTTCGCGCCTTGAGGGATCACTGGTTTGATTGCGCGTGGATCTGAACTTGGAAGCAAGTACCCTTCAAGCACGATCTCGGCGGTCGCCGGAACCGACAACTCACTGCCAATTGCCTCGGTGACTTCAGTGCGTGCGCCGCGTAGCAAACCTGCGAATTGATACTCAGACAAGCTATCCGGCACAGGCGTGACCGCACCTAATGTTGTGGCCGGGTCAGCACCCAGGGCCACCGCAATAGGGAAGGGCGTGCCGGGATGTGCCAGTGCGTGGTCTCTGAAATCAAGCGCACCACCTCGGTGCGACAACCAGCGCATGATGAGTTTATTGCGGCCAATCACTTGCTGGCGATAAATGCCTAAATTTTGTCGACGGGCGTTGGGGCCTCGGGTAATCACCAGACCCCAGGTCAGCAAAGGGGCGACGTCGCCAGGCCAGCAGGTTTGGATTGGCAGTTTGGCAAGATCGACATCATTGCCTTCCCAGACGATCTCTTGGCAGGGCGCGCCGCGAACTATTTTTGGGCTCATGTCCCACAAGGCCGCTTTGAGCATCGAGACTTTGGCCAGCGCGTCGCGAAAGCCTTTTGGGGCCTCGGGTTCGCGCAACGAGGCGAGCAGTTCACCGATCTCGCGTAAGGCGCTTACGTTTTCGGCGCCCATCCCACGCGCCACTCGAGCGGGTGTGCCAAACAAGTTTGCTAAGACCGGCATCGAGGCGGGTTGACCGTTGTGGGTGGCGTTTTCAAACAGAAGAGCGGGGCCCTCAGCTTTGAGCACACGGTCTGCAATCTCGGTCATTTCAAGCGAGGTCGAGACAGGTTTGCCAATACGCTTGAGTTCGCCCGAGCGTTCAAGTTGTGCAATAAAATCTCTTAAGTCTTTGTATTTCAAGGTCTTGATCCGCCAAAACGGTTACAGTTCTATGATGCACACAAGGTTAACACCCGTCATGCTTGACCCCAAGGTGAAGCAATCATGACCCTACAGCGCTTGAACCTTTTTAGTCGTCAGGTCGTCGCACGCTCTGAGGCTCGAACATGATGACACTCACCCCCGCTTGGGTCGTGACACAACAGTTGGTGGGCGGGCTCTACCGCAATCTGGCAGAGTTTGTGCGAACTTGTGCGATTTACCTTGGGATTTCAATGCTAGTGGCTGGCACGATGGTGTTGACGATGCCCACGCTGCGCGGGCAGGCTTTGCAAATTCATGCGGCACTGCTTTACGCCCTCGTACCCGACGCCTTGATTCCGTTGGCAACGACAAACACCAGCGCACCCATCGGCACGATCGTTGCTGCCGTTGATTTAGAGCCGATACGGGGTGAGATCTTGCCGCCCTCGGCAGCGGTGCGTTCGCCCCCCGTTGTTGCGCCAATGACTCCAAGCGCCACGTCGCGGGCAGATCTGGCCATCCCGATCAGTTCGTCGCCCCCTAGTTCGGTTGAGCAAAACAGCGCGGCAACCAATACGACGTCGGCCCCTGAAGCGAATGCGCCACAAGCACCGGTCGCAACCACCAAGACCCCCTTGGCAACGGTGCAGCATGAGTTAGCTGTGGCGCCACAAGCCCCTGCATCGGGCAGTGGCATGAACCTGGCGCAGGTGTTGCAGCGTCATGCCTTAAGTCAAAATCAGCAAGACGCTTTAATTCAATACTTGTCGCGTAAGTATTTGGTTGCAAACCAGGCCGCTCAAATGTTTGTTGAAACCGCGTATGTGGTGGGCGATGAGTTAAAAGTAGATCCTCTGTTGCTGCTAGCGATTATCGCGACGGAGTCGCGTTTTAACCCCTATGCGGGCGGTCAGGTCGGTGGTCCGACTGGGTTGATGCAGATCATGATGAGTGTCCATCGCGATAAATTTACAAAGCTTGGACGTGGCGAAACGATGGTGTTTAATCCGGTCGCTAATATTCGCGTCGGTGCGTTTATTTTGGCGTATTGCATCCGCACACGGGGCTCGGTTGAGGGTGGGTTGCTTTGCTATTGCGGCGCGAGCGGCCCGAACGCCGACGGCGGCTATACAAAAAAAGTGCTCTCTGAGCGACGTCGTTTAGCGCTCGCGGGCTCGATCGCGTTAAAAGACTGAGCGTTAGCCTAAAAACGTCTTCATGCGGTGAATCGCCTCTTGCAGGCGGTCAAGCCCCGTGGTGTACGCAAAGCGCATGGTGTGTGCCGCGTGTGCGGGCCCAAAGTCTAAACCTGCGACTGCGGCGACGCGCGCCCCATTTAACAGTGCCGCCGAAAAAGCGCTGCTGTCTGGCGAATGCGCTGAAATGTCGCCGTAGACATAAAACGCGCCGTCGGGCGTCACAGGTACATCAATGTTTAAGGCTTTCAGGGCCGGCACTAGAAAATCACGACGTTGCCTGAAGGCTTCGCGACGCTGCTCAAACAGCGCTAAGGCGTCGGGGCTGAAGCAGGCGATGGCGCCGTGTTGGGCCAGCGTGGGCGCACAAATTGCTAAACTTGCTGCCATTTTTTCAATCGGTTCAACCATATGAGAGGGCACAATCATCCAGCCTAGGCGCCAGCCCGTCATGTTGAAGTACTTTGAAAAGCTATTCAGGATAATCAGGTTGTCGTCGATGGCGAGTGCAGACTGACGCTTACCATCGTACGACAAGCTTAGATAGATTTCATCCATCATCACAAAGCCGTTTCGTGCATGCACTTGTTGAATCAGTCGAGTGAGAGCGTCGCGCGGGATCGAGGTGCCGGTGGGGTTGCTTGGCGAAGCGATCAACACACCGCGTGTCGCTGGCCCCCAATGTTGCTCGATGTCGGTGTCTGATAGTTGAAAGCGGTTAGCGATGGTGGTAGGAATGAGTTTTGTGGTGCCACCGGCCGCACCAACAAAGTTGCGATTGGGTGGGTAGCAGGGGTCGGGCATCAGGACTTCATCGCCGGGGTTGACCAGTGCCATCGCAGCCAGCAACAGTGCGCCGCTTGCGCCCGAGGTTACGATGACTCGGTTTGGGTCGACTTTGGCGCCAAGCTGTTTGGTGTAAAACCCAGCAATTGCTTCTCTGAGTTCGGGCAGGCCAGCAGGTGGCGAATAGCCACTTTTGCCAGATTGTGCGGCGAGTTGCATGGCTTGGATCACTTGCGGGGCTGCGGTAAAGTCGGGTTCTCCGACGCCAAGGCTGATAATGTCGATGCCACTGCGTTGTAAGGCCGTGGCTTGTTTAAAAAGTTCGACCGCGTGAAAGGTCACGGTATCGGCGGTGCGTGCTGCAAGAACTGTCATGATGACCTATCTCTCCATAAGAGGCTGAATTGTAGTGGTTACGCCAACATCTCGACGTGCTTTTTTAATGGGGCGCCGCACCTCGGCCACGCCTTTTGAGCAGTTTTGCGCTCGCCTTGAGCGGACATGTCTAGGTAGCGTTCGCACAGCGCCTGCCAATGCGCTCTCTGCCCAGGCACCGCAGGCTTGGCTGAAGCCGGTTCGCCTCGAGGATGTCGCGCATGCGCGCGCCCTGTGTCAAGAGTATCGCGTGGCACTCAGGTTAGAGGGAGGCGAACCCCCGACTGCCTGCACACAAGCGACGCTTTGGGTGTCGCCCCAGCCCGCTGGGGCGACGTTATCTCTGGCCGATTCGCAAGCTGGCGTGTGGCGGGCTGACGCTGGCTGCACGGTCGAGCAACTCAAAGAAACGGGCGTTTTTGCTGGAATGAATCTGCCTCCTGAGTTGACGTTGGCACAATGGTTTGCCTGGCCCGAAACTGTGCGGGGTAAGGTATCAGGCGCTGCGCGAAGAGACGAAACACCTTCGCCCGAACAACCCTGGGAGACGGGTGAGCGAGAGGGTGGGTGCGAGCTAGGGTCGAGCATGCCAGAGGCGGTTCGGATCGTTGAGCGGGCAGAAGTGTTGTTGGCGGATGGCACGGTTGAGGTGCTTGGTCCTTTTGGGGCAACCGCGCAAGCGCCGCTGCGTAGTCTGACCTTGCAACGGTTGGTGCCTAAGCTGTTTGAACTGGCTGGCTCTGATGCTGCACAGCGCTGCGCGCAAGCGACTCCGTGGCCGGCTTGCTACCGGTTAGATGCCTTGATTGCGACTGCGACTCACGAACCCAATCTTGCGCAATTGCTATTTGGGCATCAAGGCAGATTAGGCTGGGTGCAAGCGCTCTGGCTTAAGCGGCTTGACGCTGTTTTCGAGCCCCAGCGATCAGCGCAAGATGTTGAGCGAAACAAAGCTCTGTTGCAGCTTGTGTCACACCTTGACAAAGAACTCAAGCACATCCTAGACCCATTAGGGGTATTCGGTTAAAACTCTAACCTAAAGGGGCTAGAATCGGCTTCTTAAATCGTTCACATGCAGAGCACCATGGAAAAAACCTTTCGTCAGGCCGCGCTTGAGTATCACGAGCAGGGTCGTCCCGGCAAAATCTCGGTGACCCCGACTAAAACCTTATCCAATCAGCGCGACTTAGCGTTGGCTTACTCACCCGGGGTTGCTGCTGCCTGCGAAGAAATTGTGGCGGATCCAGCGAACGCGTTTCGGTACACGGCGCGCGGCAATCTTGTTGGCGTGATCACCAACGGCACCGCGGTGCTTGGCTTGGGCAATATTGGTCCTTTAGCCTCAAAGCCGGTGATGGAAGGTAAAGCGGTACTGTTCAAGAAATTCGCTGGCATTGATGTATTTGATATTGAGATCAACGAACAAGACCCAGACAAACTTGTCGAGATTATTGCGGGCCTTGAGCCAACCTTTGGTGGGATCAACCTTGAGGATATCAAGGCGCCCGAGTGCTTTATCGTCGAGCGTAAGTTGCGCGAGCGCATGCGTATCCCAGTGTTTCACGATGACCAGCACGGCACAGCGATTTGTGTGTCGGCCGCTTTCATTAACGGCTTAGAAGTTGTTGGTAAAGACATCAAGCAAGTCAAGGTCGTTGTGTCGGGTGCTGGGGCCGCAGCCTTAGCCTGCCTAGACTTAATGGTGGATTTGGGTTTGCCGCTCAAGAATATTTGGGTGTCCGATATTGAGGGCGTGGTCTATGAAGGCCGTACCGTCTTGATGGACCCCGATAAAACGCGTTTTGCGCAAAAAACCGAGGCCCGCAAACTCGCTGACATTATTGGCGGTGCAGATGTATTTTTAGGCTTATCGGCGGGCGGTGTGCTCAAGCCCGAGATGGTCAAGGTGATGGCTGCCAAGCCTTTGATTTTGGCGCTGGCCAACCCCAATCCTGAGATCTTGCCCGCTGACGCACACGCGGTGCGTGATGATATTGTGATGGCCACGGGTCGCTCTGATTATCCCAATCAGGTCAACAACGTTTTGTGTTTTCCGTATATTTTTCGAGGCGCGTTAGACGTTGGTGCCACGACGATTACGCGCGAAATGGAAAAGGCGGCGGTCGTGGCGATTGCCAAGCTTGCCCAAGAAGAGCAAAGCGAGGTGGTTGCCGCCGCCTATGGTCAATATGATGTGGCGTTTGGTCCTAATTCCTTCATCCCCAAGCCTTTTGATCCGCGGTTGATTGTGCGTATCGCGCCTGCCGTGGCTAAAGCTGCGATGGAGTGCGGCGTGGCAACTCGCCCAATCGCTGACCTAGAGAGCTATGTCGAGCAGCTTGAGCAGTTTGTCTATCGCTCGGGTGCATTTATGAAGCCACTGTTTGCAGGCGCCAAATCGCACGTTCGCTCAGGTGGTCGGACACGTATCGTGTTCACCGAGGGCGAAGATGAGCGTGTCTTACGCGCGGTGCAAGTGATCGTTGACGAAAAACTGGCAAAGCCCATCTTGGTCGGGCGCCCTGCAGTGTTGAAAGCCCGCATTGAAAAGTTTGGTTTACGCTTGCGTTTGGGCGAAGATGTTGAAGTGACCGATCCAGATTTTGACCCGCGCTTTCATCAATATTGGACAGCCTACTGGGAAAAAATGTGCCGAAGTGGCGTGACCAAAGAAATGGCCCGGGTTGAAATGCGTCGCCGCTTAACGTTGATTGGCGCCTCGATGGTCAAAATGGGGGATGCCGATGGCATGATTTGTGGCACCGTCAGCGGTTATGCCAACCATCTGCGTTATATCGATCAAGTTATTGGAAAACAGCAAGGCACCTCGACGTACGCCGCGATGAATATTTTGTTGTTGCCCGAGCAGACGTTGGCGTTGGTCGATACACACGTCAACGACGACCCAACTGCCGAGAAAATTGCCGAGTTCACGATCTCGGCAGCAGCACAAATGCGGCGTTTAAATTTAGTGCCAAAGGTTGCCTTGCTTTCGCGTTCAAACTTTGGTTCAGGCAGTTCGGCCTCGGGTGCCAAGATGCAACGGGCTCTTGCGTTGATTCGAGAGCAGGCTCCTGAGCTTGAGGTTGACGGTGAGATGCATGGTGATTGCGCCTTAGACGAGGCGTTGCGCATGAAGATTTTGCCATCCTCGACCTTAAAAGGTTCAGCGAATTTGTTGGTGTGCCCCAATGTTGACTCTGGCAACATTGCCTATAACTTGCTGAAAACCATTTCTGGCGGCAACGTGGCTGTTGGACCCTTCTTATTGGGCGCCAACGCACCGGTGCACATACTGACCACGAGCGCGACAGTGCGCCGCATTGTCAATATGACAGCTCTCACGGTGATTGAGGCCAACGACGCATCGCTTGTGCAGCACCAAGCTAAGTTGCTCTAGTTTGCGTAATCTTTTGTTTTTTTCGCGCTTGACTACGAATAATTCACCATCGACGAGGCTCAACTAGTTGTCGTATGCTAAAACTACACGACACACTTATGGCCTTGTCCTAGGAGCCCTCTGAAATGAGTAAGGCGGTTGATCCAAAATTAAAGCAGTTGTTGCGCAATGGTGGGGATTTCGACCCCGACACCGGACGCGATTTGCTTTCGGGGGCAGCGGCAGACAGGGGGCTGGCTTGGTGCGTGGCCCAGTGCGATAAGGCGCGGAGCCGCTCGGCGGTGTTTCGTGCAGTCGTAAAGGCGGTCGACTACCCGCAGTTCTTTGGCTCAAGTTTTGACTCGTTTTTTGATTGCCTGTGCGATAGTTTGCTCGATCAAAAAGAAGGTTTGGTGTTGGTGTTTGAAAAACTTCACTCTGCCGATCCCGCCATCGTCATGGACGGTGTGCAATTTATGCAGGTGCTAAACGATGCCGTTGGGTTTGCTCGAGATAACGGTCGCGTATTCATCTTTGGGATCCAGCACGCTGGTAAACACCCTGATGACAAGCCAGGCGTGGTCAATAACTGGAGTGATGAGCCGTCTTAACGCGTTGGTAGCACTGTAGCCGCGCGCCTTAAACGTCTAAACGTGGCACGAGTGCAGGTTACCAATTCAGTAGTGCGGTGGCTGCAGCCGCCAAAGCCAGTCCGGCTGTCTCGGTGCGCAGCACTCTTAAGCCAAACTTGATATTCGTCGCGCCTTGTCGCGAAGCAGCAGCAGTCTCTTCAGGGCTCCAGCCCCCTTCTGGGCCAATCAGCAGACTCAGGGCATTAATCTGTTTTTGCTCTTGTTGGCTTGCCGCAACGTACTCTGCAAGTGTGTGATCAGCCTCGGGGTCACAAAGCAGGCGATGCCCTGGCGCCGTGGTGCCGATGGCCTGCTCGAGGCTTTGTGGGACACTGAGGTGCATTAAACGGTTGCGACCGCACTGTTCAGAGGCTGACGCAATCACGCCTTGCCAGTGTTCGAGGCGCTTCTCTAGCCTAGCCCCCGACAGCTTGAGTACGCTGCGTTGCGCCGCAACAGGAATCACCCTGTGCACGCCCAACTCGACTGCTTTTTCGATAATCCAATCCATCTTATCGCCCGAGGGCAGCGCTTGAATTAACGTGATTTCGCCACTGAGTTCGGCCTCTCTGGGGCTGTGTTGCCCGAGCAAAACCAGCGTTTTTTTGCCCTCAAAGCTGAGTACACCCGCAATTTCGCCCCCACGGCCGTCAAATAACACCACCCTATCGCCAGCCTCTAGGCGTCTGACGCGGATGTGATGCGCCAGAGGCGTTGGCAGCACGATTTCTTGCCCGGCAAAAATCGGTTCGGAGCAGTAAAAGCGGGGGTCAGCCATTAGGTCGCTCAGAGAGAGGGTGAGGGGTTATACGGGTGCTAAACTCCTACGTTTTGTAACCTATTTTTCCTGTGCTTGTTCGGGCGGGACACATCGCATGAACTCAAATACTGCTGTCCCCGTTAAATTGGCCGATGCGATTCGAGCCCTTGCTATGGATGCGGTCCAGCAAGCCAACTCTGGGCATCCGGGCGCCCCCATGGGTATGGCCGAAATGGCGCAAGTGCTGTTCACGCGCTACTTGCGTCACAACCCAGCCGATCCCGCCTGGGCGAATCGCGACCGTTTTGTGTTGTCAAACGGCCATGGTTCGATGTTGATTTACGCCTTGCTGCACCTTACAGGTTACGACCTGCCAATGGATGAGTTGCGCAAGTTTCGTCAGTTGCACTCTAAAACTCCGGGGCATCCTGAAGTTGGCATCACGCCTGGTATTGAGACAACTACGGGCCCACTCGGGCAGGGCCTGGCCAATGCCGTCGGGATGGCGTTGGCCGAGGCACTGTTAGCCGCTGAATTTAATCGCCCTGAACATAAGCTTGTTGATCATCACACCTATGCATTTGTCGGTGATGGTTGCCTGATGGAAGGTATTTCGCACGAGGTGTGCTCGTTAGCGGGCACCTTGCGTTTGGGCAAATTGGTTGTGTTGTATGACGATAATGGGATTTCGATTGACGGTAAGGTTGAACACTGGTTTGCCGATGACACAGCCAAGCGCTTTGAGGCCTACGGCTGGAACGTCTTGCGCGTGGCCAATGGCCATGATGTTGCAGCGGTCGATCAGGCCCTCAAACAGACCCGCCTGACCGGTCTTGCGCAGGCTCGCCCGTCTTTAATTATTTGTCGCACAGTGATTGGTAAAGGCGCACCGACTGTCGCTGGCACCGACAAAGTTCACGGCGCCCCATTGGGTGCAGAAGAAATCGCTCGTACCCGCACCGCAATCAACTGGCCGCATGCGCCTTTCGAAATCCCTGAAGCCGTCTACCAAGGCTGGGATCAGCGCGTCGCCGGTGCTCAGGCTCAGGCTGCCTGGCAAAAAAGGTTCGATGCTTACTCGATTCAGTTTCCCACCGAGGCGCGCGAATTTACACGTCGTATGCGGGGTGAGTTACCTGCTGATTTCGCAAACGCCGCACAAACGCTTTTGAGCGCCACGCAAGACAAAGCTGAAACCGTGGCTTCACGTAAAGCCTCGCAGCAAGCGATTACTGCCTTGGTTGAGTTGTTGCCCGAGATGCTGGGTGGTTCTGCCGACCTGACGGGTTCAAACTTTACTGACTGGAAAGGTGTAGTGCCCGTGCGTGCAGGCGCAGCAGGCCTTCAGTTTGGCCGTCACATCAATTATGGCGTACGTGAATTTGGTATGGCCGCCATCATGAACGGTATGGCCTTGCATGGTGGCTATTTGCCCTTTGGCGGAACATTTTTGACGTTCTCTGATTATTCGCGTAATGCGTTGCGCATGGCTGCCTTAATGAAGCAGCGTGTGGTGCATGTGTTTACGCACGACTCAATTGGCTTGGGTGAAGATGGCCCAACCCATCAATCGGTTGAACACGCTAGCAGTCTGCGTTTGATCCCTAACTTGTCGGTGTGGCGCCCTTGCGATACCGTCGAAACTACCGTGGCCTGGTTGGCAGCGGTGAGTCGCCCCAGCAGCATTGGGATGGACGTGCATGCAGGTGGCCCGACAGCCTTGTTGTTGTCGCGTCAAAATTTGCCGTTTGTGGCGCGCAGCGCCGAAACGTTAAAGCATGTAGCGCGCGGTGGTTACGTGTTGCAAGATGCCGCCAACGCAAAGGCTGCGATCATTGCGACGGGCTCAGAAGTCGGGCTTGCGATCGATGCGCAGAAACTGTTGGCCACCGAGGGCATTGCGGTGCGAGTGGTGTCGATGCCAAGCACAGATGTGTTTGATCAGCAAGACGCGGCCTGGCGCGCGTCGGTATTGCCCAAAGGGATGCCGCGCGTTGCAGTTGAGGCTGGCGTTACAGGGTTGTGGCATAAGTATGTTGGGCTTGAGGGTGCGGTGGTCGGCCTCGATACGTACGGTGAGTCAGCGCCCGCGGGTGCGCTGTTTAAACATTTTGGCTTGACGGCAGAGAAAGTCGCGCAAGCAGTGAAAAATCTTTTGTAAATTTCAAATAATCAGGAGCTCGACACATCATGACGATTCGCGTTGCTATTAACGGCTATGGCCGTATCGGCCGTAACATTTTGCGTGCACATTACGAAGGTGGCAAAAAGCACGATATTCAAATCGTAGCCATTAATGACTTGGGTGATCCCAAGACCAATGCCCATCTGACCCAATACGACACCGCCCACGGCAAGTTCTCGGGCACGGTTGGCGTTGATGGTGATTTCATGGTGGTTAACGGCGACAAGATTCGTGTACTAGCCAATCGCAACCCAGCTGAATTACCCTGGGGCGAACTCAAGGTTGACGTCGTGCTCGAGTGCACGGGCTTCTTCACGACTAAAGAAAAAGCCTCGGCTCACATCAAAGGGGGCGCTAAAAAAGTCATTATTTCAGCACCGGGTGGTAAAGATGTTGATGCAACCATTGTGTATGGCGTCAACCATGGCGTGCTGAAAAGTTCAGACACTGTGATTTCGAATGCCTCTTGCACCACTAACTGCCTGGCCCCCTTGGTGCAGCCGTTGCACGAAGCCCTTGGTGTGGTAACCGGCCTGATGACAACGATTCACTCATACACCAATGATCAAGTGTTGACCGACGTTTATCACGAAGACTTGCGCCGTGCACGCTCGGCCACCATGAGCATGATCCCGGCCAAAACGGGTGCTGCTGTTGCGGTTGGCTTGGTATTGCCTGAGCTCAATGGCAAGCTTGATGGTTTCGCGATTCGAGTGCCCACAATCAATGTTTCGCTAGTTGACCTGTCGTTTATCGCGAAGCGCGATACCACTGTTGATGAAGTCAATGCGATCTTGAAGACGGCCTCTGAAGGTAAGCTCAAAGGTATCTTGACCTACCAAACTGAACAACTCGTTTCGGTTGACTTCAATCACAACCCGGCTTCAAGCAACTTTGACGCAACACTGACCAAAGTGTCGGGTTCGTTGGTGAAGGTGTCGTCTTGGTATGACAACGAGTGGGGCTTTAGCAACCGTATGCTCGACACCACGACTGCGTTGATGTCGGCAAAATAATTACCACGCACGAACAAGAGGCCCTTCGGGGCCTCTTTGCTTAAGGGTCATCTGAAACGAGTGCATATTGCCTAGTACGCTTTGCATGTTTCGCGACTGATATTTTTTGATTTCTTTGTGTTGGATCTTATGACGACTGTTCAAACTCTCTCTGGGCTGGCTCAGGCCGGCAAGCTCGCTGGCAAGCGCGTGTTTATTCGCGCCGACTTGAATGTACCGTTTGATGATGCGGGCAACATTACCGAAGACACTCGTATTCGTGCGTCGGTACCAGGGATTCGTCTGGCGCTTGATGCTGGTGCCGCGGTGATGGTGACGTCGCATCTGGGACGCCCAACCGAGGGTACGCTCAATCCTGAAGATTCACTCGCGCCGATTGCCAAGCGCCTGACTGAATTAATGGGGATGCCAGTGACTTTGGTACAAAACTGGGTGGGTGGTGTGACGGTTGCGCCGGGCCAGGTGGTGTTGCTTGAAAATTGCCGCGTCAACAAGGGCGAAAAAAAGAACGACTCTGAGCTGTCTAAAAAAATGGCCGCGCTATGCGACGTGTATGTAAACGATGCCTTTGGCACCGCGCATCGCGCGGAAGCCACTACGCACGGCATCGCTCAGTTCGCGCCAATCGCTTGTGCAGGCCCATTGCTACAGGCTGAGCTCGAAGCCTTGGGGCGCGCTTTACTAGCGCCTAAGCGCCCGCTGGTTGCGATTGTGGGTGGCTCTAAGGTCTCGACCAAGCTATCGATCTTACAGTCGCTTGCAGACAAGGTCGATCAATTGATTGTGGGTGGGGGTATTGCCAACACCTTTATGTTGGCCGCAGGCTTGCCGATTGGTAAGTCGTTGGCTGAGCCTGATCAATTGGATCAAGCCCGAGCAGTGATGGAAAAAATGCAAGAGCGCGGCGCGGCGGTGCCAATCCCCACAGACGTTGCATGTGCCAAAGAGTTTTCGGCGCAGGCTCCGGCCACCGCAAAGTCTGCCAAAGATGTATTGGCTGATGATTTGATTTTTGATATTGGGCCGCAAACCTCGGCGCAGTTAGCTGCGATCTTGAAGCAAGCAGGCACCATTGTTTGGAACGGCCCTTTGGGGGTGTTTGAGTTTGACGCCTTTGCGCACGGCACTGAAGTGGTGGCGCACGCCATTGCTGATTCGGCAGGGTTTTCAATTGCTGGAGGTGGTGACACCTTGGCCGCGATTGCCAAGTTTGGGATCACCGATAAAGTTGGGTATATCTCGACTGGGGGCGGTGCGTTTCTAGAGTTCTTAGAGGGCAAGACTTTGCCGGCGGTTGAGATTTTGCAACAGCGTGCTGCTGGTTAATCAACAATAAAAAGCGTCGCCCCAGTGGCGGTGGATGATTGATGCGGTTCGGCATGATCCGCGACTTGATAGCTGGTGCCCGGTGTCAAGTCAAAATGCCTGCCGTCCTTTAGCTCAGTATGTAAGCTGCCGGTCAGACACAGCAAGATATGCCCTTTCTCGCACCAATGATCTGCCAGATACCCCGCACTGTACTCAACCATACGCACCCGAATCGCGCCAAATTGGCGTGTGCGCCAAAAGGCCTTGCCCGTTGTGCCGGGGTGCTCGGTGACTTCAACGCTTGACCAGTCTGTCGTGCCAAACGGAATATTAATAATTTGCATGATATCCCTTGAGTTTTACAGGTTTTAGCCCCATTGTGAAAGGGTGTCCACCCTTTTGGCGAGCCTTGTGCCGCCACGCATATGGAATTCAAAGACTACTACAAGATTTTAGAGCTACCCCGCGACGCTTCGCAGGAAGACATCCGCAAGGCGTATCGCAAGCTTGCGCGCAAGTATCACCCCGATGTCAGCAAAGAGCCTGACGCCGAGGCGCGCATGCGTGATCTGAACGAGGCCAATGATGTCTTGCGGGATGCTGAAAAGCGTGCCGCCTACGATGGGCTAGCGGCCGGCGTGTCTGGGCCAAATGGTGCGAGCCCCGGGCCCGGCTGGGATCGAGGGTTTGAGTTCTCAGGCGCGCACGGTGATGGGCCTAATCGGGCTGAGTTTCAAGACTTTATGGCAGGCTTATTTAAACAGGCCGAGCAACAGCGCCGCGCTCAAGGGCGTGGTCAAAGTTTTGACTCAGGTCAAGGTCATGCGCAACCGTTACGCGGCGAAGATCACCATGCCGATATCGAGATTTCGTTTGAAGATAGTTTTGCAGGCGCCACCCGCGAACTAAGCTTGCGTTCGGTGCAACTCGATTCACAGGGGCGGCCTCAATTGTTGAATCGCACACTGAGTGTCAAGATCCCCGCAGGCGTGAAGGCCGGACAAATGATTCGGTTAGCGGGCCAGGGGATGCCGGGTGAAGGCGGTGGTGCACCTGGAGATCTGTTCTTGACAGTACATTTTGCAGCACACGCGCTGTATCAGAGCAATGGTCGCGACTTGAGCATGAAGCTTCCTGTGACGCCTTGGGAAGCGGCACTCGGCGGTAAAGTGCACGCACCGACGCTTGCCGGAGAAGTTGAAGTCAATATCGCTGCAGGAAGCAAGCAGGGCGGTAAGTTACGCTTGCGTGGCAAAGGTTTGCCTGGCGATCCTCCCGGTGATTTGTATCTAGTGCTCGACATTGTTTGGCCTTCGGCAGAAAACGAACAAACACGTGCAGCGTATGAACAGTTGGCAAAGGCAGCGGCTTTTAATCCGCGCGCCCACCTAGGAGTTTCAGCATGACCCAAATCACGATTTGTACTGCGGTCGTGGTTGACGACCAGGCACCTGTCACCATCCATGAGTTGGCGCAATGTTGCGAACAACAGATTGAATGGGTGATGACACTTGTTGAACACGGCGTATTACCAGCCTTACGGCAAAGTGCACCGCCTGAGGGTTGGGTCTTTGCGAGCGCTGCGGTTGCTCGTGCCCGACAAGTTGCACGACTGCAGCGCGACTTTGAAGTCAACCTCGACGCCGCGGCTTTGATGGTAGATTTAATGCAAGAGGTACGCGACTTAAGGTTGCAGTTGAGAGGTTTTTGATATCACTTCTAAAAAACCAAGACTGATGAGTCAATGACTCTTGAGGGTAGTCATCAGCCAATGACTTTTGAGGGTAGTCATAAGCAAATGACTTTCAATGGTAATAAGCAAATGACGCGTTAGTCGTTTAAGAAATAAAGAGGCCGCCTTAAACTTCCAGTCCCAACCCGCTTGGCGGGCTCACGAGGCTGGATTGAGATGCTTGCGCCAATTACCAAACTTCCCGACTATGTCCTAGAGGCCAAAGGCCTTGGTCTGAGCTATGGCGCGGCTAAGCCTTTGATTGATGGGCTAGATATTTCGGTTGCCGCCGGCGAAATCGTAGCGATTTTAGGCCCCAGCGGTGTCGGAAAATCTAGCTTGCTTCGTGTGTTGGCGGGTTTGCAGCAGCCCACTCAAGGCTCTGTGTTGGTGGATGGCCAGCCAACGACCGGCACCCACCCCCGTGTCGCGATGGCCTTTCAAGATCCCAGCCTGTTGCCGTGGTTAACGCTTGAAAAAAACGTCGGCTTTGGTCTGGATTTCAAACATCAACCACGTTTGACAGCGGCAGAAAAAAAACAACGCGTCGATGTTGCAATCAGTGAAGTGGGTTTAGAACCGGCACGATTATTGATGCCTTCAGAGTTGTCGGGCGGCATGGCGCAACGGACTGCGCTTGCGCGCTGCGTCGCCAGACAGCCCGAGGTGATTTTGCTGGATGAACCCTTTGGTGCGCTCGATGAAGTGACCCGTGCCGCCATGCAGAAACTGTTACTGACCTTGCGTGACGACTTAGGCACCGCAGCGGTATTAATCACGCACGATATCGACGAGGCCTTGCAAGTCGCGGATCGGATCTTGCTGTTGGGCGGTGCGCCTGCTCACTGTGTGGGGGAGTGGCACCTTGCGTACGCACAGCCACGCGAAGATCTCGTCGAAGAACTCGGCCAACTTCGTATTGAAATTTTGCGAACGCTGCAACGCGCGTTACACCCAAAGCCAGCGGTAGTGCCAGCGCAATCTGCCCTAAAGGAATTAGTCGATGTGTCTTGAACATGTCTCGCGCCGCGAGATGCTTAAATTAGCAAGTTTATTTACCGCCGCGGGTGCAGCCCCACTATTGTCCGCCTTTAACGCGCAGGCACAACCTGCTGCGAACGGCCCGGTGCGGATTGGTTATTTACCAATCACTGATGCCGCCCCTTTGTTGGTGGCGCATCACAACGGATTTTTTAAAGACGCTGGCGTTGACGTTGAAAAACCTACGATGCTGCGCAGTTGGGCGCAACTGAACGAAGCGTTTATTGCCGGTCAGGTCAATGTCGTGCATCTGTTATCGCCCATGACGGTGTGGGCGCGTTTTGGCAGCAAGGTGCCAGCCAAGATTGTTGCCTGGAATCACGTCGGCGGTTCAGGTCTGACAGTGTTACCTGAGATTAACGATATCAAAGCTTTGGGTGGAAAAACAGTCGCTATCCCCTTTTGGTATTCGATCCATAACGTGGTGTTGCAGGCCATGTTGCGCGAGGCGAGTCTGCAGCCTGTGTCGCGTAAACAAGGTGGTCAGCCCGCTGCCAACGAGGTCAGTCTAGTGGTGATGGCGCCTTCAGATATGCCGCCCGCCCTAGCTTCGCGCAATATCGCAGGCTATATCGTGGCCGAACCTTTTAATGCGATCGCTGAAACGATGGGCATTGGTAAAGTATTACGCTTTACCGGCGATGTTTGGCGCAATCACGCTTGCTGCACGGTGTTCATGCACGAGCGTGATCTTGAACAGCGCCCAGATTGGTCACAGAAGGTGGTGGATGCGATTGTGCGCGCTCAGTTATGGATTCGTGACAATCGTGCGCAAACAGCTCAACTGCTCTCAAAAGAAGGCGTGAACCGTTACACGCCCCATGCCTTGCCGGTGCTCAATAAAGTGCTGGCGCCCGCTGCAAGCGATCGCGAGTCGTATTTGTCGTCTAAGGCGATTCGCCATGCCGGTTGGCAAGATAAGCGCATCGATTTTCAGCCTTACCCGTATCCTAGCTACACCGAAGAACTCGTTGCGCGTTTGAAAAGTACTGTGATCGAGGCTGATCGTAGTTTCTTGTCAATACTGGACGGTAAGACTGCTGCCGCGCAGTTGGTGGATGATCGTTTTGTGAAGCGCGCGATTGAAGCGGTGGGCGGCATGACTAAGTTTGGTCAAGCGCCGGGTTATGTGCGGGAAGAAGTGATCGAGGTCTAATGGCAGCTCAGCAAAAAACGCACACTGCTTGGCGGGCGTTGCAGGGGATCGCAGGAATTTTTTTACTGTTCGCGCTGTGGTGGTTGCTGACGGTGCCGTTTGCAACGCCCGGTTCAATGGGCCAACGTTTTGCGCCTGGCCCCTCTTTAGTGGCCCTCTTTACGTTGCTGCAGAGCGGCGAGATCTGGATTCATATCGCGGTAAGTTTGCAGCGGGTCGCGGTTGGGCTTGGGTTAGCCTTGCTTGTCGGCGTACCCCTTGGGTTACTGCTTGGCGCCTCTGCGGGCGCTAATGCAACGTTATCTCCAGCGTTTCAGTTTTTACGAATGATTTCGCCGTTATCTTGGACGCCGATCGCGGTGATGGCCTTTGGTGTCGGTGATCGACCGGTTTATTTTTTATTGGCCTTTGCTGCGATGTGGCCCATCATGCTCAACACGCTTGCCGGTGTACGTCAGCTTGATCGGCGCTGGTTGCAGCTTTCAAAAAGCTTGTCGGCGACAGGATGGGAGACCTTAAAAGGCGTCATCCTCCCAGGTATTTTGGGGCATGTGTTGACCGGTACTCGCTTGGCCATCGGGATTGTTTGGATTGTGTTGGTGCCCTGCGAAATGCTAGGCGTGTCGGCGGGCTTGGGTTATTTTATTTTGGATACGCGCGATCGTTTGTCATATGACGAGTTAATGGCAACCGTGGTGCTGATTGGTCTGTTGGGATTTTTGTTGGATAGCGCGTTTAGAAAGTTATACGAAGCTTGGAGCAAAAGTCGTTAATGGCTGATTGGTGAAGCGATCGCGTTCTCAGGGCTTTGCAGGCGGGCGCTGAGAGGTAAGCCCCGCAACACCGCGCGGCGTTCAGTTTGTCTTTGTTCGCTTACCGCGAGTTGATTGGTTACTGGTTACTGGTTACTGGTAAATTAGCGGCTGATTTGACCATTCTTGTTTAGGTAAATTTATGACGCAAACCATCGCTACTTCAGAAACCTTGCGTGTTGGCATAGTCTCGGTGTCAGACCGAGCCTCTAAAGGCGTGTACGAAGACCAAGGTATCCCCGCGCTGCAGGCTTGGCTTGAGCGCGCAGTGTCGTCGCCCGTGCAAACGGTGTCTCGCCTGATTCAAGACGAAACGAAAGAGATTTCAGCCGCGTTGATCGAGTTAGTGGATATCGAGCGTTGTCACCTCGTGCTGACAACCGGCGGCACGGGCCCTGCGCGGCGCGATGTGACGCCCGAAGCCACGCAAGCCGTCGCCACGCGCGAGATGCCTGGGTTTGGCGAACAAATGCGGCAAATCAGCTTGCAGTTTGTGCCTACCGCGATCTTGTCGCGTCAGGTGGCTGTGTTGCGCGAGATTGAAGGCCACGCTGCCCTCATTATCAATTTGCCAGGGCAGCCCAAAGCCATCAGTGAGACGCTTGAGGGTCTCAAACGTGAGGACGGCAGCGTCGTGGTGTCGGGTATCTTCGCTGCTGTTCCTTACTGTATTGATCTGATCGGCGGGCCCTATATTGAAACCCACGATGCCGTGGTCAAAGGCTTTCGTCCCAAGTCGGCTCGTCGGCCACCTGCGGCTTAGCCGACAGCCAGCCTCCACAGCGAAGTTACCTCGGCGCGCCGTGCATCAGCTAACGGGTCAGCCTCTTCTTTGGCTTTGGGGTGAATCGGCCGCGTGTCGAGTCGCTCGAGCACGACCAAGCCGGCGCGCTCAATTGCAGCGAGCAGCGCCGCGCGGCTACGTAAGCCAAGGTGTTCGGCCAGATCCGACAAAATCAGCCAACCTTGGCCTTTGGGTGCAAGGTGTTTGCTGAGCCCTGACAAAAAGCCCAACAGCATGTGCTGATCTTGATCGTAAACAGCTTGTTCAAGCGTTGAGGCAGGCCGCCCCGGCAACCAAGGTGGGTTACACACAATCAAATCGGCTTGCCCCTCAGGAAACAAATCACTTTGTTGCAAAGTAATTTGCTTACCCATGTTCAAACGATTGACGTTGTCTTGCGCGCACAACAATGCACGTGCGCTGGTGTCGGTGCCGACGACGCGCTTGACGCCTTGCTTGACTAACAAGGCTGCGAGCACGCCCGTGCCAGTGCCCACGTCAAACGCGGTCACGATCGACAGAGGGCTCGCCCGAAACGCCTGACTGACCAAATCCAGATACTCCGAGCGAATCGGGGCAAACACTCCATAGTGTGGGTGTATGCGGTCTTGCAATGCGGGCACCTCGACCCCTTTTTTGCGCCACTCATAGGCGCTGATGACGCCTAGAAGCTCGGTCATGGGCATGACATAGGGCTCAGCGTCGTCGCCATACGCCGCCAGGCAGGCGGTTGCTACCTCAGGCGCGCGGCGCAGGGTCAAAGCGTGGTGGGGTTCGAAGCTCAGTAGCAACATGCCCAGCGTGCGTGCGCGTTGCGCGCGCGCGAGTCGTACCTGATGAAAGCGTTCGGGGTAGGGTTGCTCGGCATACTTGACGCGGCGTTTTGCGGTGCGCCGACCGAGTGCTTGCAGTAATTGGCGGGCATTTTGAAAGTCACCGGTCCAGATGAGGCCAACGCCTTCACTTGCGAGCCGATAGGCGATATCGGCGGTCATCGTGTCATCGGCTAAAACAGTGCGTTTTGGGGGAGTCCAATTATTTTCAGAACGCCACGGCAGTGACTGAATCTCACCGTCTTTTTCCCATGAAATGAATGGAAAGGCTGCAGGATTTGGGTGGTTAGCTGGCATCAGGGCGTCTCAATATTTTGGCTGGATAGGGCTAAACCCGAATTTGGGGTGTTTTCAGGGCAAATGCTGTCATGCTGCCGTAAAATAACGGGTTAATTCATCCTCCATCCCGTCATTTTGCTCTAAAAAAGGATTTCTCATGGCACTCGTCTCTATGCGCCAGCTTTTGGATCATGCCGCTGAGCATGGTTATGGCATTCCCGCCTTCAACGTGAACAACCTCGAACAGGTTCAAGCCATCATGGAGGCGGCCGCTCAAACCGACAGCCCGGTGATCATGCAGGCCTCGGCAGGTGCACGCAAATACGCGGGCGAGGGCTTTCTTAAATATTTGATTCAGGCGGCCGTTGAGTCCTATCCACAGATCCCTGTCGTGATGCACCAAGATCATGGGCAGTCGCCCAAGATTTGCCAGGGCGCCATCGATCTTGGGTTTTCAAGCGTCATGATGGACGGCTCGTTGAAAGAAGACGGCAAGTCGATTGCTGACTACGATTACAACGTCGCGGTCACCAAGCAAGTCGTCGACATGGCACATAAGTTGGGCGTTACCGTCGAGGGTGAGCTCGGCTGTCTGGGTTCGCTCGAAACCATGCAAGGCGATAAAGAAGACGGCCACGGTGCTGATGGCAAGCTCACAATGGATCAGTTGTTAACTGACCCCGAGCAAGCCGCTGACTTTGTGCGTAACACACAATTGGATGCCTTGGCCATTGCAATTGGCACGAGCCACGGTGCGTACAAGTTTACGCGCAAGCCCACTGGCGATATTCTGTCGATTTCGCGTATCAAAGAAATCAACAAACGTTTACCCAATACGCACCTCGTGATGCACGGCAGTTCAAGTGTGCCTCAGGATTTGTTGGCTGAAATCCGTCAGTTCGGCGGCGACATGAAAGAAACCTATGGCGTGCCTGTTGAAGAGATCCAAGAGGCGATCAAGTTCGGCGTGCGTAAAATCAATATTGACACCGATATCCGCTTGGCGATGACGGGTGCGATTCGCCGTTTCTTTGCTGAAAATCCAGGTAAGTTTGACCCGCGTGAATACCTCAAGCCAGCCCGCGAAGCGGCTAAGGCCATTTGTGTTCAGCGATATCAGCAGTTCGGTACTGCAGGCAACGCCAGTAAAATCAAAGTGGTTTCACTGCAAGACATCGCAGGCCAGTACTCGGCGGGCAAGCTGTCGCAGGTTGTACAGTAAAACTGGTGCAGGTCAGACAGTAAAACTTTTCGCAGGTCGTTCGGTCAGGCTAGCGCCTTCAGAGGCGCCGCTGTGCAAAGTAAAAAGCCCCTCTCACCAACTCGGTTAGAGGGGCTTTTTGCTATCGCGGCCAGATAGGGCTAGATGGTTTTGTCTCGGTTGCCTTGCAAATATCCTCGTCCGAGCCCATTGTTGCCAACTTTTTGGCAAAAGGACCTTTGTCTTTACAAGAGTATTGACAAAGTAAACACAATGGCTATCATCCTAGAACTTGAGAACCGCTCTGATATCAATGGCTCGACTTTTGTCTGGAGTCGCAACAAAGCATTGGCAAACCAGCGTAAGCATGGTGTGAGTTTTGACGATGCCGCTACGGTGTTTGATGACCCATTGTTCATCTTGATCGATGCATCGCGTCATGACGAACAGCGCGAGGCTGTGATTGGCTTCGATCAAACTGGTTGCCTGCTGTTTGTCGTGCACATTGAAGTCGATCACGCGTTCATTCGAATAATTTCTGCCCGACGGGCAGAGCCTGAAGAAGAGGTCTTATATGCTCAATGATCGACTAAAAGCCCGCCTACAGCACAGCCGCCCGATGACCTCGATCACCTTAAGAATCCCTGTTGATGTTGTCGATTCTTTAAAGGCCATCGCCCCGCAGCGGGGCTTTACGGGCTATCAAACGTTGTTGAAATCCTACCTAAGCGATGGCTTGCGGCGCGACGAAGCCCAGAGCGTTAATGCTTCGATGGCACGCTTAGTCCAAGCCCTTAAAAATCGCGGCGTCTCGGCTGAGCTCATCGCTTTAGCCGAGCAAGACTTACAAAAAGGTTAACGCTGTACTTCTTGTTAAAATCAGCTCATCTTCAAGATTTAAGCGGGCGGAAGCTCGCTTTCACTTTTATAGGCTTCGCTGTGGCTCTCACGATTCTTCAGTCTTCGATCCAGTCCCTACCTTTGCTGGCGCGAGGAAAAGTGCGCGATATGTATGCGGTGGGCGACGACAAGTTGCTGATTGTTGCAACCGATCGTATCTCTGCCTTTGATGTGATTTTGGATGATCCGATCCCAGGCAAAGGCCAGGTGCTCAAAGAACTTACAGACTTTTGGCTGGCCAAGCTCGCCCACGTGTTGCCCAATCATTCAACGGGCATCAACCCTGAAGATGTGGTGACCGCAGCCGAACGTGAGCAAGTGATCGGTCGTGCTGTCGTTGTGAAACGCTTAAAGCCAATTTTGGTCGAGGCCGTCGCACGTGGCTATTTGATTGGCTCGGGTTGGAAAGATTACCAGGCCAGCGGCTCAGTCTGTGGGATTGCGTTACCCGCTGGGCTCAAGCAGGCCGGTAAGTTGCCCGCACCAATTTTTACGCCAGCTGCCAAAGCAGAGTTTGGCTTGCATGACGAAAATGTAGATTTTGATTACGTGATCAAAGAAATCGGTCTCGAAATGGCAGAACGCATTCGCGAGGTCACCTTGCGTTTGTATTCTGAGGCTGCAACGTTTGCCGCGACCAAAGGCATCATGATTGCTGATACCAAGTTCGAGTTCGGGCTTGATGCAAACGGAACTCTGCATTTGATGGATGAGGTGCTCACGCCCGATTCATCGCGCTTTTGGCCTGCGGATGGCTATCGCGAAGGCATTAGCCCCCCCTCCTTTGACAAGCAATTTGTACGCGACTATCTTGAAACGCAAGATTGGGGCAAGACACCGCCTGCGCCAAGATTGCCAGCCGAAGTGATCGCTAAAACTGCCGCTAAATATCGTGAGGCACTTGATCGTTTGGTGGCCTGAGGCCTTCGGGTCACCACCGTTATATTGTTTGTTGCGGGTTCAACCTTTAACAGGGCTTTGATATGTCCTCTACTTCTAGTGCCGCCACCAACGCAAAGGTATCGACTGCGTCAGGCGTTGTCGGCGAATCCTCAGCAGCAGCTTCGCCAATCGTTGGTGTCGTCATGGGCTCCTCAAGCGATTGGGAGGTCATGCAACACGCGGTCAATATGCTCAATGATTTTGGTATCGCTTGCGAAGCGCGGGTTGTGTCAGCACACCGGATGCCTCAGGATATGGCTGATTATGGGGCTGCTGCGGCAGGTCGTGGCTTGCGGGCCATTATTGCGGGCGCGGGTGGCGCGGCGCATTTGCCTGGCATGATGGCGGCGCTCACTGAGGTGCCTGTCTTTGGCGTGCCGGTGCCTTCTAAATTTCTGCGTGGCGAAGACTCGTTGCTCTCCATTGTGCAAATGCCAAAGGGTATCCCTGTTGCGACCTTTGCAATTGGTGAGGCCGGTGCGGCAAACGCGGCGTTGCACGTGATTGCAAACTTGGCGACAACCGATGGTGCGTTACGCGAGCAATTACGTGCGTTTCGTGCGTGTCAAACCGAAACTGCGCGTGCAATGAAGGTGCCTCTGTGATCTTGCCGGGTGAATGGTTAGGCCTGATGGGTGGTGGGCAGCTAGGTCGCATGTTTTGTCAGGCTGCTCAGTCTTTGGGGTATCGCGTAGTTGTGCTCGATCCTGCACCCGAAGGCCCAGCGGCCTCAGTTGCCGATATGCATATCCAGGCTGAGTTTGATGACGAAGAAGGATTGCTGCGCTTAACACGACAGTGTCGAGCTGTGACGACCGAGTTTGAGAATGTTCCGGCCACGAGTTTAAAAAAATTAGCCAAGCATTGCCGAGTGACTCCTGGCGCTCAGGCGGTTGAAATCGTACAAGATCGCATTACCGAAAAAGCTTACATCGCGAGCCAGGGGGTGGCGGTCGCTCCCTATACGCCGGTACATTCGGCAGATGATTTGCGCGCCGCGGGTGCACATTTGTTTCCGGGGATTTTAAAAGTCGCTCGTCTAGGCTATGACGGCAAAGGGCAGGCGCGTGTGCACACGTGCGCTGAGGCGTTGGCTGCCTTCGAAGAGTTCGGTGCCGTGCCCTGTGTGCTTGAAGCGATGCTTGATCTACAAGAAGAATTATCGGTTGTGATGGCGCGCGGTCTCGACGGTCAGTGCAAGGTGTTTCCGGTGGCATCAAATGTGCATGATCACGGCATTTTGGCGGTATCGACCGTTGACACACAGCCAACACCCTTCGCACAACGTGCAACGCAGGCGGCTCTGGCGATTGCGAATGGGTTGAAGTATCAGGGCGTACTGTGCGTTGAGTTTTTTATCTTGCGTGATGGTCAGTTGCTGGTCAACGAAATCGCGCCGCGTCCACATAATAGCGGCCACTACACCATGAACTCGTGCGTGACGAGTCAGTTTGAACAGCAGGCGCGCGTGATGGCACGCTTACCGTTAGGCAGTACGCAGTTGCTAACACCCGTGGTGATGCTCAATATTTTGGGCGATGCTTGGTACACCGACGAGACCGATACCCAAACCGAACCTGATTGGTCGGGTGTGTTGGCGGTGCAGGGTGCCTCGCTACATTTGTACGGCAAGCGCGAAGCCCGCCGGGGTCGCAAAATGGGCCACGTGAATTGCGTGGGCAACACCTTGGCTGAGGCGATTGCTGCGGCGCACCGAGTGGTTAGCCTCTTGCGTTTACCAGTGGCTCCTTGACGTGTCAGAGCGTGATCAACCTGTTGTGAATGCGATGGCAAGTGCAGGTGTAAGCGCGAGCACAGACACAAGCGCAAGAGCAAGTGCCAATGCAAGTGCAAGTGCAAGTGCAGCCGAGATTGCTCTCGCGATCGAGGTCTTGGCGCAGCAAGGCTTGGTTGCCTTTCCAACAGAAACGGTTTACGGTCTGGGGGCGGATGCTGAAAGTGCGTTAGCGGTTGAACGCATCTATCAGGCAAAAGGCAGGCCCTCTAATCACCCCGTCATCGTGCACGTCACCCCAGAGGCTGATTTGTTGTATTGGGCGGCCACCGTACCGCCTGAGGCGCAGTTGTTAATTGATGCGTTTTGGCCCGGCCCACTCACGCTGATTTTGAAGCGCGCTGCACACATCTCTTCAGTTGTCAGTGGCGGGCAAGACAGCATTGGTTTGCGCTGCCCTTCGCACCCAGTGGCCCAAGCTTTGTTGCGTGGGTTTGCTGCGACGCGTGCGTCAGGTCAAGGCGGCGTTGCTGGCCCATCGGCCAACAAATTTGGTCAGGTGTCACCGACCACAGCCGCCCATGTGCGACACGAGTTTCCTGAACCGGTTGCCCAAGGCATGCCGGTGCTTGAAGGGGGAGCGAGCGACGTTGGTATCGAATCTACTATCGTCGATTTATCGCGACTCGACCAAGGCGTGGGGCCGGTGCTGTTGCGCCCCGGGCACATTACCGCCGCCCAGCTTGCCGAAGTGTTAAATCAAGAGATCGCAGCACCCGATGCCCAAGCACCGCGCGTTTCGGGTGCTTTAAAGTCTCATTACGCGCCGCAGACGCCGCTGCGCTTGGTGCGTGCGTCCGAGTTGGAAAGTGTGCTGGCGACCCAAACTGCCAAACTCGCACCAGAGCAGCGTATTGCTGTCGTAGTGCATACGGCTCAGCGTATTGCGCCTGCTTCGAACGAGAGGCTTGATTGGATCACTCTACCCAACGACCCTGCAGCCTATAGTCGCGTGCTGTATGCCACCCTGCGCGCGCTAGACCAGCAGGGGTACAGCCAGTTGCTTTGGCAAACGCCCCCGACAGGGCTTGAGTGGGCGGGGGTTCAAGACCGGCTTGGCCGAGCTGCTGCTGGTTTTAGCTGAGCATCGCGTATTTCAGGCGACTGCTAGAGTGTCCGACGATCAAGGTCGGACTCAGTGATCACGGTGTCGTCCAAAGATCGCAGTGGAGCTCAACTATCAAGCTTCTATCCAACGATGATGAATTCAACGATAACATTTGATCTTTAATTTGTATCACAAGTTAGACAAATAAATCATTTTTGTCTAATATGTGATATGCCTAGTAAAAAACAACCTGTTTATCCAAGCGAAGAACGACTCTTGACTGAGCTTGGTGAGCGGTTGCGCCTTGCCCGAATGCGGCGTAAGTTTTCATCAGAAACTGTCGCGGCTCGCTCGTCGATTTCGCGCATGACGCTTTATCGTGTTGAGCGAGGCGATCCCTCTGTCTTGATGGTTACGTATTTGAGGGTGCTGGCCACCTTGCAACTAGAAGAGGATTTGGGTCTGATCGCTAAAGAAGATCGCCTCGGTCGCAGTTTGCAAGATCTTGACTTGCCTCACGGAAGAACCCCACATGCCCGTCGAACAACTTGAAGTCTGGCTGGACGCACAGTTCTGCGCAAAGCCAATGCTGGTCGGGTCCATCTCGAATGATCATGGGCAGTTGCGCTTTGAGTACTCTAAAGATTGGCTAACCTACTCTGGTCGCTTTGCGATTGATCCAGACTTACCTTTGAGCCAAGGGGTTTATTTTCCGAATAAAGATGCTGGCAACTTTGGATGTTTTTTTGATGGTTCGCCCGATCGTTGGGGGCAAACGCTAATGAAACGCAGAGAAATGCTTGAGGCGCAAGATGAAAAGCGTAAGCCTCGAAATTTGTATGAATGGGATTTCATGGCGGGCGTGCAAGACCTAACACGTCAAGGGGCCTTGCGCTTGCGGCCAGCTTCGCATGACCAGTTTGTCAGTCAACACTGCCTGTCTGCACCACCCCTAGCGCAACTGGCTGAACTCGAACTCGTTGCTGATGAACTGAGTCATAAACGTATCGACAACCTGAGCGCTTTACGTCGGTGGCTCAGCGTACTCGTAGTGCCAGGCGCATCGCTTGGGGGCGCTCGTCCGAAAGCAAACTTCACTCAGAACGATGGATCGTTGTGGATTGCGAAGTTTCCATCGCGCGAAGACGACATGGATATCGGTGGATGGGAGGGCGTGGTACACACGCTGGCCGTGCAAGCCAAGATTGAAGTGCCTGATGCCAAGGTCTTTAAATTCGGCAAATACTTCCATACGTTTTGCGTGAAGCGTTTTGATCGATTACAGGGTCGTCGGTTGTTCTACGCTTCGGCTATGACCATGTTAGGGCGACAAGACAGCGAGGGTAGTAGTTATGTCGATCTCGCAAGATTGCTGTTAACGAAAGGCAATCCAGCAACGCTTAAGCATGACCTTGAACAGTTATTTCGTCGAGTTGTGTTTAACGTCTGCGTATCGAACCGCGATGATCATTTGCGTAATCACGGTTTTTTGTTTGACGGAAAAAACTGGCGATTGTCGCCAGCGTTTGACGTCAATCCAAATTTAGCAAAGGCGGATCACGTACTAAATCTGGATGCTGCGACGAGCCGACCTGATTTGGAGCTCGTCCTGAGTACCGCTTCTTACTACGATCTCAACGCCTCACAGGCGCAAAGAATCATTCTTGAAGTGAGGTCGGTTGTACAGACCTGGAAATCGCAAGCGCGTAGTTTGAAACTGAGCTCTGCAGAGATTGCACTAATGGAACCAGCATTTAATTTATAAGAATCAAAAAAAGCAGCGTGCGCCTTGAAAGACGCACGCCGCTTTTGAACGAGCAGTGAAACCGGCTTAGAAGAACGCTTGAATCCCTGTTTGCGCGCGACCTAAAATCAGGGCGTGCACATCGTGGGTGCCTTCGTAGGTATTCACGACTTCAAGATTGACCAAGTGACGGGCCACACCGTACTCATCCGAGATACCGTTGCCACCCAGCATGTCGCGCGCCATGCGGGCGATGTCAAGCGACTTGCCGCATGAGTTGCGCTTCATGATCGAGGTGATTTCAACGGCGGCTGTGCCTTCGTCTTTCATGCGACCTAAGCGTAGGCAGCCTTGCAAGGCGAGTGTGATCTCGGTTTGCATATCGGCCAGTTTTTTCTGGATCAGTTGGTTGGCAGCCAAGGGGCGACCAAACTGTTTGCGGTCAAGCGTGTACTGACGCGCCATGTGCCAGCAGAATTCTGCCGCACCGAGTGCACCCCAGGCAATCCCAAAGCGCGCTGAGTTCAAGCAGGTAAAGGGGCCCTTCAAGCCCGACACGCCTGGCAACATTTGTTCGTCGCCGATCTCAACGCCGTCCATGACGATTTCGCCTGTGATCGAGGCGCGCAAACCGACCTTGCCGTGGATGGCTGGTGCTGACAGGCCTTTCATGCCTTTCTCAAGGATGAAGCCACGAATGCGGCCGTCGTAGTCACCGCCTACGCATTTGCCCCAAACAACGAATACGTCGGCAATCGGCGAGTTCGAAATCCACATTTTGTTGCCGGTCACCGTATAGCCGTTGGCGGTCTTTACTGCGCGGGTTTCCATGCCTGCTGGGTCAGAGCCATGATCGGGTTCTGTCAGACCGAAACAACCAATCCACTCGCCGCGGGCAAGCTTGGGCAAATATTTTTGCTTTTGCTCTTCGCTTCCAAATTCGTTGATCGGTAACATCACAAGCGATGATTGCACAGACATCATCGAGCGATAGCCCGAGTCAACGCGTTCGACTTCGCGTGCGATCAGCCCGTAGCTGACATAGTTCAAGCCTGAGCCGCCGTATTGAGTGGGGATTGTTGCGCCTAACAGGCCAAGCTCACCCATCTCAGGAAAAATCTCAACGTCAGTTTGTTCGTTGCGAAAGGCATTGACCACACGCGGTAACAGTTTGTCTTGGCAGTACGAACGCGCTGCGTCGCGCACCATGCGCTCTTCGTCAGTAAGCTGGCTGTCCAGCAAGAGGGGATCTTCCCAGTTAAATGAGGCTTCAGTGGCCATGTCGTGCTCCTAAAGGTAATAATTGAACGATACCAAGGCTCGGTCTAGGCTGTTTGCAATACCCACACACAAGTGCTTACTGTGCCTTTGAGCAATTTGTAGAGGGGCATCTGAGATACCCCTCGGCGCAAACTGCTTGCAGAGTCGTGACTGACCGAGTCTCTTGAAAGTCTAGAGAAACACCCCGGGTTGATTGGGGTGCGCCGTGAAATTATTTTTTGAGTGCGGCCGCCCGTAATTTTGAAATGGTGGTGGTTGGCGTAATGGTTTCAGGATCAATCAGACAATGAATGATTGCCGGTTGCTTGCTCGCCACCGCGCGTTCGTAAGCGGGGCCAAACTGTTCGGTCGTTTCGACACGTTCGCCATGGCCACCAAAGGCGCGCGCGTAGGCAGCGAAATCAGGATTTTGCAGTTTGGTTGCCGAAACGCGACCTGGATAGTGTTTTTCTTGATGCATCCGGATGGTGCCGTACATACCGTTATCGATGATCAACACAATAATCGGTAAGTTGTATTGCACAGCCGTCGCAAACTCTTGCCCGTGCATCATGAAGCAGCCGTCGCCTGCAAAGCAGACCACAGTTCTTTCGGGCCACAGACGCTTGGCGCCGACAGCGGCGGGTAAGCCATAACCCATCGAGCCCGAGGTCGGTGCGATTTGGGTGGCGAACTGAGTGAAGCGGTGAAAGCGATGCAGCCAGGTGGCGAAGTTACCTGCGCCGTTGGCCATAATGGCATCGGCGGGTAAGTTGGCCTCGAGATACTCCATGACGCCGCCCATTTGCAGGGTGCCAGGTGTTTTGATCGGGGCAGGGTCGCTCCAGGCCAGATAGCTTTGATGCATGGTGGCAGTCTCTGCAGCCCAAGGCTGTGAGGCTGGTGTCGCAACTAACGCTAACTCTGAGGCGAACGAAATTGGTGAGGCGTTAATCGCCAGCGCCGCACGGTAGACGCGGCCGAGTTCGCCGCTATCTGGGTGAACGTGCACTAGCGTTTGTTTGGGCACAGGGATATCAAACAGGGTGTAGGCCTGGCTAGGCATCTCTGACATGCGACCGCCGACTAACAACACCAGGTCAGCTTCGGCAACTCGTTTGAGCAACGCCGGATTCAAGCCAATGCCGACGTCACCGATAAAACAGGGGTGGTTGGCCGGGAACAGCATCTGGCGTCTGAAGGATACTGCGACCGGTAGTTTGCAGCGTTCAGCAAAGGCAACAAAGTCGTTAACGGCTTGAGCGTTCCAGCGGGTACCACCCAAAATCGCCACCGGTGCTTTAGCTTTGGCCAGGCGTGCAGCCAAATCTGCCATTTGCCCTTTTGTGGGGGCAGAATCTACCGCTTCGTAGTGCGGGGCATCTGGCGCGGTTGCAAGTTCGACCAACATGTCTTCGGGTAAGGCGATCACGACTGGGCCTGGACGCCCCGAGGTAGCGACATGAAAAGCGCGCGAAAGAATTTCTGGGATACGTGCTGGGTCATCAATTTCGGTTGCCCATTTGGCTGCGGTGCCAAAGACTGCACGGTAATCCATCTCTTGAAAGGCTTCGCGTTCGCGCATGCCGCGCTCGATTTGACCGACAAAGACGATCAGCGGGGTCGAATCTTGTTTAGCGATGTGAATGCCGGCTAAGGCGTTTGAGGCGCCTGGGCCGCGTGTCACCATGCAAATGCCGGGCTCGCCATTTAATTGACCTTGGGCTGCGGCCATCATGGCTGCGCCGCCTTCTTGACGACACACTGTCACTTCGATGCTGACATCGACCAACGCATCGAGTACTGCCAGAAAGCTTTCGCCGGGTACGCAAAACACGTGTTTGACGCCGTGACTGACGAGCTGACCAACAAGAAGTTGACCACCGGTGCGTGGGGAACTGGCAGAAGGGGCTTGGCTCATGATTTTTGCTCTGGTGATGGGGCGAAGTGAGGTAATCCGACATCATATCGTGTCGGAGGGGATTTTAGACCGTCTGAGAGAGCCAAACGCACAACGCGGCGTCAGTCAAGTTGTCGCTTTGAAGGGGATCCCGAGCGGCTAAACGATGCTTGAGGATGAGGTCTGCCAAATGGCTGCGCATGGGCATGTTGGCCTGCTTGGCCTCCCAGCGCATGGCGGCCATGGTGACCACGTGATAGAGCCCCGTGGCGGCTTGACGAGCCTGTTCAGAGCGATTTTCGTTGGCGACTGTGGCCGCGTATGCGAAAGCTTGGTCGATGCGTTCGGCTTGCAGCACTGCAAGCGCTTGGCTGACTGGTGTGCCCTGGGCCAAGAGCGCTTGAACATGTTCGCGTAACGCGGGCAGTGACGCCTCACGTTGAATGGCCCGAATGACATCGAGCGCGACAATGTTGCTGGTGCCTTCCCAAATTGAGCCGAGGTGGGCGTCGCGTAAGATCCGCGGGTCGCTCCATTCTTCGATATAGCCGCAACCCCCGCGGACTTCCATCGCATCGCCTGCAACTTTGCGTGCATCGCGACAGGCCCGAAATTTGATTAAAGGCGTCATGATGCGCATCAAGGGGCGTTTGCTCGAGTCTTGATCTGCTGCGGCCAGTGCTTGCGCTGTTTGGTACACCATGGTGCGCGCTTGCTCAGTGGCCAGAGCCATTTTGCTGAGCTGGCGTTGCATCAAGGGCATGTCGATCAGGCGTTTACCAAAAGCCTGACGATGCTTGGCAATATAAAGTGCTTCGGTTAGTGCGCGTCGCATCAAACCCGCGGCACGTACACCGTTTGACAGGCGCGAGTTATTGATCATGTCGGCCATGTGTTGAAAGCCTTGACCGCGCTCGCCCACTAGCCACGCAAACGCCCCTTCAAGCCGGATCTCACCGCTCGCCATCGAGCGAGTGCCCAACTTATCTTTTAAACGCAAAATCCGATAATGGTTGTGGGTGCCATCGGCAAGCGTACGCGGCAGTAAAAACAGCGATACGCCTTTGAGCCCAGCGACGTTTTCAGAGCGTGCAAGCACCATTGCAAACCCAGCATCAGGGTTCGAACAAAACCACTTATCGCCCGTGAGGGACCAGTTGCCGTCGGCTGTTAGAGTCGCTTGCGTGGCGGTGGCGCTCACGTCTGAGCCAGCACCTTGTTCAGTCATAAACATGGCGCCCTGATGCAAGGCATCAAAGTCTTGGGTCGTGACCATTGGCAAAACTTTTTCGACGAGCGCAGGGTCGCCAAATTTACGCAGAGTGCGAGCCAACGAGTCAGTCATGCTGACGGGGCAGCATAAACCAAACTCCGCTTGCACAAATAAATACGTGAGCGCGTATTTGGCAGCCGGTGGCATGGCTGTGGGCCAGTTCAACACGCCACCTCGGTGCGACATTGCGGCTAAGCCGAATTCGCTGTACGCGTAACGCTCAAGCTCGATGTAAGCTGGGTGTTTGTTGACCTGCGAGGCGTCAATGCCCGCACGCGTGCGCACTGAAAGCGTTGGGGGATGTTTGTCTGCCGCGCCAGCCAGATCGTCGAGCAAAGAGCCGGCTAAGGCACCAAGTCGCTGTAAGTGCGGCAGCAAATGTTGATGCAAATCTTTTGGCAGATAACAAGCCAAAAGGTCACGTGCGGCGTCTGCGTGAAATAAATTAATCCCGTGCGCGTCTGGAACAGGATGCTCTGCTGCGAGAGTGTGATTTAGCATGAGCGAAAAATGTTGCCTTGAGGCTTAAGGAGCAGACCGCTGACGTGATAAATGATGCCAGGGTGGTCAGGGCAGCCTAAGATCCGGCTGAAGTCATGGATAGGCATACAAGGGTCTCTTTTGCGATAGCCAGGCTAGAGGTCAAGCCCGGTGATTCGATACCAAATAAATTCACAAGGCCCGGTACCCCATGCGTTGCGGGCCCAGCAATCATGAAATCTGCTGCGGGTTCGTGCGGCCCAGAAATCTTGGGACGAATGCCAGAGTAGCTTGGCGACAAGGTGCCGTCTTTCATGCCCGGCCAATAGGTGCGCACTGCTTCGTAAAAACCTTCGCAACGCGCTGGGTCGACCGTGTAATCCACTTGAGCGATCCATTGCACGTCAGGGCCAAATTTTGCTTGCCCCCCAAGGTCGAGCGTGAGGTGCACGCCCAAGCCTGCATGGTGCGGAGTCGGGTAAATCAGATGATTGAAAGGTGCGCGACCTTGCAGACTAAAGTAGCTGCCTTTGCATAGGTATTCTGTTGGGATCGACGAGGCTGGTATCCCTTTGATTTTGCGTGCCAACGTGGGCGCGTGCAGGCCTGAGGCGTTGATCAGCACGTTGCACGAGAGCGCCATAGCCTCGGCCCCGCCAAACTGCAAATCAAACCCACCATCGCTGCGCACACTGCCCGATAAAAGTGGGGTGTGAAACACGCACTGCGCTCCAGCGTTTTCGGCATCGCCTTGATAGGCCAGCATCAACCCATGGCTGTCGATGATCCCAGTCGAAGGCGAAAACAACGCCGCTGTACAGAACAGAGCAGGTTCGAGTGCCTGCGCTTGTGTCGCTGATAAGAGCTCCATATCCGTCACGCCGTTGACATGCGCTTTTTTTAGGATATCAGTGAGTGTCGGAATCTCGTCCTCGCTAGTGGCGACGATCAGTTTGCCCAAGCGCTTATGCTTCACACCATGTTCAGCGCAGTAGGCGTACAGAAGGTGGCGACCTTCAACGCACAAACGTGCTTTGAGGCTGCCAGCGGGGTAATAAATACCCGCGTGAATCACCTCTGAGTTACGTGCGCTGGTGCCGGTGCCAATACCTTCGGCCGCTTCAACCACCATCACTTCTCGCCCGCTTTGGGCGAGCGCTCGGGCGATGGCCAAACCGACCACACCCGCACCGACCACTATGCAATCAATATCTGCGCTCATGACTTCGGTTTATTTTTGAAGGTTTGGAGTGAGGTCGTAACCACCCGCGTGGTACACCAAAGGTAAGGCCTCTGAGCGCTCGCAGTGTTCGACTTCGCCAATAAAAATAATGTGATCGCCTTCGTCGTAGCGATTGCGGTTGAAGCATTCAAACCAGGCGGCACAGGGCAGGTCAAGGCGAGGTGAGCCGCCTGGCGCTTTGACGAGTGGCATACTGGCAAACCGTTCTGCCGGAGTGCCTCGGGTAAAGCGATGAGAGACCCCAAGCTGCTCGTGACTCATGACATGGATCACATAGCGATGGCAGTCTTGCATGGTCGCCATGGATGACGAGCCGCGCGACAAACTAAAAAGTACGAGTGGCGGCTCGAGGGACACTGAGTTAAACGAACTGACAGTCAGCCCAACAGGCGCTTGGCCTGGAAGGCTTGCGGTGATGACAGCTACGCCGGTCGGAAAGCGGCCGAGGGTCGCCCGAAAAAAGGCAGAATCAAAAGTTGGTGCAGAGGCTGTCATGTTATGGAGAGATACGTTCGAGTGCCCAGCTGGTGCCAGAGCGTTGATAGGTAAGGCGGTCGTGCAAGCGTGAAGGGCGCCCCTGCCAAAATTCAAAATACTCAGGCGCTAAACGATAGCCGCCCCAGTGGGGAGGGCGAGGTGGTTGATCGCCATATTTTTGTTGTACGGTCGCGGTATTGGCCTCGAGTGCAGCAAGTGTTGTGGGTTGGCTTTGCGCAGATACCCAGGCGCCCAAACGCGAACCGAGTGGGCGGCTGTGAAAATACTCGTCAGACTCTTGTGCAGACACCTTGTCGATCAGCCCGTTTATGCGAACCTGACGCTCAAGCGGCTGCCAAAAAAAATTCAGACTAGCCCAGGGCTGCACAGCCAAATCCTGGCCCTTGCGCGAGTTGTAGTTGGTATAGAACACGAAGCCCGCTTCGTCAAAACCCTTGAGCAGAACGATTCTCGCTGAGGGTCGCCCTTGCGCGTCGGCTGTGGCCAAGGTCATCGTGGTGGGTTCAGGGACGTTTTGCTCGAGCGCTTGCTCGAACCAAAGGCCGAACTGCTCAAACGGAGAGGCTTTGGCGTCCTGCTCAAGCAGGATCCCTTTTTCGTAGCTTTGCCGCAGATCTGCGATCGACATGATGAATCCAGGTGGGGTAAATCAAAACCGGTTTAGGAGCGCGACGGTTGCCATCTCACAGTGTACCGTGGGTAACGTTCATCTTGCCAAGGGGATTGCTGGCGATTACTGGCTGTTTCTGATGACACTGTTGCGGTTGACGCGACTGAGGCGATGGCCGTTGGTCCGGCTATGGGGATGGTTGTGGTCGTTGTTGGGGCGACTCGCTTTGAATGTTGTCTTGCCGCCAGTGCAGCAGACGCTCGGTCAAGGTGGCGAGATGTTCATCGCAAATCCCTGCCGCTTTCAGAGACACGGCAGTTTGAGTCACATAATCAAAGCACGACCCATAGGTACCGTGCGCTCGACAGATAATTTCAACTAAGTCACCCTCAGGGGGTTGTGCGACGTAGGCAGGGCCACGTCGATCGATCACAAAAGCCATCGCCGTCACAGCGCCCTGAGCGGTCGCACAGGTGAGCCAGCTTGGCAAATAGGCGCCAGTGCCCATTTCGCGTTTCCAGACGGCGTCAAAGGTCTGTTGAACGTTTTGACTAGAGATCTTGAACACCATGCCCTGGCAGGTGCCGGTCTGTTCTAACCCAAAGACGAGGCCGGGAATCTCAGGAGTGCCTCGATTGATGCGTGACCACAGGCACAACGAGCGGTGATAGCCGTCGAGCGTCGCCGGGCGCTGCTCGATAAACTCAAACTCGGGTCGCCAAATCAGCGAACCGTAGCCAAAAATCCAGAGATCCTGCCCTTCTTGCCAGTCTTTCAATGCAGTCTCAAGCGAGGTCAGTCGCTCTTGTTCAGTCCAGCGCAGAAAGGTATTTGCGGGTGGAGGGGCCGGATAAGTGAGAGGCATAGGCGTTACTTGGGCGGTGGTGTGGTGGGTGGGTGCGAATCGGTCGTGGGTCGGTTTGCGAGTTCGGCATCGCGGGTGAACCAGCGACCCGCGCCGAGCGCCGCGGCGGTGATCCAAAACAACGGCATGACTCCACCCATGACGGCACCCAGAGCGCCAAAGGCCAGTGGCAGCGTCACTTGGCAGCCGTTAATCAAAGCCATGCGCAAACCAAATGCTTCGCCTGCACGACCGGGCGGAGCATGGTGCTGCAACAGAGCCAAAATTCCGGGTTGCGTCGAGCCTAACGCTAGCCCAAGCACAAAAGACATCGACATCAAAATCCAAACTTGCGATAAGAACGGGTAGAGCAAAAAGTTGATGCCCGAGGCGATCAAGGCCGCGTGAATCAGTTGCCACGGGCGAACATGGCGTTGAATCCAGGGCAGCACGATGCGGATGACGATTGTGGCACAGGCAAAAGCCGCCAAAATAAGCCCAATGGTGGTGGCCGACAAACCCGCATTGACGCCAAAAATTGGAACCACAAAGCCGTGCGTATCCCAGGCACTTGAAAGCAGCATGTTCGCAATAAACACTCTGCGTAGCTCTTTGCTGGCAAACAGGTCGGTGACGCTGCGCTTGACTTCGCTTGGGGGCGCTTTGATATGAGAGGTGACTAGATAGCGCTTCATGCGCAAGACACCCACAAAACACAGGATCGGCGAGAGGGCCAACAAGGCGAAGACGCTGCGGTGCCCCAGATGGTCAATCGAGATGCCGGCGACGAGCGGGCCGACGAGCCCCGAGGTGGCCATTGCTAACGAAAGCCATGAAAAATTGCGCAGGCGTTCTTCGCCGGTGCTTTGACCCATCTGGCGCTGCACTGCGATTTGAAAGGTCATATGACCTGAACCAATCAAGACCGCCGCAATCATCAGAGACGGTAGACTTTGCCAGGCGAAGGGCAATAAGGCCCCCATGATGACCATGATCGCACTCGCCCGCATGGGCTTGAAAGGCCCGATGGCATCTATTAAGCGGCCGGCCTGGACCGAGCAGAGCATTGGTAAAAGCGCAAATACCGCGATGAGTACGCCGACCTCAAAAGTCGAGCGCCCGAGCTCGAGTGCGGTCAAGGTAACGGCAACTCTGCCGCCCGAAATCGCAATGTGTACTAGCATGATCAACAGACACAGAACCCCCGCGCTGGCCAAAGCAGACGGTAGAGGTTGGGGCGAAGGTAGGGGCGGCGGCATGCTCACAGTATTAAGGGTAAATTGTGTTCCTCTCGCGCGCTCTTGTCGAGCGCGCCGTGCGGTTTTTTGGGTAGATCATGCAAAAAGATCTCGTAACAGAGCAATTGAGCCACACTTCTGATGCAGAGCGCCGCTTTGGTGGGCTTGAGCGACTTTACGGTTCGCAGTCTGGCGCTGCACTGCAACACGCGCATGTTGCCGTGGTCGGGATTGGGGGTGTGGGGTCATGGGCTGCAGAGGCGCTTGCGCGCAGCGGCGTGGGCGCGCTTACCCTGATCGATCTTGATCATGTCGCTGAATCCAATATCAACCGCCAGGTGCATGCGTTGACTGAGACCTTGGGCCAATCAAAGATTGCGGCGATGGCCCAAAGAATTCATAGCATTCATCCCGACTGTCGATTGACACTTGTAGATGATTTTTTAACTCCCGACAACGTGCAGCAAATTCTGCCGGCTGAGTTAAGTGTTGTACTTGACTGCACCGATCAAGTTGCAGCCAAGATCGCGATGGTGCTGCAGTCGCGAGCGCGTCAGCAAGCCTTAATCATGTGCGGTGGGGCTGGCGGAAAAACCAATTCATTGGCTTTGCAGGTAGGCGACCTTGCCCAAGCCACGCATGACGCCTTATTGGCCCGAGTGCGCAATACCTTAAGGCGCGACCATCGTTTTGCGCGTGCGTCCAACGCTGCTGGCAAAGCGCTTAAGCGGGTGCCTAAAATGGGGGTTCGAGTGCTGTGGGTTGACCAGCCCACCCGGTTACCCGAAGTGTGGCAGCAACAGTCAGAGGGCGAGGCCTTGCAAGGGCTGTCTTGCGCTGGGTATGGTTCAACGGTTACTGTCACAGCAGCAATGGGATTTGCAGCCGCAGCAGAAGCAGTGAATACTATCTTGTCTGCAAAGGTCGTGGCGGCTCTTTAACAATCGTGAACGAAAATGGATCATCAAGAACACAAGCGAAGCATTCACACATAGCGACGAATCAAAACGTAGTACGTAAGACGAAAACCAATAACAACAACCGAACACGACAACAACATGACGCAAAGTAAAGCCTTAGCAAAAATTTTATCCATGGCAGACTTTGAACGCGAGGCTGAAAAGCGCTTGCCGCGTCCGATTTTTGGCTATGTATCAGGAGCCTGCGAAGATTGTCATTCGTTGCAGGACAACCGAGATGTTTTCACCGAGTACGAATTTATTCCACGCACGCTGGTCGATGTTTCAAATCGCAATCAGCAGGTTGAAATTTTTGGCAAGACCTACAGCGCTCCGTTTGGCATGGCGCCGATGGGGATCACCGCGATGTCGGCGTACCGCGGAGACATTGTCTTGGCCGAGGCGGCCAAGCAAGCCAATATCCCGATGATCATGAGCGGCTCATCATTGATCAAAATGGAAGAGCTCATCGAGCGTGCTCCCGAGGCATGGTTTCAGGCGTATTTGCATGGCAAGACCGAAGATATCTCACCTTTGATCGATCGGGTTGACGCCGCCGGTTTCAAAACTCTCGTGATAACGGTAGACACACCAGCTTCATCGAATCGCGAGAATAATGTTCGCACCGGCTTCTCAACGCCCTTGCAACCCAATCTGCGCTTGGCTTGGCAGGGTGTCACCCACCCGCGGTGGTTGTTTGGCACGCTGCTCAAAACACTGTGGCATCACGGCATGCCGCACTTTGAAAACTCTTTTGCGACCCGCGGTGCGCCCATTATTTCAGCAAATGTGGCGCGCGATTTCTCAGCGCGCGGGCAATTAAGTTGGGATCATGTGCGCGACATTCGTAAGCGCTGGAAAGGCCCCTTAGTCATTAAAGGGATATTGCACCCTGCTGATGCTGCGCTTGCCCGGCAGTACGGCATGGACGCTGTGATCGTCTCAAACCATGGTGGCCGGCAATTGGATGGGGCAGTCGCCCCATTGCGTGTATTGCCACAGATTGTTGAGCAATTCAAAGATGGCCCGGTCATGCTTGATAGCGGCGTGCGGCGCGGCGGCGACATGATGAAGGCCTTGGCCTTGGGTGCTCGCAGTGTGTTTTTAGGGCGGCCCTTTAATTATGCGGCGGCGGTCGGTGGGCCAGAGGGAGTTGCCCATGGGATTTCACTGCTGCAACAAGAGGTCATGCGTAATATGGCGATGATGGGCATTAATCAACTCAGTGAGTTGACGCCGGAGTCGTTGCTGTATGTTGGGCGTGCGGCGCGTTAGAACGTTCTTTTTTTAGACTTTTAGACTTTCAAAATTTTATATATTCAACAGACCACACCGGAGCAGACATGTCACAACTCGGATTCGCGATTCACACCCACAAACATACAGTCAGCGATGCGACACTTAAGCGGTTTGCAAAGCTTGCTGTGGCCAACATCAGCGATGTGATGAGCCGCACAAACGGCACCGTTGATTTACGCCCCTTTCATAAGGGCGGAAAAATCTTGGGCCGTGCCTTTACAGTCAAAACCGCACCTGGTGACAACCTGATGGTGCACAAAGCGATTGATATGGCTGCGCCTGGTGACGTGATTGTGGTGGATGCGGGTGGCCCGCAGCGCAACGCCATCATCGGTGAAATCATGTCGACACTGGCCGCGAGTCGAAAGATCGCAGGCATGGTGATTGACGGTCCGATCCGCGATGTCGATAGTATTAGTAAAAATAAATTTCCAGTGTTCGCACGTTCAGTGTCGCATCGTGGCCCCTACAAAGAAGGCCCAGGTGAAATCAACGTGACAGTGTCGATCGACGGCATGGTCGTGCACCCCGGCGACATCATTGTGGGCGACGATGACGGCCTGTTTGCGATTCGCCCTGAAGGTGCCGATGCGTTGGCCAAGCTGGTTGAGGCGGTTGAGAAAAAAGAAAAAAATATTCTTGCGCAAATTGCAAAAGGTACCCTCGATCGCTCTTGGGTAGACCAGGCTTTACGTGCCAAGGGTGTTTTGAAATAACTCGATTTGAGGCCCTGCTCGACTTAGGTCGGGAGGGCTCCCTTCCTCAAAAGTGCTCGTTGCCGTAGGCAACAGGTTGAATGTGGCGGGTTGAAGGCAATCACAAAAATTCAAGAATTATTTTGAGAGACAACATGAAAAAGCAAGTCGTACGTTTTGATTTCTGGATAAACCCTGTATTCGATCAGCATCTGAAAGGCGTCGCTGATATTGATCTCACCGTTTGTCGCTATTCGGATGATGAGAAGAAAACGCTCGAGGTATTTAAAAATACTAACGTGTATCACATCTGTGCAGCGCGCGACGAGGTGCCGCCTCAGTGGTGGGTGAATGACGACTTGATTAAAAAGAGCCCGAACTTGTTGTGCGCCTCGGCCTCGGGCGCGGGCTACGATCCGATTGATCTCGCGGCCTGTAACCGCCACGGCGTGTTGGTTGTGAATCAATCGAGTTGCAATGCCGACTCGGTTGCTGAACATGCGATGGGTTTGTTGTTGTCGGTTAAACACCGTATCACGGCGTGTGATCGCATCATGCGTGCCAACGCGTACACCACGCGTGAAGATTTAATGGGTAACGAGATTCGTGGCTTGACACTTGGTATCGTTGGGCTGGGCAATATTGGCCGACGCGTGGCTCAGTTGGCCAAGGCGTTTGGGATGAACATTATCGGTCACGATCCCTTTTTATCAGATGAAGAGATTCAGGCGCGTGGCGCAAAGTCTGTGACGTTCAATGAACTGTTGACGCAAGCAGATGTGATCACCGTGCATTGCCCACGTTCGCCAGAAACGCTGAACTATTTTGGTGCCGAGCAATACCGCGCTATGAAAAAAGGTGCTGTGTTTATGTCAACAGCGCGTGGCGGTATCCATGACGAAAAGGCGTTATACGAGGCCTTACGTGACGGCCACTTGTCGGGCGCAGGGCTGGATGTGTGGTCGGTTGAACCTCCGGCACAAGATAACCCTTTGCTCTCTTTGCCCAACGTGACGGCAACCTATCATATTGCGGGTGTGACCCACGAGGCGCGACGTAATGCGGCCTCGATGGCAGCTGAGCAAATTGAGGGTATGTTGAAAGGACAGCGCGCACCTCGCATGGCCAACCCTGAAGTTTGGCCAGTGTTTCTTGAACGCTACAAGAAGATGTTTGGTTAGTACTGAAACTTTACTTAACACGGGAACTTTACGATGAAAATTTTTTTGAAGAACTTTGTTCAGCGGGCTTTATTCTCTGGGGTGTTGTTGTTAGGCATGTCTGCAACGGCAAGCGCGGCAGGCTACCCCGAGAAGCCCATCACCATGCTCGTAGCCTATGGGCCAGGTGGTGGCACCGATTTAATCGCTCGATTGATCGCGCCCTATGTTGAAAAATACTTGGGTAACGATGCGCGAATTGTCGTGAGCAATAAGGCAGGGGCAGGTGGTGCGATCGGGTTTACAGAACTCGCAAGGGCCACACCCGACGGCTACACCATTGGCTTTTTGAATACCCCCAATTTGATTTCGATTCCAATTGAGCGCCAGGCCAACTACACCTGGAGGGGTTTTGATCTGATCGGTAATTTGGTGGACGATCCTGGTGCTTTCACCGTGAACAGCGCGAGTCCCATGAAAGACCTAAAAGACCTCGTGACGTACGCGAAGGCGAATCCCGGTAAAGTGACCGTGGGCTCGACAGGCGTTGGTTCTGATGATCATTTAGCGATGCTATTTTTTGAACGCGCTGCAGGCGTCAAACTGACGCACATCCCTTACAAAGGATCGGCCGAAGTACGTAGCGGCATTCTGACCGGGCAGTTAGTGGTTGGGGCGATCAACGTCGGAGAAGCGTTGCAATTCATGCAAGGTGGCGCCCCAATGCGTATGTTGGGTCAGATGTCACTTAAGCGCACAAACTTGGCGCCTGGTACCCCCACGTTTGCAGAGCAGGGGTTTCAGATGGAAAGCGCGTCGCTGCGCGGGCTGGCGGCACCGAAAGGATTACCCGCTGACGTTCGTGAAAAACTGGTCAAGGCTGTTGGTCAAGCCGCTGCCGATCCAGGCTATTTAAAACAAGCTGCCTTGCTGTTTGCCCCTGTGCGCTACCTGGCTCCAGCGGCTTACGAAAAAGAATTGATCTCAACTGAAAAAGATTTGCTTCAGTTATGGAAGGTCGCGCCCTGGAAAGAGTAAATCTGCGCGCTGCACCTCAAACCAACCGCGCAGCCCGTTCGATAGCCTGAGGCTAGCTGCCGGTTGTTCAAAATCGGCGCGCGTCAGTACGGTTTCTCGTACTTGATGCGTTCTTAACAAATGCTCTCGCATGACACCGCCCAGTAAGCCGCAGGCTAAGGGCGGCGTCACCCAGTCATTTTCTTGCTTAAGATAAATATTTGAGCGACTACCCTCGCATAACTCGCCGCGTTCGTTTAAAAAAATTAAATCAAAAAAATCCTGATGCGTACCGAGCCACTCTGCCGTTGGGTCGTACCAAGGGCGATGGGTGGTTTTGTGTTGAAGTAGTGCTTCATGGCTATCAAGCGTGAGTGATGCCAGCGCCACCAAAGGGCGTGTTTGTAGCGCAGGCAACGGCGCGGTCGTGATGTGAAGCTCACCGTTGGGCGTCATTAAGAGGCGCACCCGCGCGCTCTCAGTTGACGTTGCCCTGTTCAATAGCGCGGTTTGAATCGCTTGTTCAACGGCGACGCGGCCAGGCCAGTTAAATCCCAAACCGAGTGCAGAGGCTTGCAGGCGTTGCAAATGCCCAAAAAGTAGTGGGATCTGACCTTGCGAATCGGCGCGCATGGTTTCAATTAATTCAAAGCGGTGGGCATTCGTTGTCATATTTAATGCGATTGCGGCGTGATCGACTTTCAAGAAAAGACCTATGTTACTCAGATCTAGGCGACTCAAGGTTTGGAGGCGGCTGAGGCTGGCTAAGTTCGGGTCTGTCAATAACGATTCGTGCTTTCCAGTGGCATTCGTCCCACTCAAGCTCGGCCACCGAGTCGTGCACGATCCCGCCGCCCACGTGATACGAACCGCTGCCGTCTTGCTTGAGTAGCAACGTGCGAATGGCGACATTCAGTGAGAAATCGCCATCGGGCGCCAGCCAGCCAAGGCTGCCACAATACAAACCACGTGCTTGCGTTTCGGTTTGTTGAATACGTTTCATCGCTGCGATTTTAGGTGCACCAGTGATCGAGCCACACGGAAATAGTGCCCGCAAGATCTGTTCAAGTGAGGTCTCGGGTGCAATCGTGGCTTGAATGGTCGAGGTCATCGTCCAGACCGAGGGATACGCCTCAAGCGAAAACAAAGGCTCTGCAACGACGCTACCGGGTAAGGCGATACGACCAAGATCATTGCGCAACAGATCGACGATCATCAGATTTTCAGCGCGGTCTTTTTCGCTCGCTTGTAGACGCTCGCCAAGCCGTTGATCTTCGAGTGGGTCGTTTGAGCGGGGTGCCGTCCCTTTCATTGGGCGAGTGATTAACGTTGTACCGCGACGTTGTAAGAATAACTCTGGTGAAAACGATAAAACTGTTTGCTCATCATCTTCGATAAACGCGGCATGTGCGCTAGGGTGTTGATTGGCGAGCTGGCGATACAGCTGTTGTGCAGAGCCTTGCGTGGCTACGTTTAGGGCAAAGGTGCTATTGATTTGATAGACCTCACCTTGTGCGATCCATTCTTTGATTTTTTGAATTCTGTCAAAGTAATCGGTTTGCGACAGGCTTGCCGTGACTGAGGTAATTGAGGCCGGTGTTGTTGCGGCGGTCTCCGCCTCAGTCTCATTCTCGGTCGCGGCCTCAATTCCAGTCTCAGTCTCAGCCTCAGCCTCAGCCTTAGTCTTCTCGATACAACTGAGACTCCAAGGCTTTTCAATCGTGGCTGAATCAAAGACGAGTGCGGTTAAACGGCTACGCGGCTTGAGTTGAGTCTGCGCAGCGCCAGTCGGTGTTGGCAGCTCAGCCTGTGCAGCGCGTGCGGTTGATTGCAGCGTTGGCTCAAACCACTCGCCGAGCTCGTAGTCGAGCATCAGGGCGATCCAGTGTCCGGCGCTTTGTGCGGCCTGAATGGCTGCAAAGGCAGCAGGCAGTTCGACCGAGCTGCGTGCGGTGATGCGTTGGCGCAACCCAGACAAGACCTTCGCTTCGCCCGCCAGTCGATCTTCAAAACGGCATAGCGTCACGCTGGTCGCCTTGCGACAAAGCGCACGAATCTGCTGTTGGTTGTCACGCGCAGTCGTGGCGCAAGCCAATTAAACACGATGCATAAACTCATGAAGCACTTCACCCGTGTGCGATTTTGCACGCACTTCCATCACTTGCTCGGGCGTGCCCTCGATCACCAGCTTACCGCCACCGGTACCGCCTTCTGGACCTAAGTCTAGCAACCAGTCTGCCTCAGCAATGATGTCAAGATTATGTTCGATTACCACCACGGTGTTGCCGGCTTCAACGAGTCGATGCAACACTCGTATCAGCTTCTCGACGTCTGCCATGGATAAGCCAACGGTTGGTTCATCTAGTACGTAAAGTGTATGCGGCAGGCGCGAGGCGCGACCGGTGGTGATCACGCCTTCTGTCATCCGGGCTTTTGCAAGTTCGGTGACTAACTTGATCCGCTGCGCTTCACCACCCGACAGTGTGGGTGAGGGCTGCCCGAGCGTGATATAGCCCAATCCTACATCTTGCATCAGTTGCAAGGGGTGTCGAATTTTTGGATGCGCAGCAAAGTAGCCAATCGCATCATCGACCTCAAGCGACAGCACCGCGCCAGCGTGTTTGTCGCGCATACGTACGCCTAAGGTGTCGGTGTTAAAGCGTGCACCACTGCACGCATCGCAGGGCACCTTAATGTCTGGCAAAAAGCTCATCTCAAGGGTACGCATGCCTTGCCCTTCGCACAACGGGCAGCGACCATCTCCCGTGTTGAACGAAAAGCGTCCTGCACCCCAGCCGCGAATCCGCGCCTCTTGGGTGTCAGCGAATTGCTTTCGTACATCATCCCAAAAGCCGATGTAGGTGGCGGGGCACGAGCGTGGCGTTTTGCCAATCGGTGTTTGATCGACTTCAAGTACGCGATCGATCGCTTTCCAGCCCTCGATACTTTCACAGCCGTGCCATTGAGGATCGGCGCGTAGCGAAACTGCCGCGCCTAAATTGTCGAGCAACACTTCACGGGCTAACGTTGATTTGCCTGAGCCTGATACACCGGTGACCACGCTGAGGCGCCCGATCGGAAAGTGTGCCGTCAGGTGACGCAAGTTATGAAGCTTTGCGCCCTTGACCGTGATCATCGGCGTATCTTTTGCCACCGGTCTGCGCGGCTGCAGAGGATGTGCCAAGGGGTGCCTCAGGCAATGTCCGGTGGTGGATTCTGGTGCATCCATCAGGTCTTGTAATGTGCCTTGGGCCACGACACGTCCGCCGCGAATCCCTGCGCCTGGGCCAATGTCAATGATGTGTTCTGCGCGGCGAATGGTGTCGTCGTCGTGCTCAACCACGACTAAGGTGTTGCCGTTCTTTTCTAAACGCGATAAAGCCCCTAGCAAGATGCGATTGTCGCGCGGATGTAAACCAATCGTGGGTTCATCAAGCACATAGCAAACGCCTTGCATGTTGGAACCCAGTTGCGCGGCCAGACGGATGCGCTGCGCTTCGCCGCCAGACAGCGTGGGTGCGGCGCGATCGAGCGCTAGGTAGCCTAGCCCCACTTCTTGCATAAATTGCAGACGACCACGAATCTCAGACAAGATGTCACGCGCAATCTCTGCATCGCGTCCACGCAAGACCAAGGCGGTAAAAAACGTGTGGGCGTCTGACACCGCTAGTCCTGCAAGCTCGGCAATCGATTTATCGCGCCACAACACTGCTCGCGAAATCGGATTTAAGCGGGCACCATGACAACTGGTGCAGGTGGTCGTTTCACCTTCGTACCAGGCGTTCCAGGCGGTTTCCTCGCCTGTTTGTTCTTCGTCAAACCCTTGTAACTTTAAGCCTGTGCCAAAACAGCCGTGGCACCAACCGTGTTTTGAGTTGTATGAAAACATGCGTGGGTCGGGTTCTGGGAAACTTGTGCCACAGCTTGGACATGCACGCTTAACTGAGAAATGCGTTTGATCAAGTTTGGCCGACATATCTGCGTGCAGCCTGTCGAGCGACGTTACCAGGCTCATGACGCCTTGACCGTGTTCGAGCGCGCTGCGAACACCTTCACGCAGTTGTGCTTCGTTGTCGGTACCGACAACCAAGTCAGCCACGGGTAACTCAATGGTGTGCTCTTTAAAGCGATCTAAGCGCGGCCACTTTGCGGTACCGATGAATTCATCATCGACTCGCAGATGGGTGTAGCCCTTACCGGCAGCCCATTTCGCAAGATCCGTGTAGTAACCTTTTCGAGCCGTGACTAAAGGCGCCAGCAATCCGATGCGCTGCCCCTTATGGTCGCGCATGATCCGAGCGACGATTTGATCGGCACTTTGTGGTTCAACGCTGACCTGACATTGCGGGCACATTTGCGTGCCCAGCTTCATGTACAACAGACGCAAGAAATGGTGAATTTCAGTCATCGTGGCAACGGTCGATTTTCGACCGCCGCGGCTGGTGCGCTGCTCGATTGCCACCGTAGGTGGGATACCAAAAATAGCATCGACATCGGGTTTGCCTGCAGGCTGCACAATTGCGCGGGCGTAGGCGTTGAGCGATTCAAGATAACGGCGCTGACCTTCGTTAAACAAGATATCAAAGGCCAGCGTTGATTTGCCCGAGCCCGATACCCCTGTAATCACGGTGAATTTATCGTGCGGGATACTGACGCTGATATTTTTAAGATTGTGTTCTCGCGCGTGCAGGATATCAATGCTGTTCGCTGCGCGGCGTTTTTCTTTTAAGACGGTTTGTAGTGATCGGCCTGAAGAGCGACTCGTTAGGGTGGACGCATTCAATGACGTTGCATCAGTCTGTTCGGCAAGCGTCCCGCTAGGGGACAAGGCTTTGAGCGCAGCTGCCTCGTCAAGATGGACGGTAGTGAATGGTTCGCGTAGCGCGCGGGCAGCGTGCCGAGGATCGTCGGTTGCTTGAACGTCGAGCACTGACGCGCCAATCGCGTCAGGTGTCATGGCAACTGCGTACTCGCGCAACGCTGCACCGGTGTGCGAAGTTGGGTGTGCCATGACCGTTTCAGGGCTACCAGAGACAATCAACTCACCGCCAGCATCGCCGCCTTCTGGTCCTAAATCAATGACCCAATCCGCTGCACGAATTACATCAAGATTGTGTTCAATGATTAGCAGTGTGTGGCCAGCACCGAGTAATTTTCTGAAGGCACGCATCAAGCGCGCTACATCGTCAAAATGCAGACCGGTGGTCGGTTCATCGAATAAAAATAAGCTGCCTTTTTTGGCCAGTTTGGCGGTTGAAATACCGCTGCGTGCGGCTTCGGCTAAGTGGCCCGCCAGCTTTAAACGTTGCGCCTCGCCACCCGAGAGCGTCGGCACAGGCTGGCCGAGCTTGACGTACTCAAGCCCGACATCTTCAAGTGGTGCCAAGCCTAGCTGCACATCGCGCAGACCTTTAAAAAACTCAAGTGCTTCAGAGACTGTCATGTCGAGTACGGCATCGATCGACGCACGCCGGCCCAAATGCTCGATTTCTACCTCACGAACCTCTGGTCTAAAACGTTTGCCGTCGCAATCTGGGCAGCGAATATAGATGTCGGATAAAAACTGCATCTCAACATGCTCGAAGCCCGTGCCACCACAGGTCGGGCAGCGCCCGTCGCCGCTGTTGAAGCTAAAGGTGCCGGCGGTGTAGCCACGCTCGCGTGCAACGGGCGCTTGAGAAAATAGTTTGCGAATTGGGTCAAACGCCCCAACATAACTGGCAGGATTTGAGCGTGCGGTTTTGCCGATCTGGGCCTGATCGACCATCACGACTTCGGCTAACTGTTCGGCGCCAAGGATTCGGTCGAAGGCACCAGGCGACTCTGTGGGTTTACCCATGATCTTGAGTAAACCTGGGTAGAGCACGTCTTGGATCAAGGTCGATTTACCCGAACCCGAGACGCCCGTGACACAGACTAAGCGACCAAGGGGGATTTCGATCGAAACGTTTTTGAGATTATTCGCGGTCACGCCTTCAAGCAGCAGGCGAGGAGTGTTAGCCGCAACGGGTAAAGGCCTGGGTGCCTCGACCTTCATGCGCCCGCCCATGTATTGGCCAGTTAAGGTCGTGGCGTCACGCAGTTCGAGTGGCGTGCCATCAAAGACGATTTGACCACCGCGCTCGCCGGGGCCCGGACCCACGTCAATGACGCGATCGGCGGCGATCATCACCTGTGGATCGTGCTCGACCACCACCAAAGTATTGCCCGCGTCACGCAAGCGATGCATCACTTCAACTACGCGGTGGATATCACGTGGGTGCAGACCGATCGAGGGTTCATCGAGCACAAAGAGCGTATTGACGAGCGAGGTGCCCAGCGCAGTGGTCAAGTTAATACGCTGCACTTCACCGCCCGAGAGCGTGCGACTTTGTCGATCAAGCGTCAGGTACCCTAAGCCAACGTCACACAAAAACTTTAGCCGTGCGCGTACTTCGGTTAACACCAGATCCATTGCGGCATCGAGCCCCCCGTCAAACTTCAGGGTATCGGCAAACGCGCGCAATTGAACGATCGGCGTCAACATCAAATCTTGAATCGATTTGTGCTCGATTTTCCAGAGCAACGCATCGGGCTTTAAGCGTGCGCCATGGCAGGTTGGGCAGGGGGTATAGCTTCGATACTTTGACAGCAGCACTCGCACATGCATCTTGTATGACTTGGTCTCAAGCCAGTTAAAGAATTTTTGTACGCCGTACCATTGGGTTTTCCAGGCACCGCTCCCGCCCTTCCAAAGTGGGTCGCCATCTAGCACCCAATCTTTATGCTCTTGTGGCAAATGGCGCCATGGGGTGTTGATTGAAACGTTGGCACGTTTGGCGTACTTCAGCATCTCTTCGTGACACTCTTTGTAGCTTGGCGTCTGCCAGGGCTTCACAGCACCTTGCTCGAGCGTTTTGTTCTCGTCGGGGATGACTAAGCCAAAATCGATCCCGATGACACGACCAAAACCGCGACAGGCCTCGCAGGCGCCAAGCGGCGAGTTAAACGAAAACGTGCTGGGTAAGGGGTCGCTATAACTGATGTTGCAGTCAGCGCAGTGCAACTTGTCGCTGAATTTCCAGACCTCTGTGTCAGCGCCGTCTGGATCAAGCGCATGCACGGCGATTAAGCCGTTGCCCATCTTTAAGGCAATATCAAAGGCCTCCATCACCCGCGAAGCTTCAGACCCTTCAAAGCGAAACCGATCTTGCACCACACGCAGCGTGCGCAATTGAGGCGACAGCATGGCTGATTTTTTTGTCGTCTTTTTGACGGGCTTGGCTGCAACGGCAGCAGTGACTGTGGAGGGCTGCGTCGGGTTTTCGTCGGCGTGTATGCGGGTGTAGCCTTGTTGATCCAAAAAGCCGCGCACTTCGTCTTCGGTAAAGTTGACGGGCACTTGAACCGGAAAGGTGACCACCAAGCGCGGGTTGCCCGCTTGGGCAGAACGCTCAGCCATCGCGGCAAAAATCGATGCGGTGCTGTCACGGCAGACCGCCTGACCACACCCCCGACAGCTCAACTGTGCGCCGCGCGCAAACAGCAGTTTCAAGTGGTCATTCAGCTCGGTCATAGTGCCCACAGTGCTGCGTGAGCTGCGCACCGGGTTGGTCTGATCAATTGCAATCGCGGGCAAGATGCCCTCAATACGATCAACCACCGGCTTATCCATGCGGTCTAAAAACTGTCGCGCGTAGGGCGAGAAGGTTTCGACGTAGCGCCGCTGCCCTTCGGCGTACAGCGTATCAAAGGCCAGTGAACTCTTACCCGAGCCGCTCACGCCCGTAATCACGGTCAAGTCGCCAGTGTTCAGGGTCAGGTCAAGATTCTTGAGATTGTTCTGGCGCGCGCCAGTGATGCGGATAGTTGGGTTCATGGTGTGATTTTAAAGCCGGTGCTGCGCGAATCGGCTTCTGACCGATCAATACCCCTAAAGCCATCAAGATCCAGTTGCCGCAGCTTTTAGAGCACTTTTAGAGTACTATCACAGGTTCCCTACCGGAGAATTGCTATGGCTTCAGAAACAAAACGTACGCGCCGCAACACGCTCGAGCGCCGTTGCTTAGGCAAGGCCTTCAAGCGCCTGTTCGTCAACGCCCCTAAAGGCGTGTTCAAAATGCTTGAAAAAGTCAAAAAAGCCTAAGTTTTATATAGTCTTTTTTGGTGAATCAGAAGTCCAGTCATGAAAGTGACTGGACTTTTATTTTTCCTAAGCTGCTTGGTAGGACAAGGGTTATCCCTAGGCGCCTAGTCGCCATGTTGCACCTGCGCCGCGAGTGATAATCAATCCATCAATAAAACAAACGGAGATATCAGCATGAGCAGCTCAACAAGATGGGTAAAGCGTCCAGAAGGCTCGACTTGGGGTGATTTTGGGCCCGATGATCAGCGCGGCCGGATTAACTTGCTGACACCTGAAAAAATCAAACAGGGCGTCGCCGAGGTTGAGCACGGGATCCCTTTTTGCTTGAGCCTGCCGCTTGATTTGCCGGGGGGTAATTTGTTGAACCCGCGGCGGTTTCCACCTGTCATACGTCCGACGTTGCGCGAAGGGCGGCCCAACATGAACTATCGCCTGTTTGCCGACAATGACCAGCACACAGACGTCATTAGCGACGATCTGGTTGTGATGCATCTGCAGTACTCAACGCAGTGGGACAGCTTAGCGCATGTGGGCTCGCTGTTTGATGCGAACAACGACGGCATACCTGAGGCTGTTTACTACAACGGCTATCGCGCCGGAAAAGACATTCAAGGCCCCACCGACGGAAAAGACGCGGGCGTGCCCCTACCGGGTGATCAGCGCAGTACCTCAAACGCGATTGCTCTGGGCATACAAAATATGGCCGAGTCTTGTGTACAAGGCCGTGGTGTGATGATCGATTTTCATGCTCACTTTGGTAACAAGCGTGAAAACATCACTTATGACACCTTGATGCGCATCATGGAGCAAGACAAAGTTGTTGTTGAGAAAGGCGATATGGTTTGCCTGCATACGGGCTTTGCGCAGATGCTGATGGATATGAAGGGTAAGCCTGATCTTCAGTTGCTGAACAATAGTTGTGCGGCGATGGATGGTCGCGACAAAAAACTGTTGAACTGGATTACAGATAGTCAGTTGGTGGTGTTGATGGCCGATAACTACGCCGTCGAAGCGCATCCGGCCACTAGCCACATTGGTTGCTGTGCAACCTTGCCGATTCATGAACACTGCTTGTTTAAGTTAGGTGTGCATCTAGGCGAAATGTTTTATCTGACCCCGCTGGCGCACTGGTTGCGCAAGAACGGCCGAAATCGTTTCTTGCTGACTGCACCTCCGTTACGCTTACCTGGTGCGGTGGGCTCGCCTTCGACTGCGGTGGCGACTGTTTAATGAAAGACGTCATCCGAATTGGTTCAGGTGCGGCGTGGTGGGGTGATCGTGTTGAACCCGCTGCGCTGAACGCCGAAAAAGGTCAGCTCGATTATTTGTGCTTTGAAACCATGGCCGAGGCAACCGTGTCGGCGGCTCAAGTGCGTGCGCGCCGTGACCCATCGTTTCCGGGTTACGACACCTACCTAGATGATCGGATGAAGGCGGTGCTGCCTGCTTGCATCAAAAACGGTACCAAGATCATCACTAATCAAGGCTGGATCAATCCCGACGCTGCGGCCAAGCGCATTGTGTACTGGCTCAATGAATTTGGTTTTAAAGGCATCAAGGTTGCCTCAGTCAATGGCAGTTTGATTACCGAGCATGTGCTTGAGTTGACAGATGTCATTTTAGAAAATGGTGAACCCACTTCGACGCTGAAAGAGAATTTAATTTCGGCTGAAGTCTATCAAGGGGCCGAACCCATTGTCGAGGCGTTGAAAGCGGGCGCACAAATTGTGATCACGGGTCGCGTTGCCGATCCCTCAATCTTTATGGCGCCAATGATGTATGAGTTTGACTGGGATCCACTTGATCACGTCAAACTTGGTCAGGGTAATGGCATCGGTCACTTGCTTGAGTGCGGTGCGCAAGCAACGGGCGGGTATTTTTCAGACCCAGGGTTTAAAGATGTGCCCGAGCCCTGGAACTTTGGTTTTCCGATTGCTGAAGTCAGTCGCGATGGTAGTGCCGTGATCACCAAAGTGGCCGGTACGGGTGGCGCCATTACGCTCGAAACCATTAAAGAACAGATGCTGTACGAAGTGCATGATCCGGCAAATTATTTGACGCCTGATGTCGTGGTCGATTTCACCACTGTGCAGATCGAGCAGGTCGGTGTCGATCGCGTGCGTGTCAGCCACATCGGCGGCAAGCCCCGCACACCAACGCTGAAGGTGTCGATTGGCTGCACCGAGGGCTTTATTGGTGAGGATATGTTTTTTTATGCAGGTCCTGGCGCTTTGCGACGTGCCGAGCTGGCTAAGAAAATTCTTGAAGAACGTTTCAAAATCGTCAAGTTGCAAGCCGAAGAGATTCGCATTGATTACTTGGGATTGAATGCGATTCACGGCGCAGCGACACCTGCCGATGCCCCCGAGCCTTACGAAGTGGCCGTGCGCGTGGCGGCTCGCACCAAGACCCGTGAAGAGGCGGCTAAGGTGGGTCGTGAAATCGATGGCATGGCTGTGTCGGGTGTTGCTCACACGGGTAAGCGTGTGCCACATCAGGATCGCACCCGTGAAGTGATCGGCGTCTGGTCATCACTGGTGGCGCGCGAGAAGGTGTTCCCCTCTGTCAATTATTTTGTGAGCTAAACCGTGAAAGTTAAACTACAACACGTGGCGCACGCACGCTCTGGCGACAAAGGCGATACCTCAAACATTGCTGTCTATGCCTATGTGCCGGCGTTTTATCCTTTGCTTAAAGAGCAGCTGACTGCCGAGAAGCTCAAAGCCTTTTACAAAGGGGCGATTAAAGGCCCAGTGACACGCTACGAAGTTGAGAACTTGCACGCGATGAATTTTGTTGCGCAAGGGGCCTTAGGAGGCGGCGTTTCGAGAAGCCTGTGCTTAGACAACTATGGCAAGGCGTTGTCGGCCGCGATTCTTGGTTTTGAAATTGAAGTGCCCGAATCTTTGCGCTCGGCGCTGCGCGGCCAGCACTTATTACAAAACACTTAGTTTATCCTTGACCGAATCTATCCATCACTGAATCTATCCTTGACCGAATTTAGCGTTTGACATCGTGATAAGAAAAAAACACACCATTTTGATTGTTGGGGCCAGCGGCGTGGTCGGTGCGGCAGCTTTGAATCATTTTGCAGCCTTGCCCGACTGGAACGTGATCGCCTTATCGCGACGCTTTGTGAATTTGCCCTTTTTGGCACAACATGTCAGTGTTGACCTCACGGATCGCAAAGCCTGTGAGCAAGCAGCCACAGGCCTGTCAGACGTCACGCATATTTTTTATGCGGCACTGTATGAATTGCCTGAGCTTGTTGCTGGGTGGCAGGACCCTAGACAGATGGCAGTCAATGAAGCGATGCTGCGCAATTTGTTGGACGCGCTCGCACCTGTCGCGAAAAAATTACGCCACATTACTATCATGCAAGGTACGAAGGCCTACGGCGGCCATATTGAACCAGCGCGTGTGCCAGCAAAAGAGCATTGGCCCCGCCATCCACATAAAAACTTTTACTGGTTGCAAGAAGATTTACTACGTGAACGTCAGACCAAAGCGGCCTGGACCTTCACAATTTTGCGTCCGCAGATCGTGTTTGGCTATTCGGTGTTTAGCCCGATGAATATTGTCGCGGCCATCGGTGCGTACGCAGCATTGCAGCGTGAACAAGGCCTGCCTTTAAGTTTTCCTGGTGGTGGGCGTTATATCAACGGAGCAAGCGACAGCCGACTGATTGCTAGTGTGGCTGAGTTTGCGGCGACCAACGAGATTGCAGCCAACGAAACTTATAACGTCGTGAATGGCGACGCCCTGGTTTGGCACGATATCTGGGGTTCGATTGCGGCAAAGTTCAAAATGCCGGTGGGTGAGCCTGCGCCGCTCTGTCTCGCCGACAAGATGCCTCAGCACGAGGCGCTTTGGGCGCAACTCTCGAATAAACACGATCTCGCGTCCTTCACGTTGAGTGAAATTATTTCAAGCTCGTGGGAATTTACCGATCGGGCGTTTGCGCACGGAGTTGAATATCCGGCTGATTCAGTGCTGAGCACGATTAAATTGCGTAAACATGGTTTCGACGATTGCTATGACACTGAAGAGTCTTTGCATGACTGGTTAGAGCTCATGCAAAAGAATAGATTGTTACCCCGCTAATAAAAACGTATTTAAAGGAGCCAAAATGAAAAGAATCAAAAACGCCGTCAAGTTTTTTGGATGCTCAGTGATCAGTGCGGCTGCGACTTACCTCGCCTTACCCAGTGCCTCAGCGCAAACGACATTTGCGGACAGACCGATACGCGTGGTCGTACCTTACCCCGCTGGCGGCACAACAGACTTGCTCGCGCGAGCGGTTAGTGGGCGCTTAGGTGAGTCGCTTGGGCGCACTGTGGTCATCGACAACAAGCCGGGCGCGGGCGGCGTGATTGGCTCGCAACAAGTGGCTAAGTCAACGCCTGACGGTCATACGCTGGTGTTTGCCAGCATTGCTTCGCACGGCATTATCCCCGCACTACAAACTCCACCGCCCTATGACGCGGTGAAAGACTTTATGCCGATTACCCTAGTCGCTAGCACGCCTAACGTGTTGCTTGTGAATGTGAATTTGCCAGTCAAAAATGTGCAAGAGTTGATTGCCTTAGCAAAGGCTAAGCCCGGCACGATCAACTTTGGCTCGACCAGCCATGGTGGTTCGCCCCACATGACAGGGGAGCTGCTTAAAACCATGGCGGGTATCGATATTGTCCACGTGCCCTACAAAGGCGGCTCGCCTATGTTGATCGATTTGATTGGTGGACAGGTCGCGATGGGATTTGATAATCTGCCGTCGTCAATGGCAAATATTCGCGCTGGAAAGGTACGAGCCTTAGCGGTCACGACAACCACCCGTTGGCCCGGCGCACCTGAGATCCCGACAATGAGTGAAGCCGGTGTAACAGGGTTCGACGTTTCGGCGTGGTTTGGTTTGTTGGCGCCTGCCGGCACACCACAGCCGTTAATTGATTTGCTGAGTAAGCATTTGATGGCGATCGTTCGTACCGATGCGATCAAGGCGCAATTTTTAGAACTTGGTGCCTTGCCTGTGGGCGATACACCGGCCGAATTTAAGCGCTTCATCGAAATCGAGCGCGATAAGTGGAGCAAAGTTGCCCAAGCGAACAACATCAAACTTTAAGATTCAGCCAAGCGCCGTACACAGAGGGTAAGAAATCTTGAAGCGAGCATATATAAAAGGTGTCGGCAACACACCCTTTGGTCGGCTTGAGGGTCGCAATACCCTCGACCTGATGGCCCAGGCGGCAAACGGTGCGCTGACGTCTGCAGGCTTGGTACGTGCAGAAATTGATGGCGTGCTGTGTGGGTATGCGACCACCTTGCCGCACCTGATGTTGGCAAATTTGTTTTGTGAGCGTTTTTCGTTGCGCCCTGACTATGCACACGGCATGGCCGCCGGTGGCGCCACGGGTGCGGCGATGCTGATGCTTGCGCGCGAACTGGTGCAAAGCGGGCGTTGCCGCAACGTATTGGTGGTGGCAGGCGAAAATCGGTTAAGCGGTCAAACCCGAGACAGTTCGATTCAGACCCTTGCACAGGTTGGCCATGCGGATTTTGAAGTGCCTAATGGCGCATCGGTGCCTGCGTATTACGGCTTGATGGCTTCGCGCTATATGCACGAGGCGGGTATCACCAACGAAGACCTTGCTGAATTTGCCGTACTGATGCGTAACAACGCGCGCCGCCATCCTGACTCACATCTCACACAAGAGATCACGGTAGCCGACGTGCTCGCTTCAAAGCCGATTGCCGAGCCCTTGCGCTTGCTGGATTGTTGTCCGATTTCTGATGGCGCGATGGCGTTGATTGTTTCTTCAGAGCCCGGCGCTGGCGTTCGCGTCAAAATGGTTGGGGCAGGGCAGGCGCATTTTCATCAGCACCTGACCGCCCTGCAAGATGTCATGAACACGGGTGCAGGTGCTGCAGCAAAGCTTGCCTTTAACGAGGCAGGTTTGACGACCAACGATATTGACTACTTGGGCGTCTACGATTCATTCACCATTACCTTGTTGATGCTGCTAGAAGAACTGGGTTTTGCTGCAAGAGGCCAGGCGGCGCAGCGTGTGCGGCAGGGTGATTTCTCGCAACACGGTGTGTTGCCCTTAAATACACACGGTGGCTTGTTGTCGTTTGGTCACTGTGGTGTCGCCGGCGGTATGGCGCACACCGTCGAAGCCTATCGCCAATTTATGGGGCAAGCAGGGGCGCGACAAGTTAAAACACCCACGCACGCTTATATTCATGCGGATGGCGGCGTGATGTCATCGCATGTTAGTTTGATTCTGTCGCGAGAGGGTTAAGCCATGACGACTCATCAATCTCTGTCGCTCGAGAATTAAGCCATGACAAACAATCAATCAGTGATGACGTCTTTGGCTCAGCCTTATCTTGAAGGTTTGGTTGAGCACGTGCTGCGTTATCAGCATTGCAGCGCCTGTGCGCGCGCGCAAACCTTTGCTCACGATGCTTGTCAGTTTTGTGGCGCCGAGTCGCTCGGTTGGCACACGTCAACCGGGCGTGGTCATGTACACGCAGTTACCGTGGTCGGTCGAGCACCTTCAGATGCTTTCCGTTCGTTGGCACCCTACACCCTCGTGGTGGTGACACTCGAAGAAGGTGCACGGTTGATGGGGCACGCCACGCCAGGCGTACAAATCGGTGATGCCGTCACCGCAACATTTTTTAAACACCTCGATCAGACGCTTGTGCGTTTTGAACCGCTTGGCTAACGCTTGATTAGATCGTCTACAACTTCAAATTTAAGGCTGTCTTGTGCTTAAGTTCTGTCTAAGAGAAAGACGAGCGCTTGAGCAAGAAGGTTTTTTTATGGTCTACGCTTTTTACCGGAATTTTTATGTCTGACTTGCTAGAAACCGCATTAAATCCTCGTACCGTTGCGATCATTGGTGCCTCTGAAAATATTCATAAAATCGGTGGGCGCCCCATTTATTACATGCAAAAGGGTGGCTTCAAGGGAACGATTTATCCAATCAATCCAAGCCGTGAAGAAGTGCAAGGTTTAAAAAGCTATGCGTCGCTCGCGCAGTTGCCCGAAGTGCCAGAGCTAGTGTTGATTGTGGTGGCGGGTGATAAGGCCGTTGAGGCGGTTGAGGATTGCGCCGCGCGTGGCGTGAAGTCAGTGGTGGTGATGGCCTCAGGCTTTGGCGAGACTGGCCCAGAAGGCCGTGCCACTCAGCAGCGCATGACTGATGCAGGGCGTGCGGCGGGTATGCGAATCTATGGCCCCAATACTCACGGTCTTGCAAATTTCGGCACGGGTGCGATTGCAGGCTTTTCGACGATGTTTATTGAGCGGCCACCGCAAGATGGGCCCGTTGCGGTGTTGAGTCAAAGTGGCGGCATGAGTGCGATGGTATATGGCTTGTTGCGCGAGCGTGGCATCGGTGTGCGTCACGTACACGCTACCGGTAATGAGGCTGACGTCACTGTGGCTGAAATGGCCTGGGCGATTGCACATGACCCTGAAATCAAACTGATGTTGCTGTACCTTGAAAATATTGCCAACCCTGAAATCTTGGCCCGCACTGCTGCCTATGCACGCACGCGTGACTTACCCATTATTGCGGTCAAGGCGGGGCGTACAGCAGGCGGGCAGCAGGCCGCGTCGACGCATACCGGTTCGATGGCGAACGAAGAGCGTGTGGTCGATGCGTTCTTTAAAAAGCATGGCATTTGGCGCGTGCGTGATCCGCATGCGCAGGCCTTGTGCGCGCAGGCCTATCTAAAGGGTTGGCGTCCAACGGGTAATCGCTTGGTCGTGATCAGCAACTCGGGTGCCAGCTGTGTGATGGGAGCCGATGCCGCTGAAGAGAACGGCTTAGCGCTTTCCATCTTGTCGGCGTCGACACAGAAAGCTGTTGCAACCTCCTTGCCCGGTTTCGCCACCACAACAAATCCGATCGATATCACAGCCGCGTTGTTATCCAACAGCAATTTATTTAGTGAGGTGTTGCCGGCCGTGGCGCAAGATCCCTCGGCAGATATGTTTTTTATTAATATCCCTGTGGCAGGTGCTGGCTATGACGTCGAAGCGTTTGCCCGCGATACGGCAAAATTCGAGGCGCTTACTGGTAAGCCGGTTGCGGTGGCCGCCTGGCAAGATACGGTGGCCAAGCCCTTCATAGCAGCGGGCGTGCCAACCTTTGCGAACGAAGCGCAGGCAGTTGGCGTGTTGGGGCAGTTAGCCGCACACACGGCGTTGATGAACGAGTCGTTCGAGCTGTGGCACGATCTTCAAGCGGTTCACGTGCCAGAGGGCGCTGGTGCGTATTGCAGCGAGGCGCAAACCCTGAAGTTGTTGGCCAAGCATGGCATACCAATCGTTAAGCATCAGCTGTGCCAAACTGCGGCTGAAGTGCGCGAAGCCTTTGTTGCGGTCGGAGGGCCTGTTGTGCTGAAGGCGTGTTCGGCCGAAGTGCCGCATAAGTCTGAGTTTGGTTTGGTGGCGCTAGGTGTGCAAAGTGCGGATGTGGCCGCCGCAATTTTTGAATCGCAACGCAAAAAACTTACAGAAATGAAGGTGAGCCACGAGGGTATCATCGTGGCTGCGATGAGCCGTGGACGCCACGAGTGCATGGTGGGTGCCCGCTTTGATTCAGTGTTTGGACCTGTCGTCATGATCGGTGCAGGCGGCAAGTATGTTGAGGCGCTTAAGGATTATGCCGTGCTGTTACCGCCTTTTAATCTTGAGCAAGTTGAGACCGCGCTGCGCGGCTTACGCATGGCACCGCTCTTAGACGGCGTACGCGGCGATGCACCCATGGATGTCAAAGCCTTTGCAGAGGTCGCCGTATCGGTCGGTCGTCTGATGATGGCTGCTGGGCCAAGCATCGCGTCGTTGGACTTAAATCCGGTGATGGTAGGTGCGGTCGGTGAAGGGGCTGTAGTGGTGGACGCCTTGCTTGAGCGTGGTGGTCGCAGCTAGGTCTTGCCGCTGGTTGTTCGGTCTGTATACAACGGGTATTTCGTGCACGTTGTGCAGGTGCATCGGGCGTGATTTGCAATACAAGCAGGGCTAATAATAACTTAGCAACCTTGTCTCGCAGCCTTAAATGCCGTTGTTCTGATTGACGCACTCGCCACAGTGCGGCAATATCCTAGACAATCAATACTCAATTTAAGGAAAACACCATGCGTCGTCCACTGCTTGCCGCTGCGATTGCCGCTGCGTTGCTCTTGCCAAGTCTAGGCACAGCGAAAACCTTCAAATGGACCAGTCAGGGCGATATTCTGACTCTTGATCCGCATTCGCAAAACGAAGGCTTGAACATCGCTGCGAACTTGTGGGTGTATGACCCGCTGTTGAATTACAACGAAAAATTTGAGGTGGTCCCTGGGTTGGCAACATCTTGGGAACAAATCAATCCCTCTTTGTGGCGCTTTAAATTACGTGCCGGCGTAAAGTTTCACGATGGTTCTGCGTTCACCGCAGACGACGTCGTATTCTCGCTTAAGCGTGCCATGGCACCCTCGTCGCAATTCAAGTCGTATGTGGCCGGCATCAGTGATGTGAAGGCGATTGATCCATTGACGGTTGAGATCTCAACCGCAGGCCCAAACCCTGTGTTGTTGCGCCAGTTGCCTTCACTGGGCATTATGAGCAAAGCCTGGTCAGAAAAAAACAACGCAGCCTTACCTCAGGATTTCAATAAAAAAGAAGAGAGTTTCGCCGCGCGTAATGCGATGGGCACAGGTCCTTACATGTTGAAATCGCGTGAGGTCGATATCAAAACGGTCTATGTTGAGAATCCGAACTGGTGGGGTAAGCCGACCAAGCAAGGTAACGTGACTGAGATTGTTTACACACCGATCAAGCAAAACGCCACGCGCACGGCGGCGCTGTTATCCGGTGAAGTGGATTTTGTGTTGGACCCTGCGGCACAAGATATCGACCGCTTGCGCTCTCAAGTGAAGGTGCTGGATGGTAACGAAAATCGCACCATCTACATTGCGATGGATGTAAAAAGCCCTGAGTTGAAGTACAGCAACATCAAGGGGAAAAATCCACTGACTGACGTTAGGGTGCGCGAGGCGCTTTATCGTGCGATTGATATTGAGACGATCAAAAAAGCAGTGATGCGTGGGATGTCGTTACCCACTGGCGCGATGATTTCACCCCAAGTCAATGGCTACTCAGACGCGCTCGGCAAACGCGTGCCTTATGATTTAGTCAAGGCTCGCGCGTTACTCAAAGAGGCTGGTTACGACAACAATCTTGAGTTTACGATTGATTGCCCAAATAACCGTTACATCAATGACGAGGCTATTTGCCAAGCTGTTGTTGCTATGTGGGCCAAGATTGGTGTTAAAACCAAACTCAACGCCATGCCTCGGGCAACGTTCTTTCCAAAGGTTGCCAACGGCGACACCAGTATCTACTTGTTTGGCTGGGGCGTACCAACTTTTGATGCGTACTACACACTTGAATCCCTGATTCGTAGTAAGGCTACTGGGGCTGCTGGTGCGTTTAACTACGGCGGCTATTCCAATCCAAAGGTTGACGCGCTGATCGATGCGATCAAAACAGAGATCGACGATGCCAAACGCACTGCGATGATTCGAGAAGCCTTTACGATCCATGCGCAAGAATTCGGCACGATCCCTTTGCATGATCAGGTGATCCCTTGGGCTATGAAGAAAAACATCGACATCAAGCATCAGCCGAACAATCGTCCGGTAATAGAAAGAGTCATCATCAATTAATCCCCTTAACAGTCTTGACTGGGCAAGCGCTTAGTCAAGACTGTTCTCAGTCGAGAACCCATGTTTGCTTTTATTTTGCGCCGGTTGCTACAGGCCGCAGGCGTTTTGCTTGCGGTTGCGCTTCTGGCCTTTGTGCTCTTTCAGTACGTGGGCGACCCGGTCATGATTATGTTGGGGCAAGAGGGTACTCCTGCAGAGCGTGATCAGCTTCGCAAAGACTTAGGTCTGAGCGACCCAGTGATTGTGCAGTTCTACCACTTTCTGACGAACGCGATTCAAGGCGATTTTGGCCTGTCGTTGCGGCAAGGTCAAAAGGTCTCAACGTTGCTGCGTGAACGTTTGCCTGCCACGTTAGAGCTTTCGATCGCTGCCGCCTTAATTGCATTGCTGGTGGGTTTGCCCTTGGGCGTGTATACCGCGTTAAAGCGCCACGGCAAGCTGTCACAAGCGCTCTTGGCTTTTTCGTTGTTGGGCGTATCCTTGCCGACATTTTTAATTGGAATCTTGTTGATCTTGGTTTTTTCAGTGTCGCTGGGTTGGTTGCCTAGCTACGGTCGCGGTGACACGATTAAGCTTGGTTGGTGGTCGACTGGCTTACTGACAAAAAGCGGTTGGACGCATCTCGTCTTACCGGCTGTGACGCTGTCACTCTTTCAAGTTGCCCTCGTCTTGCGTTTGGTGCGCTCTGAAATGCTTGAGGTGTTGCGTACCGATTACATTAAGTTTGCTCGCGCACGTGGCTTAACCAGACGAGCCATCCATTTTGGGCATGCCCTGAAAAATACGCTTGTACCGGTGATCACGATCATGGGGCTTCAGTTAGGCGGCATCATCGCCTTCGCGATTGTGACTGAAACCGTTTTTCAGTGGCCTGGCATGGGGTTGCTGTTTATTCAAGCTGTGCAGTTTGCTGATATCCCGGTGATGGCGGCTTATCTGTGTTTGATTTCTCTCATTTTTGTGTTGATTAACCTGACAGTTGATTTGTTGTATTTTGCGGTCGATCCGCGCCTCAGAGCTGGTTTAGGCAAACACTCGGGGGGGCACTAATGAGAGCCGCTCTTGCGAAATTTTGGGAGGGCGATCTTGCTTGGTCGTGGCGGCATACTCCCGTGGCAATGGTTGCCACGGTGTTGCTGGCGATCTTGTTAATCGCGGCCTTTGGAGCCGATGTGTTGGCGCCGCACAATCCGTTTGATCTTGCCACCATCAATTTGATTGATGCCTTAAAGCCTCCTGTGTGGCACGTTGACGGCACGCAAGAGTACCTGCTCGGTACAGATAGCCAAGGTCGTGATCTGCTCTCTGCGCTGATGTACGGCATGCGCGTGTCTTTGCTGATTGGCTTGGCAGCCGTGACGGGGGCGATGTTTTTAGGTATTGTGCTGGGCTTGATTTCAGGCTATGCGGGCGGTCGGATTGACGCTTTGATTATGCGTATTGCTGATGTCCAGTTATCGTTCCCGGCAATTTTGATTGCGTTGCTGATTGATGGCGTGGCGCGCGTTGTGGTGCCGGGCGACATGCATGAGGTGATTGCGTTTCCGGTATTGGTCGGTGCGATTGCACTGGCCGGCTGGCCTCAATATGCACGTACCGTGCGCGGTTCAACACTGGTTGAAAAAAATCGTGAATACGTGCAAGCAGCGCGCGTGATCGGCATTTCTTCGCCGGTCATTATGTTCAGACACGTGTTGCCTAACGTGCTGGGGCCGGTGTTGGTGTTGGCAACGGTGCACTTGGCCACTGCGATCATCACCGAGGCGACTTTATCCTTTTTAGGCGTGGGTGTGCCTCCGACGTCGCCGTCTTTGGGTACCTTGATTCGCGTTGGTAACGACTTTTTGTTTTCAGGTGAGTGGTGGATTACGATTTTTCCGGGTGCGGCGCTGGTGTTATTGGTGTTGTCGGTCAACTTGTTGGGTGACTGGCTGCGTGATGCCTTGAACCCACGTTTAAACTGAGCCGCCTGATGTCAAACACTACAAATAATCAAGGTCTGAGCAATAGTACAGATGACGTAACAGCAGCAGTCAATGCTATTGAACGGATCGCGACCAACGATCCAACCAATGTCCTCGAAGTTAAAAACTTAAGCGTTGAATTCACGACGCGTCATGGCACACTGAAGGCTTTAAACGAGGTGTCGTTCAGCATCGCAGCGGGTGAGGTTGTGGGCGTTGTGGGTGAGTCGGGCGCGGGCAAATCGCTGACAGGCGCTGCGATTATTGGCCTGCTTGAGCCGCCGGGGCGTATCTCGGGGGGCGAGATTTTGTTGGCGGGGCGTCGTATTGATCAATTGCCAGACGATCAGATGCGTAAAATTCGTGGGCGCGAGATCGGTGCCATTTTTCAAGATCCGCTCACGTCTTTGAATCCGTTGTACACAGTTGGGCATCAGATCACCGAAACCATTGTGACGCACTTGCCGCTGACTTGGTCGCAAGGGCGCAACCGTGCGATTGAATTGCTTGAGGCGACTGGGATCCCAGCGGCGCGCGAGCGCATTGATCATTATCCTCATCAATTCTCAGGTGGTATGCGTCAGCGCGTGGTGATTGCCCTGGCGCTGGCGGCCGAGCCTAAGCTGATCGTGGCAGATGAACCCACTACCGCGCTCGATGTTTCGATTCAAGCGCAGATTATTGAGTTGCTGAAAAAGCTCTGTCGCGAGCAAGGTGCAGCGGTTATGCTGATCACACACGACATGGGTGTGATTGCTGAGACGGCTGACCGTGTGGTGGTGATGTATGCAGGTCGTATTGCCGAGGTTGGCAAAGTGCGTGATGTGATCCATGCGCCACGGCACCCGTATACGGTTGGCTTAATGGGCTCAATCCCCTCGATTCACCAACACGTTGAGCGCTTGGTACAAATTGATGGCACCATGCCGCGCCTGAACGCGATCCCTCAGGGGTGTGCGTTCAACCCAAGGTGTTCCAAAGTGATGGATCGTTGCAAGCTAGAGCGCCCCGAGCTTCAAACACGTGGAGTTTCACAGGTGGCGTGCTGGTTGCACACAGAGGTTGGACACAATGAAAGCTGATCGTGTCGATGGCGCACTGTCGTCCGAGGCTGTACAGGCTTTGCCTGAGCCACTCATTGAAGTCAAAAACGCTGCCCGCTGGTTTGATGTGTCATCGCCCTGGCTTGAACGTATCTTGGCGCGCAAGCCACGCAGTGTGTTGCGTGCGGTCGATGGCGTTTCGTTTTCGATTCGTAAAGGCGAGACGCTTGCCTTGGTTGGCGAGTCTGGTTGTGGCAAATCAACCATTGCCCGCATGCTGGTGGGCTTGTATCCACTGACACATGGCTCGATCACATTTGATGGCCAGCCCTTGTCGAATATGCAAGGGCGCAAAGGCTTGGCGTTACGCAAGCGTTTGCAAATGATTTTTCAGGATCCGTATGCAAGCTTGAACCCGCGCTGGCGAGTCGGACGCATCATTGCCGAACCCATGCTCGCGCATACCCAACTGAGTGCGGCTGAGCGTGACGAACGTGTCGGTGCGCTACTGACACAAGTCGGCCTGCATCCCAGCGACCAAAGTCGCTACCCGCACCAGTTTTCGGGCGGGCAGCGTCAGCGCATCTCGATTGCACGCGCGCTTGCTGTCAACCCAGAGTTTTTAGTCTGTGATGAACCGACCTCGGCGCTAGATGTGTCAGTGCAGGCGCAGGTCTTGAACATCATGAAAGATCTGCAGCGCAGGCTTGGCCTGACCTATTTGTTTATTTCGCACAACCTCGCTGTCGTGCATCACGTGGCCGATCGCGTGGGGGTGATGTATCTTGGGCGTATCGTAGAAATCGCTGATCGCGATGCCCTGTTTGAAACGCCTCAGCATCCCTACACCCGCCTGTTGCTCGCGGCGATCCCTGATCTGACTGGCCAGGGCAAATCACGCACGCCCGTTGCAGGTGAGGTCCCCAACCCCCTGAACCCACCCTCAGGTTGCACCTTCCATCCACGCTGCCCGCACGCTCGTGATTTGTGCAAAACCGAAGCCCCAACGATGCAAAATTTCAAAGGCATACAAGTGGCCTGTCACGGGGTGGTGCAGGGCTGGGATATGGGCTAGTGCAAAGGCCCCTTAGGCGGTTTCAAGTCGCCGCTGTCGTCATCTTTAAACCTCACATCATCCAACTCATCATCACCTAACTCTTCAAGCAGCTCAAGGTCAGGGTCTGGCAACTCTTCATCAGACAGTTCAAAGGGCAGCAGTTCAGCCAGCTCATTCGAAAAATCAAACTCGTCGCCGTTATGATCCAAGCGCACGAAGCGTGCCTCTGGATCTTCAGTAATCTGTATGGACCACAGGTATTGGCAATCGTAGACTTCAGTATCCAGATCAAGCCCGCCTCGCCCGCCCACAAACCGCGCGTTGGGGCCGCCCATTTGTACATGCATGGCCGTTTCGTCAGGTTTTTCGTCGACTCCTAGTGGAACCGCAAAAATTACCCATTCGGCCTCCTCATCCAGCCCAACTTCGGCCAGCACAGACTTACCCATGTAGGCACTTAAGCCATCGGCAGTTTTGCCTAGCATTAAGAGTTCTTGTTCGGTAAAGCGCAGGCTTAAGTCAGGTGTGGTCATGGCGGGCAGGCCCTAAACAGGGCAAAAATTTAAGATAAATTATTCGAGTAGGGCGCAAAACTCTGTTATTCGCCATCATAGCCGCAAGCGCGGTTGGCCGAGAACGCGCCCCAAGCTCCGCCTCAAGCTCTACAATAGACACCATCGATTATTTTCACTAGAGCGACAGACCAAATGGCCCAGTACGTATACACCATGCACCGCGTCGGCAAGACCGTGCCCCCCAAGCGTCAGATTTTGCGCGATATTTCGTTATCGTTTTTTCCGGGTGCCAAGATTGGCGTGCTGGGTACAAACGGGTCGGGTAAATCGACTTTGCTGAGGATCATGGCCGGCGTCGATAAAGAAATCGAAGGTGACGCCGTACCGATGCCTGGTTTGAATATTGGTTATCTCGAACAAGAGCCCAAGCTTAACCCAGACCATACCGTGCGCGATGCGGTCGAAGAGGGTTTGGGTGCTGTCGTGGCCGCGCGCAAACGCCTGGATGCTGTGTACGCAGCCTACGCCGAGCCCGATGCTGATTTTGACGCACTAGCCGCTGAACAAGCTGACCTTGAGGCGATTATCTCTGCTGCAGCGTCAAGCGGCTCAGACGATATCGAAACCCAAATGGAAATCGCCGCTGACGCCTTGCGCCTTCCCCCTTGGGATGCCAACGTAGGCAAGCTGTCGGGCGGTGAAAAGCGCCGGGTGGCCTTGTGCCGCTTGTTGCTGTCTAAGCCAGACATGCTCTTGCTTGACGAACCTACCAACCACTTAGATGCTGAGAGTGTTGAATGGCTTGAGCAGTTTTTAGCAAAGTTTCCCGGTACGGTTGTGGGCGTGACCCACGATCGTTATTTTTTGGATAACGCTGCCGAATGGATTCTTGAGCTTGACCGTGGTCATGGCATCCCGTGGAAAGGCAACTACAGTTCGTGGCTCGAGCAAAAAGATGCGCGCTTAAAAACCGAAGAGTCGACTGAGTCAGCGCGCCAAAAGACCATCAAAAAAGAACTTGAATGGGTTCGTCAAAACGCAAAGGGTCGTCAGGCAAAATCCAAGGCCCGTATGGCGCGTTTTGAAGAGTTGTCGTCGCACGAATATCAAAAGCGCAACGAGACACAAGAAATTTTCATCCCCGTGGCAGAGCGCTTAGGTAACGAGGCGATTGAGTTCGTCAACGTCAGCAAAGCCTTTGGCGATCGCTTGTTGATTGATAATTTGAGTTTTCGTGTGCCGCCAGGTGCGATTGTTGGCATTATTGGCCCGAACGGTGCCGGTAAATCAACCTTGTTTCGCATGATTGCAGGCCAAGAAAAACCCGATAGCGGTCAGGTCAATATCGGCTCAACCGTCAAGATCGCGTTTGTGGATCAATCGCGCGATTCGTTACCCAACGATAAAACCGTGTTTGATTCGATCGCAGATGGCGCCGACATTTTGACCGTGGGTCGCTTTGAAATGCCCGCACGTGCTTACCTTGGGCGCTTTAACTTCAAAGGTGCCGATCAGGGCAAGATGGTGGGGCAGCTATCAGGCGGTGAGCGTGGCCGCTTGCACTTAGCTAAAACCCTCATCACCGGCGGCAACGTATTACTGCTTGACGAACCTTCAAACGATCTTGACGTAGAAACACTGCGCGCCGTTGAAGACGCCTTGCTTGAGTTTGCCGGCTCGGTCATGGTGATCAGCCACGATCGCTGGTTCTTAGATCGTATCGCCACGCATATCCTGGCGTTCGAAGGCGATTCGCAGGCTGTGTTTTTTGATGGTAACTATCAAGAGTACGAAGCTGACAAACGCCGTCGTTTGGGTGAAGCCGGTGCTGCACCTAAACGGATTCGGTATAAGGCGTTGCGTTGATTTAAAGGATATGGGTCAAATGCGAGTCGTGAAGTTTTCTGACGCCAGGAATCAATTAAAGCAGGTGATTGACCAAGTGGTCGCTGAAGGCGATTTCACGATTATTGCTCGTCGCGATGCGCGGGATGCTGTCGTCATGTCTTTAGATACATTCAGTAGTATTCGGGAAACGCTCTACTTGTTAAAGTCGCCCGCAAATTCCGCGCATTTGAATCGGTCAATCGCTCAGCATCTAGGTCACGTTGCCGGACACCACAAAAGCCTGTAAACGCTCTGAAATACTCAAGTCGCTATGATCTAGATCATGCCAATTTAAGTGCGACAAGCTACTATTTAGCCATCAGTGCATGTACCTTCAATGATGGAGCCACAAAATGGAAACGATCAATCTAAGTATCACCGGCATGACCTGCGGCAATTGCGTGAAGCATGTTGAAAAGGCGCTGAAAGGCGTTGCAGGTGTCGCAGAGGTTGAAGTCGATTTAGCCGCAGGCGCAGCGCGCGTGGTGGGTGACTTCTCAAAGGGTACAGCGCCAATCATCGAGGTGTTAGGCGAAGAAGGCTACCCCGCGCAGATCAAAAAATGAAGATGGCCTAATACAGGCAGTTGTTGGCCGGCAACCAACTCATGGCCGCTAAAGACCTCATATCGAGTGAATCTTTGGCTTAGCCGGCGACTGTAGATTGAGTTTTTTACGGTCGGGCTCAATTTCGCTAAGCGGATCCACACACTGCATCGTGGCCAAGCACCGTTCGGTGAGTAATTGATATTGACCGGTGCCCATTGATTTCCAGGCGATCTCTTGGTCGTTCAACTCGCGCACGACCTTGGCAGGCGCACCTAACACCATGCTGCGCGGCGGGATGATCATGCCGGCTTTTACAAAGGCCGAGGCCCCCACGATGCTGCAGGTGCCAACTACAGCCTCATCCATTACCACCGCGTTCATACCCACCAGCGCGTTGCGTTCAACCCGGCAGCCATGCAAGATGGCGCCATGACCCACGTGGCCATCGACCTCAACCACGGTTTCGCGATCCGGAAACCCATGGACTACGCAGCTATCTTGAATATTGGCCCCTTCTTCGATCACAATCCGACCAAAGTCGCCACGTAAGCTTGCTAGGGGCCCGATATAACAACGCGCGCCGATGATGACATCACCGATTAGCACCGCGGTGGGGTGTACATACGCGGTTGGGTGCACGACAGGGGTGATTCCGTCGATGGCATAGACCTTTAGCATGGTGGCTTATCCTGTGTGTCATGAGCTTGCTCGCCTTGGTATCATACTTCTCATTGATATCCTCCCCACCCTAAAGAGTTGGAGTGCCTACGACTTGACCAAGGGATGTGGAGGATTTCTGCGCATCCTCTTAAACCTACACAGAGACATTATGAGCCGAGCCCCAGCCCAAACCCGTGACGCGTTCGCACACTTTCACCGAATCGAAACTCGCTGGAAAGACAACGACGTCTTTGCGCACGTCAATAACGTGGTGTACTACTCGTACTTTGATACGGCGGTCACCGCTTTTTTGATTAAGCAGGGCGTGCTCGAATTGCAAAAGTCAAAGCACGTGGGCTTAGTGGCCGAAACGCATTGCCGCTTTATCAGCTCAATGGCGTTTCCGGATACGGTGCATGTGGGTGTGCGCCTGGGCAAGCTTGGTAACAGCAGTATCCGTTACGAAATTGGTATCTTTAAAAATGATGATCAGCAGGCTTCTGCGCAAGGGTACTTTGTGCATGTGTATGTTGACTTGGCCACCAACAAAGCTGTGCCTGTACCCGAGTCATTGGTCAAGGCCGCAGACTTATTGCGTGTGCCAGGCTTGGATGTAGTCGAACATTAACGTTAGTCTCGTATTCATTCTTTCTCACGCCAGCTTAAAGCGAAGGACACGCCGCGTATGAAAATGCATATCCTCTCTGGCGGTCGTTTACGCTTGCGCAAAAGTATTTACATGCCAGATGCTGATCGGGCAGAGCTCATCGACTTACCGGTGAATTGTTACTTACTGCGTCACCCAGAAGGTAACGTCTTGTTTGATACAGGCTGCCATCCGTCAACCACAACAGACGCTGCAGGCCGTTGGGGTTCGATCGCCAAGGCGATTGTGCCAATTTCAAAGCCAGAAGACAACCTCATCGATCAATTGGCACTAGTCGGCTTGCAACCAAGCGATATTGACGTGGTGGTGAACTCACATTTTCATTCTGACCATTGCGGCTGTAACGAGTTCTTTAAAAAGGCAACGGTGATTTGCCATGCAAAAGAACTTGAGGCTGCCAGCGAAAGAGAAGCTGAAAAAATGGGCTACCTCACGGTGGATTGGAAACACTCCTTACCCACAGAAACGATCACCGAGCAGCGTGATTTATTCAATGATGGGCGTATCGTATTGTTACCCATGCCAGGCCATACGCCAGGCATGACAACCGCGCTGGTGGGCTTAGATCGCTCTGGCTCATTTTTACTGGCCTCAGATGCTGTGGCTTTGCGCGCAAATCTGGATTTGGATATCAACCCCCGCAACACTTGGAGCCCTGAACATTCAAGTCACTCAATGAGCGAGATCCGAAAAATCGAAAACGCTGGCGTTACGGTTTTGTTTGGACACGATGACGAGCAGGGGCAGGGGTTATTGAAAGGTGTTGAGTTTTACGACTGAGGTCCACTAAGATCGAGATGGGATATTCGAGTCTACAAAGGCTCAAAATGATGCCTGTTGATCGTTTAAAAATTGATGAAATTTTC
>CAMDEF010000006.1 GCA_945895265.1 Bordetella parapertussis | reverse complement strand
TCTTTTGGCGCTACGTCTGTCTTACAAGACATCTCGTTAACGATCAAAGATGGTGAGTTCGTGTCTTTGCTCGGCCCCTCTGGCTGTGGTAAGTCAACGTTGCTCCGTTTGATCGCAGGCCTCGATGTCGCTGAGCGTGGCTCGATTGTGGTGGGTCAGCACGATGTGACGCGTCTACTGCCTAAAGACCGAGACCTTGCAATGGTGTTTCAGTCTTACGCGCTCTATCCGCATTTGAGTGTTTACGACAATATTGCTGTGCCGCTGCGTATGCGCCGCTTGAATGTCTGGCAACGCTTGCCTGGTGTGAGCTTGTTTAGTCGCCTGCAGCAACATATCGAGCGAGAGATTCGTCAAGATATCCAAGATGTTGCGGCTACGCTTGGTATTCAAGCGCTCTTGCCCCGCAAGCCTGCCCAGTTATCGGGTGGTCAGCGTCAACGTGTCGCGCTCGGGCGTGCCATGGTGCGTAAACCCGAGGCGTTTTTGATGGACGAGCCTTTATCCAACCTTGACGCAAAATTACGTGTGCATATGCGTAGTGAGCTCTCGCAGCTACATCGTACTCTAGGCGCGACTTTTTTATACGTGACGCACGATCAGGCTGAAGCACTGACAATGTCAGATCGCATCGCAGTGATGATGGAAGGCTCAATACTTCAGTACGACACACCCGACGAAATTTATCGTAATCCGATTGATTTACGTGTAGCCGAATTTGTGGGCAGCCCTCGTATCAATATGCTGCAAGGCTGGGTGCGCGAGGGTCAGCTTGAACTCGCAGAGACCGAATACCAAGCTCTTGCCAAAAGTTGCTTTGATTTGCGCGTCGATGCACCGCATGGGCTAGGTGTTGTCGTTGCCTTCAGAAGTGAGCAGTGTGTACTGGTTTTACCAGAGCAAGCTGTGCTGCGAGGGATTGTGACCCATCTTGAAAACTTAGGCTCGGACACGCTCGTACATGTGCGCACCAAACAAGCAACAGAGCCTGTCATTGTGCGTGTCGCGCCACAGGCCTCGCGTGTCACGCTCGGTGCGTTAGTTGGCGTGTCTTTGTCGACGTTGCCGCTCGTGTTTTCTGACCAAGGCCCGCGCTTGACGGTGAGGGCAACTTGGCAAGGTGTTCAGGTGAAGGTTGCAGCGCCAGCGCTCGAAACGGCATAAAGGCGAATGCGAATATGAAGACGCTTAAGCCTCATGCTGCAAAACAGAGAACCAAAATAAATTGGGCGCCCATGTATTTGTTGGGGCCCGCCTTGGTGTTGATGGCAATGTTTTTGCTGGGCCCACTGCTTGCCGTGTTGGGCTTGTCGTTTACCGATTATCAATTAGGTGCAAAATCATTCAACTGGATCGGTGTTGAAAATTTTATCGAGCTTTATCACGATAAAAACTTTTGGCGTTCGTTTCGTAATACAGCGTTTTATAGCGTGGTAGTGGTGCCAACGTCTGTGTTGCTCGGGTTGGGAGTCGCGCTGCTGATTGAAGCACAAAAAAGTTTTAAGGATTTTTACCGTACGATTTTTTTCTTGCCAGTCATGGCAACACTGATTGCCATGGCAATCTCGTGGCAATTCATTCTGCACCCCACGTTTGGTTTTTTGAATTTGTTGTTAAAAGAGTTTGGTTTGCCGACGCATAATTGGCTACGCACAGAAGGGCTCGCACTTTGGGTGCTTGCGGCGATCGGGATCTGGAATCAGTTCGGCTTCAATATGGTCTTGTTTTTGGCTGGGCTGGTCTCGATACCGCGACATCTCTATGATGCAGCGGCGATGGACGGCGCCTCAACTGCCTTCGAGCGCTTTCGTCTAGTGACTTGGCCGTTACTAGGGCCCGTTACGCTCTTCGTGGTGGTGATCACGGCGATCCGCTCGTTTCAGGTCTTTGACACCGTTGCAATCTTGACCAAGGGCGGGCCGAGTAAGTCAACCGAGGTGTTGCTTTACACCATGTACGCCGAAGGATTTGAATTCTTTAAGTCGGGCTACGCCTCGGCCGTGACGATTGTGTTCTTGGTGATTGTCCTGGCGTTGACCTTGATCAAAACTCGTTATCTTGAAAAGAAGGTTCACTATGTTTAGTCGAGCCTTGCGTCATGTGGTGCTGCTGTTACTGGCCGCGGTCGTTTTGTTTCCGTTCGTCTGGATGGTGCTGACCTCGCTCAAACCGCCCGAAGAAATTTATGTTGATCATATCCGTTGGTTGCCCGATCGCATGTATTGGATTGAGAACTATACAAGGGCCTTTACCAAGGCACCGCTTGCCCAGTATCTGCTCAACGGAGTCATTGTCACACTCGCGATTTTTTTGTTGCAAGTGTTTGTGAACCTGCCTGCGGCCTACGCTTTGTCTAAGCTGCGCTGGAAGGGCCGAGAGTTTGTCTTTGGTCTGGTGCTCGCCTGTTTGTTAATCCCACCACACGCCGTCGCGATCCCAGTGTTTTTGCTGCTACATCAGCTGGGCTTGTTGAATAGTTATGCATCGCTGATTTTGCCTTGGACGATTTCAGTCTTTGGTATTTTTCTGATGCGACAGTTTTTTATGACCGTGCCTGACGACCTGGTTGACGCGGCTCGTATGGATGGTATCTCAGAGCTTGGCATCGTGTGGCGGGTGATGTTGCCGGTTGCCTATCCTGCGTTGACCGCGTTTGGGATCTTTTCGTTGGTTGCGCACTGGAATGATTATTTTTGGCCCTTGATTGCCGTGAATGAGCAGGCGCTTTTTACACCACCGCTCGGTGTTGTGCATTTTCGTAACGATGATGCCGGGACTGACTTCGGTGCGTTGATGGCTGCTGCAACCGTGATCATTACCCCGTTGCTTGTGGCATTTATCTTTCTACAGCGCCGATTTGTGCAAGGCATCACGATGACTGGTATGAAATAGATTTTAGAGTGATGAAATTAATTTTTCAAGTGGTTCATTTGAGCCAAATCGTAGTTCATTAAAACTTTTCTTTTGGAGCTTTTATGATAGTCAAAATGCTTTCGCTGACAATCAAAACTGCATTGGTGTCTGTGCCTTTGCTGTCTTTCGCGGCCACTGAGGTGGTGATTCAATATCCTTACCCTGAATTATTTGAAGAGACGCACAAGCAATTAAAAGAAGCTTTTTCTAAAGTGCGTCCGGACATCACACTGGTATACCGCGCGCCGTATGCAAGCTACGAAGAAGGCACGCAAAAAATTCTGCGCGAGGCGGTTACCAATCAATTGCCCGATATCACGTTTCAAGGCTTAAACCGCTTGCGTGTGTTGGTTGATCGTAAAATCGCCGTCCCACTTGATACGTTTATCGCGGCTGAAAAGAATTTCAACGAGCAAGGCTTTCATAAAGCCATGTTTGATATTGGTACGTCGCAAGGTAAAGTCTACGGCTTGCCGTTTGCGATTTCGTTGCCTATTTCGTACTACAACGTAGATTTGGTCAAGAAAGCTGGGGGTGATCCTGCAAATTTGCCAACAACCTGGCCTGAGGTCATTGCTTTAGCTAAAAAAATTAAAGCCTTGGATGGCGGCAATCATGGCGTGACCTATGCTTGGGACATCACTGGAAACTGGCTCTGGCAAGCGCCGGTGTTTAGTCAGGCTGGCACCATGCTCAATGCCGACGAATCAAAGGTTGCGTTTAACGGCGATGCCGGAAAATTTTCGATCAACATGATCGCAAGCCTGGTGACTGAAGGCGGTATGCCTAACTTAGCGCAGGCTGACGCACGAAGCGCCTTTGCTGCGGGTAAGACTGGTATCCACTTTACTTCGACGTCTGACTTAACCAAGATCACACAAATGATTGGAACTAAGTTTGAACTCAAAACTCAGGTCTACCCGAGTGTCTTGCCAAATGGCAAGTTGCCGGCTGGTGGCAACCTCGTCGTGATTGTTGCGAAAACGCCTGAAAAGCAGAGCGCTTCATGGGCGTTTGTGAAATTTGTCACGGGTCCTGAGGGCGCTGCGATCATGGCGAAAACGACTGGCTATATGCCGCCTAACAAGATTGCCAACGACGTATATCTAAAGGATTTTTATGTGCAAAATCCTAACCACTTTACCGCTGTCAAACAACTGCCTTACCTAACTGGTTGGTATGCGTTTCCGGGCGAAAACGGTTTGAAAATCACTGATGTCATTAACGATCATTTGCAATCAATCGCGTCGGGTAGCCGCGCGAAAGAGCCGCAAAAGGTGTTGGATGACATGACCGCTTCAGTTCAAAAACTTTTACCACGTCAATAAACTAAACGCCTGAGTTATTCAGGTTTTAAATCGGCACACTCGCTCAAGGATAAAGATGAAACTCATACATTTAACAGATACCCACTTAGTCGAACCTGACCAAATCTTGTATGGGTTGAATCCCCTTGAGCGGTTGAACCTTGCGGTGGCAAGTATTAATAGTTTGCACGCCGACGCAGATCAAGTGGTGATTACTGGTGACTTGACGCATTTGGGGCAACTGGGTGCGTATCACGCTCTGCATCAGAGCCTTTCGGTACTTAAGCCCGCGTACACATTGATTTTGGGTAATCACGACAATCGCGAATTGTTTCGGAGTGTGTTTAATGATGCCTTACAAGACGGAAACGGCTTTGTGCAAGGTGTACAAGAGACCGCTGTTGGGCAGTTTTTATTTTTAGACACCAACCAACCCGGCACACATTCTGGTTGGTATTGTGCAGATCGCCTGCATTGGTTAAGTCAACAGCTCGCACGCTCGGGTGACACGCCAAAATATATTTTTATGCATCATCCTCCGTTTGAGGTGGCGCTAGAGCCGATGGATCGGATTGGCCTGGTGCAGCGCGAGGAGTTTTTGCAAGTGCTGCGTCCGTACCTCAGTTCGGTGCGCCACTTGTTTTTTGGACACGTGCATCGTCCTATCTCGGGTAGTTGGCACGGGGTGCCATTTTCAACCCTGCGCGGCACAAACCACCAAGTTTGGCTTGATTTTGAGGCAAAAGGCGACATCCCAGGCAGCCACGAACCGCCAGCCTATGGCGTGGTGCTGATGAATGGTGAGACGGTCTTAGTACACACCCACGATTTTCTGGATCAAAGCTTGAAGTTTTCGCTTGGTGAGCAGAAGCCGCAAGTGAGCTGAGTTATTCTTTCGCGGTTAAGAGAGGCCGAGCTTACTGTGACAGGCAACTGGGCTCGCTTTCTCTTGCAATGTTGATGAGCTCATTATTCTTGAGTTATTTTAGTACATCATAATTCATTTTTCTAGTACATTTGTTTAAATTTGTTTGTGTATTTCAGACTATTTTTATAATAAAATCAAATGCCTATGAAAATAATCCGGTATCTAAATCCTTGCAGTTTTTGTTTGTGTTGTTTACTACTTGGCAGCTTCCCTGTTGCCGCGTATATGCCTCTTAATACCGATGATGCGGGTACGACCGCGAAGGGTAGTTATCAGATCGAACAATATTTCTATACCTTGTTGTTGGTTGGGCAGGATTCGACTGACACAGGCAGTGTGAGTTCGGGCGAAGACTATCAGGGTGTTGGTAACGCGAGGGCATTTCCGTTCGCGTTTTCTCATGGGTTGACTGAAAATATCGACCTTCAGTTCACACCTACCTATTATTTGCAACCACTGGGTTCATTTTCGCGCGTCGCGAATTACACCCTGAACTTGAAGTGGCGCTTCATGGGCGATGGTGAGACGGGTTTGAACCTGGCCCTGCGACCTCAATTGATTGCGCCCTCAAGTACCGCGCAACAAGAATACGGGATCGGTAACGCAGCCTGGAACTACGGTTTAACCTTTATCGCCTCACAGTTCAACCAGAACTACGAGTTGCACTTTAACGCAGGCTATTTGCGCGCGCCGTATAACGGGGCGTATACCATCGGCTTGAGCGAAGACGCCAATCGCACCAACCTGTATTCGGTTTCGTTTGCACCGGTCTGGAATATCTCACCTAATTGGAAAATCGCGCTGGATGGCGGGATCAATACCAATCCTAATGAACCGGCTCCTTCACTGACCCGCTATGGGCTTGTTGCCTTAATGTATTCGCCCACGAAGGATCTGAGCTTCGGGTTGTCTTATCAGCGCAACGCCAGCACCTTTGAGGCGGCCTGGGGTGGCTCTGGGGCGTATGTGAGTCGCTTGCAGGTGGGTGTGACGTATCGGTTTGATTAGGGTGCTATGTTTCTTGATTCGTTAGGGGGCAGGGGCGCAGAGCGCCTGAGTGGGCAGATTGTCTTGGTCCGCTTTGCGGACTGCCCTCGGCGTGCTTGCCTGAACGGCGGCGACCCAAACTCGCTTCGCTCAAACAAGGGCCGCCTTCATCCGTCCAGCCCGCGCAAGCCTCGGCAAGACAAGACAGCCCACTCAGGCGCTCTGCGCCCCTGCCCCCTAACTCGCACTGAAGATTGCTGAGGCAAACCACGTTTTACTGAATGTGCTGGAGTCGTGCTTTTGAACCGAGTGTGACGTCGCGGTGTTCTTGCACTGAATGTACCTCCATTGTAATTAAAGAGCCTGCCCTTGACCGTGCTCTCCGATTCGTGAGAGTAAGCCAGGATCTTTTTGAAGATTCGTTTGATGCCATCGAATCAATACAAGCATCAAGAGGGCGACTGACAAGCCAAACATCACGATGATGGTGTTGATGGGTACCCCTAGCCACAGCATCAAGCTATACAGAGACACCATCAATAAAATATTGAGCTGTTCATTGAAGTTTTGAACGGCAATGGAGTGGCCGGCTGATAACAGCAAATGACCGCGATGTTGTAGCAGGGCGTTCATTGGTACAACAAAAAAACCAGACAAAATCCCCACTAATAACAACAGGCCATAGACAGCCCATTCGTTGTAGATCAGTGGCATGACGAGTACGACTAAACCCATTAGTGCGCCAACCGGGAGCACACGAAGAGATTGCTTAAGTGGCACGCGAGCCGCTGCAATTGAACCCAGCACCGTACCCAAGGCAGCGATGCCCATTAAGATTGAGGCTTGATCCAGGCGATAGCCTAGTTGGCTGCGACCCCATTCGATCACGATCAGTTGCAGCGTTGCACCTGCTCCCCAAAAGAGGGTGGTGACCCCCAATGAAATTTGGCCGAGCTTATCTGTCCACAGCACCTTGGTGTAGCCAACAAAGGCTTTGATCAGGCGAAGCGGGTGCTGATGTTGCTTCGGGTACTTGGCGTTTGTGTTTGGAATCAATAAATTGGTTAGCGCGGCAGCGATGTACAACAGACCGATCATTACGATCGCAACTTCGGCAGGCGTACTGGCTATTTGCTGAAGCGTGTGGTGTGACAGTAGCCAAGCCGATACCGCAGGCGATACCAGCAAGCCGCCCACAACGGATCCCATAATGATAGAAACGACCGTCATGCCTTCGATCCAGCTGTTGCCCACGACAAGTTGCTCGGGGGGCAGCATCTCGGTGATGATGCCGTACTTAGCGGGCGAGTATGCGGCGGCACCCGTGCCGACAATCGCATAGGCCACGCAGATTAAGACGATTTGTTCAGATGCCGTCAAGCCAAAAAAGTCGTAGCTAAACATTAAAATGCAGCCGATGACTTTGAAGGCGTTTGTTGCGAACATCACCTTACCTTTCGGAAAAGCGTCAGCGAAAGCTCCAACAAATGGTGCGAGCAACACATAGCTGGCAGCAACGCCCCACTTGATTAACGGGGGCACCCATACCGGGCCTTCGAGTTGATGAATCAAGGCAATCGCGGCAATGAACAGAGCGTTATCTGCCAACGACGAGAAGGTTTGCGCGAGGATGACGATGTAAAAGCCACGATTCATTGACGGTCTCTGGTCTAGTGAAAGGTTTTGGTCTGCAATCTGATGGATCGCAGCTGACTCAAGCTGTCGCACTGCTTCTTGCAAGGCTAGGTAAACGCATCAGCGGGCTGCCCATTTTGATTTGTGCACCGGGCAGAATTTGTTCGGCAAGTGTGAACCCCTTCGGTGCGAACACAATAATGGTCGAGCCGTGCTCAAACCAGCCAAGCTCTTGTCCTTTTTCAAAGGCGACGTTACAGACAAAATCGGTTTGTCCTTTGTAACGTGTATGAAATAAAGTATTCAAGCCATGTAAACGAATGCTGGCGACCAAGATCGCTGCGACAGGAACGAGCGCGACCTTGTACTTTTGTGAACCGAGTTCAAGCGCCAGCACGGCTCGCTCATTTTTACAAAAGAGTTTTTCAACACGCTTTAAGGCAATCGGGTTCACGTTCCAAGTGTCGCCTGATAAATAATGTACGGCCTTCATTTCGCCCGTATACGGGGCATGAAAGCGGTGATACATCGCAGAGGTTAAACGCAAGGTGACGTATTGACCGTCGACCCAGGCGCTGGTGTCGGCTTGTTGACCAAACAGGTCGGTGAGAGAGTACGGAAACCCTTTCGCCTGAAACACTTGCCCATTCATGATTTTTCCGCAAGCGCCTACGATGGCATCGCAAGGGCTCGTCATCACCTCTGGATTTTGATCCAGCACACGGGCACCTTCACGTAATTCGCGAATAAAGCAATCGTGAAGGCTGTCAAAGCGTTGTTTTTTGGCTTCGCTCAAATCGAGATCGGTAAATAGTTTCCAAGTGCTAATTGAAGCATCGCGTACCCAACCAACCTTGATTTTGCTGAACCACCCCATGAAATGTGTGACTGCAAGTCTAGGGATTCGGTTGGTGACCAAAAAATTCAGGTCTTCATGAGCAAAGACATTTCTGACAGCTTTACTGATGTTCATCATTTCGTCACTTTAAAGTCATAAAAAGGAGTTTTCGAGGCAAAACTATGACTGATCAAATTTTGAGTGTTCTGCAATATGCTGCTGCAGCCGCAGTGGGTCTTTGGCTGTTGTTGCGTATCAAGCAACGCCTGCAATTGTCGGTGGCTAAATACCCGTCTTTGGGTGGACACTTGCGTTGGGCGAAGCGCATCGCACGCTGGGTGCCTGGCTACTCGTACTCTGACGACAAATGGTTTGATGCAGATGGCGCCTCGCCAGAAGTGGTGACCCAGCGTCGTACGGCTTTGGCAGCGCTGGGCAATGACCTGCGTACTCGTAGCCCGTTGACCTTGGCACATACGGCTGCTAGTAAGCCCATGATTTCTGATTTGCAGTTCATCAGCAACTATCGGGTGCCGTATCAATTTCGTGAGGTGTTGCAGCAACACCTTCAATTGGGTAGCTTCTGGACGAGCAGTGATGGTGTTTGGCTGACTGACATGGATGGCAATCGCTTGATTGACGTAACGGGGTCGTATGGCGTGAATTTGTTCGGTCTGGATTTTTACAAGTCTTGTATCGAAGAGGGGAGTCAGCTTGTGCGAGATCTGGGCCCCGTCTTGGGCTCGTATCATCCTTGTGTGCTCGATAATATTCGACGCCTGTGTGCCATCTCTGGTAAGGACGAAGTTTCGTTTCATATGTCGGGCACTGAGGCCGTGATGCAAGCGGTACGTCTCGCTCGCTATCAAACCGGGCGTCAAAAAATTGTCCGTTTCACCAGTGCCTATCACGGCTGGTGGGATGACGTGCAACCGGGGCCTGGCAATCCGATGCCACCGTCTAAGCATACGTTGACGCTGCGCGAAATGCATGAGAACACGCTGCGGGTGTTGCGCAATCGTCGCGATATTGCGTGCGTGTTGGTCAACCCCATACAAGCCATGCACCCGAACCAGGCTGCACCGACCGACTCGACTCTGGTCGATGGTGGGCGTCGGGTGCATTACGACCGTGTGGCGTATACCGCCTGGCTCAAAGAATTGCGACAGGTGTGCGCCGAGCGAGGCATCATCTTTATTTTGGATGAAGTCTTTTTGGGCTTTAGGCTTGCCCCAGGTGGTGCTCAAGAATACTTCGGTCTTGAGGCTGACATGGTCACCTACGGTAAAACACTGGGCGGCGGTTTGCCAATTGGCATTCTGTGCGGCAAGAAAAATCTGATGACACGTTTCTATGCCGAGCACCCAGCCGATATCTGCTTTGCCCGAGGCACCTTCAATGCGCATCCCTATGTGATGGGTGCGATGAATGTGTTCTTGCATCGCCAAGACACGCCGGCAGTTCAAAAGCTGTATGCAGAGCTTGAAACAACCTGGAATACACGCAAGTCCCAACTGAACGACCTGCTCAAGCGTGAAGGGCTGCCACTGCGTGTCGAGGCCATGTCGACGGTGTGGACTGTGCTGTACGACGTGCCAAGCCGCTTTAACTGGCTGTTGCAGTTCTACTTGCGTCGCGAGGGTATTGCCTTGAGTTGGGTCGGTACGGGTAGACTGATTTTTAGTCTGAACTTTACCGATGCGGATTTTGAAGATTTCTGCCAACGTTTCGTACGTGCTGGCCATCAGATGGCTGCAGGCGCTTGGTGGTGGACGCCGCAAGGGCAGACAAACAAACAAATTCGACGCCGTATGTTGTTAGAGATGGTGCAGCAGACCAAGCTGTGACGGCCTGCTGGTTGAACGTAAACAGAGATTTCTAGCACAGTAGCGATGGCATTAAGAGAGTTCTAGCAGGGCAGCGGTTGCATTCAGAGACATCTCGCAAGGTAGTGGTCGCATTCAGAGACTTCTATTCGTTAAGAAGTGAAGTCTCTGATTGAATCTGTGCTACGTGACCCAAGTCTTTCAGTGAATCGACTTAATGTGATTGAATATGCGGCATCGGATCAATCAACTCACCACGCATCAAATAAATGGGTGAGCGACGGTACAGCATGACGTCATGAAACGGGTCGGTCAAAATTTTCAAAGCCCAAGCAAATGCGGCTTTGAAACTGTCTTTAATGCATAGTTGAGCGACTCTGAATAACAGACCTGCAACGCCCAAAAAGAGCCAAGTCATACCGATAATACGAACAGTCGTATCTTCGTAAGCCTCAGGCACAGCCCAAGTGATGAGTGAGGGCTGCAAGTAAGCCAACACAGGTATCGCGGCCCAGATCGCCAGCAACACAATTTTGCGATGTAAGTTGTAGCCAACCTTGATTTCTTCTTTGTGCTCATGCGTCGCTTGGTTGACGTGATCGTAGCCCTTTGGCTCAAAAAAGAAGTGGCCGGATTGGCGCGTGGTCATCGCCACTAACCAAGCAACCAGCGAGGCTGCGACTGGGTTAATGAAGAGCAGCACATAAGACACGAGAAACGATAAGGCGCTGACCAAGTGCAGGCTTTGATTAATGCGACTGTGGTGATAATACCGATGATCATCCCAGCGCTGTATTCTTAAGGTGTTTAGCAATTCTTTCATCGTGATCCTTTGTGTTATCCGTGTCGCAACTCGAGTGGATGATACGCGACTCCGCAGGTGAGATTATTTCAGAAGCGTTGGGTCAAAAGATGAATTTTTGATGACATTCGTGTTGCAGTTTATTTTCAGTGGCTCGTTGTCATCGAACGGTTATATGAATTGATTACAGTCATCTTAACTTCAGTGATAAAGAGCTCAGATGACAGAATACGCGCCCATTCAAGTCGATCGAATTTATCCCGACAAGCCGAGCCTCAGGATAGCGTTGGTGACTGAAACCTATCCTCCTGATATCAATGGTGTGGCACACACTGTTTCAAAAATAGTAGAAGGCTTGCGTGCCCGTGGGCACGAATTGATGTTGGTCAGGCCAAGACATCACAGTGACACCGAGGCGGCCACAGATTCACGCTACCAAGAGGTGTTGGTGCGTGGTGCGCCCATACCAATGTACAAGCAACTTCGCATGGGTTTGCCGGCGCAGGGCGCATTGCAAAAGTTATGGCTTAAGCAAAGACCTGATCTTGTGCATATCGCGACAGAGGGGCCCTTGGGTTGGTCGGCATCGCGCGCCGCCCGTAAGCTCAAAATACCAACCAGTTCTGATTTCAGAACCAATTTTCACGCCTACAGCCAGTTCTATGGGTTTGGTTGGCTCAAGGGTGCGATTGTGGCCTACATGCGAAAATTTCATAACGCCACGCACTGCACGATGGTGCCGACACAGGGCCTGATGGCAGAGCTTTCGAAGATTGGCTTTGATCGCTTGATGGTTGTGCCTCGCGGGGTTGATACGGAACACTTTTCGCCCTTAAAGCGAGACGAACAATTGCGCCAAAGCTGGGGTGCGACGGCAGAAACACAAGTTCTGCTTTCCGTTGGGCGCCTGGCTGTCGAGAAAAACCTTGACACTGTTGTGCGCTGTTTCAAATCACTGCAGGCCCGTGGATTGCCGGTTAAGCTAGTGATTGTTGGCGATGGGCCGTTGCGTCAAGCGCTTGAGCGCAGTATCCCAGAGGCGATCTTTGCGGGTACGCGTACAGGTCAGGATTTAGTGAAACACTACGCCAGCGCAGATCTGTTTATTTTTCCGAGCTTGACCGAGACGTTTGGCAACGTAACGATTGAAGCCATGGCAAGCGGCTTAGCCGTGGTGGCGTACGATCACGCAGCAGCAGGGCAGCTCATCGAACACAAACGCAATGGGATGGTGCTGGCGCCAAATCAAGACGTACAACTGTTTGAGGCGGCTCGGCAAATTGTCGAAGACGCTGCCTTGCGAACGCAAGTTCGACTCGCTGCGCGTCAGACTGCGGTGGATCGGGATTGGACTTCAGTGATTGCGCGCACAGAGGGGATTTTTAGATCGTTGATTGCAAACGAGGATCCTGCCGCAATTGTGGTGTCTGCGCAGTCGAAGACGGCAGGCATGCCCCAGGCGCTGCGCTAGCGCTACGTCTCTGTGTGGCGCGCTTAGGCGCAGCGCTTCAGACAAGTCTCTGTATATTGCGCGCAGGGGCCATATTGCAGAAAATCTCTGAGTCGCGAGTACAGAGGCGACGCAACAGAGAATCTCTGCGTCGTGCGCGCAGCTGGGTGGTTACAGACAAGTCTCTGTATAGTTGAAAAAGCTCGCTGCTATTGGATGCTGTTGCACCGAGTCATCGCCGTAGCCACTTCGATGAAAGACAAAGGGGACACCACAGTTGCTTGCACAGAGCGCGTCGACGTGGGTATCACCAATCAACACACAGTCGCTGGCAGTGACTTTCAGCGCAGCAATTGTGGCGAGTAAGGGCAATGCATGAGGCTTAGGATGCGCAGTGGTATCGCCACCTGTGACAACGGTAAAGTAGGTCGACAAGCCGTGGCGTTCAAGCGCCTGCTTAGCTGACCGTTCAATCTTATTGGTGCATACGGCTAACTGGCAGCCTTTCGATATCAGTTGATCAAGCAAAGCCAAAACGCTTGGGTATACAAACGAATGGTCGTGCGCTTGACGCGCGTAGTGTGTCAAGTACGCCTGTCGAATATCGTCGGCAGCTGCCGCGGGGGCTTGCACGACCTGCATCACAGAAGTCAGAATGTCTGGCAAGGGGCCATATAAGTTCGGAATCACTTGCTCGGGGGCCAGTGTCTGAAAGCCGCAATCAAGCAGTGCTTGATTGGTGGCTCGTCGAATATCCGGCTCGGTATGCATCAGTGTGCCATCAAGATCAAAGACGATGGCCGCAGAGCTATGGATACAGTCTTTAGCTGTCTTCATCACCGAGAGACCAAGCCAGCTGGGGATGCCGCATAGCCAGTTAAGGTACGATCGGCATGTAGAAGCTTCCAGTCAAGCATTTTTTGTGTCATCTTTAACAACTCAAGGGTATAGCCCGGCTCTTGAGCAACATTATGAAGTTGTGACGGATCTTTTGTCAGATCAAAGAACAGGGGCGGTAACGCTGCAAAATGTACATACTTATACTGATCGTTTTGAATCACTGAAAGTGCGCATTGATCCATGGATAAGCCCAAGAAATCTTCGGGCTTTGAATAATAGATATTTCTAAAATCAAATTCATAATGCACTTCAGTGCGCCAGTTGGTGGGCGCGAGACCAGTTTGTACAAACGGCAATAGCGAGTGCCCGTCGCACGTTCTGGGGATTGGACGCTCAAGCCAACTCAAGATCGTGGGCATGGTATCAATTGTTTCGGTAAAGTGCCGAACAATGTTGCCGCGCGTGGCATCCGCTTCGGGGTTCGGATCGCGAACAATCATTGGGATATGAAAGCTCTGATCGAAGTAGCCAATCTTACCCAGCAAATGGTGATCACCCAATTGCTCACCGTGATCACTTGTGAAAATGATTAGGGTGTTGTCCCATTGGCCTGTTTTCTTTAGGTAGTCAAAGACCCGCCCGATATGATGATCAACCTCAGACATCAAGCCGTAATATGTGGCACGCATTTGACGGACTTCAGCTTCAGGCATGTCTGCGCCAAGCCCTTGGCCATTCTCAAAGAAGCGACGGCGCTCAATGGATTGAAGGTAATACGCCAAGAGCGGGTGCTGGGACGCTTCGAGCTCTTTGCTTGAAGCCCGGATCGGCGGAGGGCAGTCTTTCGGGTCATACATCTCGTGGTACGGTGCCGCAGCGCAAAAGGGTGGGTGTGGGCGGTAGTAGCCAAGATGCAAGAACCAAGGCTTATTTTCAGTACCCTGTAGGTATTCGAGCGCTCGGTCGGTGAACCAAGTGGTGTCGGATAAATGCGCGGGGACCACACTTGGTTTCGCCGTTGCGCCAATATCGGCTTCGGTAAGATCTTGCGGCAACCAAATGTCGTTAGGTTTTTTTGGCACGGCGAAGCCCTGTGCGGCAAGCCAGGCAAAGTAGGCCTCTTTATCTAGGCCCCACGAACCGACGGGGTGCCAGCCCTCCATATCTGCCCCTAAGACCTTAAAACGTGGGTCTTCAGCGGCTGTTTCACGAGGATCAGGGGTCGTGGTGGTGTAGCCAACTAAGGCGGGCTGATAACCGGCTTTGCGCACTTCTTTTGCGATATTGGTGTGACGTGCATCAAGCGGAATTGTATTCTGCACTGCACGGTGGGTCATCATATACAGACCAGTCAGCATTGAAGCGCGACCTGGGCCGCAGGGTACGGCTTGCGTGTAATGCTTGGCGAAGGTCACGCCTTCGCTGGCCAAGGCTTCGATGTTTGGGGTTTGAATGACTGGGTGACCGAGCATTTTGAGCGTGTCGCCACGCCACTGGTCGACCACAATCAATAAGACATTCTTTTGTTTGGCTGTCATGAGATAAATCCGTAAAAAAAATAAGTTAACGCAGCGTTGGATCTAGCCTGTCACGCAACCAGTCGCCGGTCAGGCTGATCGAGAAGGTGGTCAAGACGATGACGCAGCTCGGAGCGAGCAAAATCCAGGGTGCAGTTTGTAAATACTCACGACCATAGCCGACCATATTGCCTAAGCTGGTGAGTGGGGGTTGTACCCCCAAGCCCAAGAAAGACAGGCCTGATTCAAGCAAAATCACTTCAGGAAAGGTCAGTGTCATGCTGACGATGAGCGTGCTCGCGATGTTGGGCAAAATATGCCGAAAGTAGACGCGCCAAGAACTGGCGCCCAGTGCATGGACTGCATTGGCATAGCCCTGTTCATTAGCCGCGATCGTCAGGCTACGTGTGATGCGAGCGCTGCGTTCCCAACCATGACAACCCATCAAACAAATAAAGAGCACGAGTGTATTACCAAAGAAGGCTAACACCGCCAACGCAATGATCATAAAAGGAATCGACGCTTGAAAATCAATCAAGGTGAGTACGATCTGTTCAATCCAACCTTTGAAATGTGCGGCTAAAAAGCCTAAGATCAAACCGATCGCAGCTGAAAGCAAGGTGCTGGCAAAAGCGATCAACAAACTCACCTGTACTGAGGTCAGTAGCCGCGAAAGAACGTCGCGTCCTAGCTCATCAGTACCGAGTAAATGTCGAGCCGAGCCGCCAAAGCCAACCGGTGGTTGCAGCCGTGCCTTGAGGTCAAGTGCAGTATAGGCGTAGGGGGCAATGAGATCAGCCAATGCTGCAACAATAAAAATCCCAACAATCCAAGCGATCGACATGACAACCAGCGGCGGGTATTCTTGCCAAAAATATTGACGCGAGCGTTTTGGAAGTGAAGGTGCAGCATCAGCCATGGAGGACAAGTTTTCGGTGGTGTTCATTTACGTAGTGGCTTAAATATCCGAGGGTGCTTAATGATGTTCCCCAGAGCTGGCTCGCAAGCGTGGGTCGAACAAGCAGTAGACGGCATCGACGACTAGGTTGGTTGCGACCATGCTGACCGTAATCAATAGCAAGGCAGCTTGAACGACAGCCAAGTCACGATTGCCCACTGCAGAAACAGTCAGTCGACCGACTCCAGGCCAAGAAAATACGCTTTCCACCACTACAGCGCCTGCGATCAGACCCCCGAACATGAGGCCAGCGATCGTGACGATCGGCAAGGCTGCATTGGGCAGAGCATGGCGAATCACCACTTGAGACCAGCGCAGGCCTTTTGCTGACGCGGCGCGAATATAAGGTTGCCCCAACACCTCTAACATCGACGAGCGTGTGTAACGTGCCAAGACCGCTGCGCCACCTACTGTCAAGGTCAGCACCGGCAAGATGGCGTGCTCAATCCCGCTATACCCTCCACTGGGTAACCAACCAAGACTCACCGCAAAAATGAGCACTAACAAAAGACCTAGAACGAAGCTTGGCAAGGTATGACCCGCGACAGAAAAACTCATGACAAGGCGATCGATCCATGAGTTTCGGTGTAAGGCAGCAAAAATACCAGCGGGTATTCCAATCAACAGATTAAGAGCAAAGGCCGGTAGCGCGAGCGCCAGCGTGGCCGGAATCGACTCAAGTACGAGCCTCATTGCTGGACTGCCATCGCGCATCGAGACGCCGAAGTTACCGTGAATAATATTGAGCAAGTAACCCCAAAACTGTTGCCAGAGAGGCGCATCAAGGCCCCAGCTCTCGCGAAACGCTGCAATGGCCTCGGGAGGAGCATCGGCCGACAGGATCATCATCGCTGGGTCGCCCGACAAGCGCAAGATCGTGAACGCGAAACCCACTACCAAGAAAATGGTGAGCAAAGCGCGCAAACTGCGAGACAGCATGTATCGAGTCATGTCTTGCTTCCTGAACCATGATGAATCATGGTGTGAAGATGGCAACTGACTGTATGAGCCTCGCCAATGCGAGTCGTAACGGGCGTATTCGTTTTACATTGCGCGGTCGCGAGCGCACAGCGCGGATGAAAGCTACAACCGGTTGGAACATCAACCGGATTGGGCGGTTCGCCTTTGAGGATGATACGGGCGGAATTGGCTGTTGAATGCTTGGCACCCGGCGTCGACACCGCGGAAATCAGGGCTCGGGTGTACGGGTGCGCTGGGTGAGACAGCACATTTTTCGCAGAACCTTGCTCGATGATCCGACCCAAATACATCACGGCAACTTCGTCGCAGATATGGCGCACGACGCGCAAATCATGACTGATAAAGAGCATGGTGAGACTCATCTGCTGACGCAAATCAGTCAAGAGGTTGATCACCTGTGCCTGTACTGAAACATCAAGCGCAGAAATGGGTTCATCGCAGACAAGCAGACTAGGTTTGAGCACTAAGGCGCGTGCCAAGACGACGCGCTGACGTTGCCCACCCGAAAGTTCATGAGGGTAGCGTTGAAACAAGTTGTCGGTCAGTCCGACGGCGCGCATCATACTTTGTGCGGCTATGGCTGGTTGTATCTCGCCATGCTTGTCATGAATCTGCAGGGGCTCAGTCACCTGCTCTAAAGCAGTCAGACGGCGATCGAGTGCGCTGAGTGGGTCTTGATACACCATTTGCATGTGGCGGCGGGCCGCTCGCCAAGCATGATTACGTTGCGCTGTGACGGGCTTGCCGTCAAACTCAACGGTACCGGCAGTCGCTGGGATCAAGCCAAGCACTAACTTGGCCATCGTTGATTTGCCGCAACCTGACTCACCAACGATTCCCAGTGTCTGGCCGCGTTGAACACTTAACGTGACACCATCAACCGCTCGTAAGATTTTTTTACCAGACAGCCATTCCTTATTCCCTTCAACAGAAAAGTGCCGCTGTAAATCTTTAACGCTCAACAGTGCTGTCATGCTGCTAGTTTTCTCGTGCAGGCTAAAGCATGCCCAACTGCGATTGTTTTTAAAGCGGGTGAGCTCAGGCGACAATTGTCTTGAGCGAAATCACAACGCGCCTCAAAACGACATCCCTGTAAGAGTTGCCCCGCCTGCGGAATACTGCCTCGTATCGTTGTCAGACGATGGACCTCGGCATTTAACACCGGCATTGCCGCCAGAAGGCCAAGACTGTAGGGATGTTGCGCACCGGTAAACAAAGTCTGGCTGGGCGCGCTTTCAACAATGGCTCCTGCGTACATGACGAGTACGCGGTCGCTAATTTCTGAGATCACGCCCAAGTCGTGCGAGATTGTGACAAGTGCCATGCCAGTGTCGCGCCGCACGGTATCGAGCAACAGTAAGATTTGCGCCTGTACCGTTGCATCTAGCGCGGTGGTAGGTTCATCGGCAATCAGTAAATCTGGTTGACCGGCTAAGGCCATGGCAATCATGACACGTTGATTCATGCCCCCCGACAGTTCATGCGGATAGGCATTCATGCGCCTTTTTGCATCTGGAATCTCGACCTGATCGAGCAGTGCAAGAACCTCTGCGTTTGCTTGAGCCCCTCGAAGGTCTCGATGTAGAGCCAAGCTTTCTGCAATTTGTGCGCCTACGCGCTGAGCTGGGTTCAGCGACGAGCTAGGGTCTTGAAAAATCATGGCGATCTTGCGACCGCGAATCTGTGAGAGCTCGGTGTCCGATAAGCCAAGCAACTCTTGACCTTGAAACTTGACCGAGCCCCTGACTTGCGTGTGTTTACCCAGCAAGCCAAGTACACCCAGCCAAGCCACGCTCTTTCCGCAACCGGACTCACCGACCAAGCCAATCGACTCGCCTGGCGCGATATGCAGGTCAACGCCATGCAACACTTCTGAGGTGTACCCGCGATGGTCGAATGCAACCCGCAAGTCGCTTATATTTAGCAAAGTGCGAGAATCCGTTGCGGTCGAGATCATTGTTTAGGAGGCGTCAGATTCGTGCCACGAAAATCCATGACGAAGGTCTTCGAGGGCTTCCAGGCAAAGTCTTTACGCTTCGCATAAAACACAGCACTTTGATGCAAAACTGTGTAGGCAGGATCTTCGCGCTCGGCAATCTCTAGCATTCGTTGAAAGGTCTTTTTGCGTTCTGCTGGGTCAACTGAGGTCGAAAGTGTGTCAGACAATTTATTAAATTCAACGTTTGTCCATTCGCCAGTTTGTTGTTGTTGACCATTGGGCCCATGTTGGTTCACCAATGAGCTCACCGGATCACTAAAGGGCGCTGAGTTCGACCAGCCTCGCACGCCCCGAGTTGGGCCTTTCTCGAAAATTTGCGCCCAATTCTCTTTCATCGACATCTGTACATTCAACCCAGCAGAACGCCACATCTCGAGCATGATCTGATCGGTTTGTGTTTGATTGGTGTAGTAATTGTTTAAGCCCCTGAAGTGAATCACTTCTCCCTTATAGCCAGCTTCGGCAAGCAGCTTCTTGGCAAGTGCGACGTCATACTTTGGTACGGTCCAGCCTTTCACAAACATGTCGCCATAGAACTCGAATTGCAGGCCGGCGGGTACGCGTGTATTGCCGCCCCAGATGGCTTCGACAATGGCATCGCGATCAATGGCGTGCGTCATCGCTTGTCGTACTTTTGGGTTTGCAAGAACTGGATGATTTTTGTCGAATGTAATCAGTCGGTGATTCAGAACAGTTCCGCCAACCACTTCGAACTTAGCGTTGCCTTGAATGGTTTTGAACTGATCTGGTGGAATATCAGTAATGAAGTCATACTGGCCAGATAGCAAGCCATTGATGCGCGAAGATACCTCAGGCACCACCATGTAACGAATTTCTTTGACCAGTGGCTTACCGCCAAAATAGTCATCGTGCGCACTCAAGACCAGATACTGATCCATTTTCATTTCTTTAACTTTGAAAGGCCCAGCGCTTACTGGCGCCTGAGCCCAACTCGCCCAGTCTTTCGAGGCCATATAAGCTTTCTTTGAAACAATCTCAGAGCCCAAGCGTGCGATACGCCCCTCAAGGGTCAGGTCTGGTACGGCGTTGATCAAGCGTACGGTGTAGCGATCAACGATCTCGACGCTTTGCAAAGAGGGCCATAAGTTGCGCGCGATCGCAGTAATCTCGGGCGGGGGTACCTCCATGCTGCCAGGCGTTGAATTCGTAGTCTTGCGACCAATGTCTACTGCAATTGTTTTGCTGTCTTGATTGGCTTGACGGGGTGCCGAGGAGCCGAACATGCGTTCGGCTCCAAAGCTAAACGCGACATCTTCAGCGGTGACCTCATCGCCATTATGAAACTTAACACCAGGGCGTAATTTAAACTCAACTGTTTTGGCGTCGATACGCTTCCATGACTCAGCCAGTGAGGGCTTTGGTGAAAGGTCGCCAACAGTATCAAGCTGAATCAATCCGGCATAAATCATGGGCAACATGCGCGTGCCAACGTTGCTTTGCTCGCGCAAGGGATCTAGGGCACCACTTGTGAGTAACTGTTGTACGGCCACGCGTACGACTGAACGGGTATCCGTAGGTTGTGCAAAAACGTTTGGGTGTGCCAACGCACAAAGCGTGAGTGCTGTGAGTTTCATGAACCAACGTTTAGAGTGAAGCAGCTGCATATGAATCCTGTGTGATTGTCGAAAGAAAGTGTGCGCTGTTAAAGAGCGACGCTATGCATAACTTTCAAAAAATGAGGTAAGGTTGGCGTGACTGCTGCAGGTACTTTGGCCAAATCGTCGTAGCGACGCAGCCGTACAGCTTCTTGCGCAAACGACTGGGCTTCAAACTCTGCCGCTTGAGAAGGGGTATAGATGCCACCTTGCACAATGAGGCTCTGTTTAGAGGCCGTCGAGAGCGTGCTCCAGTAAGACTGGTCTGTCGCGCAAAGGTAGCGCTTAGCATCGACATGCAAGCGTATTGGCTCAAGCACTGCGCTCGAGAACAAACCGCGCAAAAAAGGTAAGGCAACATATTGATGCAGGTCGTCACCGTTCTCGACGCTTGCACTCTCTTTCAGACGACCAGTCTTAGCCAATAAATGTCCGATATCATGCAACAGCGCCGCTGTGATTGTGTGTGCTGTCTCGGAGGCTTGTTCGGCTAAGGCTGCACATTGAAGCGCGTGCTCAAGCTGACTGACTGCTTCGCCACCGTACTGATTTTCACCCTCAACGGTGAGTAGTTGAGTGATATCACTTAAAGTCAAAGCCATTTCAAACCTTTGTTAAACGAGTGCGTAGCGAATGTGCGCAGACACTCAAGCAAGACTGACCACCGTACCAATAACACTACGCTTGGCTGCGCAGGTCTCTGCAGAGCAATCAAATCCTTTGCAAGTGTCTCAATCTGAGATGACAAAGGCTTTACAGTTATGTGAATTTTGAACTTCGTGTTCGTCCGAGTTCAAACTCAAACCACCTGACAGCCCTCGCGCCACACTGACCTTGCGAAAGCATGGCTAGATTGCTCCGGCGCTTCGTGCAGGCGCATGCGGACAAGATCGGCCCTAAAGCCAATTTCAAGCGCTCCACGATCTGTTAAGCCAGTGGCTTGCGCGGGGTGTCGTGTCACCGTCGCAATGGCTTCTGGCAAGCTCATCACATCCTCATGCACTAAACGTGTCACAGCACTCAGTAGACTGCCTGGCACATAGTCAGACGAAAGTACATCCAGCAGGCCGTGCTTTGCCAATTCGGTTGCAGAGACATTGCCAGAGTGTGATCCGCCGCGCACCACGTTTGGCCCGCCCATCACCGTCAGCAAGCCTAGTTTCTTTGCAAGACGCGCAGCCGCAAGTGTTGTAGGAAATTCTGACATGCTGGCACCTTCAGCGAAGGCCTGTTCAACATGGGCCTCGGTGGTGTCGTCATGGCTGGCCAGATGGATACCAGTGTGCTTTGAGTAGTCGACAAAGTATTGTCGGTGGGGCGCGCTGAATTGCTTCTGCAGCATCGCAGCATTGCTGACCTTATCTTCGAATTTTTCGTGGCTCCAGCCTTTTTTTCCTGTGAAGTACACGCGCGCTTGTTCGATATCTTCCCACTGGCGCTGACCCGGAGTGTGGTCCATTAAAGAGATTAGGCCAAGTCGCGGATGCCCACGAAAGGGTTCAAAAAGCTCAATGGTGTTCGGTGCAGGTAGTTCACAGCGCACATGGATGTAGTGATCGGCACGCAGCAGATTATCCTTGGTGTATTGGTCGAGCGCCAACAGTACGGATCCCCAAGTTTGGCCGCGCACACTTTCTGTATCCGCTTCGCCGACGCCGAGTGCGTCAAAGACGGTAGTGATGCCCGCGCAGGCGATTTCGGCGTCGTGTGCGATCAAGGCGGGCTTTTCAGCCCACATGACCTTGGGGCGAGGCATTAAGTGCCGTTCAAAGTTATCGGTGTGAATCTCAACCATACCTGGCATCAAAAAATCACCTTCAAAGTCGACGGCACCGAGCGCCGCACTGCAGCCTGAATCGATCGAATCGATACGACCATTGACCACTGAGAGTGAGCCTTGAATGACTTCGTGATTCATAATTAATCTAGCGTTTTTGATGACTACTGAGCCGCGCATGTGATGCTCCGAAAATGAGTCATATCGATTCGACGTGTCGCAAGTTGATTGCCAACAGCCTGATCGTGAAAGATCCCAATTGCAGCAGCACCTGCCGCAATGGCTTCGTGAATGAGTGTCACGACTGTTTGAGTGTTCTGTGGGTCAAGAGACGCTGTCGGCTCATCGAGCAACAGTAGCGAACGAGGCTTAATCATGCTGCGAGCAATATTGACCCGTTGTTGTTCGCCACCCGAAAACGTGGCGGGCGCTAGCCCCCACAGCCGTTCGGGAATCTGTAGGCGTGTGAGCCAGACACTTGCTTGTTCGCGTGCTTGTTTAATGGCCTGTTCATCATGACCGAGCTCTGCCAGCAGGGGCTCAGCGACAAGATCAAGCGTTGATATTCTTGGGATCACGCGTAAAAATTGGCTCACATAGCCAACCCGATGGCGACGCAGTGAGATCAGTTCACGCGCACTCGCAGTCGTCAGTTCATGCGATTCGCCAGTTTTTTCGATATATTGAATCGACCCAGCGCTGACGCGATAGTTCGCATAAATCAATTTGAGCAGGGTGCTTTTCCCCATCCCTGAGGCCCCGTCCAGTACGACGCATTCGCCTGAAGCAACTTCAAAATTGACATCATTCAAGACAGGTAGCTTGAGCCCGTGTTGATGGTGCAGCGTAAATTCTTTACCCACATTGGTGAGGCGTAAGACGGGTGTACTCATGGTTGAAGCACCGATGACACTAAGAGTTGGGTGTAAGGGTGTTGTGGATCGTCAAGCAACTGATCTGTTAAACCCGTTTCGACAATGCATCCGCGGCGCATCACGATCATTCGGTGCGCCAATAGACGCGCAACGGCAAGATCATGCGTGACAATGATTGAGGCCAAGCCAAGATGCTGGGTTAACTGACGCAAAAGGTCGAGCAGTTTTGCCTGAACCGATACGTCTAGCCCTGAGGTAGGCTCGTCCATAAAGACGAGTCTGGGTTGGGTGACGAGATTGCGTGCGATCTGCAGGCGTTGTCGCATACCGCCTGAAAAATGCCGTGGCAAGTCATCAATTCTGGCGGGGTCGATTTCTACACGCGCTAGCCAGTCGCAGGCCGTAGCACGAATTTTGCCGTAATGACGCTGGCCCAGTGCCATCAAGCGCTCGCCCACATTGGCTCCGGCTGACACTTCCATGCGTAAACCATCAGCAGAGTTCTGATGAACAAATCCCCAATCAGTGCGTGCGAGCAGGCGGCGTTGCGCTTCAGTCATTTTGAAAATATCTGTGAGACCGCTATCTTTTATGTGAAACTCAACAGAGCCTGAATCGGGCTTGTCACGTGCAGCAAGTGCGTTGAGCAGGGTGGTTTTTCCTGAACCGGATTCGCCAACAATGGCGAGCACCTCGCCTGGCCAAAGTTCAAAGCTCGCATCGATGAGAGCGGCTCGCTCTCCGTAGCTTTTGTTTAGACCGGTTACGCGCAAAATGGGCAATTGTGTGTCGACAGGCATGGCGTTAGTCATCCTTTGAAACTAACTGCGCCGTTGAAACTGCTGAGGCTTCGAGTTTGCTTTGTTCGGTCTCGCAGTAGTCAGAATCCGAACAGACAAAAATCCGGCCGCCCTGATCATCGGTGACGACTTCGTCCAGAAAGCTGTCTCTTGAGCCACATATCTCACAAGGGGCATCCCAGCGCTGAATTTCAAAGGGATAATCTTCAAATCCTAGGCTTTCAACAGAGGTATAAGGGGGCACCGCATAGATACGCTTTTCACGGCCTGCGCCAAACAGTTGAAGCGCGGGATTCATGTGCATTTTTGGGTTGTCAAATTTTGGAATGGGCGACGGAGCCATGACATAGCGATTGTTGACCAGCACGGGATAATCATAGGTCGTCGCAATATGCCCATAGCGAGCGATATCTTCGTAGAGCTTGACGTGCATGAGTCCATATTCGGCCAAGCCATGCAGGCTACGTGTCTCGCGCTCACGTGGCTCTAGGCGCTGCATCGGTTCGGGTACTGGGACTTGATAAATGATGATTTGATCTTCTGTGAGAGCCATTTCTGGAATGCGATGGCGAGTCTGAATCAAGGTTGCGGCTTTTGTTTGCGTCGTGATCGCAACATTTGTGGTGCGTTGAAAGAAGCGACGAATGTTGACAGCATTGACCGTATCATCTGACCCCTGATCGATGACTTTTAGTACATCGTGCGGCCCAATGACTGAGGCGGTCACTTGAATTCCACCGGTGCCCCAACCGTAGGGCAGGGGCATTTCGCGAGAACCAAAGGGCACTTGATAACCAGGGATTGCAACCGCTTTTAAAATTGCTCGTCGAATCATGCGTTTTGTACGTTCGTCGAGATACGCAAAATTGAAATGTTGATCAACGGCTTGATTTTCGTGAGACGTAAGTGTTTCGGTCGATGTTTCAGAGGGATGGTTGATCTTAAGCATGCTCGTCCTCCGAGTTGTCAGTCAGTGCCTGACCTTGAGGTGGTGCTGTGCGCATCTTTCTAACAAGTTCAAGTTCTGACTGAAAGTCAACGTAGTGCGGAAGCTTCAGGTGTTGCACGAAGCCAGAGGCCTCAAGACTGTCGCTGTGCGAAAGTACAAACTCTGACATTTGCGCAGGAGACTGCACCAACTCTCCTAGCTCCGCCGCGCGTAAAGCACGATCCACTAAACTCATCGCCATCGCCTTGCGCTCACTATGGCCAAATGCCAAGCCATAGCCGCGAGTAAACTGAGGCGGCTCGGTCTTGCTGCCAGCAAACTGATTGATCATCTGACATTCAGTGATTTCAATATCTCCGATCGAGATGGCAAAGCCAAGCTCTTCAGGGATCAATTCGACTTCAACTGAGCCCAGCCGTATTTCGCCGACGAAGGGGTGACTGTTGGCATAGCCGCGTTGGGTTGAATAGGCCATCGCCAACAAAAAGCCCTCGTCACCTCGTGCCAAGTTTTGCAAGCGCGTACTACGATCGGCCGGAAAGCGCACGGGTTGGCGGGTCAGGTCAAAAGGTGCAGGATCATTTGGATTAGCGTGATGAGTTTCGATCAAGCCTTCACGGTTTAAAAGATCAATCACGCGTGGGGAAATATGGTCGTCCACCCTGCCTGCCCTTGCTGTTTGTGCGGCAGCACTGGTTTCACCTGTTGACTCGGCGTAAACCTGATCGCTGGTCGCTAGCAGCGAAAAATCTAATAACCGCTGGGTGTAGTCGTAGGTTGGTCCCAACACTTGACCGCCTGGCAAGTCTTTAAAGGTTGCCGAGATTCGACGATCTAGCACCATCTTGCTAGTGTCGATCGGTTGCGTAGAGCCGAGCCTTGGCAACGTAGCCCGATAGGCACGCAATAAGAAAATGGCCTCAACCAGATCACCACAAGCCTGTTTGATTGCAAGTGCAGCAAGTTCTGGATCAAAGACGGAGCCTTCAGTCATTACCCGATCGACGGCTAGCTTCATCTGTTGACGAATCTGTGCAACGGAGAGCTCTGGAACGCTTGTGTCCCCACGACGTTGTTGATCAAGTAGTTGATAACTACTTAAGATGGCTTGCTCACCACCTTTAACGGCTACATACATGAGATACCCTATCCTGAAATGTCAATGCGAGTGGTTCTGGGTAGGCCAATCAGGCCCGTGCTCGTCGCAAAAAAGACATCCACACCCCTCGGAAAGCTGGCATGATTCTGTGCCCATTGGTTGACAAAGCTTGCAAGTTGAGCAGAAGTAGCAGACAGTTGATCGATCGTCGTGGTGTGTGCAATGCCAGGGCCCACTAGGGTGAGTGAGTGTGTGCTGTCCGTTAAGAGGCTTGGCGCAGCGATATCGATCACGCAGGTAGTTGAGTGGTCTGGATATTCGTCTGTGCCTAACGCGAAACTCTCTAGCGCTGGGAGTTCGCCCCAGTTCTTGATCCACGCAAAATCCGCTTCGTGTCGGTGTGGGGTAATTTTGCAATCTGTGTGAAACACTAGCCAGGTCGCAGCGTCACTGTTGATAAGACTGGGTGAAAGCCAAAGTCTCGAGCCAGGCTCAAGCAACGCCAGCAGCAAGCCACTTGAACTGGCGTGAGCCGCTTTAGGCGCTTCAAACGTGACGTTAAATGGGACTTTACGTCCGGGATAAGACAACGCTTCAAGGGCGGATCTGAAGGCGTTTTGGCTACCCAGAGAAATGTCGTGAAAGCCAGTGCCAACCTCAGAAAGTTCAATGGTGGTCACGATTGCTCTCCCTCATCGGCATTCGCGCCACTTTCGCGGGCCACCGTAAAAAAGTCGACCTTACTGGTCTCGGCTTGCGCTTGCCGCGAGGCTTTTTGCGTAGCAAGTAGGACCCTCACTGGGGTCAGTAGTGAATGTTCAATCTCGTGATGCTCTTTCTCATCAAGCAATAAGGCATCGGCGACAGCAGCTAAGTAGGCGTGGCGATGCGAACGACCGACAATGTATGAGATGCCTACGTGCCGGTGTGTGGCTGAATTTGATAAGCGTAAAGCACAGCGTGTCACAGTCATTTCGCCTAAATTGAAGCGCTCGCCATTACCGCCTGCACGGCCCTCCACCATCATGAGTCCGGTTTCAGGCTTGCGTAACCAATGTGGGGTAGCTTGAAGGTGTGGCTGTAAGACTTGTTCGAGTAGTGCAATTGGCGCGCGCGCGAGTAAGGCCAGCCATTGGGCACGTGTGTGACTTGTTGTAGAAAGACGACTGTCAGATGGTTGCAACATTCACTTGTTACTTTCTTAGTACAGGATCGCACCGCGGTCGCTGTTTGAGTTTGTCAAAAGACCTAGCTTAAGCAGTCAATATTTAGTTTTCATGACGAAGATGTAAACGTTTTATGACAACAGCTGGTTTCACAGTGGCAAGGCAAGCATCATCACAACCCACACAGCGAGCGTACCGTTACGCGGTGTACTTTGCGCCAAACGTAGAGCAACAGTGGTGGGCCGATGCCAGTCAATGGCTCGGACGCTGCGCGGTAAGTCAACAATTGAATGTGCAACCGCTGATTGCCGGCGTGTCGGCCAAGCGATTCGCAGAACTCACCGAGCATCCAAGACGCTATGGTTTTCATGCCACCATGAGGGCACCTTTTGTCTTGACTAGTCAGTATCAACCCACTGACCTAATTGATCGCGTCAATATGTTGTGCCGGGATGTCAAGCCTTTTGTCTTGCCCCGCTTGCAGGTGACTCTGATGGATCAATTTCTTGCCTTGGTACCAGAACGTCACGCCGCTCAGGTGACGCTGCTCGAAGAGCAATGTGTGAAGGTGTTGAACGATTGCGCTGAACCGCTTGGGCCAGAGGATCTCAGCAGACGCCGGAGTGCTGGCTTGTCTGCGCAGGAAGATGCCCTCTTGTTGCGCTGGGGCTATCCCTATGTGCTTGAGCGCTATCGATTTCATTGCTCGCTCACGGGTTCGCTTGCTAAGGCATCGCGCAAAGAGGTGTCTGCCCTGACTCAGGCTGCGCATCAACATTTCGATCACTTACCACCTTGTGTATTTGATGCGCTGGCAATTTTTGTTGAGCCAACTCGAGGGGCTGATTTTGTCTTGCTTCAACAGTGTCCATTGATTGGCGGCGTGTGAAGGAGAATATGGTTTTTTTGTACAGTTGAAATGTCATCATCTTGTCATTCAGTCGCCATCAAAGTGTCAAATGAGTGGAGAATAATAAAAAGCCATGAAACCAGATGAATATGATGTACCAGCGCAACAGCCTCAGCGTCATCGGGCGATATGGATTTCGGATATTCACCTTGGTACACCGGGTTGCAAAGCAGAATATCTTCTCGATTTTCTAAAATGGAACGAGTCTGATCAGCTGTACCTGGTGGGTGACATCATTGATGGCTGGCAGCTTAAAAAGGGTTGGTACTGGCGCCAAAGTCATAACGATGTGGTTCAGAAGATTTTGCGCAAGGCGCGAAAAGGCACACACGTCACCTACATCGCAGGCAATCACGATGAAGTGATCAGACAGTTTTTGGGCATGGCGTTTGGTGACATAAAGATTGTCGACGAAGCCACTCATCAGTTGCTAGACGGCAGACGTATCTGGGTGACACACGGCGATTTATTTGACGGCATCATTCAGCACGCTAAGTGGTTAGCCTATTTGGGCGACAGTATGTACACGGTGATTCTGAAGCTAAACAATTGGTTTAATCACGTACGCCATAAATTTGGTTTGTCTTATTGGTCGCTGTCGCAGTACCTCAAACACAAAGTCAAAAACGCGGTGTCCTTCATCACAAACTTCGAAACTATTATGACCGATGAAGCGCGGCGACGTGGCTACGATGGCGTCTTATGTGGCCACATCCACAAAGCCGAAATTCGCGATATCGACGGCATTTTGTACTGTAACGATGGTGATTGGGTTGAAAGCCTGTCTGCGATCGTTGAAACGTCAGAAGGTGTTCTCAAGGTCGTACACTGGCCTTATCGAACTAGCGAGACGCTTGATGAGCAAGAAGACCTTGTTGTGTCAGCTTAGCGCAACTGCCGCTCGCTCAGTGTCTGCGCGTGACATGAGTTGAGCCAAAATGTCAGTTACTTCAAACACCGCGCGATTTTCGATGCGCGACACGGTGTCCTGATAGGCGGGTAAGTTCTCTAGCAAGGCCAATACGCCTTTGCGGATTGCCCGTAAGGAGGGGATCACTAAGCCGACTCCTTGCTCGCGCACCCAATTCGTGTTGTAACGCTCTTGAGGCATCGTCCAGGCATTGCCAAAGGTGATGACAGGCAGGCCCATGTGCACGGCTTCACTTAAACTGCTCGGGCCTGGTTTGCCGATAAAAAAATCACCTAGCTGCATGTAATGACTAATTTTTTGCGTAAAGCCAATCACCACATGCCGAGCACTCGGTTTGAGTACAGAGATTTTTTTGTTCAGCGTTGCATTCATCCCGCAAATAAAAATGAGTTGAATGTCCGGTAACGCTTTCGCAATCCTTAGCATATCGCTCGAGCCATGGCCGCCGAACATGACAATTCCCGTTGGTTTTTCTGGATCTAGTCCGAGCTCAAGGCATTCTGTTTCGCGATCGATCTCGGGCTGGTCATAAAAGGTAGGCCGTAAGATCATCCCAGACGTCAGTGAAATTTGTTCGTCTGTGTAGCCCGCTGCCCGCGCTTGTTCGGCTGCGTGCGACGTGCCGCAGACGAGGTGCTGTGCTTGGTTGGGTTCTATCCAGAAGTGCGGAGGGTAGTCAGCCATGTCTGTCAGCACCGTCACAAAGGGCACAGCGGGAAGGGCGCTTGTGACACTCTCGTAAAGAGCTTTATTGAAGTTTGGTACGAGCGACACAACGTGATCGGGATTCGTGTCAAGCCAATGCTGTTCAAGTTTGCGAACCATCGCATTGTGACCCATCTTAATCATTGCCTGAAATAACTTGAGCTCAGTCGAGAGGCCAAGCGTGAGGCCATGGCGCAATCTAAAGTTGTATAAATCTTCTGGAGCGCAGCGCATGACTTTATTAAAGTTTGCCTTCGGGTCCAGCACTTCAAACAGATTGACTAGACGCACATTCCAAGGGCGCCTCTCAAATTCAATGGCTTGTTGCAGAGCCAGTGCTGTCGCACGATGACCACCGCCTGCATTGAAGTAGATGAAGTCAATAGTTTTGTTCATTGAAAGGTATCTTCATCCTTTCTTATTACAAGGTCATGACAGTCGTCACCCAAAGAGTTTGCAGCTTAGTCTGCTTTCAAAAGTGTTAGTGCTGCGTGTTAAGGCTTGTGACGCTTCAACTCAAGCTGCAAAAGTTCTTGGTAGGTGTCAGCCTCTTCGACAAACTTGGCAAAACTGTAATGGGTATCTCCGTATTCGTTTTGAGCATTTCCCGCTTCTTTAGGAGCATTCGCGTCAAGGGCGATTTGTTGTTGGCGCCAGTCGAGAAAAATCTTCAAGACAAAGTTATTCCAGTTGTCTTCAGTCGCATCACGGGTATTTCCCGAGCAATAAGTTACCCAGCGTTTTTGTACGTTCATCAGTGACCCCTAGCTCTAGGCTGTGAAGGCGATGCTGCGACGCAGCATCTAACATTCACGCCGTAGAGTACTAAGTGAATATGCGTTTTTTATGACACGGCTGCTTTTTGTTAAGTGATCCCGCGCCGAATGTTTGTTCTTGAAGACGACGCCTCGCAACCAGAATCAGGATTTGTGCCAAAACTGATGTATTGTTATCGTGATTTCATATGTTTGTCATGGTGCTGCTTCAGAATAGACATCAAATCCGCTGGCTTTATTGCTGCATTGTTTTGTGTTCGACATTATTAAGGGTTCTAACTATGAAAGCTCTGATGAATAAGATATTGCGTGTTGGGTTGTTCAGCCTTGCGTTGTCTTCCACTGTTGCGATGGCGCAGTCTGCGATTTGTTACAACTGTCCGCCCGAGTGGGCAGACTGGGGTTCGCAACTCAAGGCAATCAAGTCTAAAACTGGTATCACCGTACCCCCTGACAATAAAAACTCTGGTCAGTCACTGGCGCAACTTGTTGCTGAAAAGAATAGTCCAGTTGCAGACGTCACATATCTTGGGGTGACCTTTGGTATTCAGGCGGCTGCTGATGGGGTCGTCACGCCCTTTAAGCCTGCGGCCTGGAATGACATACCAGATGGCTTAAAAGACCCCGCAGGTAATTGGTTTACGATTCATTCGGGCACCTTAGGATTTATGGTCAACGTTGACGCCCTGAAAGGCAAGCCTATTCCTAAGTCATGGGCTGACTTACTTAAGCCTGAGTACAAAGGTTTGATTGGTTATTTAGACCCAGCCTCAGCCTTTGTTGGCTATGTGGGGGCAGTGGCGATCAATCAAGCGCGGGGCGGTTCGCTTGATAACTTTGGCCCAGCGATCGAGTATTTCAAAGCACTGAAAAAAAATGAGCCGATTGTGCCTAAGCAAACGTCTTATGCACGCGTGTTATCGGGCGAAATTGCGATCTTGCTTGATTACGATTTCAATGCCTATCGCGCAAAGTACAAAGACAAAGCGAATGTGGCTTTTGTGATTCCTGCAGAGGGCACATTAGTCGTGCCTTACGTGATGAGTCTTGTTAATAAAGGCCCGAATGCCGAGAACGGTAAAAAGGTTCTTGATTTTGTTTTGTCAGATGAAGGGCAGGCAATTTGGGCAAATGCCTATCTGCGCCCAGTGCGTGCGTCAGCGGTACCGGCAGACGTGCAAGCGCGCTTTCTACCCGCTGCAGACTATGCACGCGCCAAGACAGTGGATTACGGACAAATGGCTAAAGTGCAAAAGATGTTTTCTGAACGGTATTTGAAAGACGTGCAATAGCACCCTGCTGCGACGACTATTCTCACGACGTGGTAACTATCTCGATACAACGACTGGCTTGTTTGACGCCAGTCATTGTTATTTTTTTTGCGTGTTGGTTATTACCAATGGCGTGGCTGATCGCCTTGCCAGCTCAAAAAAGCTGGGAAACTTACTTTGCGATTTTTACGCACCCTCGCTATTGGCTGAGTTTGTTGAACACAGTCGGGCTATCGTTGTTAGTCACCGTCTTGACACTCGTACTTGGTAGTGCAGTTGGGATTTTTTTAGCACGCCATCAATTTATTGGGCGCGGGATCTTACTTTCACTTTTAACCCTGCCCTTGTCCTTTCCCGGAGTGATTATTGGTTTTTTTATGATTCTGTTAGGTGGACGTCAAGGGTTGATCGCTGACTTGTCTGAAGCCTTGGGGGCAGGGCGCTTGACACTTGCCTATGGGTTCTTGGGCCTCTTTTTAGCGTATCTGTATTTTTCACTACCACGCGCAATTGCGACCTATACGGCAGCCGCTGAGAAAATGGATCTGGCACTTGAAGAGGCTGCCAGAACCTTAGGAGCCACACGTTATGCAATCGTGCGTGATGTCTGGCTGCCAGAATTAGCACCGACAACGCTCGCATGTGCCGCAATCGTGTTTGCAACCTCGATGGGTGCCTTTGGCACGGCCTTTACACTCGCGACCAAGTTTGAAGTATTGCCGATCACTATTTATTCTGAGTTCACAAACTACGCAAACTTTGCGTTAGCAGCGTCGCTTTCGATTGCGCTGGGCTTGGTGACTTGGGTGGTGATGTATGTGGCAAGACGTTATTCAGATTCCGCGACGGTCTTAGGATAACCGATGGCACAGAAGACGCACTCGCCCCATCGGTTTCCCGTTACCTTAGCGCTGCTAACGGCTCTTGTGACGCTGTTTATGCTCACCCCAATGGTTTTATCCATCACGGCTGGCTTGGTGAATAATTATTCTCAAGGTTTAGCCAGTGGGCTAACGACTCGCTGGCTTGAACAAGTGTGGGAGGGCTATGGCGACACGGTGTTGTGGTCGTTGGCGATTGCAAGTGCGTGTGCGCTGATTACTACCGTCGTCGGCGTGCCATGCGCTTATGCCTTAGCCAGAACCCGCTCGCGCTGGGCGCGTGTATTTGAAGAGCTTTTAACTTTGCCTGTGGCGGTGCCTGGCCTGGCGACAGGCTTGGCACTGATTTTGGTGTACGGTCAGTTTCGCAGTTTTCGGCAAAGCTTTTTATTTATTTTGGTCGGTCACGTTGTGTTCACCTTACCTTTTGTTGTGCGCACGGTATCGTCAGCTTTCGCAAATCGAGAACTTATCGCAATTGAAGAGGCGGCGCGCACGCTGGGCGCGGGTTTTTCGCGCCGCTTGTTAGGGGTGTTGATCCCCGCAGTGATGCCAGCCATCATCGCCAGTGCATTGATGGTGTTTACCTTATCCGTGGGTGAGTTCAACCTGACTTGGATGTTGCACACCCCCTTAACGCGTACCTTGCCGGTCGGCTTAGCAGACAGTTATGCCTCGATGCGTATCGAGGTGGGCTCTGCCTACACTCTCATTTTTTTTATTGTTGTACTGCCGCTCTTGTGGGGCTTACAAGCGATCGCCAACGAGGTTCAAAAGCGCTATGGAACTTGAACGCACTTCAGTACAAATTAGTCAGTGCGCCAAGACTTATCCCGATGGCACACAGGGCTTGTTGTCGTCCTCGCTCGACGTCTTTCCGGGCGAGGTTCTGGCGTTGCTCGGGCCCTCTGGTTGCGGTAAAACGACGCTGTTAAGATTAGTCGCTGGCCTTGAGCGGGTTGATCAGGGGGGCGTGATACGGTTTGGCACGCAAGAGGTGACGCACGTGCCGGTCGAGCGGCGTCAAATTGGGATGGTGTTTCAGCATTACGCGCTTTTTCCACAAATGACTGTTCAAGCCAATATTGGTTATGGGTTGCGGCTCAGGGGCGCCAGCGCACAGCAACTCAAGCAGACCGTGGGTGAATTGATTGACTTGGTTCAACTCAGGGGTCTAGAACATAAGCGACCATCAGAGCTGTCCGGTGGGCAGCGCCAACGTGTTGCGCTCGCACGTGCTGTGGCGGTGCGGCCAAAAGTGTTATTGCTTGATGAGCCGCTCACTGCCTTAGATGCCAAGCTAAAAGTGACGCTGCGCGATGAGTTAGCCGACTTGTTGCGACGTCTTGGCGTGACAACGATTCATGTCACGCATGACCAACAAGAGGCGTTGGCGATTGCTGATCGTTTAGCGGTGATGCGAAGCGGGAAAATCATTCAAGTGGGTCAGGGCGAAGAGCTCTACCGACATCCTAAGCACACGTTTGTTGCTGAGTTTCTGGGGCGTATCAATCGCTTGCAGCGTACACCCAAAGATATTGCAGATGACACCGTCACACTTGCTCAAACGGCGGTGCCTTGTCCTCGTGGTCCGTGGCCTGAACTGTTTGTGCGCCCCGAGGATATTCAACTGAAACCGTTCGCCTTGAGTCAACCCGCTGGGCTGATTACTCACCGAAGTTTTTTAGGCGACCGGGTTCATTACCGTTTAGAGGTTGCGGGTCAGTCGGTCTTAGCAGCCGAAGCACATCGCGACTGCCCTTATCTCGTTGGCGAACGCGTCTCATTCACCATTGCCATCGAACACTTTATGCCTTGCGAGAGCGACCAATGAGCACATTATTTGTACAGCTGACTGATCTGCATATCCGAGAGCCTAGCCGTCTGGCCTATGGCCGCCTCGACACTGCACCCTATTTGCGTCGTGCTATTCAGACCATTGAACAACTACGTCAAAAACCTCAAGCCGTGGTGTTAACCGGTGATCTGACTGATTTTGGTCGGCCCGCCGAGTACGCCCACTTGCGTGAGTGTCTGACCCCATTAACCGTGCCGTATTACTTGTTACCAGGCAATCACGATGATGCGACACAAATGCGCGCAGCATTTCCTGAGCATACATACTTAGGTGACTCAGGTTTTGTGCAATACACCGTGCAGCTGGGGCCAGTGCGCTTGATCACACTCGACACCACCGTTGCCCAACAAAGCCACGGGGCTCTTTGCGCTAAACGTTTGGCTTGGCTTGAAGATACGCTGAACGACTCGGGTCATATGCCGGTCGTCATTGCGATGCATCATCCACCGTTCAAGACACTCATCGGTCACATGGACAAGATTGGGCTGTTGCAAGGCGCGAAAGAACTTGAAGCACTTGTCGCGAAATACTCAAACATCGAGCGTGTGATCTGTGGTCACTTACATCGCGCGATTGATGTACGGTTCGGTTCGACGATCGCTTCGACCTCGCCAGCGCCTGCTCATCAAGTTGCTCTAGATCTTGATCCTGACGCCGCTTCGCAGTGGATACTCGAGCCGGGTGGTTTTAAAGTGCACGCTTGGGACGTTGAGCGTGGCTTAGTCTCTCACCAAATGCCTTGTGGCACGTTCGAAGGGCCATACCCCTTTCATGAGGGTGGCAAGCTGATTGATTGAATGAACGGTTTCGTTCTTTAGTGCGAGTGACGGGGCAGGGGCGCAGGGCGCCTGGGTGGGCAGATTGTCTTGGTCCGCTTTGCGGACTGCCCTCAAGTTGCTTGTCTGAACGGCGGCGACCCAAACTCGCTTCGCTCAAACAAGGGTCGCCTTCATCCGTCCAGCCTGCGCAACTTTCGGCAAGACAAGACAGCCCACCCAGGCGCCCTGCGCCCCTGCCCCGTCACCTTCGTACTTAGGCTCGGGTTGAAAGACTTTTACGCTTTTCAAGCCAGGCATTGGCTTCGCCCACTAAGCCACGTCTAAAGGCGAGTACGCAGATCACAAAGATCAAACCAATCACAATGGTGACAGACTCGCCTAAACGTTGAAACCACTCAACACCAGTATATTTGGCGATCGCGGCACCAAAATCGCCAACTTTGTTTTCAAGCAGCACCACAATAAAGGCGCCAATGACTGGGCCCACTAACGTGCCCATGCCACCGATCAGCGTCATTAAAATGACCAGGCCCGACATCTGCCACGTGGCATCTGACAAGGTTGCCGAAACAAAAATCAGCATCTTGGCCGAGCCCGCCAAGCCCGCCAGCAGCGCAGATAACACAAAGGCTAAGAGCTTGAAGCGCTCGACATCGTAGCCGAGGGATATGGCGCGCGGTTCATTTTCGCGAATTGCTTTGAGTACCTGACCGAAGGGCGAATGTACCGTACGCCAAATGATGAGATATCCCACGATAAAAATTACCATCACAACGTAGTACAAATTGAGATCGCTTTTAAGATCAATCAAGCCAAACAAGGTACCGCGCGGCACGCCTTGCAGACCATCTTCACCACCTGTGAATTTGGCTTGGAGAAAAAAGAAGTAGACCATTTGCGAGAGCGCCATCGTGATCATCGCAAAGTAGATGCCACTTCGGCGAATCGCCAACGCGCCCATCACAACGCCCATGACGCCAGCAATCGCCACACCGTACAGAATACCGAGTTCAGGCGAAAACCCCCAGGCTTTGATGGCATGCCCTGAGGCATACGCGGCACCACCTAAAAAGGCTGCGTGCCCAAACGACAGCAAGCCTGTGTAGCCCAGCAGCAAATTGAAGGCACACGCAAATAAGGCATAGCACATGATTTTCATGGCAAAGATCGGATAGATCCCGAGTACGGGAATCGCTGCCAGAAATGCAACAAATAAAATATAACCAAGCGCTTGACGATTCATTTTTCTTTTCCAAACAGACCTGCTGGACGCAGCAACAACACGATCGCCATGATGATGAACACCACCGTGCTAGAGGCCTCAGGCCAAAATACTTTAGTCAAACCTTCGATCAAACCCAGGCCAAGGCCAGTCACAATCGCACCTAAAATCGAACCCATCCCACCGATCACAACCACGGCAAACACCACAACGATCAGGTTTGAGCCCATCAGCGGAGAAATCTGCAAAATCGGGGCAGCCAACACACCCGCGAACCCAGCAAGTGCGACGCCAAAGGCGTAGGTGAGCGTGATCATTAAGGGCACATTCACGCCAAAGGCTTCAACAAGCCTGGGGTTTTCAGTGCCGGCGCGCAAGAGGGCACCCAAGCGGGTTCGTTCAATCACAAACCAGGTTGCAAAACAGACCACCAACGAGGCAACTACGACCCAGGCACGGTAGTTCGGTAGCACCATGAAGCCTAGGTTAGTGGCGCCGCGCAAGGCTTCGGGTGTTGAGTAGGGTTGTCCAGAGACGCCATAGAAGCTGCGAAACAGACCTTCCATTAACAGAGTGATGCCAAAGGTGAGCAGCAGACCATACAAGTGATCAAGCTTATAAAGATGCTTGAGTAAAACCTTTTCGATCACGATGCCAAACAGACCCACAATCACGGGCGCAAGTGCCAGCATGACCCAGTAACTCAGGCCAAAATAAGACATGCCCATCCAGGCTAAAAAGGCGCCAAACATGTACAACGCGCCGTGCGCGAAGTTAATGACGTTCAGCAGGCCGAAAATCACCGCCAGACCAAGAGATAAAATGGCGTAAAAAGAACCGTTCACTAAGCCCAGCAAGAGCTGGCCCAAAAACGCTTGAAGAGGTATGCCGAAAATAGTGATCATTGTGAATCAGAACGCCAAGGGTGCAGAGTCAACAAAATAAACCTTCGTGGCGCCAGAGCGCTACGAAGGTTTGATTGTGCTTACTTCTTGATAAGTTTGCAGGTAGATTCAGCAAGCGTGGTGAAGACAGACTCACCAGGCAACACTGCGATTTGCTTGTAGTAATCCCAAGGGCCTTTGGATTCAGATGGCTTCTTGACTTCCATCAAAAACATATCGTGAATCATACGACCGTCTTGGCGCACGTAGCCATTTTTGGCAAACATGTCGTTGACCTTGTTGGACTTCATCCACTTCATCACAGTGTCACCGTCGTCGCTACCAGTCGCCTTCACTGCGTTCAAATAAAACGAAACGGCAGAGTAGTCGCCTGCCTGAATCATCGAAGGCTTACGCTTAACCTTCGCTTCGAACTTAGCCGACCAAGCACGAGTTTCGTCGTTTTGATCCCAGTACCAGCCGTCTGTGAATTGCATGCCTTGGGTGACATTCAAACCTAGCGAGTGAATATCGTTAATGAAAATCAGCAAGCCGGCAAGTTTCATGGTTTTGCCGATACCGAATTCATTTGCGGCTTTGATCGAATTGATCGTGTCGCCACCCGCGTTCGCTAAGCCTAAGATTTGAGCCTTTGAGCTTTGCGCTTGCAATAAAAACGATGAAAAGTCTGAAGAATTCAAGGGGGCGCGAACTTGGCCTTTGATTTCACCGCCAGCGGCTTTCACCACGTTTGCAGTGTCACGCTCAAGTGCATGGCCAAAAGCGTAATCAGCAGTCAAAAAATACCATGATTTGCCGCCGGCCTTCACGATCGCCGAACCCGTACCGCGCGCGAGCGCGACGGTGTCATAGGCCCAATGAACGGTGTAGGGTGTACATTGTGCGCCAGTCAGGTCTGAGGCTGCTGCACCGATCGCCATAAAGACTTTTTTCTTTTCGGCAGCGATGCCGGCTAGCGCCAAATTGACACCAGAGTTGGTACCACCAATTAGCATGTCAATTTTTTGTTGATCAAACCATTCACGTGCTTTTGCAGCAGCGACGTCGGCCTTATTTTGATGATCGGCAAACAGCAGTTCGATTTTTTTGCCATTGATTTGGCCGCCCATATCAGCGATGGCCATGCGAGCCGCTTCGATGCCGCCAGGTCCGTCGATGTCAGAGTAGACGCTTGCCATGTCGGTCACAAAACCGATCCGAATCACATCATCGGAAATGTTGGCGAAAGCGGGTTGTGAAGCGAGGCCAAAACCGGCCAACATCAGTGAGGCACTAAGAGTGCGAAGTTTCATTTAGTTCTCCGAAATATTGCGACACGCAACGATAAAAGATTAGACGCCTGACTGCAAAGACGCCATCATACAAGTCAAATAGCGACTAAACGCCTAGCAACTCTGTCAAAACAGCTTGCTTAGACTGCAACTCGAAGGCGTCAAAATGCTCGACGATTTGACCATGTTCTACAACATAAAAACGGTCTGCCAAGGGGGCGGCAAAACGAAAATTCTGTTCGACCATCACAATGGTGTAGCCCTTTGCCTTCAGCATCTTAATCATGCGTCCTAAGGCCTGCACAATCACTGGCGCAAGACCTTCAGAAATCTCGTCGAGTAACAACAGGTTGGCGCCGGTGCGCAAGATACGCGCTACAGCCAGCATCTGTTGTTCGCCACCCGATAAGCGTGTGCCGGGTGAATTGCGGCGCTCAAGCAGGTTCGGAAACATTTCGTAAATTTCGGCCAACGACATCCCGCCGCCCAAGGCCCCAACCGGTGGGGGCAGTAGCAGATTTTCTTCACAAGATAAGCTCGCAAAGATACCGCGCTCTTCGGGGCAATAGCCCAAGCCAAGCTTGGCAATTTTGAACGTTGGCATGTCAATCGCTTCGACGCCACCAATGCGTACCGAGCCGGTGCGTGCGCCCGTTAGCCCCAGAATTGCCCGCAATGTCGTGGTGCGTCCGGCGCCATTGCGCCCTAGAAGGGTGACGACTTCGCCTTTATGCACGGTCAGGTCGATGCCATGCAAAATGTGTGATTCGCCATACCAAGCGTTCAGACCTTTGATTTCAAGTGCAACGGCGCTCATGCGTGTGCTCCGGCGAGTTCGCCTTCGGTGGTGCCCATATAGGCTTCCATCACCAAGGGGTCTTTTGAAACGTGGGCATAGTTGCCTTCGGCTAATACGGCGCCGCGCGCCAACACTGTGATGGTGTCTGCAATGGAAGACACAACATTCATGTTGTGCTCAACCATCAGGATGGTGCGCCCAACACTGACGCGCTTGATCAACTGGGTGACCCGATCAACGTCTTCGTGGCCCATGCCTTGCGTGGGTTCGTCAAGCAACATCAATTCGGGCTCCATGGCCAAGGTGGTGGCGATCTCGAGCGCGCGCTTGCGCCCATAGGGCAGGCTGGCCGTGATTTCGTTTGCAAAACTTCCTAAGTCGACTTGTTCAAGCAGCGCTTGAGCACGCTCGTTGAGTTCGTTCAAGCGGTTTTCACTTTTCCAGAAATGAAACGACATGCCGGTTTGGCGTTGCAAACCAATCCGAACATTTTCAAGCACAGTTAAGTGTGGAAACACCGCTGAAATTTGAAACGAACGAATGATGCCACGGCGTGCAATCTGAGCGGGCCGGTCGCCCGTGATGTCGACACCATTAAATTGAATCTTGCCGTGTGTTGGCGGCAAAAATTTAGTTAACAAATTAAAACAGGTGGTCTTGCCAGCACCATTGGGGCCGATCAAGGCGTGAATCTGACCTCGCTGCACACTGAGCGAGACGTCGTTGACCGCCACAAAGCCTTTGAACTCCTTGGTGAGATGGGTTGTCTCAAGGATGATGTCTTTCATGCGTATCTTTGCGAATAGAGAATTTTTGAATGCGAGCGAGCATTATGACGCATGTGCAGCAAAAGCTGAATGGGGGTTTGTCATAGGTGGCGTTACTCTTAGTAATTACCCGTAAGTGGCGTCTTGGTCGTCCACGCTCGTGCCTTTGGGTGACCGGCCTCTTTAATGCCGTGATTCTTAGATCTTGGTTTTTGGCCGGTATTCACACAAATCGGCAATTCCGCATTGCGGGCATTTCGGGGTACGTGCTACGCAGATATAACGTCCGTGTAAGATCAACCAATGATGCACGTTGAATTTGAACTCGTCGGGTACAAATTTTTCGAGGCCCTTTTCAACCGCAACGACATCCTTGCCGGGCGCGATTTTTGTTCGGTTTGACACCCTAAAAATATGAGTGTCGACAGCAATGGTGGGTTGGCCAAAGGCTGTATTCAATACCACGTTGGCTGTTTTACGGCCAACCCCAGGCAAGCCCTCAAGGGCTTCACGAGTTTGCGGAACCTTCCCCTTGTGCTGCTCAAGCAAAATCTGACAAGTTGCCAGTGTGTTTTTTGCTTTGGTTTTATACAAACCTATCGTCTTGATATAGTCGGCGAGCTTGGCCTCACCCAAGTCAAGCAGGCCCTTAGGCGTACCGTGCTTAGGAAAAAATTTTCGAGTCGCCAGATTGACAGCTTTATCAGTTGTTTGAGCTGACAGCAGAACAGCAATCAGCAATTGAAAATCGCTTTTGTATTCGAGCTCGGTGGTGGGCTGCGGGTTGGCTGCCCGCATGCGGCTAAAAATCTCGCGTCGCTTTTCTGGGTTCATAGTCTTGGGCTGTACGTTATTCAGGAGCTGGCTGGAGTATGTGTCTCAGTGGGCTGAGAGGCTAATGCTGTTCTGTGGTTCAGTATTCAAGCTGGCTCGGTGATTATGGGTTCGCCCGAGCTGCTCGTCGTGCACGGGCGCGTGCCAGAGCTTGTGCAATGGCCTGCTGCTTATCTGAGTGGCCGGACGCGGTGACCTCTGTTATTGAAACCGCTGGCGACACACTCGCGTCAGCTTTTCCCAGCGCTGGCGACTGTCTGAGCGACTCAGGTCGTTGGGCGAGGCGTCGTGCTCGCGCCTCAAATTGTGCGCGAGCACGCGTCGCGTCTTGCGGGGTCCAAGTTCGTGTCGGTGTGACGGGCACCATTGAAATGCAATCCACAGGGCAGGGGGCCACACAGAGGTCGCAACCTGTGCATTGCTCAGGCAAAACAGTGTGCATCAGTTTTGAGGCACCAATAATGGCATCAACGGGGCAGGCCTGAATACAGAGGGTGCAACCGATGCAAAACTGTTCATCAATGACCGCAACCTGAAGTGCCTGATGCGTGCCGCGATCCGAGTCTAGTGCAACAACGGGTCGCTTGAGCAAGTTAGCCAAGGCGACGATACCCTCGTGACCGCCAGGAGGGCAACGGTTAATTGCAACCCCCTCTAAGGCAATGGCCTGAGCGTAAGGTTCGCAGCCTTGATAGCCGCATTTGGTGCATTGCGTTTGCGGCAACAGGGCATTGATGCGTTGAGAAAGCATAGTTATTCTGCAAGTGAAATCAGGCAGCCTGGTGGGTTGCCTGATAGATGTTCCTTCTCAGGAGGACCTTGTCTAGAATTTGCGCACGAACTCGGCGATTTGAGGGCAGATGGTCGTGCGCCAACGGCGCCCGGCAAAAATCCCATAATGACCACATTCAGGCGCGGTGTAATGTTGTTTGCGCTTGGTCGGAATCCCTGAACACAAATCTTGAGCGGCGCGTGTTTGCCCCTCACCTGAAATGTCGTCAAGCTCACCTTCAATCGTAAATAAGGCTACGGTTTTAATATCACTTGGGGTGACTAGTTGGCCGTCGATCTCCCAGGTGCCATTGGGTAGGGCAAACTCTTGAAACACGGTACGAATCGTATCCAAATAGAACTCTTCTGACATATCGAGTACAGCGTTGTATTCGTTGTAAAACCTGCGGTGTGCCTCGGCGTCTTCGTCGTCACCGCGAAGCAAGTCAAGGTAGAAATCATAGTGCGATTTCACGTGACGGTCAGGGTTCATCGACATAAAGCCAGCGTGCTGCAAAAAGCCGGGGTAGACGCGACGACCTGCGCCGGGATACTGCGCAGGCACGGCATGAATCAGCTTTTGTTCGAACCACTCAAATGGCTTGGTGGTTGCCAGGCGATTGACTTGGGTTGGTGAGCAGCGCGGGTCGATCGGGCCTCCCATCATCGTCATGGTGCGGGGCAGACAGGGGTCTTTATTGGTTGCCATGAGTGAAACGGCAGCCAAGGCTGGCACTGTGGGCTGGCACACCGACATCAGGTGCACATCGGGGCCTAAGTGACGTATAAATTGTTGCAGATACCGAACATAATCGTTCAGACTAAAGGCGCCCTTCGACAGGGGTACCATGCGCGCATCGGTCCAGTCGGTGAGGTAGATTTCGTGATTAGGCAGTAGGGCACGAACCGTATCACGCAACAGCGTCGCATGATGCCCAGACATTGGTGCAACGAGCAAGATGGTTGGATCGGCTTTACGTGCTTTAGCGGGTAGATCGCGCGTAAAGTGCAGCAAATTACAGAACGGAAGCGCCAAGGACACTTCTTGATCAACCGCAACTGACTTGCCGTCGATTTCGGTAGTCGGAATCCCCCAAGTGGGTTTTTCGTAAGATTTACCCAAGCGGTAAATGAGTTCGTAACTGGCGGCGACTTGTCTGGCTAGCGGAGTGTAGGCAAACGGGCTTGCTGCATGCGTGAATAACTTGGCGCTGACTTCACTGAAGTGGGTGAGCGGTGCCATGAGGGCGCGCTGCATTTCATGCATTTGATAAAGCATTGAGCGAATCCAGTTGTGTGCTTGAGGCTCTGATTATCACCCAATCTGAGACACGCACCAGCGATTTGAGTAGTTTTTTATTGCAATGCAGCAATATGTCGTATTGGTGCGACGTGCCGGCTGGCTTTGCCGGTGTTACCAGTAGTTTTCGACGGCCAAATTGCCAGCCACGCCGCGTCTACCCGCTGCAAACCCACGTTCGCTGAGCAGGCTACGCATATCTGTGACCATCGCTGGATTGCCGCATAGCATCACTCTGGCTTGGTTTGGGTCAAGCGACAGGCCCGCCCGTTGCTCAAGCTCGCCAGAGCTCAGCAGGGTGGTGAGGCGAGCGGGTGCGAGGCTCGTTGCGCGCAACGAGGGTGATAACTGTTGTGTAAGGGGCTCTTGTGTGGTGATGGGTAAGTAGGTCAATTGCCCAGCGTGCTGTTGCATCAACGATAAAAGCTCGTCGCGGTAGGCGAGTTCGAAGGCATGACGTACGCCATGCACTAAAACAATACGCTTGAAGCGCTTAAACGTTGCGGGGTCGCGTAGCATGGATAAATAGGCCGAGAGCCCTGTACCCGTTGCAAGTAGCCATAAATCTTCACCATCCACGAATGAGTCTAGGGTCAGAAAGCCGAAGACGGTGTTGTTCACCCACAGCGCATCGCCTACGCGCAATCGTGCCAAAGGTGGGCTGAATTTACCGTCGGGCACGACCACAGAATAAAACTCTAGTTCGTTTTCGTTTGGGGCAGACACCATTGAATAGGCGCGCCATTCATCGGGTGTTTCGGGAGCGGCAGGGTCTAGGGCGAGCCCAAGCCTGGCAAACTGACCCGGTACAAACTTAAAGCCAGGTGGACGGGTGACAGTGAGTGAGAAAAGTTTTTCAGTTGCCCAAGCCGTTTTATGGGTAACGGTTTGCTTGGTGTAGCGAGGGGCGACGACCGGTGGTTGAGTCATTGCGGCGCGCGTGCAAGCGAGTAGGCGCGGGTCAATTACCGCTCAAGGTGCTTAAGTTTGTCGGGTACGTCAAGCCAATCGTCGGCGTCAGGCAGACCGCCTTTACTGCGACTAATGCTCGCAAAAAGTGGCGATAACTCGGCATTGAGCGCAATAAATTTCATTTGATCTTGAGGAACGTCTTCTTCAGCAAAAATGGCATTCGCTGGGCATTCAGGGATACAAACGGCGCAGTCGATGCATTCGTCGGGGTCGATCACTAAAAAATTAGGGCCTTCACGAAAACAATCGACCGGACAGACGTCAACACAGTCAGTAAATTTGCACTTGATACAGTTTTCAGTCACTACGTGCGTCATATCGTTTACCAAGAAGCGTTTATGTAAAAAAGTATTTTACCTAAACCGTCTCTCTTGTGTCGGGATACCCGTTTTACCAACGCTGTCTGTGCTAAGGTTTTACGTAAGTTAGAGCGTCATTTTATTAGGTTGGGACACGAATGGTTATCAAATCGCTGCTTGATACGGATCTGTATAAATTCACCATGATGCAGGTGGTTTTGCATCATTTTCCGGCTGCGCAGGTTGAATATCGCTATAAGTGCCGCACGCAAGGGGTCAATCTGCTTCCTTATCTTGACGAAATTCGTCAAGAAATCCATGCGTTGTGCCAGTTGCGTTTTGAGCCAGCCGAACTCGACTATCTTAAAACCCTGCGTTTTATCAAAAGTGATTTTATTGACTTTTTAGGTCTGTTTCACCTGCCCGAGAAGTGCATTGAGGTGTCAGAGGGTGAGTTGCCTGGCGAGATCGCCATCTCAGTCAAAGGCTCCTGGCTTCACACGATCCTATTTGAAATCCCTGTGTTGGCGATTGTCAACGAGGTGTATTTTCGTAATGTGTGCAAAGACCCCGACTGGGCTGAAGGTCGAAAGCGCCTGCAAACTAAGATGAAGTTGGTGCTTGACGCTACCGATCTGGCTGAATTTCGTGTTGCCGAATACGGCACGCGCAGGCGTTTTTCGCACGTCTGGCACGAAGAAGTCGTGACGACAATGAAGGCCCAGATGGGCGAACACTTTGCCGGAACCAGCAATGTTTGGTTTGCGATGAAACATGGCGTGTTGCCGTTGGGCACCATGGCGCACGAGTACCTGCAAGCCTGCCAGGCGTTGGGACCAAGGCTGCGCGACTCGCAGGTGTTCGCCCTCGAGACTTGGGCCAAAGAGTATCGAGGCGATTTGGGGATTGCCCTGTCAGACGTGTATGGGCTTGAGGCCTTTTTGCGTGATTTTGATATGTACTTTTGCAAGCTGTTTGATGGGGCGCGCCATGACTCGGGTGACCCTTTTGACTGGGGTGAGCGCATGATTGCGCACTATGCGGCGAATCGGGTTGATGCACGCACCAAGACCCTGATTTTTTCGGATGCGTTAACATTTCCACGCGCGATTGAATTGACGCGTCGTTTTGCGGGGCGTTGCCGCACCGCCTTCGGGATTGGCACGAATCTGACCAATGATTTGGGTCACGAACCGTTACAGATTGTCATGAAAATGATTCGCTGTAACGGGCAACCGGTGGCTAAGGTTTCAGATGCCCCTGAAAAAACGATGTGCGACGATAAAGCGTACTTGGCGTATTTGCGCCAGGTGTTTGAACTTCCCGCGGCCTAATTGATTCAAGGATTGTTATGAGTAACATTAATCGAGTAAACGTTGGTAAGCGCCTGTCTGACATGGCCGTGCATAATGGTGTTGCCTATCTGGCGGGTCAGGTCGCCGATGACACCACGCAAGATATCACCGGTCAAACCGGGCAAATTTTGGCTGTGATCGATAAGTTGCTTGCCACAGCAGGCACCGATAAAACGCGTATCCTGATGGCACAGATTTTTGTGGCCAACATGAAAGAGTTTGACGGCATGAACAAAGCCTGGGACGCCTGGGTTGCTGAAGGCAACGCCCCACCACGTGCGACGATCGAAGCGCGTTTGGCCAGCGCTGACTACAAAGTTGAAATTGTCGTCACTGCTGCAGTGTGAGGGTAAATCACTGAATGGTTTACGTTGTCTAAGGTCTCTACAGCAGATCTTCACACATTGATCAGCGGCTTAGCGCCCGCTGATGAGTCTTTGTTGCAGCGTGCGCTCGATTGGGTAACGCCTTTACTGTCTGAACAAGTGACGGGCGGTGGCGAAACCTTATTGGCGCATGCTCTTGGCTCGGCCAAAATTTTGGCGAGCATGCAAGCCGATGCGGCCACGCGTGTCGCGGCCTTACTGATGTTTTTTGCTGAGCCTGCCGAGGCTGCGGGGGCGAAGGCTCGCGCATCGAGTGCGGTTGCCGATCGATTTGGCAATGAGATCGCCCAGTTAGTGCAGGGTACCCAGTCGTTGTCGCGCTTAAGTTCGTTGGCGAGTGGTGCAAGTGCTGGCGCACTGGATTCGACCGATCAAAAAGAAATGTTGCGCAAAATGCTGTTGGCGATGGCTGCCGATTTACGCATCGTGTTGATTCGTCTCGCGTCGCGCTTACAAACACTGCGCTGGCTTGCGGCAGAGAAACGGCCGTGCGATCCGATGCTCGCGCGCGAGACACTTGATTTGTACACGCCGCTGGCCAATCGTTTGGGAATTTGGCAGATCAAATGGGAGATGGAAGACCTCGCCTTTCGCTTCACTGACCCCCTGCGTTACAAAGACATTGCAAAATTGCTCGAAGAGAAACGCATTGAGCGTGAAGAATTTATTGCGCAGACGATCGAGCAATTGGCGCAGGGGCTCGCCGAGCGAGGTATCGCCTCTGAGGTCTCGGGCCGACCTAAGCACATTTATAGTATCCACAACAAAATGCGGGCTAAGCAGCTTGCGTTTAGTGAACTGTACGACGTACGGGCCCTTAGGGTGATTGTGCAGGATGAGCGCGAATGCTATGCCACCCTTGGCTTGGTGCACGAATTATGGGTGCCAGTGTCTGACGAGTTCGACGATTACATCTCGCGCCCCAAGCCCAATGGCTATAAGTCTTTGCATACAGTTGCCTCTGATGCGGCAGGTCGCCCCTTTGAGGTGCAAATTCGTACTCGGGCGATGCACGAGTTTGCAGAGTTTGGCATGGCTGCGCATTGGCGCTACAAAGAGGTGGGGGCGCGCGCCGGACATTCGGCGATGGGGCAGGCCCCTGCGGTGGCTGCATACGATCGGCAGCTCGCCTGGATGCGGCAGCTCTTAGCCTGGAACACAGAGGCAGGTGCTCAGTCGGACGAACCACAGCCCAGCAAGCCGCGTCGAGTCGCACAAGATCGTATTTATGTGTTGTCGCCGCAGGCGCGTGTGATTGAGTTGCCGATTGGCGCGACGCCAGTAGATTTTGCTTATCACTTGCACTCAGACTTAGGGCATCGCTGCCGCGGCGCACGGGTAGACGGGCAAATGGTGCCCCTCAGTACGCAGCTTCAAACCGGTCAAACTGTCGATATCGTGACCACAAAATCGGGTGGGCCGTCGCGCGACTGGCTGAACCCCCAACTGGGCTTTTTGGCAAGCCCGCGCGCGCGCGCCAAAGTACGCGCCTGGTTTAACGCGATTGAATTGGCTCAGCGCACCACCCAGGGTCAGGCGTTGGTCGAAAAAGAGCTGCAGCGGCTCGGTAAAACGGCGATCAATCTCGAGCAACTGGCCCAACAGCTTGGTTTTGCGCGCGCGGATGATCTTTACGTGGCTGCAGCAAAAGAAGAGTTTAGTTTGCGCCAAATTGATGCTGTGTTGCAGCCCGTAGCGCCGGAGCCTGAGTTACGTGTTGAAGATTTGATGGCACAGGCACTGCGTGCAGAAAGCAACAGTACGTCGGGTAAAGGCAGTGTGCTGGTGGTTGGCGTGGGGTCGTTGCTCACACAGTTGGCGCGCTGTTGCCGCCCGGCACCGCCCGATGCGATCCAAGGGTTTGTCACGCGAGGGCGTGGGGTATCGATCCATCGTTCAGCGTGTTCGACCTTTGCCGATTTAAGCAAGCATCAACCCGAACGCGTCATCGAAGTCGCTTGGTCTGAGGGCACGCCTGGGTCGGTCTATCCGGTCGAGATCATCATTCAGGCGCAGGATCGCTCTGGTTTACTGAGAGACTTGTCCGAGGTATTCGCACGTTTACGTTTGAACGTGATTGCCGTCAATACTCAGACCAAGGCCTCGATTGCCTACATGGCCTTTACCGTTGAAATTCGCGATGGTAACGATCTGCAATACGCACTCAGCGCGTTGGGTGAGGTGTCGGGTGTGTTTTTAGCGCGCCGTCGTTAGTCAAAAATGCGTTTGAGCGTGAGGTTTACTGCGTTTTTTTACGCCTCAGACTGCTAAACTTAGGACTTTCGCGCTAAAACTATCCCAGTGCCCCGTTGGGCATGCGTGGTGGCGCAAAACGCGTTGGGCATATGGTTGCCCGCGCAGCTTGGTTTGATCCGGAGATCTGATCTTGAAACCTTATGATTTTCCTGACGCAAAAGGTCATTTTGGCCCTTACGGTGGTGTGTTTGCGGCCGAAACCCTGATGCAGGCAATTGAAGAGTTGCGCTTGTCTTACGAAAAGTATCGTAATGACCCTGATTTCGTGGCCGAGTTTGAATACGAACTGAAGCACTTTGTTGGTCGGCCCACGCCGGTGTATCACGCGCGGCGGTGGTCCGAAGAGCTTGGTGGCGCTCAAATCTGGTTTAAGCGCGAAGACCTCAACCACACGGGCGCCCATAAAATCAACAACAGCCTGGGTCAGGCGTTGTTGGCGCGCCGGATGGGAAAAAAACGCATCATCGCTGAAACCGGTGCCGGTCAACATGGTGTCGCTACCGCTACGGTGTGCGCGCGCTACGGCATGGAGTGTGTGGTCTACATGGGCATCGAAGACGTCAAGCGTCAATCGCCTAACGTGTATCGCATGAAGTTGCTCGGGGCGACTGTGGTGCCTGTGACCTCGGGTTCACGCACACTCAAAGACGCGTTGAACGAAGCCATGCGCGATTGGGTCACAAACGTTGACAATACGTTCTACATCATCGGTACGGTTGCTGGTCCTCATCCTTATCCGATGATGGTCCGAAATTTTCACTCAGTGATCGGTAAAGAATCGATTGAGCAAATGCCGTTGTATGCAGGTAAGCAGCCGGATTACGTGTTGGCTTGCGTCGGTGGCGGTTCAAACGCTATGGGCATTTTTCACCCCTACATTCCTTTCGAGCAGACGAAGTTGATTGGTGTCGAGGCCGCCGGCGAGGGTGTTGAGAGCGGCAAGCACTCTGCAACGCTGACTGCCGGCAAGGTTGGCGTGTTGCATGGCAATCGCACGTATGTGCTGCAAGATGAAAATGGTCAGGTTGCTGAAACTCACTCAGTGTCAGCGGGCCTTGACTACCCAGGTGTCGGCCCTGAGCACGCCTGGCTGAAGGATAGCGGTCGTGCTTCGTACGTTAGCGTCACCGACGAAGAAGCGCTCAAGTTCTTTCATCACTGTTGTCGCGTCGAGGGCATCATTCCTGCGCTCGAGACTGCCCATGCATTGGCGTATGCGGCCAAGTTGGCGCCCACGCTGTCTAAAGACAAAGTGATCCTGATTAATTTGTCTGGTCGCGGCGACAAAGATATCAACACCGTTGCGCAACGCGCTGGCATGGTGCTTTAAAGGTTTTTACATTTATGACTCAATCCCTAGATCGCATCGCAGCAGCTTTTGCCCGTGCTACTGAGCAAAAGCGCGCAGCGCTTGTTCCTTACATTGCGGCCGGTAACCCGTTACCTGCCACCACGGTGCCCTTGATGCATGCGCTGGTGAAAGCTGGGGCCGATGTGATTGAACTTGGGATCCCGTTTTCAGACCCAATGGCTGATGGCCCGATCATTCAGCGTGCCGCCGAGCACGCCATCGCACAGGGTGTCGGGTTGAAACACGTGTTGGCGATGGTGGCTGAATTTAGGTCAACCGATCAGCAAACGCCTATCGTTTTGATGGGTTATGCCAATCCGATCGAAAGTTTGGGTCAAAAACAATTCGCCGAGCAAGCGCAGCTTGCTGGTGTGGATGGTTTGTTAACGGTGGACTACCCCCCCGAAGAGATTGGTGAGTTTGTTCAGATGCTTGAGCAACACCGCATTGCTCCGATCTTTTTGTTGGCGCCCACGTCAACAGAAGAACGTATTCGCGCTGTGGGTCAGATCGCTCGTGGATATGTGTATTACGTTTCACTCAATGGCGTGACTGGTGCAGGCAATCTTGACACCACAGATGTCGCGACTCGCTTACAGCGCATTCGCCAGCATGTCTCTTTGCCGGTTGGCGTTGGTTTTGGCATTAGCGATGCGCAAAGCGCGCAAAAAATTAGTTTGGTGGCTGACGCGGTTGTGATCGGTAGTAAGTTAATCGACACCATGACCAAAGCTTGCGAAGGGCTGCCACTGGCGCAACAATCGCAGGCCGCGATTGATGCGGGCGCGAGTTGGTTGGCGAGTATTCGCCAGGCGCTTGAGGTTGCTCGGCCTACCTCAGGTGCGTCAACGGGTGCCGCTGCTGCAGCCGCACGGGTAACCGGAAACCAAGCATGAGTTGGTTAGGTAAATTATTGCCACCCCGTATTAACAAAACGATTAATACGCCCACGGCACAAACTAAACGTGTGCCTGAGGGTGTTTGGCTTAAATGCCCCGCGTGCGAAGCTGTGCTGTACAACGAGGATTTAGCCGCGAATCTGCATGTGTGTCCCAAGTGCGATCATCACATGCGTCTGGGTGCGCGCGCCCGCATTGAGTCGCTGCTCGATATCGAAGGTCGGGTCGAGATCGGGTCTAACACGCGCTCAATGGATCCGCTCAAATTCAAAGATTCACGCAAGTACCCCGAGCGTATCCAAGAGGCCGTGCGTCAAACCGGTGAAAGTGATGCGTTGATTGTGACCAGCGGCAGCATTCATAGCGTGGCTTGCGTGTTGGCCTGCTTTGAGTTTGAGTTCATGGGTGGCTCGATGGGGTCGGTGGTGGGTGAGCGCTTTGTGCAAGGGGTGCAGGCGGCAATTGCTCAAAAAGTCCCCTTTATTTGCGTCGCTGCTTCTGGTGGCGCGCGTATGCAAGAAAGTTTGTTTTCGTTGATGCAAATGGCTAAAACCAATGCCATGTTGACGCGCCTGTCAGAGGCAAAGTTGCCTTTTATTAGCGTGCTCACCGATCCCACGATGGGCGGTGTATCGGCTAGTTTTGCGTTTATGGGCGATGTTGTGATTGGCGAACCCAAGGCCTTGATCGGTTTTGCTGGCCCGCGCGTGATTGAACAAACGGTGCGCGAAAAATTGCCTGAAGGCTTTCAACGTTCAGAGTTTTTACAGCAAAAAGGTGCGATCGATATGGTGTTGGATCGCCGCCAATTACGTACAGAGCTTGCCCGCTTGATGGCGATTTTGACCAACCAACCGGTGGATGCTGTCACGGCGTAGTGGTCATGAGGCTCTGCGGCAAACGCTAAAGTAGTTTTATCGGGTTGGTCAGCTCTTGAATGAAGCGAGCAGCCAATCCACCGACCAAGCAACAATTCAGAACGATGCATAACGAAAACGGCGACCTAGGTCGCCGTTTTCATTTGTCCCACCGCAACAAACCCTCGGGGCAGGACCAAGCCCGCGTTAAACGCGCGTTTCGACTTGCACCAAAGGTTCGCTTGAAATCACGACTGCGGGTTTGCGCTCGCGACCGAGTTTGACGCTGACGGTCGGTTGCTCGGCCAAGGTTTGTGCGACACGAATCGGATCGCTTTCAACCCACTGCAGTCCAGCCGAACGTACGATGGCGTGTAGCGTTGCTACATCTGCGACAGGTGCAGGGGCAGGTGCTGCGATGCTCGGAGCAGTGGCTTGGACAGCAACCGGTGCCGGCGCTGTCATCGCGACTGGTGCAACTGGAGCGTCAACGGCAGGTGCTGTTGTGACAACAGCGGCAGATGCGATGGTCACAGCCATTGGAGCAGCCGCAACGTCAGCAGGAGCAGCCGCAACGTCAGCAGGAGCAGCCGCGAACTCAACAGGAGCAGCAGCAACAGGAGCAGCAGCAACAGGAGCAGCAACATTTGCGACAGGCTCGGTCACTGAGGCTACGTTCACATAGGCAGCGGGTGCTGCAGGTGCGACGTAAGCGACAGGTGCTGCTGGCGCTTGAGCCGCAGGCGTGGCAACGGGTGCGGCAGCTGGCTGAATAGCCACAGCGGACTGAACAGGCGCAACGTACGCCTGCGAAGCCGGTGCCTGATAGGTTGGCGCGACGTGCGTTTGCAACGGCGCTGACGCTGGCGCTGCCATGGCTGCGGGCTGAGTCGTTACGCCAACGCCTGGCTGAGCCTGAGAATCGGACTGTTGCACGCTTGTTGAACCATCTTCGTTCTCAAAGCCTGAACCTTCGTCTTGACCGCGCTTACCGCGACGGCTACGACGACGACGGCGCTTGCGTTCTGGATCACCGCTGTTCTCGTCGTCAGAGCCTGGCAGCCCTTCTGGGCCGTTTTGCAAGTGACGTTGATCATCGGCTTGTACAGAATTGCTTGCTTCGGTGCGTGGGCCTTGTGGCTGACGAGGTGCTTGCGCAGCCCCGCTTGCTTGAGCGCCCGCGGTAGCGTTGATTGCCTGCGTGCCCTCAGCGCCCTCTTGACGACCATCACCTTCGTCGCGACGGTGGCGACCACGACCGCGAGGATTGCGACCACCTTGGCGAGCGGCGTCATCACTCTGCTCTGCACCAGCGGTGCGACCAGTACCCTCATCGCGTGGTGGGCGGCGATTATCGGTTTCGGTTGATGCCTCTGCGCCTGGGCGGGCGTCATTGCGATGCTCGGGGCGACGACCGCGATGTTGACCGCCACGATTTCCGTTGCCGCGGTTACCCTGGCCATTACGTCCACGTTCGCCACGTGCTTCGCTAGGCTTGGGCGCTTCTTCGACTTTTTTCTCTTCTTTCGAGCCGCCCGAGAGCCAGCCCATCAAGCGCTTAAAGAAACCAGGCGATGATTCAGCGTCTGTTGCATCTGCTTTTTTGGCTGAGGCTGAAGAGACTGGCGCTGGTTGCGAAGGCGTGATGCCTTTAACCAAGGCTTCAGGTTTTGCTTTGACTTCTTGTTCTTTAGGCGCCCAACTCATATCCGTTGAAGGTGCGTCGACCATATCGAAACTGGTCTTGAGGTCTTCAAGGCGTGGGTCGTCGTGTCGCAACCGTTCGATATGATGATGCGGTGTTTCGAGATGACGATTGGGGATCAGAATCAGATTGACTTTCAGGCGAGCTTCGATCTTGGTGATGTCTGAGCGCTTTTCGTTTAACAAGAAGGTGGCGACGTCAACCGGCACTTGAGCGTGCACGGCGGCCGTGTTTTCTTTCATGGCCTCTTCTTGCAGCAGACGCAAGACCTGCAAGGCGCTTGATTCAGCATCGCGAATCACGCCGGTGCCGTTACAACGTGGGCAAGTGATATGCGAGCCTTCGTTTAAGGCAGGGCGCAAGCGCTGACGCGAAAGCTCCATCAAACCAAAGCGCGAAATCTTGCCCATTTGCACGCGTGCACGGTCAAAGTGCAACGCGTCGCGCAGGCGATTTTCAACTGAGCGTTGGTTTTTGGTGTCTTCCATGTCGATAAAATCGATCACGATCAGACCACCTAGATCTCGCAGACGCAATTGACGCGCGACTTCGTCGGCGGCTTCTTGGTTGGTGCGAGTGGCTGTCTCTTCAATATCGGCGCCACGCGTTGAGCGCGCCGAGTTGACGTCGACCGCAACCAACGCTTCGGTGTGATCGATGACGATCGAGCCGCCCGAGGGCAATTCGACGGTGCGCGAATACGCTGTTTCAATTTGGTGTTCGATTTGAAAGCGCGAAAACAAGGGCACATCATCGCGGTAGCGTTTGACGCGATCAACGTTGTCAGGCATCACCACACTCATAAAGGCGGTGGCTTGATCAGCGATATCGTCGGTATCAATCAAGATCTCGCCGATATCTGGCGAGAAATAATCACGAATCGCACGAATCACCAAGCTTGATTCAAGATAGATCAGGATCGGTGCTGGATTATCTTTGGCAGCGCCATCAATGGCGGTCCAAAGTTGCATAAGATAAGACATATCCCACTGCAGTTCTTCGGCGTTTCGGCCGATACCGGCGGTGCGGGCAATGATGCTCATGCCGGGTGGGATCGTTAATTGATCCATGGCTTCGCGTAGCTCTTGACGCTCTTCGCCCTCGACACGGCGCGACACACCGCCGCCGCGTGGGTTGTTGGGCATCAAGACCAAATAGCGGCCTGCCAGCGAAATAAAGGTGGTGAGGGCTGCGCCCTTGTTGCCACGCTCTTCTTTTTCGACCTGAACGATCAGTTCTTGGCCTTCGCGCAAGGCGTCTTGAATACGCGCCGTGCGCACATCGACACCTTCTTTAAAGTAACTGCGAGCGATTTCTTTGAACGGCAAAAAGCCGTGACGTTCTTCGCCGTAGCTAACAAAGCAGGCTTCGAGGCCGGGTTCAATGCGGGTAATGACACCCTTATAGATGTTGCCTTTACGTTGTTCACGGCCGGCGATTTCAATGTCAAGGTCGATGAGCTTTTGCCCGTCGACGATGGCAACCCTAAGTTCTTCAGGGTGTGTTGCATTAAATAACATGCGCTTCATGGGATGTTTCTCCATTTAAATGGCGCGTCGGAAATCGACGCGCAGCCACGCGTTGCTGGCTGCGAAACACAGAAGTTGGCAAGAGTGTTCGCGCACCAACAACGGGCGCGCGAAGAAAAGGTCTTTAGACCGGCACGGCGCGCCAGTAGGCGCGAGGTTCGTTCAGCAAAAAGGTCAGAGTCACAGTTGTGGTTGACTAAAAAAGGTGCTGAGAACATCAGGCGCGACGTAGAGTCAGGCGCCTGCTGCAGGGATACGACGGTTTCTTGCATGTGCTTCAGTATCGCGCGCGACACGAGGGGCACACATTTTTAAGCGCGGGCGTAACGTTAAAACGTCGCAACGGCGTGCTTGAAATGCATCCCGGTCTAGCCGGCGACCAGCAACCCACAAGCGATCAGAAAGCACACGGTACAATGAAGTCCGCGATCCAGACGGAGACGCGACAACTTAATGCATCTCGACGCCAGAGGGCTTTCTCAACTCCTTTAAGGCTTCGCGGATTATATGCCGCTTTTAGCCATGCGCAAAGAATTCTCAGTATCTGCACCGATTTCTGCCCCAAAACCCGCAGCAAGCCTAGGCCTTGCGGTTCGAATGGTTGAAGTCACCGACGAGCACGACGGCCAGCGCCTCGATAACTTTTTGATGCGCTTGTGCAAAGGTGTGCCTAAAAGTCATATCTATAAAGCAGTGCGAGCGGGCGAGGTGCGTATTAACAAGGGGCGGGTGGCTCCTGATACCCGCATCAACACTGGGGATATCGTACGGGTGCCCCCGATGCGTTTGCCCACGCCCGAGCAAAAGCGGGCGGTGCCGGGGCTCGAGTTTCCGATCGTTTTTGAAGATGAGGGCTTATTAGTGATTGATAAGCCCGCGGGTACGGCGGTGCATGGCGGCAGTGGGGTGTCTTTTGGCGTCATTGAGGCCTTGCGTGCCGCACGCCCAGACGCCCGCTTTTTAGAACTCGCGCATCGACTCGATCGCGATACTTCAGGTCTATTACTGATTGCCAAAAAAAGAAACGTGTTGCTTGCCTTGCACGAAATGTTTCGCTTAGGTGGTGGAAGTAAGCATTATTTAGCCTTGGTAGAGGGTGATTGGGTCAATGCACGCCAGCATATCCGGCTCCCACTTGCCAAATGGACAACTCAAACTGGCGAGCGTCGAGTCAAGGTGCAGACTGAAGGGCAGGTTGCCCACACCATCGTGTCTGGCCTCAAGCGCTTTAAGGGCTTTAGTTTGGTTGACGCCGAGCTGCGCACCGGTCGCACTCATCAAATTAGGGTACATCTAGCCTCGAGCGGCTACCCGATTGTGGGCGATGATAAATACGGTCGCGACGAAACCCAAGCGCAGCTTAGTCAATTTGGTTTTTCACGTTTGTTTTTGCACGCGCACCGTTTTAATATGCCGCATCCACTGACCCAAGAGCCCCTACAGTTGGTAGCGCCTTTGCCCGCCGCTTGCGAGAAACTTCTGCAACAATTGCAGCCTCTGCAGGCGTTGTAGCCGCCGTCACTTCAACGACATTTTTGTCTTTTATGCTCTTTGCACCTGACCACTCATTTAAAGCTCACGCTGCAATCACCCCGACACCTGGCTCACCATGAATAAGTATTCTGTCATCGTCTTTGACTGGGACGGCACCCTGATGGATTCTACCCACAGCATTGCGCAAGCCATCCAAGGCGCCTGTCGAGATCTTGAGTTAAAAGTGCCTAGCGCTGCCCAGGCTGCCTGGGTGATTGGTCTGTCGCTTGAACCGGCCTTACGCCGCGCGGTGCCTGATCTGACAAAATCTCTAGAGCCTCTATTTTTAGAGCGCTATCGCCATCACTATTTAGGCAAGGATAAAGAGCTTAAGTTATTCGATGGTATCCCCGAGCTATTGAGCGATTTGAAGGCGACTGGCACCACGCTCGCCGTCGCGACCGGCAAAAGTCGCGTGGGGTTGAACCGCGCCTTAACGGCCACCGCGCTGCACAGCACCTTTCAAGCCAGCCGCACCGCCGACGAAACCTTTGGCAAACCTCATCCCGGAATGTTGCTCGAACTCATGAGCGAGCTGATGGTTGAGCCCGAGCAGGTGGTGATGATTGGTGACACGTCGCACGATTTACAAATGGCCGCCAATGCTGGCGTACATGGGGTGGGCGTGGCGTATGGCGGTGCACATCCCGCCGATGAACTGCGCGCCTGTCCAAACCAAGGTGTGGTCGAACAAGTTGCTGATTTACGCCAGTGGCTGTTTGAGCGTTTAGCCTGATCAAAAGGTGCGACACCTCAAGCTGTTTTGACGAATCTTGGAATCAGGTCGATTTGATTCGCTGCAATTTAGCCGCTCTGCAAGGTTATCGTTGGCAAATCGTGCGGCGTTGGTTATTCTAAAGCAGTGATGATTTCGCTAGATGCTAGTCGTGCGGATCCTTTGTTGGTTTAATCACTACCTGTTCGAGCAGCGTTTTTGATGGCTTCGAACGTCGCCTTTCTAAACTTTCAAACTTGAGTGCCAGATGCCCAATTACCGTGCCCCCCAGATTCACAGCTCTGAAATCACCCCTGAAGAGGTTTGGCAAAGCCGTCGCCACTGGATAAAAGCGGCGGGCGCCTCAGTATTGACTGGGGCGACGGCGGGCTGGCCCTCGATTGGTGGCGCAGCGACCTTACCTAGTCTTGAGGCAACGGTCTCAAAACGGTTCTTCACCATGGAGCCTCGCACACCAGAAAAAGACGCGGCGTCTTACAACAATTTTTACGAGTTCGGCCTAGATAAAGGTGATCCGGTTAAGCATGCGCATAGGCTGCAAACAAGTCCCTGGAAGCTTCGCATAGAGGGCGAGGTGGTCAGCCCCAAAACTTTAGATATCGATGACATTCGTAAACTCGCACCTCTTGAAGAGCGTACCTATCGCATGCGTTGCGTCGAAGGGTGGTCGATGGTGATCCCGTGGATTGGTTACTCAATGTCCGAGCTCTTAAAACAAGTGCAACCAACAGGTAATGCAAAGTACGTTGAGTTTATTACCGATGTACAGCCTAAGAATATGCCTGGCTTGAGCTCGCGCACCATTCAATGGCCGTATAACGAGGCCTTGCGTTTAGACGAGGCCATGCATCCTCTGACGATGTTGGTGTTGGGCATGTACGGCAAAGTCTTACCCAATCAAAACGGTGCGCCTGTGCGCCTGATGGTGCCCTGGAAATACGGTTTCAAATCAGCCAAGTCCATCGTTACGATTCGTCTGACCGAGAAACAACCCGTGAGTAGCTGGATGAAAGCACTGCCGAGCGAATACGGCTTTTATTCAAATGTGAACCCCGAGGTGTCACACCCACGTTGGAGTCAGGCGACAGAGCGTCGCATCGGTGAAGACGGGCTGTTTGCACCGAAACGCAAAACGCTGATGTTCAATGGCTATGGCAACGAAGTGGCGTCTTTGTACACGGGTATGGATCTGCGTAAAAACTATTGAAACGCATGGGTAACCTGTGGTCGTGTCAAGTCGCTTTCGAATGCCTGAGGCGACTCTTGAAGCGCACAAGCAGCACTCGAAGTGACTACCCTAGATGATCCCCACTCTTTCTGCTCGCACGCTTGATCGCGCAAAAATCTTGCTCTTCGTTGCTGGCTTATATCCGCTAGCCCGTTGGATTTGGCTTGGGATACAAAATGATTTGACGGTGAATCCGGTTGAGTTTTTGTCGCGCTCGTCGGGTACGTGGACCTTGGTGTGCCTGCTCGTGACGCTGTCTGTGTCGCCGCTGAGGTTGTGGTTGAATCAACCCGCCCTGTTGCGTTGGCGAAGAATGTGCGGGCTGTTCACCTTCTTTTACGCCAGCTTGCACGCGCTCGCTTGGGCTTGGTGGGATCAAAGCTTTGAGTGGGCGCCGATGTTGTCTGATGTTTGGAGGCGACCCTTCATTATGGTCGGCATGGCGGCTTTTTTGACAATGTCGTTGTTGGCGATTACCTCAACCCACGGCTGGATGCGCAGGCTTGGGCGACGCTGGCAGCACTTGCATAGTTCGATTTATGCGATTGCCTTGCTTGGTTTGCTGCACTACTACTGGCACAAGGCCGGTAAAAATGATTTCACATCGGTGGCGATCTACGCCGCAGTCACAGCGCTACTGTTGGGGTGGCGTTTGTGGCGTTTTCAAAAACGCCGAACTCCTTAAGCCCGTAGCCCCTAGCGCTCTAAAGCCCCGAGCCATTGGTGGGTAAGGCTCGCAATCTGGCTGCCGTTTGTGCGTCGGGTTTGCTGTTGACTAGCTCGGGCCGATAATGCATTTGAAACGCGGCAATCGTGTGTAGGGTGTTTGCGTCAAAGTAATTAGATTCGGGCACGCTATAGCCCACGCGTTTTAATTGCTTTTGAAACCAGCCTGCGTCGGGCGGGCCATTGCGTACGTATTCGGCTTGATATTTTGCGGCCGCAGCCTCATCAAACCAGCGGCCAACGCCGGCCTGTGCGAGTTTTTTCCAGGGAAACGCAGGCCCAGGATCTTGCTTGCGCAGCGGCGCGACATCGCTATGACCTACGATATTTTCAGGTGCAACGCCATGACGCTTGGCAACTTCACGTGTCAGCGCGATCACTGCGTCGATTTGTGCGGCAGGAAACAAAGGGCCGGCATCACCGCTACTGTTGCGTGCCCAACCCGGATGCACAATTTCAATCCCGATTGACCGAGGGTTGATGAAGGTACGACCGTACCAGCTACTCTCGCCGGCGTGCCAGGCACTCAGGCTCTCGTCAACCAACTTATACACGACCGGTTTGCTATCGTCAGACACAACGTAATGTGCACTGACCTCGCGGTTGGTGAGGGTCAGCAAAGCGCTTGGCTTGGTTGACGCCGTATAGTGCAGCACGATGATGTCGATGCGGCTATTTTTGCCGTTGGCCTTGAGCGTCTCATCTAGCTGGTAAGGGCCGCCACTTTTTTGCGACGCACAGCCCGCTAACGCCAGCAACAGCAAAACGACTAACAGCGACCGACAGCGAGCGAATGTTGCAAAAGCCTGCTCTCGTATGAGAGTAAAGAGAGTCTTTTGGGGCTGGAGCCGAGCGCCTATTTGATATTGCGGTAAAACAAACTCAGTCATTGAAAATCTCAATCGTTAAAAATTTTAGTTGTTAAAAAAAAATTTTGGTCGTAAAAAATTTTAGTCATCAAAAATTTTAGTCATTCATGATTAGTCGCCCGCCCGCGCAGAAGAGGACTCTAAGCAGCTTGAAACAAAAACAGAGTCGGGTGCTTGTCGAGCTCGGGCTTGGGTTGGGATTTCCATTGCGTGACTGTGAGTGTACGTATCCATTCATCTTTGGTGGTGAGTGAGCGTGCGACACACAGCCGGGTGTTGCCCTTGAGATGTTCAAGCAAGCTGCTGAACATCGCCAGGTTGCGGTAGGGCGTTTCGATCAGCAATTGAGTTTGCTTTTGTTTGCTTGAGGTTTGTTCCCAAACTTGTAGCTGCCGGCTGCGGTCGGTGGCATCGACTGGCGCATAGCCATGAAACGTAAACCGTTGCCCGTCAAGCCCGCTTGCCATCAACCCCAAGAGGATTGATGAGGGCCCCACCCATGGCTTAACCGTGACGCCCCAGTTGTGTGCGATGGTGACTGCACGCGCACCCGGGTCAGCGACCGCTGGGCAGCCCGCCTCAGAGACAAGACCGATATCGAAACCTGCGCGCAGAGGCTGCAGCCAGCTTTGCAACTGCGCGTCATCGACGCGTGGGCTTAATTCGTGAATGGTGATCTCTTGCAGGGGCCTAGCGAGCGCCACCAGCTTTAAAAATGCGCGGGCGGTTTTAGCGTTTTCTGCGATGTAGCAGCTCAGTAAGCCTGCCTGCGCTTGCGCAGCAGCAGGTAGCCACTGCTCGATCGGAGCTAGCCCCAAGCCCACGGGCATGAGATGCAGGGTGCCGCGTGTGGAAGAAGACGATGGTGTTGTCATTGAATGTGTTCATCTAGTGGATCGAGCCCAACCTGGGCGAGCATTTTAGTCAACTCGATGAGCGGTAGCCCAATGATTGAAGTTGGGTCGCTACTATGCATGCTTTGCATCAGCGCAATACCCAGGCACTCGGCTTTGGCACTGCCTGCCGTGTCAAAGGGTTGATCGATGGTGATGTAGCGCGCGATTGCAGCCTCAGAGAGGTGACGAAAGACGCAATGGGTTGGCACAACCGTGCTTTGCACATGCGAGCCTAGCACTACGGCCATCGCGCTAAAAAAAGTGACTGTCTGGCCCGACAACTGCCGCAATTGCGCGTGCGCAGCCACAGCATGACCAGGTTTGCCTAAGGGGCGGTCGTGAAGCGAGGCGACTTGATCGGCCCCAATCACGACATGCGTGGGATAAGCCTGCGCGATATGCCGCGCTTTGGCAAGCGCCAGTCGCAAGGCCAGCTGCTCGGGCGGCTCACCCGGAAAAGGCGTCTCATCAACATCCGGCGAGACAGATAGGAAAGGAATATTTAGCCTAGAGAGGAGTTCTTGGCGGTATTTGGAGCTTGAGGCAAGGATTAAACGAGGGGTCACGAGGGGACTTTGAACTTTAGCCAAGGATTAAACGAGGGGTCACGAGGGCAGGGTGGTGTGGTTCGGCCTATTGACGTTAAGGGGGTATACACGCTATTATCTCTTGCTTTGCTGCTTCTGTAGTTGCACAAAAGCTTACTTAGTTACACCGCGCTGCTGCTCTGTTTTAAAGCATAAAAGTCGGCAAGGATAAGAGGATGTCAAAAGATCTTAGTCCACGCTTTAGGTTAGGGGTGCCGCCTGTCGTTGACGTGTTCGAGTTTGCGCGCCGCGGTCAGTTGATAGAAGGGGTATTTTCGGTCAATCGGCTAGATCGCTTGCTTGAAGATGTGCCAGAACAGCCCTTTGCAGAGTTGGTCGCTCTTGAGCAACCCCCGCAACACCCCGGATTGGTAAAATATTCGCTTCAGGGGCGGCGCAGTAAGATCGGTAAATTGCAGCTGTTAGTAAAGATTCAGGCTTTGCTGTTGCTTGAGTGCCAAAGATGCCTGGGGGATTTGATGCTCTCGGTTGACCGGCAAACCGTATTTGAATTAGTGGTGCGTGAGTCTGACCTCGATCACAGTGATCTTGAGGATACCGATTTAGATGCACCTGAAAAGATAATGGGGTCTCCAACATTTAATTTGTTAGAGCTTGTTGAAGACGAAATGATTTTAGAAGTGCCCTATGTGCCTAGACATGAAATATGTCCTGAGCCCTTAGGTGAGGCAGGAACTGAGGCGCAAGCTCCAGATTCTGCCGCAGATATGCAGCGCCCCTCGCCATTTGCAGTCTTGGGGCAGCTTAAGATTAAAAGTCAGTAGTTATTATTGAGATGGTTGGCGTACAATTCGCCGATCCACAGGAGTTGTCATGGCTGTTCAGCAAAATAAAAAATCCCCATCAAAGCGCGGTATGCACCGTTCGCATGATTTTTTGGTTAATCCCTCAACTGCGGTCGAGCCCAATACTGGCGAGCAGCATCTGCGTCACCACATCAGCCCAACCGGGGTGTATCGTGGTCGTAAGATCCTCAAGACCAAGACTGACGAATAAAGCGGGTTGACGGGCTACTGGCCCCCTCGCGCCGCCGCATCCTCACGTGTCTGCCGTGATTCGTATCGCGATTGATTGCATGGGTGGTGACTCGGGACTTCCAGTCACAATCCCTGCTGCGTTCGCTTTTGCCCAACGCTTTTCAGATACCCATCTACTGCTGATTGGGCTCGCTGAGCCAATCAAACAGGCAGTGGCTGAGCACGCGAAACATTATCCAGACGTATCGCCAGACCGCGTGACGATTGTGGCGGCGACTGAGGTCGTCCATATGGACGACTCTGTTGAAATCGCGTTGCGACGCAAAAAAGATTCGTCAATGCGGGTTGCTGCACAAACAGTCAAAGATAACAAGGCTGATGCCTGTGTTTCGGCGGGCAACACCGGGGCCTGGATGGGCATTTCAAAATACGTATTAAAAACACTGGACGGTATCGACCGACCAGCGATTGCGTCTGTGTTACCGAACCAGCTCGGTGGCACGACCATCATGCTCGACTTAGGGGCCAATGTCGATTGCTCGGCCCAACATTTATTGCAGTTTGCCATCATGGGTACCGCCTTTGCTCAGATCGGTAAGCAAAACCCCAATCCCTCAATCGGCTTGCTGAATATTGGTGAAGAAGCGATTAAAGGCAACGAGGTTGTGAAGCAGGCGGGCGAATTGCTGCGCAACAGTTCGTTAAATTTTTATGGCAATGTCGAGGGCGACGATATTTTTAAAGGTACCGTCGACATTGTCGTGTGCGATGGCTTTGTGGGTAACGTGGCCCTAAAAACAGCCGAAGGTGTTGTGCGCATGATGTCGCAGATGTTGCGCGAAGCCTTTACCCGCAGCCTAGGTGCGAAGGTGCTCGGTTTAGTGGCCTTACCCGTGCTCAGGCGGTTTCGGGCACAAGCGGATAATCGGCGCTATAACGGCGCTGCGTTGCTTGGTCTGCGTGGTGTCGTGATTAAAAGCCATGGCTCGGCTGATGCGATTGCCTTTGGTTTTGCGCTAGACTGCGCCCGCGCTTCGGTGGCAAATCATTTACTATCTCGCACGACGGCGGCTATTGCGCAATTGACGCAAACTCAATCCCTCGCCGCGACCGATGGTACCGGAGACCTCGCATGACACTGGCATTGCCCTATGCGCGAATCATAGGTTCAGGTAGTTTTTTACCTTCGCGCTGCGTCAGTAACGACGAATTGGCTGCCGATCTTGCATCACGAAACATCGAAACCTCCGATCAGTGGATCTTCGAACGCACTGGGATTCGACAGCGTTACCTTGCCGAGCGCGGTGTCAAGACCAGCACCCTGGCGACTGAAGCCGCCCGTCGCGCACTTGTTGACGCACAGGTCGATGCAAGCGAAGTTGATCTGATTATTTTGGCAACCTCAACCCCAGATTTTGTGTTTCCAAGTACCGCCTGTTTAGTGCAGGCCAACCTAGGCAACAAAGGGGCGGCCGCGTTTGATGTGCAGGCTGTCTGTAGTGGTTTTGTGTATGCGCTGACCACGGCCGAGGCTTTTATCCGTGCCGGTCGGGCTCGCTGTGCCTTAGTGATTGGCGCTGAGGTGTTTTCAAGCATCCTTGACTGGAACGATCGCGGCACCTGTGTGTTGTTCGGTGATGGCGCGGGCGCAGTGGTTGTTAAAGCCAGTACTGAGCCCGGAATTTTATCGGCCGAATTACATGCAGATGGTAGTCAGATGGGCATTTTGGCGGCTGCTGGTAACGTTGCTTACGGTGCGGTAACAGGTGATCCGTTTTTGCGTATGGATGGTCAGGCAGTCTTTAAGCAGGCAGTTACGGTGCTTGATCGTTCTGCGCGTGAGGTTGTTGCTCAGGCCGGTTTGCAGTTGTCTGAAGTTGATTGGTTGATTCCGCACCAGGCTAATTCGCGTATTTTGATCTTTTTGGCGCGCAAGCTAGATATCCCGCTTGAAAAAGTGGTGGTTACCGTGGATCAGCATGCCAATACGTCGGCGGCAAGTATCCCTTTGGCGCTTGACGTCGCGCGACGTGATGGGCGTATTCGGCCCGGTCAGTTGGTACTGTTGCAAGGCGTTGGGGGCGGCTTCACTTGGGGCTCTGTTCTCGTCAAAATGTAAAGCCGAAGCGCTCGATACAGAACCGTCGAACATAGAATATAGAATATAGAATACAGAACGCAGAACACAGAACCGTCGAACACAGAACACAGAACACAGAACCGTCGAACACAGAACACAGAATACAGAACACTAAACACTCAATTACTAAACGCTATGAAATTTGCTTTCGTTTTTCCGGGCCAAGGCTCGCAGTCGGTTGGGATGATGGATGTCTGGTCAGGTCATCCTGCCGCGATGCAGGTGATTGCACAGGCTAACGCAGCGCTGGGTGAAGACCTCGGTGCCTTGATGACGCAAGGTCCGGCCGAGCAATTAAGCCTCACGACAAATACGCAACCAGCGATGTTGACGGCCGGTGTGGCCATGTACGAGGCTTGGTGTGCTGCAGGCGGCCCGAAAGCAAGCCTCATGGCCGGGCACAGTTTGGGCGAGTATGCCGCACTGACGGCTGCGGGGGCGTTGGCCCTGGCAGATGCCGTGCGCGTGGTGCGAATCCGCGCCGATGCGATGCAGGCTGCTGTACCGGTCGGTACAGGCGCCATGGCTGCAGTGTTGGGTCTTGACGATCATTTGGTCAAACAAGCGTGCCTTGACGCAGCAGAAGGTGAGGTCGTCGAAGCCGTTAATTTTAATGCGCCCTCACAAGTCGTGATTGCGGGTCACGCAACGGCCGTGCAGCGTGCGATCGTCACTGCAAAGGCTGCGGGGGCCAAGCGTGCCATGCTCTTGCCAGTGTCTGCCCCTTTTCATTCAAGCTTGCTCAAGCCTGCCGCAGACGTATTAGCCGGCGCATTGGCCAAGATCAACGTGTCGACTCCTGCGATTCCGGTGGTGAACAACGTGGATGTGGCGATCGAGCAGTCGCCCGACGCGATTCGCGATGCCTTGGTACGGCAAGCCTGGCATGCAGTGCGCTGGGTTGAGGTGATACAGGCCATGAAAGCGCAAGGGATTACGCACATTATTGAGTGCGGGCCCGGTAAAGTCTTAGCAGGCATGGTCAAACGTATTGATCCTGAGCTTGTTGCGCTGTCGATGACAGACCCCGAATCAATGCAAGCCGCGCTTGACGCGCTGGCAGCGGCCTAAGGATATTGCCATGGATCTAAAAGATAAAGTCGCCTTAGTGACAGGTGCTTCACGCGGGATTGGCAGGGCGATCGCCCTAGAACTCGCTGCGCACGGCGCGATCGTGGTGGGTACTGCAACGACCGAAGCAGGCGCTGCAGGCATCACAGAGGCGCTAGCAGCTCAGGGCGGTCGGGGTGTTGTGCTCAACGTCACTGACGCTGCGGCCTGCGATGCGTTAACTGACGCTCTGGCCAAAAAATCGGGCGGGCCCCATATTTTGGTCAATAACGCCGGCATTACCCGCGATAATCTTTCAATGCGCATGAAAGACGACGAATGGGATGCTGTGCTGCAAACCAATCTGACCTCGGTGTTTCGGCTGTCGCGCGCCGTGGTGCGTGGCATGATGAAGGCACGTTGGGGCCGCATCATCAATATTACTTCGGTGGTTGGCTCAATGGGCAACCCTGGGCAAGCCAACTATGCTGCAGCAAAGGCCGGGGTCGCCGGCATGAGTCGCGCGCTGGCCCGAGAGCTCGGCAGCCGAGGTGTGACCGTCAACTGTATCGCTCCTGGTTTTATCGCCACAGACATGACGAGCGGCCTCGATGAAGGTCAAGCGACAGCACTTTTAACTCAAATTCCCCTTGGACGCCTTGGGTCTGCGGCAGATATTGCTCATGCTGCAGCCTTTTTGGCGTCTCCACAAGCCGGTTATATTACAGGCACGACACTCCATGTGAATGGCGGTATGTACATGTAACAGGTTTTTTTTCTGCCGGTTCGCTATAATTCGGCGAACTTTTCCCCCTTTGGAGATATGAATGGAAAGCATCGAACAGCGCGTTAAGAAGATCGTCGCTGAACAACTCGGCGTAAACGAAGCCGAGATCAAGAACGCATCCTCCTTTCTTGACGACCTCGGTGCCGATTCACTCGACATGGTCGAGCTGGTCATGGCACTCGAAGACGAGTTCGAAACCGAAATCCCCGACGAGGAAGCTGAAAAAATCACGACTGTGCAACAGGCCGTTGATTACATCAATTCGCGTTCTAAGTAATAGGCTGCTGTCGGTCTTTGTGAATGGCGTGAGCTTTCACAAATATTGCGCAGGGCAGGGTCAGTTAGGCGGTTAAGAAGTCTGGTGCAAACGCGACGTGGGTTTTACGACCTGTTGTTGTGCTGCTCCATACGGCTTGGCCGCCGTTATCACATATAAGGAGTGATCCGTGAAGCGACGAGTCGTCATAACAGGTCTTGGCATCGTGAGCCCTGTAGGCAATGATATTGCTACGGCTTGGGACAATATCGTGAACGGTCGATCGGGTATCGGGCGGATTACGCGGTTTGATCCCAGCGCTTTTAATGCGCACATCGCTGGTGAAGTGAAAGGCTTTGAAGTCACCTCGATTATTCCGGCCAAAGACGCCCGAACCATGGACACCTTTATCCATTACGGCATTGCCGCAGCTTTGCAGGCTTGGACCGACTCTGGTCTGGATATTGCACAAACTGACCCCGAGCGGGTCGGGGTGATCGTAGGGTCTGGTATTGGCGGTTTGCAGCGTATCGAAGAAACTCAAACAGAATATTTACAGCGCGGTCCACGTCGGATCTCGCCGTTTTTTGTACCCGCCTCGTTGATCAATCTCATTTCAGGTCAACTCACGATCATGCTCGGCCTCAAAGGCCCGTCGTACGCTGTGGTCTCGGCTTGCACAACGGGTTTGCACTCGATTGGTGACGCCGCACGCATGATTGAATATGGCGATGCCGACGTGATGGTGGCCGGTGGTGCTGAGTCGACCGTATCGCCCTTGGGGATCGGTGGTTTTGCAGCCATGCGCGCGCTTTCGCAACGTAACGATGACCCGACAACTGCCTCGCGCCCATGGGATCGCGATCGTGATGGCTTCGTGCTTGGAGAAGGCGCCGGCGTGTTGGTGCTTGAAGAGTACGAGCACGCTAAAAAGCGCGGTGCGCGTATTTATGGCGAGTTTGCCGGCTATGGCATGAGTTCGGATGCCCACCATATCACTGCACCTGATCGCGATGGTCCACGCCGCGGCATTATCAACGCTCTGCGTAACGGTGGCATCAATGCCGATCAGATTCAGTACGTCAATGCCCACGGTACCTCGACGCCTTTGGGTGACAAAAATGAGACCGAAGCTTTGAAGCTTGCCTTCGGTGATCACGCTAAAAAACTAGTCGTGAACTCAACCAAGTCAATGACCGGCCATTTGCTGGGGGCAGCAGGTGGTATTGAAGCCGTCTTTGCTACGTTGGCGGTATATCATCAGATTTCGCCACCCACGATCAATATTTTTAATCAAGATCCAGAGTGCGATCTGGATTATTGCGCCAACACCGCACGCGACCTCAACATTGACGTAGCGCTATCCAATTCCTTTGGGTTTGGTGGCACCAACGGTTCAATGGCAGTGCGTCGCGTCTAGTGTTTCGCCGTGCGTGGCCTGAGCACCCGACCTTAACCCTGCAGTTGCAACTGACCCACCCCCGTTGGGCAGTTGCCTTGGGTTGGGGCGTCTTAGCGCTTGCCTGGTCTGCTTTGGCACTCAGTGGGTATTGGCAGGGCGTACCTAGTTGGGTACTGTTGCCTGGGGCTGCCTTGGGTGTGCTAGCTCACGCTAGGTTTCAACGACGCCGACAGGCATGGCAAAAAAAGCATTACCTGTCTTTTCAACCGTCAACAAGTAAGTTTGCGACAGCCCCCGCCAGTTTTTTGGGTACTTTTTCTAAAATTACCGGCCAGACCAATTTGACACCTGTTACTTTGCAACAGCACTGGACGCATATTTTTGGATTGACGCTACGTTTGAATTTGCACAATCATCCCCATAACAAGCCTGAAGTTGTCACCTTGACGCTTTGGCGCAGTCAGCTGTCTGCTCAAACCTACCGACGCCTTAGTATTTGGGCTTCGTGGCAGGCGGCTCGTTGCACGCCGTTATCCAAAGGGGAAACCGCGTGAGTGAACGCGATGTCGATGCCGAGTTAGTGTCCCGAGTGCGGGCCGGCGATAAGCAGGCCTTTGACCTATTGGTCATCAAATACCAGCGAAAAATCATGCGCTTACTGTCTCGCATGATTCGCGATCCGGCTGAAATCGAAGACGTTGCCCAAGAGGCCTTCATCAAGGCCTATCGGGCTTTGCCGCAATTTAGAGGCGATAGCGCCTTCTATACCTGGTTGTATCGCATTGCGATCAATACTGCTCGCAACTGGTTAGCCGCAAATAAGCGCGCTCCGAGCACGCCTTCTGGCTTTGAAAACGAAGAAGGTGAAACTTTTAACGAATCTGACGTACTAACCGATGGAAGCAACCCCGAATCAGAGATGGCGAGTCGCCAAATCGCAGAAACAGTGAATAAAGCGATTAACGATTTGCCCGAAGAATTGCGTAATGCCATTGTGATGCGTGAAATTGACGGTATGAGCTACGAAGACATTGCAGAAAGTATGAATTGCCCAATCGGTACGGTTCGGTCTCGGATTTTCCGGGCTCGCGAGGCGATTGCGACACGTTTGCGTCCTTTGCTGGGTGACACCGGCAATCGGCGCTGGTAAGGATAATTTCATGAAAGAGCAACCCACACCCCTTCAGGCGAGCGCCGGTCTTTTGAACGAGGCGACTGCGAGCGAACATGCGATCCTCACCCCAAACGAGGTGTCTGTGACGATCTCGGCATGGATGGACGGTGATGCGCAAACGACTTTGCCCTCTGAGCTGTTTACGGCCTCAGGGCACGCCACCTGGCAGGTGTATCACTTGATCGGCGATACGTTGCGTACGCCCGAATTAGCCTTGTCGACCCAGGCAGATTTGTCTCAGCGCGTGGCGCAAGCACTGGCCTCTGAGCCTGCATTGAGTGCGGCTGCGCCCGAATTGGCCGCGCGGCACAACGGGAAACACGACTCGGCACACACTCTGGCATTGCCCCGCGCGGTCGAACCGTCAAGCCGGATGGCGGCGCCGGTTGAGGCTCGCAAACTCACTTCGATGTCAAAACTGTTACGCCGCGTGGTGTGGCCAAGTGTTGCCATGGCTGCTGCGGTGGCTTCGGTTGTATGGGTCGCTAAGCCCTTGTTCGTACCCGAATTGTCAGCGCCCTCGGCGCAAACTGCCAACGTTAATGTGCAGAGTCCGGTGGCGACTAATCTTGAAACCTCGGCTGTGCGTGACTACGTGACGGCGCATCGTCAGATTTCTGGGCCGTCTAACGTTCGGCCCGCCTCGTTTGGTGCGTCGCGTTAATGGGTAGCGAGCACGGGCAACCGGGGCGCAACGCCGTCTGGTTTGAGCGAGCAGCGACTGCAGCTTCGCATCGTCTGCTGCGATTAGTTTGCACGGGATTGTGTATTGGTCTACCCCTGCAGGCGCTTGGCCAAGGCACGCCGCTCGCACCGCCCGTAGCGGGTGCCGTTGCACCCTCTGGTGCGACTGCGAGTTCGCAGTCCAGTGCGACGCTTGGTGATGTGTCGAGTTCGCCAGAGGCCACCCTCTTGCGGCAAATACAGAAAGCAGCACGACACTTAAATTACGAAGGTGTCTTTACGTTTCAGCAAGGCGAGTCGATCGAGTCGTCACGCATGACTCATATGTTTGATGGTCAAGACGAAAAAGAACGTATTGAAGTACTCGATGGGCCGCCGCGTGAATACTTGCGGCATAACGATGAGGTGCAGAGCTTAATCCCCGAGCAAAAACTAATCTTGCGCGAACAGCAACGTGGCGATCGATTTCCTGGTTTGCTCGTGACAGACCCGGCGGCACTTGAAGCTCACTATCAGTTACGGACATTGCCTGAACCCTATCGGGTGGCTGGACGCACGTGTCGTGTCATTGACATTACGCCGCGCGATGCACACCGCTACGGTTATCGCTTGTGCGCAGATATCGCCTCGAATTTATTGCTTAAGGCACAAACCATTACGGGCCAAGGTGCGGTGCTCGAGCAGGTTGCCTTCACGCAGGTCACGATTGGGCAAGCGATCAATGAGCAGGCGTTGCAGCCTGCTTGGCCGACCACAGACTGGTCAATACAACATACCAAACAGCAGGTCATTGATTTAGGTGCAATGGGTTGGCGCGTGCCCGCTCCGCCGGGATATGTGCCAACCTCGCAGCTCGCGCGCGCGTTTACCGATCAACGTACGGTCAATCAACTCGTGTTATCTGATGGGCTTGCAACAATTTCAATTTTTATTGAACCTTATCGCGCAGAGCGGTCTGAGTATCTATCCCAGGGCGCTGCACGCAGCGGTTCTGTCAATATCTTTGGGATACGTATTGCAAGTTTCTGGTTGACTGTTTTGGGTGAAGTGCCGGCTACCACCCTAGAACTCTTGGCGCAGTCTATTCAATACGTTCCACCGGTGGGTTCGCGCTAGCGAGCCTTCTTAGAATGTTTTACTGGAGTCTATGATGCAAGAACAATTTCATTTCTCTGCGTACCAGTCTGTGAGTCGTGTCCGTCGCGCTGTCTTTGCGCTCTTGATGGCCGTGATACTGATTGCAGGCGGTATGCAACACCTTAACGTGCAAGCGCAAGCTGCGGGCTTGCCTGATTTCACGACTATTGTTGAAAAGTCTGAACCCGCGGTCGTCAATATTCGCACGACTGCAAAAGTCGCGGCGCGTTCTGGGCCCCAAGGGCAAGATCCTTACGAAATGTTCCGCCATTTTTTTGGTCCTGATTTTCAGCCCCCAGGTGGACGCCAAGGTCCTCAGCAGAATCCGCGTGGCAAGCCTCGTACTGAACCCGAAGAGCGCTCAGTGCCGCGCGGCGTCGGCTCGGGGTTCTTTATTTCAGCGGATGGGTACTTGTTGACCAATCATCACGTGGTTGAAGGTGCCACCGATATTTTTGTGACACTGACTGATGCGCGCGAATTTAAAGCGAAGGTCATTGGTAGCGATAAGCGTACCGATGTGGCTCTGCTTAAAGTTGAAGCCACCGGCCTGGCCTTTTTACCGATTGGTAGCGCCAAGTTGCTTAAAAAAGGGCAATGGGTGATGGCAATTGGTTCGCCCTTTGGTCTTGAGTCGACAGTGACCTCAGGGATTGTGAGTGCATTGGGTCGTGAAACTGGCGACTACTTGCCCTTCATCCAAACTGATGTGGCGGTTAACCCTGGCAACTCTGGCGGCCCCCTACTCAACCTGAAAGGCGAGGTGGTTGGGATTAACGCCCAGATCGTTTCTCGCAGTGGTGGTTTCATGGGGATTTCCTTAGCGATCCCGATCGAAGAGGCGATGTCGGTGGTCGATCAACTGCGTGCCTCGGGCTCGGTGACTCGCAGTCGGATTGGGGTGCAAATTGGCGAGGTCAGTAAAGACGTGGCTCAGGCAATTGGCTTGCCTAAGGCAGAGGGCGCTTTGGTTGGTGGCGTTGAGCCTGATGCGCCTGCTGACAAGGCAGGGGTACTGCCCGGTGACGTGATTACTAAGTTTGGCGATAAGCCGATTGGTCGCTGGTCTGACTTGCCGCGCTTGGTGGGCGAAACAAAGCCTGGCACGACCTCAACCCTTGAAGTGTGGCGTAAAGGTAAGCCCTTGACCCTGAAAGTCACTGTGGCTGAGTTAAAAGCAGATAAAACCGCTGCGGCTGAACCTGCAAGCGCCAAGCCTGCCGAGGCCATCACAACGGTCTTAGGGATGGAAGTGACGCCTGTCAAAGAGGATGTCCAGAAAAAGCTGCGTATCAAGGGTGGTGTGCAAGTGACTGCGGTTCAGGCGCCTGCTAGCACTGCCGGCGTGGCCGAGGGCGACATCATTTTGGCGGTCAATGACACCGATATCACCAGCCCGGCACAATTTGCCAAGGTCGTTGCTGGGCTGGATCAGTCTCGCCCAGTCGGTTTGATGGTGCGAACAGGCGATCAAACTCGCTGGGTCGCTGTGCGAACGGTGAAGTAAGTCTTGAATACGGCTAAGTCGGCCTAGAAAGGCTAGAATAGCGGTTTGCCGCAAAAGGGGCGCAGGGCGCCTCTTTTGCTTGGTATCTTACTTTTTAGGCGTTATGCAGCACATCCGCAATTTCTCGATCATTGCCCATATCGATCACGGTAAATCTACTCTTGCAGACCGACTGATTCAGCGCTGCGGAGGCCTAGCCGACCGTGAAATGTCGGCTCAGGTGCTTGACTCGATGGATATCGAGCGTGAGCGTGGGATTACGATTAAAGCGCAAACCGCCGCGTTGCACTACAAAGCCGCGAATGGCGAAATTTACAATCTCAATTTGATTGATACTCCGGGCCATGTCGACTTCTCGTACGAGGTCAGTCGTTCGTTATCGGCCTGCGAGGGTGCGTTACTGGTGGTGGATGCCTCACAAGGTGTCGAGGCCCAGACGGTTGCCAATTGCTACACCGCGATTGAACTGGGTGTCGAGGTTGTACCCGTCTTAAATAAAATGGATTTGCCTTCCGCTGATCCAGAAAGTGCTCGCTCTGAAGTTGAAGAAGTGATTGGCATTGATGCCTCAGACGCTATTTTGGCGAGCGCCAAAACCGGCATGGGGATTGATGAGATCCTCGAAGCAGTGGTCGCACGGATTCCTGCGCCAAAGGGTGATGCCACAGCGCCTTTGCAGGCCTTGATTATCGATTCGTGGTTTGATAACTACGTTGGCGTCGTGATGCTAGTGCGTGTGGTCAACGGTATCCTCAAGCCCAAAGACAAAATCTTTTTTATGGCAACGGGTGCAGTTCACCTATGCGAGCAGACGGGTGTGTTTACGCCTAAGTCCCAACCCCGCCCCCATCTGTCTGCTGGTGAAGTGGGTTTTGTCATTGCCGGGATTAAAGAACTTGCTGACGCCAAAGTGGGCGACACGATTACGCTGTTGTCTAAGCCCGCTTCTGAGGCCTTACCTGGCTTTAAAGAGGTTAAGCCGCAGGTGTTTGCCGGTTTATATCCAGTTGAAAGTAGCGAATACGATCAGCTGCGCGACTCACTCGAAAAACTCAAACTCAACGATTCGTCGCTGATGTACGAGCCCGAAGTGTCGCAGGCGCTAGGCTTTGGCTTTCGCTGTGGCTTTTTGGGTTTGCTGCACATGGAGATCGTACAAGAGCGCCTTGAGCGCGAGTTTGATATGGACATTATCACTACCGCGCCGTCGGTGGTGTACGAGGTTGTGCTCCGAGATAACAGTGTCATCCAGATTGAAAGCCCGTCGCGCATGCCCGAGGTTGGGCAGTACCTTGAAATTCGCGAACCAATTGTGACGATCACCTTGTTTATGCCCCAAGAGTACGTGGGCCCCGTCATGACGCTCTGCAATAACAAGCGGGGTCAGCAACTCGATATGACGTATCACGGTCGCCAAGTGCACTTGCATTATGAAATGCCTTTGGCTGAAATCGTGCTCGATTTTTTTGACAAATTAAAGTCAGTGTCGCGCGGCTATGCCTCGATGGATTACGAGTTTAAAGAATATCGTACAGCTGATGTGGTGAAGGTTGATCTCTTAATCAACACGGATAAGGTCGACGCCTTGTCAAACATTTGCCACCGCTCAAACGCGCGCTATCGTGCGCGCGATGTGGTGGCACGCATGCGTGAACTGATTCCGCGCCAAATGTACGACGTGGCGATCCAGGCCGCAATTGGGGCCGAGATCATCGCTCGTGAAAACGTCAAAGCCTTGCGTAAAAACGTGTTGGCCAAATGTTATGGCGGTGATATCAGCCGCAAGAAAAAACTGCTTGAAAAACAGAAGGCCGGTAAAAAACGTATGAAGCAAGTGGGTAGCGTCGAGATTCCGCAAGAAGCGTTCTTGGCAATCTTGCAAGTTGACGATAAATAATCTTTCTACAAGGCTGAGCTGATGAGCTGGAATTTTGCCCTGATACTCTTTGTGCTGATGCTTGTCACGGGTGTGGTGTACGCGCTTGATAAGTTTTCATTGCGTCCGGCGCGCCAACGGCGTGTCGCTGAAGCCTTAGCCTTGGCGCGGCCAAGCTGGGTCAGCCTGCCTCAGGTTGAAGTGCAAAACCGTGAAGAACAAATCCGCGCCGAGGTCGGCCATGTACCGTGGTGGGTTGAGTATGGCGTCAGTTTTTTTCCGGTCATTCTGTTTGTGTTTGTGTTGCGCTCGTTCATCGTTGAACCCTTTCGGATTCCGTCTGGTTCGATGTTGCCAACCTTGCAAGCCGGAGACCTGATTCTGGTGAATAAATTTACCTACGGTCTACGTTTGCCAGTGATCGATAAAAAGATTGTTCCGTTGGGTGAGCCGGCGCGCGGTGATGTGATGGTGTTTCGCTATCCCGTCGATCCGTCAGTTGACTACATCAAACGTGTGGTGGGTTTGCCTGGTGATCAACTGGCCTATCTGGATAAAAAACTGTTTATCAATGGTAAAGAAGTTCTTAGAGCTGCTGACGGTCAATATTTTGAACCAGATCGTGTTTCGTACACCGCACAGTTCACTGAGAATTTAGGCGAAAAAAGCCACAAGATCTTGTTGGATGAGCGAAAATCGCAAGAAATAGGCCCGATTATAAATTTCCCGTATCGTGAAAAGTGCGAATACCTGAGAAATGGTGTGCGTTGCACCGTTCCGGCAGGCGTTTACTTTATGATGGGTGACAATCGCGATAACAGCCTAGATAGTCGTTACTGGGGCTTTGTACCCGAGGCTAATATCGTCGGTAAAGCTTTCTTTATTTGGATGAACTTTAGTCACCTTAGCCGCATTGGTCGCTTCCACTAAGTTCATATTGTTTTAGTCACTGTTTATTGTTATTTGTTCATGTCACCCTCTGCACTTGAGACCTCGCTTGGATACCAATTCGTCAAACCTGCTTTGCTTGAGCAGGCCTTGACGCATCGTAGCCATGGCGCGCGTCACAACGAGCGGCTAGAATTTTTAGGTGATTCGGTATTGAGCGTGTCGGTCTCTGCACTGTTGTTTAATCATTACGGCACGCTTGATGAGGGTGACCTCTCGCGCGTCAGGGCAAATTTAGTCAAGCAGGCTTCGTTGGCCGAAATCGCGCAAAAGCTTGAACTCTCAAAATACTTGCGCTTAGGCGAGGGTGAGCTAAAAAGCGGTGGGTTCAGACGGCCTTCGATTTTGGCTGATACCTTTGAGGCAATTCTGGCTGCGGTGTTTTTAGATGGTGGTTATGTTGCAGCTCAACAGTTAATCGAGCGTCTGTATGTTCCGATTCTGGCCAGCGTTGATCCGCTCACTTTAGGTAAAGACGCCAAAACGTTGTTGCAAGAATTCTTGCAAAGTCGTCAGTACGCCTTACCCGTCTACAATGTCGTCGCCACCCATGGCGCGGCGCATAGTCAGCAGTTTGAAGTTGAGTGCTCGGTTCCGGTGCTTGACATCAAGGTGGTAGCTGCAGGTGCCAGTCGTCGTGCCGCCGAGCAGTCGGCAGCAAAACTTGCACTTGTTGCAGCTGAGGCAGCTAGCCCAGCCCCCGCTAAAAAACGCTCTACCCGGGCGCGTAAAACGGCACAACTCACGCTGCCGGTTGCGGTTGCCCAGGAGCTTAAATGACAGAAGCAGCCTATCGCTGTGGTTTTATCGCAGTAGTTGGGCGTCCGAACGTTGGTAAATCTACTCTCACCAACGCCTTAATTGGTAGCAAGATCACCATCGTCTCTCGCAAGGCGCAAACCACGCGTCACCGTATTCAGGGCGTACTCACGCGCGAGCACGAGCAATTTGTGTTTGTCGATACGCCGGGCTTTCAAACCCGCCACGGCGGCACCATGAACCGCATGATGAATCGCGTGGTCACGCAAACGCTTGCTGGTGTAGATGTCGTGCTCTTTGTGGTTGAGGCTGGAAAATGGTCGCCCGGCGATGCAAAGCTGTTATCACTATTGCATGATCCCGCGCGCACAATTTTAGTGATCAGCAAAATTGATCAGCTTAAAAATCGCGACGAACTTTATCCCTTTGTGGCAAAGATAGCGGCGCAGTTTCAATTTGATGCGGTAGTACCAGTCAGCTCAACTAAAAAACATCAGCTTGATCAGTTGCTTGACGAGGTGGCTAAACGCTTGCCTGAAAACGAAGCGTATTTTGATGCCGACACACTCACCGATCGCCCGATTCGGTTTATCGCTTCTGAATTGATCCGCGAAAAAATCTTTCGCTTAGTCGGTGATGAACTGCCTTATGGCTGTACCGTCATGATCGAGCAGTGGGAAGAAACCGACAAAGGCGTGCATGTCGCTGCTTGTGTGATTGTCGCGCGCGATAGCCACAAGCCGATTTTGCTCGGTGTGGGCGGCAGCCACATGAAACGCATTGCTTCAGAAGCCCGTCAAGACATCGCCAAGTTGTTGGATAAACCGATTCACCTTGAGGTCTATATCAAGGTTAAAAAAGGCTGGGCCGAAAAAGAGGGCAGCCTACGCGATCTAGGCTATGAGTAAACGCGCAGCGCGCGTACACGAAACCCCGGGCTATGTGTTGCACGCAACGGCCTGGCGAGAAACCTCTCTGATTGTTCAAGCGTTTTCACGCGACCATGGCTGGGTGAGCATGGTGGCTAAGGGTGCCAAGCGCCCACACTCGGTGCTGCGCCCGGCGCTGTCTTTGTTTCAGCCGTTGTTGCTGTCTTGGATCGGCGCCAGCGAAATCAAAACGCTGACGCGCGCTGAATGCGCAGGGGTGCATGCCTTACAGGGCCCCGCAATGATGTCGTGCTGGTACATGAACGAGTTGCTGTTTCGCTTGTTGCCAAGAGAAGATCCACACCCTGGTTTATTTGATGCTTACGTGATGGCGTTGCAGAGTTTGGCAACGGGTTCGCGGGCAGCGGGTGCCCTGCGCAAGTTTGAGTGGATGTTGCTGCAGGAAACAGGCTACGGCTTAGATGCCGAGCAACCCGATTTTGAAGACACTAAGCAAGAGCCTGCGCTACGTGCGTCGTTGCGCGCACGTTTGTCAGAACACTTGGCCGGTAAGCCGTTGGCCACTCGGCAGGTATTGTTGGCGTTGCAGCGGTATCAGGGCGCAAAGTAAGCCTCGCGCCCCTTCAAAGCGTTTACGCAGTCAACACCGCACGACCCGTCACTTTACCTTGGCGCAGTGAGGTCAAGACCTTGTCGGCATCGGCCAGCGGATGCTTGTGCACAGGAATGGGTGTGATCTTGCCGTCTTTCACCAACTGCAGCAGATCACGCATCTCTTGAAGCGAGCCAGTGTAGCTGCCCAGAATTTGCGCGGCTTTCATGGGGATAAAGGCAATTGGCCAAGGTGCTGCACCGCCAAACAAGCCAACGATCACGAGTTTGCCGCCTTTGATCATCACGTTAAAGCCAAGCTCGGTAGTTGAGGGGGCGCCTACTAAATCCACAATGCCTTGCAGCAGTTTGCCACCATTGGCGGCAATGATTTGTTGCGCGGCATCTGGTGCGGCACCATCGATGGCAGCCAAAGCACCAGCATCAAGCGCGGCTTGACGTTTGACGGGGTCGATGTCGACGACAATTGCGCCCACGCCATTTAACGCTTTGACTAACGCTAAGCACATTAAGCCCAAGCCACCCGCACCCATGATGACGATGGGATGCTTTTGATAAAGGTTGGGGCCAATTTTATTGAGAGCGCTATAGGTGGTGATCCCTGAGCAGGCATAGGGGGCAAGGGCTGCGGGGTCAAGGTCACCAATGTCAATCAAATAGCGTGCATCGGGCACCAAGATATGGTCAGCATAGCCACCGGGGCGATGCACGCCCAAGTATTGTGGGTTAGCGCAGTGGTTTTCAAGTTGATCTAAACATGCCGGACACTGGCGGCAACCAATCCAGGGGTAGACCAAGTAGTTACGGCCTTTTTCAACGCCTGTGGCTTGCGGGCCCATGGCCACGACCGTGCCTGCAGTCTCATGGCCCATGGTCATGGGCAATTTAATACCGCGGTCTTTCAGAGACAGCGTGCGGCCGTTACCGAGGTCGTAACCGCCTTCCCAAAAATGGATGTCACTGTGGCACACGCCAGCGGCGCGCACTTGCACCAGTACTTCAGTGCCAGTCGGTTCAGGTGTTTTGGTCTCGATCAGTTCGAGGGCTTCACGAAAATTCACAACGCAATAGCATTTCATATGTTTGGTCTCGGTTTATTTAGAAGTAAATTTAAAACACTAATTCAATCAGACGAGGGCCTTTCTCTTTAGCGGCAACACGCATGGCATTGGCAAAGCCTTCAAGAGTTGTCACCTGGGTGCCCGCTACGCCATGTCCTTTAGCCAACGACACCCAATCCAAAAATGGGCGATCCAGATCCAGCATGCGCTTTGCGTTGTCACCCGCTTCAGGGCCGCCCATGTTGGCAAGCTCGCCGCGCAAAATGCGATACGAGCGATTGGCAAAAATCACGACTGTTACATCAAGATTTTCGCGTGCCATGGTCCAGAGCGCTTGCACGGTATACATCGCGCTGCCGTCACCAATAAAGGCAAACACTTTGCGATCAGGGCAGGCCACTGCAGCACCGACGGCGGCAGACAAGCCCCAGCCGATCGCGCCACCGGTGATGTCGATGCAATCGTGTGGTGCCGCTTGCGGCAAGGTCTTGGCAAATTGACGACCTGAGGTCACCGCCTCGTCAACCATGATGGCGTTTTCGGGCAGGGTGGCCGCGATGATGGCACCAAAGTGTTCAACCGAGGGCGTGCCAGTGGGTAGATCAGTGATGATGGGGCCGGTCGATAGCTGTGCGGGGGCGGTGTTTTGAGCACCCAAAGCATCCACAAGCGCTTGCAGGCTGGCCTCGATGTCGTGTGTCAGCGTGGCCAAGGTGTGCACTTCGCAATCAGGCTGCTTGATCATACGTGGCTTATTGGGGTACGCAAAAAATGCCACTGGCGGGGCGCTACCCACAAGCACCAGATGCTTGGCATCTTTTATCATTGCGACTGCGCCATCTACCGGAAAGGGCAAGGGTGCAATATTGACTCGGCCGCGGCCACGTTCCATGCGTGGGTTGCGTGGCTCAGAGGCTAGTTTGCAACCGGTGTGCGCAGCAATCTTGCCGGCTAGCGTTGCAGCTTTTGCACGAAGCGCGGGGCCGCCTAACAGCAACGTTGTCGCTTCGGCAGTTTTGCGATCAGACAGCAAACGGGCCAAGGCCAGCACGGTATCGGCCAGCGGCGCTGCGGCTGTTTGCGCAGGTGCAGTTGAATAGTGACCAGGGTCAGAGGGCTCCCAGGCGCAGTTTGCGGGCAGCACCAGGGTGGCGATACGCCCTGGGGTGCTGCGCGCCTGCGAGATCGCCTCAGCTGTATCTAAGGGTGCGGCCGCAGCCGACATGGTTGTCTTGACCCAGTTTGACATGGGGCGGGCAACGGCTTCAACGTCAGAGTTGAGTGGCGCATTGTTATGGATGTGATCCAGCGCGTGTTGCCCCACGATATTGACCATGCCTGAGTACGCACGCTTGGCATTGTGGATGTTGGCTAACGCATTACCAAGGCCTGGGCCCAGGTGTAAGAGTGTGGCTGCGGGTTTTTCGGCCATACGGTAGTAGCCATCGGCTGCACCACTAACCACACCTTCAAACAAGCCCAGCACGCAACGCATGCCTGGGGCCCGATCCAGTGCTGATACAAAGTGCATTTCAGAGGTGCCGGGGTTGGCAAAACAGACATCGACTTCACCCTCAAGAAGGGTGTGCACCATTGCTTCTGAACCGTTCATCAAATGACTCCTGAGGTTTTATTTTTAAGTGTTTCGCGTGCGATGATGACTTGCTGCACTTCAGTCGCGCCTTCATAAATACGTAAGGCTCTGATTTCACGATACAACATTTCGAGCGGATGGCCGACTCGCACACCCAGGCCTCCGTGCAACTGCACGCAGCGGTCGATCACGCGCTGGGCAGCTTCAGTGGCAAACATCTTAGCCATCGCTGCAGATTTTGTCGTGCGGCGTTGCAAGATATCGCGTTCCCAGGCCGCGCGATAGATCAAGAGCGTGGCCGCATCGATCTCAGTGCTCATGTCGCCAATGGCGCCCTGTGTCATCTGCAAATCAGACAACATCGCGCCAAACATTGGGCGATTGGTGGCGCGACTGATACCCATATCCAGGGCGATCTCGGCAAAGCCTAAGGCCGCGGCACCCACCGAGGCTCTGAACACATCAAGATTTTGCATGGCGACTTTGAAACCCTGGCCGGGTTGGGCCAGGCGTTGCGAAGCCGGGATCTCGCAGTCAGTGAAGGTCAGGCTGCCAATCGGGTGGGCCGCAATGACGTCAAAGCGCTCGGTCACGCTTAAACCAGATGTTGTCGCATCTACCACGAAGGCGGTGACGCCCTCGGCCTCGTCACCCTCAACGCGGGCAAACACGATATAAAAATCCGCGATGTCAGCGTTAGAGATCCAGGTTTTAACGCCATTGAGGCGATAGCCCGTTGCCGTGCGCGTGGCGCGTGTCGTCATGGCTGCAACGTCAGAGCCTGCGTCAGGTTCAGACAAGGCAAACGCTGCGATCAGTTCGCCGGTGGCGACCTTGGGTAGATATTTTTCTTTGAGATGGTCTGATCCAAATAACGAGATCGGCCCGCTACCTAAACCTGCCATGACAAAGGCAAAATCGGCTAAGCCATCGTAGTAGCTCAGGGTTTGTCGGATCAAACACAGGCTGCGTGAATCAAGCGCGGGCAAGGCGCCGCCATACTGTGCAGGCACGCAGTACCGTAGCCAGCCCGCTTGACCTAACGTGCGTGTGAGGTCTACGCAGGTTTGATCGACGTTACCTTGGTGCACGCGGTTGGTGAATCGTTGTGCGGACCACTTGTGTAGGTCATCGTGTAGCTGACGATGGCTGTCTTCAAAAAAAGGTAAAAGCAATGAATCAGGATTAAACATTTAAGAGGTTCTCGCAAGGATTTCACCGGCCATTTCGCGCAGTTTATTTTTTAAAATCTTGACGGCGTTGGCACTTTGAACGGTCGGAAACTCGCTCACGACTTCAAAATGCACAGGGACTTTGTAGCTTGCCATGGTGCGTTTGCATTCAGCGGCCCAGCGAACGGGATCTGCGTGCGAGCCCGCGTACAAAATCACGAACGCCACGGGTAAGATTTTTGTGCCCTGGGTAGCGCCCACCACTTGGCAGGCTTGTACACCTGGCAACGCCTCAATGGCATGTTCGATCTCTGCAGGGTTCACTAAAAAACCCGATAAACGCATCGAATCGCCCATACGGGTTTGAAACACAAACTGGGTGTCACTCACCGTGTAGCCCAGATCGCCCGTTTTAAAAAAGAGATCGGGGGTGTAGGCTTGTGCGGTGGCATCAGGGTTGTCGAGATAGCTCAACAGTTGGCTGGAACATTTGATCTCGATTTCGCCCGACTCACCATGCGGTGCAAGCTGACCGGTCGCCGGATCGCGTACGCGCACCCGCGCGTCTGGGTGTATCAAGCGCCCGCCCGATAGGTAACGCACGCTGACGTCGCCCTGTGATGGGTTAAGCGGTTGTGCCGCCATCAGCGCTTGTAGTTCGCTTGAGCCGTATAAGCCTGTGAGCGCGACGTTGTTGCGCTCAGCCTCTTCAAGCAGATTGGTGATGGCGGGTGAAAAACTTGCAAAGCCAAATAGTTTGCAGGTTGCGAAGGTGGCAGGTGAGGGGGCCGCTTCAAAGAGCTTTAACAGGGATTCATTATTGGCGTAGGTGTGGGTAACCTGATGCTTACGGATTTGTTCAAGCGTACTGTGCGTGTCAGAGACCGGTTCGCATACGACGGTGCAACCGGTGGCCAGCCCACCTGTGAGGGTTGAAAAGCCAAAGGCACCACAAAAAGGTGCACTCGCCAAAATTCGGCTGGTCTGATCGTACTCAAATGCCTTTTGCATTGAATCGGCGTGAACAATCAAGGTGTGCTGATCATGCAAGACAAACTTTGGTAGCGAAGTGGTGCCCGAGGTGGTAAAGCAAAGTGCTGGCGCCTGACCAAAGGCTTTGGGGGTGGGGTGAGTGTGTTGAAGAAGATCGCTAAACGCATGCAAGATGTGCCCGCGCTTGGCGATCTCTGTTATCGTGGTGCTGCCCGGTTCACCAACCGCCAGCACACCGCGCAGGCGCGCCAGCACGTCTTGTGGAATATCAGCGAGCATGTCAGCAAAGGCGATGCCTTTGAAATCAGGCCAGAACACCAGCCAGTCGGCTTTGCCACGGCCAATAATGTCGGCCACCTCTTGACTGCGAAAGCGAGTGTTGACGGCCAAGACTGTCGCGCCTAAGTGGGCGCAGGCCAAAAAAGTTTGTACCCAGGCCGTGCAGTTGGGTAACCATACCGCAACCCGGTCATGGGCTTTGATGCCAAGAGCGGCCATACTGCCGGCGAGTTGTAGTGTTTGTTGATGCAGCGCCGCAAAAGTTGTTGGGCTGTCGCGGTCAATTAAAGCAGGATGATTGGCATGGGTTTTGGCTAAGACCGCCATGCGCTCAGAAAAGAATAGTGATGTTGCTGTCATGCCAAAGTACCCGTTGGTTTGTACTGCTATATTTACACCTGTCACTATAGTACGAATATGCGAGCGATACGTTGGGTCGCCGCAGACAGCCGTTGATTCGGCAAGGCATGCTGCAGTGCGGCGTGAATGAAATGTAACTGGAGCTCGAATTCAATGAAACACAAGTCTTTTTTTCAACGCATGTCGTGCACGGCCTTGGCGGTTGCTGGGCTCTCGCTGGTTGCCGCACCCATGGCGCAGGCGCAAGATTTTCCGACCAAGTCACTGACCTTGGTCGTACCGTACCCAGCAGCGGGCGCGGCTGATATTTTTGGTCGCTCGATCGCGCAGGCCATGGAAGCCACGCTCAAGCAAACCGTTGTGATTGAAAACAAGCCTGGTGCTGCCGGCAACGTCGGTTTAGCAGGTGTGGTGCGCAGCAAACCTGATGGCTATACGATCGGTTTAGGTACGATTGGCACACAGTCAATCAATCCGTTTTTGTATACCGAGATGACCTTTGATCCGGGCAAAGACCTGCTACCTATCGCGCTAGTGTCGACTACGCCTAATGTGTTGGTGGTGGCGGCGAACTCACCCTGGAAGTCGCTGGCGGATGTGATTAAAGCTGCGCGCGACGCGAAAGACAAAAAACTCACTTACGGCACCCCAGGTATCGGCTCATCGCCGCACCTGACCGGTGCGTATTTTGAGGCGATGGCTGGCGTTGAGTTGTTGCACGTACCCTTCAAAGGTGTGTCGGCCTCGATGCCTGCTTTGATAGGCGGTAACATCGATTTATTGTTTGATAACTTATCGGGCTCGATCAATCAAATAAAAGATGGTTCACGCGTACGCGGGATCGCTGTCACGTCACTGCAGCGCACCCCGCTTGCCGAACAGTTACCTACGTTCGTCGAAGGGGGTGTTGCCGGGTTTGATGTCACCGCCTGGTTTGCGATCTATGCACCCAAAGGAACCCCTCAGCCGGTGATGGATAAGCTCATCGAGGCCGCGCGTGTCGGATTGAAATCTGAAAAAGTCGAACAGGCTTACGCCAAGTTGGCCGCGACGCCGGGCAATTTATTTGGCGCCGATTTGGCCGCGTTTGAAAATATCGAACGCGCCAAGTGGGGCAAGCTCATTAAAGAACGCGGCATCCAAGCACAATGAAAGGGACAACAGCGCTAGTCACCGGCGGGAGTCGCGGTATTGGTCGTGCAGTTGTTGAGCGTTTGCTTCGCGATGGCTACGAGGTTTTAAACTTCAGCCGCACCGCACCCAAGCAATTATTGCCGGGTGAGATTTTTGAATCGGTTGACTTGGGTAACGCCAAGCGCACACGTGAAGCCATTGGCGACTGGGCCGCTAAAAAACAGATTTTGAGTCTGGTCAATAACGCGGCGATGATTCACGTCGCGAAGATTCAAGACGTGACTCTTGAGCACATCGAAGAAACAGTGGCTTTAAACATGGTGGCACCTTTGCTGTTGATGCAGGGCGTGCTACCTGCGATGCGTGCCAACAAATACGGTCGCATTGTGAACCTCAGTAGCCGCGCCATGCTGGGTAAAGATGGTCGTACTGTGTATGGTGGTACCAAAGCAGGCCTGGTGGGCATGACGCGCACTTGGGCGCTTGAGACCGCAACCCAAGGCATTACCGTCAACGCGATTGCGCCAGGCCCGATTGCGACGGATTTGTTTTTGGACAGCAATCCCCCAGACCTGCCACAAACTAAAAAAATCATGGCATCGGTTCCGGTCGGGCGCTTCGGTGAGCCCGACGAAGTCGCACATGCGATCTGCATGTTTCTAGATCCGAAAGCCGGTTACATCACAGGGCAGCTGCTCTATGTGTGCGGTGGGCTGTCGGTGGGGCTGACGGGGTAGACGCAACCAGTAAGCATTTCAACCATTGTGCTTGGGAACACTCATGACTATGACTATATTCAAAGTGCCTGAAGATTTAAGTTTTAAGGTGACACTGATAGCTGAAGCACGGGCGGCTCAAGCGCAATCTCTAAAGTCTAAAAAAGGCTTTACACACCAAGACGTCTTCGCCAGTCTGCGGGCGCGCGCCGATGGTAAAAAAGTATTGCCGCTAAAGGCTAAGCCCTGGTAAATATTTTTTGTAGCAAGTTTTAAGACCTAATCGCCTCAAACTTTTTGTCGTGCATCACGTCTTCGACCGATTGTCCGGCGCGCACGGCTTGCACCATGCCGTCTTGGCGTGAGGCAATGCGTTGTGCGAGGGCTAACACCTCATCGATTTTTGCTGCGGGCACAAAGACCGTACCGCAGCGATCTGCGATCACATAGTCATCTTCACAAACGGTCACACCCGCCACAACAATCGGCGTGCCTGAGGCGATTTGTACTAAGCGATTGCGCGCGCTGATCATGGTCAGCCCACGACCATACACGGGGTAGTCGATGGATTCGCTGCCTTCAATGTCGCGGCTCATGCCGTCAATCACCGAGCCGCGTATCCCTTTCATCTTGGCGGCGTTGGCCAAAATATCGCCCCAACACGAAATCCCTTCAGTGCCACCGGTGATGACTAAGATGCGATCGCCGGTTGTGATGCTGGCAATGACAGGTGAAATCAAATGCACGGTGGGTGCTGTGCCCGTCTTGGGCCCGAGCTGAATCGTTGACGCCCGCCCGACAATCTTGGGGCAGTTCCATAAGGGTCGTAACCCATAGGTGGCGCCAGGCAGCCCCAAAAAGTCTAAGGCGTCAGACACCGTGTTGGTGTCTAACGAGGCGAGGGCGGTGAGAGTGGCGTCTTGAGGCAAGATCATTTCATCCCTGTAATCGAAGCCACCATGGCGCGTGGATCGCGCTGAGGCCAGCGACCACTGCTTGCGTGCTGCAAAAACTGCTCAAGCGCGTGATTGAACTCGTTGGGCATCTCGATGTTCATGGTGTGTCCGCAGTTAGGCAAAATCGCTAACGCGGCAGACGGGATGGTTTCTTTCAGCATCAGTCCTGGCTTCAAGCACGGCCAGTCCTCGTCGCCGTTGATGATCAAGGTCGGTACTGTTAGCTTTTGCAATTGGTCTTTTAAGTTGTAGAGCGAAGGCCGTTCGCGTTGAACCCCCAACTGCGTGTTGGCCGAGCCCAACGCCGAGTGACCATAAAATTGCTCAATAAACTCTGAAAAGCCACGTGGGTCGGCGCGCTCAAACGACAAACGTGTGGGGCCAAACGCGTACTTGTCGACAAAGGCTTTCATGCCTTGTTCGAGTAGCATCTTGGCGCTTGCCTCAGCCTCTTTACGAAACTGATCGCGCTGTTCAAGTTCGGCGCCATAGCCGCAACCCGCCACGACCAACGATAGTGCGCGGTCTGGGTGCTGTAAACCAAAATGCAAGGTAGCAAAGCCGCCCATCGACAGGCCAACAATATGAGCCTTTTTGATCTTTAGGTGATCCATCACAGCTAAGATATCTGCCACGGCGCGGTTTTGCGAATACGACGACACTTCGGGCGGCACCGATGAAGGTGGATAGCCACGCGCGTTGTACGTGACGCATTGATAGCGACGCGCAAAATGCCGAATTTGAGGCTCCCAGCTTTCTTTGTGCCCAGCAAACTCATGAACAAAAATAATTGGGTCACCTGAGCCGGTAGTTTCGTAGCAAAGGTCAACGCCATCGTCGGTGCGTGCGGTCAGCATATTAAGTGTTCTCCGTTGTAACTGTTTAAGCTTTGCATGGGGGTATCAGGCGCGTCAAGATATCTTGTTGCTTTGGCCTCGTTCTTGCCTGAAAGCGGGTTGCTTTTTTGCTCACTGTCGGTCAATCCCTGAAGGCTGGCGATCAATCAGCACTGCCTGTTTGTCAGTCCCCAAAAGCTTTCAATCAACCACCAAAAGTTTTTGAGCAAGCTTTGAAGTCTGAGGGGATGCACCAACTTCGGGCATAATGCCTGAATGCAACAATAACATCGCGTCACTAAAGGAGCCTAGAGATGTCCTTGTCTTGGATGGGATTAACAGAGCTTGCTGCGCTGCTTAAAGCCGGCAAACTTTCATCGGTTGAATTGACACAGCATTTGCTGCAGCGCATCAGTCAAGCAGACGCAACCCTGCACGCGTTCACCGAGGTCTATGCAGATCAAGCCGTTGCGCTCGCGCGCGCTGCCGATCAGGCGCGTACCTCAGGCCTACCCTTAGGGGCTTTGCACGGCTTGCCGGTAGTCTTAAAAGATTTGCTGGATATTGACGGCCAAATTTGTACGCTCGGTTCAAAACATTATTTGACACGCCGAGCGACTCAAACCAGCGCAACCGTCGAGCGCTTATTGCAGGCTGGGATGGTCCCGCTGGGTAAGCTCCATATGACCGAGTTCGCCTTTGGCGGGTGGGGCACCAACCCCTTGATGGGCACGCCTCGTAATCCGTGGGATCTTAAAACCCATCGCGTGCCAGGTGGATCATCAAGTGGAACGGGTGTTGCGATTGCGGCAGGGTATGCTCCGATCGGAATCGGCAGTGATACAGGAGGTTCGGTACGGATCCCTTCGGCGTTTAACGGGATCACTGGCCTGAAGGTCACGTTTGGCCGCATCAGCTTGCACGGCACTGGCCTATTGAGTTGGACGCTTGATTCGATCGGCCCCATGGGTCGTAACGTTCGCGATTGCGCCTTGGTGTTGGACGCGTTAGTTGGACCTGACTCAAGAGACCCCACCACGCTTGATCAGCCCCTCGACATCTTTGCGCGCGAACCGCGCAGCGTCAAGGGTATGCAGTTAGCGCTGCCGGCGGCCGATCAGTTGCCCGCCTTTATGGACCCTAGTGTGATTGCCGCGTGGCAAGCGGCCGCACGTGTGTTTGAATCGTTAGGTGCAACAATTGTGCCGGTGCGTTTACCTGATTGGTACTTCAATCTGTCTTTAAATGCTGGCCGAATTATCGCGTCTGAAGCCTATGCCTTGCATCGCCCCTACGTCAATGATTCCGCGGCGCTGTTAGGGCCCGCAGTCAGACAGCGCATGCAGGCTGCCGAGTCCTTCGAGCCAGGTGCCTATGCGCAAGAGCTGCGCACCATGCGTGAACTGCGCCGTGCGTTCGTCGAGTGGTTTGAACCCTATGATGCGCTTTTATTGCCAAGTGCTGCGATCCCCGCGATGCCAGTGGCTGAAGTGGATGAAGCCTCTCCAATTCCTGGTTATCTGACACGCCCAGCAAATTATTTAGGTCTTTGTGGTTTGTCTCAACCCGCAGGGCTGGTGCGCGGGTTGCCGGTGAGCTTGCAGATCGTTGGTAAACCTTTTGCTGAGCGCACGGTGCTCTCGCTTGGGCAGGCGTTTGAGTCGGCCACTGAGTTTCATCGCCAACATCCTGACCTGTCTGCGCTGGGGCTGGACTGATGACCGCGTTGAATCACACCGTGTTGGGGCTGCAGCCATGACAGCGTTGAAGCCCACTATGCTAGGACAGGAGACAAGACAGTGTTGAGCCACACGCTTTCGCAACAAGATCGCGAGCACGGCGATAAAGTCTTTTGGCAACTTGCGGTCTCGCTAGGTGTCATTGTCACAACCTATTTTGCCTTGGTGCCGTACTTTGGTTTGAACATCGCGTTTCACTTCTACATGATGATGTGGATCACGATGGCAACGGCCTTCAACATCAGTTCTGGCTTTTCAGGCTATATGCCCTTTGGCTATGTCGCCTTTTACGGCATTGGCGCGTTCACCACAGCGATCCTGGTCAAAAAGTTGGGCTGGAGCGTCATCGCAGCCGTGCCGATGGCTGGCGTTGCAGGGGTGATTTTGAGTCTGTTGTTTGCGCCGACGCTGCGTTTGTCTGGGATTTATTTTGCAATCGTCAGTTTGGCGTTGGCCGCCATTTGTCGTTTGATTATTACCAACCTACCCGAAGAGTGGACCGGTGGCAGCTTTGGTCTGCAGCTTGGTAGTCGTGCAGAGCCGTTAAATGCCTTCTTTTTGATGATGGGGGTGATGTTGCTGGCGATTGCAAGCGTGTTGTGGATGTCGCGCTCTCGCTTAGGCAAAGCACTTAAGGCTGTGCGTGACGACCCCGAGGCCGCCAGCATGATGGGTGTCAATATTGGTTGGGTACGTTTAAAGGGTTGGATGCTTGCGGCGTTTTTTCCGGCCTTGTGCGGTGGTGTCGAGGCTTGGTATACCAACGTAGTCGATACTGAAACCGCGTTCAACACCTTAGTGACCACCAAAACAGTGATTTACGCTGTGGCAGGAGGGCTCGGTACGGTGACGGGGCCGATCGTGGGTGCGATTGCCATGTCGTGGCTCGATGAATTAGTGTGGCGTAGATTCCCTTTGGTCAATCTGCTGATCTTGGGTGTGGCTGTGATGGCCTTGGTGTTGTTTTTGCCGCGTGGCATTGTCGGAAGCGTGTTGCGCGCACGCCCGCGGTGGCGCCGTTTTATTCCTTGAGGCCGCGATGACTGCATTGATGATAAATGGCTTGGTCAACGGCGTGATTGTCGGAGGTCTCTACGCCTTACTGGGCTTGAGTTTAAGCTTGCTCTATGGCGTATTACGCGTGGTGAACTTTGCGCACGGCGAGCTCGTGATCGCAGGATCTTATGTTGCCTATGTGCTGTTCAGCACCTTTGGTTTGTCGCCACTCGCGGCACTACCGTTAGCTGCCATCAGCTTTTTTATCTTGGGCTGGGGCGCGTATTTCGTTTTGATCCCTAGGCTGTCAAAAAGCGATGATCCCGAGACCGCCTCATTTCTGTTGATGTACGGGTTTTCAATTGCGCTGGCCGCGTTGCTTTTATTGATTTTTGAAGCCGATTCGCGTTCGATTGATTACTCCTTTGATCCCATTTCGATTCCGATTGGCCCGGTCAATGTCTCGACTGCGCGTCTTGTAGCGTTGGCTGTGACCGCGGTAGTGTCTGCCGCGATGGCGTGGTTTTTGTTTCGAACCTTGCCTGGTAAAGCGTTGCGCGCGGCGACGATGAATCGCGAGGCAATTCAAATCGTTGGTGTCAACATCGAACGCCTGTCAGCGTTTGCCTTTGCGCTAACCTTCGGTATCGCGGGTGTGACAGGTGTGTTGATCGCCTTGGTGTTTCCTGCGTTCGGACCTTTCTCAGGCGCCGAGTATTCGATCATTGGCTTTATTGTGATTGTGCTGGGTGGCTTGGGCAATCCAATGGGTGCCTTGATTGCCGGTATCTTCTACGGCATTGCTGAGCAAATGGCGACGGTATTTTTGGCACAAGCGCTGGCGCAGATTGTTGGCTTTGGTATGCTGGTTGCGACAATCTTGATTCGACCGACTGGTTTGTTTGGCTTCAGGGCGTTGCGATGACGGCCTTGATCGAAGTCACAAATCTGACCAAACGCTTTGGTGGTTTGACTGCGCTTGATGGCGTGAGTCTGTCAGCAAGTGCTGGCCAGGTGTTGGGGATCATTGGTGTAAACGGTGCGGGTAAAACGACGCTTATGAACTGTATCTGCGGCCTCTATGTGCCCGACAGTGGTACGGTGAGCATCGATGGCCATGACACTACTGGCCGACCTTCACACGAGGTGGCGCAACGAGGCATTGGTCGAACCTTTCAGATTCCGCGTGTGTTTAAAAAAATGTCGCTCATCGACAATCTGATGGTGCCGGTGCTGTCATGGTCACAGTCCGACACAGAATTGATGTCCAAAGCAGAGACAATTCTCGAACAGTTCAAGCTCATCGATCTGAGGCACAACTTTGCCGAAGAGCTTTCGGGTGGGCAGCAAAAGCTACTTGAGATGGCTCGTATGTTGATGCCTGATCCTCGCGTGGTGATGCTCGATGAGCCCTTCGCTGGTGTCCATCCTGACTTGTGCACGTTCATGATCGAGCGTATCAGTGACATGGCTGAACAGGGCAAGGCGGTGCTGTTAATTAGTCACGACCTGACGTCGATTTACCGCCTGTCTAATCACCTCATCGCCATGAACCAAGGTCAGGTGATCGCGCAAGGCGGTGTGCAAGACATTCGCAGCAACCCCGACGTAATCGAGGCGTATCTTGGCAATTGAGACAATTTCAACTTTGCATGCGCCCATGCCCGCAATGGCGTTGCACAATGTTGCTGTGGCGTATCACGGCGATATCCGAATTTTGCAAGACCTGAGTTTGCGAGTTGAACAAGGAGGCATTACCGGGGTAATTGGCCCCAACGGAGCCGGTAAGTCGACAGCCTTGCGCACCTTGTTTGGTTTACTCAAGCCTGTGAAAGGTGATGTGTATGTGGGTGACAAGTGCGTGACCGGGATAGCACCGTGGTCTTTTATTTCGCATGGTGTGGCCATGGTGCCGCAAAGTCGTAGCCTGTTTAACGAATTGAGTGTCGACGACAATTTACAACTGGCCTGCTGGACGTTTCGCAGCGATAAAGTGCGTGTCGAACAAGCGCTTGAGCGTGCCTACAGTCGGTTTCCGATGCTCAAAGATAAGCGTAACCAGATGGCAGGCGCCATGAGTGGTGGCCAGCAACGATTTCTAGAGCTCGGTCGCGCGTTGGTGTTAGATCCGAAGGTGTTGCTGCTTGATGAGCCTACCGCGATGGTGGCGCCTAAATTGAGCGCCGAGATCTACGAGTTTATTGCAGGGTTGCCCGCCCAAGGCATTTCAGTATTGCTGATTGATCAGAATGTACGTCAATGTGTCAGAGTGTCGACGCATGTATATGTGTTGGAGTTAGGTCGTAACAAAGTCAGTGGCAGTGTGCAGGATTTCTCGCAAGACCACACGTTGCGGGATTTAATCGCGCAATGGGTGGATTACAAAATCGATTCTTAAGCCCTTAAGGAGACTTACATGTTCAAACGTGAATTGTTAAAGGCCATTCTGGCTGCAAGTGTGTTGTCTTTACCTGCTGCACAAGCTTATGCGCAGGCAGATAAGCCGATTCGTATTGGTATGACAGTTTCGTCAAGTGGTACGTTTGCCTTGGCGGCGCAGTCTGGCCAACGCGGCGTTGAGATTTGGATTGATGATGTGAACGCGCGAGGTGGGATCGATATTGGAGGGGTCAAGCGCAAACTTGAACTGGTCAAACTCGATGATCGCAGCGATAAAACTGTTATTCCGAAAGTGTATGAAACCTTAATCAAAGAAGAAAAATGTGATTTTTTGTTTGGACCTTTTGGTTCGACGCTGACTAGTGCAGCAGCGAGCACCACTGAGACGAACAACAAGATGATGATTATTTGGTCGGCCTCTGCAGATTCAATTTACGCGCAAGGCTTTAAGTCGATTGTGTCAGCGACGCAGATTGCCGGCACACTACTAGGCCAAAACGGTGTGCGTGCCTTGCACGCGATGGGTGTTAAAAAGATTGCGTTTGCCTACCTTGACGAGCCGTTTCCGGCCTCTTTGACTCAAGGCGCTGTGGCCTTGGCGAAAGAGCTTGGCATGGAAGTCACTCAAAATGAAAAATTTGCCAAAGGCACCAAAGATTTCAACATCATGATTCAGAAAGCCAAGGCAAGTGGTGCCGAGGCGTTTTATCCAACGGCCTACGAAGGTGATCAGATGATCATCGCGCGTCAGTTGCGCGAAACCAATGCGTTATTTAAAGCCGTCTATTTTGTTTATGCCTCGCAACCGCAGTTTTTACAGCAGGCCGGTAAAGATGGCTTATACGCCTTGAGCCAAACGCTCTTGCACGAAAAAATTAACTGGAAGGTGACACATGGTTTGAATCGCGAACAAATGACGGCGCGCTATGCAAAATTGTTTCCGAATGCTCAATACCCAGCTGACTTTCAGACTGCTTTAGCTTATGGCGCAGGTGTTGTTGCAGAAGAAATGATTAAGAAGGCGCAGTCGTTGGACGCGGCCAAACTTAAACAGGCGGCGCTTGACTTGAACGACAAGATGGTGACCATTACCGGCGAATACAAGATCGACAATACCGGCAAACAGTTTAAAAATGAATTCGCCATCATGCAAAATATGCCGAAGGGCCCAGAAGTGATTTACCCGCCAGCGGTGGCAACAGCAAAAGGTGTGTACCCAGCGCCACCGTTTAATGCACGGTAAACGTGCGAATGTTCTAGCTTAAACGTGTTGCCTTGGCGCTCGTGAAGCGCACACGCTCGAGTCTCAGCCAGATACCGCGGCCTTGTGTTCATCAAGTGCCGCGGTTTTTTATTTTGATCCAGACGCTAGGCTTCGCCTGCTCAGCCTGCTGTGATTGTGATGTTTGAAGAATGGCTCAGTGCATCGTGACTGTTATTTCTTGAGTAACTTCGCCACAGCCGCCTGCGCCTCTTCTGATTGCAAGCGTTCAGAAAACAACTCAAACTCATACTTTAGCGTTTCATGCAGCATGGGGCGCTGCGCATGTTTCATCATGCGCTTTGACAGTTGCAAGGCTTGCGGGGGAAGGGCGGCTAATTCGTTACCTAGCGCTTGTGCGATGGCTAAGGCTTGACCTGGGTTGGTGACCTGAGTGATAAATCCGGCCTCAAGCGCCTCTTGTGCGCCAAAGGTTTTGCCACGCAGCAACCAGTCTGAAGCCCGCCGTGCGCCAACGATCTGTGCAAGCAATACGCTTGAAGCACCTTCAGGGCAAAGTCCAAGCGCCACAAACGGGATCGTAAACAAGGCATTGTCCGCCGCACAAATAAAATCACAGTGTTGCAGCATGGTCACGCCGATGCCGATGGCGCGTCCTTCAACAGCGGCAATGATCGGCAAGTCGCAATCAATCAGGCTGCGCAACAAAATAATGCCACCGCTGTCACCCGAGGTGCGTGGTTTTTGAAAATCTTTTAGATCATTCCCTGCCGTGAAATAGTTGCTTGCACCCGTTATCACAATCGCACGATAGTCTTTGCTCGCGCTCGCCGCGCGAATCTTCTCAGCTAAGGACAGATAGGTGGCAACGTCAAGCGCATTGCGACGCTCAGGGCGATTGATCGTGAGTGTGAGTACACCATTATTTTCGTGCGTTAAAACTGTCTCGGTCATTTGTTAATCCTAAAGGTTTGCTGTGAAGCAATATCTGCTGTCTGAAGTTTGCGACGAGCCTTTCAAGTCGCCGGTCTCGCAAAGATCTTCTCAGTGTTGTTGTCTTCACTGGTGATCTTGATCATGTCAGACAGCAACGAAAAAGGGTCAACCTCTGTCACCGCAGAGCTTGACCCTTCTTTTTACCTCAACTTAGCACCTCGGTGTTGACCGAGGTAATCAGCGTCTAGTGACTTGCGCCAGACGCTGTCAAACCAAAACTTAATCGCGACTGCCGCCTGTGATGCCTAAAATGGCAAGCAGGTTAGCAAACACGTTATACACGTCTAAGTAGATGGCAAGTGTTGCTGAAACATAGTTCGTTTCACCACCGTTGACCACACGTTGCAAATCAATCAGCATGAAGGCTGAAAAGATCACAATCGCTACAACCGAAATGGTCAACATCAGTGCAGGCAATTGCAAGAAGATGTTGGCGACGCTGGCAAGCAGCAAGATCACCACACCGACGAACATAAACTTACCCAGCCCAGACAGATCACGTTTGATCGATGTTGCCAGCGTAGCCATTGTGCCAAAGACGGCTGCTGTGCCACCAAAGGCAAACATCACCAGTTGTGTACCGTTGCTCATGCCCAGCACGTGACCCAGCAGGCGCGACAGCATCATGCCCATAAAGAACGTAAAGAGCAGCAGCAGGCCGACGCCTAAGGAGGTCTCTTTGTTCTTTTCGATGGCGTACATCAAACCAAAGGCACCAGCTAAAAAGATAATCATGGTAATGAACGGGCTGGTTGCCATGACTTTATTGATGCCACTGTACATACCAAAGGCGGCGCCCAGTACGGTGGGGATCAGCGAAATGGCCAACAGCCAGTAGGTGTTGCGCAGCACGCGGTTACGCACGGCGACGTCGGCGACGTCACTGTATTGGCCGGGGTTTAAAGAAGGACGATATTCAGACATAGTTAGCTCCTGTCACTAAATTGGACTCAGGCTATTTAAGGTTAGCCATGAGTCTCTGACCGAAAGCATACCTGACAGTTCCCTGAATGGCTAGATTTCCTACAAATTATGGTGTTTTTTGCAACGTCAGCGTCATTTACGGCCTTCGGGTGGCTTGAAATCCTCTTTCGTCAATCTAGGCGTGCGCTCGGCACTTGTCCGCTTGCCCTCGAACAGGCGAGTAAGGTTATGTCAAACGGTGCGCTTTCAATTCGTGTCCAGCGGCTTTGTAGTGCGCCCAACGTGCTCGCGCCGCTGCTTTGTCATCTTCGTCTTCTGACACAATTTCAAGCACCCGGGCGGTGTTGCCAAGCGCGGGCGGGCAGTGTTCGTCTAGATTGAGTAGCCAGGCGTCGGCCGGTGCGCGCGCCAGGGCTTGTGCTAAGTCGCCCGAGACCAGCCAAATCGGAGTTTGTTCGGCCAAGGGATCTGTGACCATCACGTGCGGCACAAAAGCTGTGGGTTCAACCGCCCATAGCTTGGCGTCGTAGGCTTTTAAGCGGGCAGCATCGCTGCAATAGACCACTAATTTGTGGCCCGCAAGATGTTGCTTGAGCGTGGTCTGACACGCTTGTGCGATTTTGTCAGTCGCGCCAAAAGCAAAGTCGATGCGGGCCATTTTTTGAGTTACGCCTGGTTGATCAGATATTGCAGCAACATCGGCACGGGGCGACCCGTCGAGCCTTTTTCGCCACCGCCGCGCCAGGCGGTACCAGCGATATCCAGATGTGCCCAGTGGTATGCCTTGGCAAAACGCGCTAAAAAGCATGCCGCTGTGACCGCACCGCCAGGCTGGCCACCAATATTTGCCATGTCAGCAAAGTTTGATTTCAGCTGCTCTTGGTAGGCATCATCAAGCGGCAAGCGCCAAGCCGTATCCATCGATTGTTTGCCCGCCGCCAATAAGGCTTCGGCCAGCGCATCGTCGCTTGCGAACAGGCCAGTATTGACCTTGCCTAGCGCCACCACGCAGGCGCCCGTCAACGTTGCAATGTCAATCACAGCTGAGGGTTTAAAGCGTTCGGCATACGTCAACGCGTCACATAAGATTAGACGGCCTTCGGCATCGGTGTTGAGGATTTCAATGGTCTGGCCAGACATGCTGGTGACCACATCGCCAGGTTTATTGGCCGAACCACTTGGCATGTTTTCGCAGGTGGGGATCAGGCCAATGATTTCGCCCGGGAGGCCAATTTCAGCAACCGCGCGCAAGGTGCCTAAGACACTGGCTGCTCCGCACATATCGAACTTCATCTCGTCCATGGTGGCGGCGGGCTTAATCGAGATGCCGCCCGAGTCAAACGTAATCCCTTTGCCAACTAAAACGATCGGCCCAGCGGGGGCTTTGGCGCCGCGTTTTGCTGCGACAGGTTTGCCTTTGTAGTGCAGCACAATGAAACGAGGCTGCTCGACCGAGCCGCGTGCCACAGACAAAAACGAACCCATCTTCAGAGCTTCGATTTGCTTACGGTCTAGCACTTTGACGCTGAGACTTTTGAACTGTTTGCCCAAGGTTTTTGCTTGCTCGCCTAAATAGGTGGGGGTACAGATATTGCCGGGTAAATTGCCGAGAGTGCGGGCCAGCGACATCCCGTGTGCCAGCGCGCCGCCTTCAGCCACGCCTAGCGTTGCCGCCACCCGATCAGCCGCATTGGCAAATTGCAGTGTCAGCTTTTTAAGCTTGGGACGCGCGTTTAAGTCGGGTTTACCGAAGCTGGCATCGTAGTGATAAGTGGCCTCGCCGCAGGCCGCGGCAGCCGAGCGCGCGCGATCGCGTACCGGAGCTGCTGGGCAGTCAATGGCAGCCAGCGTTGAGGTCGCCTCGGTTAGGCGCGCTTGTACACAAAACGCAGCAAACGCTTGTTCGGCGCGCGCATGCGTGCGCGGCGTGTACTCGGCTTGTTTGCCGAGCCCGACTAAGACGATGCGGGGAGCGGCGACACCCTCAAGGTTACGCAACACCAAGGTTGAGCCCGCCCGGCCCGTGAACTCTGCTTTGATGACGTCACGTATGGCGCCGCTGCTGGCGCGATCAATCGCATCGGCTGCTGTACTTAACACCCCGTCGGTAAACACACCAATGGCAATCGCTGGGGTTTTAGTCTGATGAGGGCTAGCTGAAATACTGATGCTGAAATCCATGGGGCGACCTATGCATGTGAAAAAGTAGAATGAATTATCTCGCAAGTTCTAGTTGCTATAGAATCTTATTCTAAAAAGTTAGTTATAAACATACTCTATATTACTTATAATCGTATTTGTTTGGCGTGCTGATGACCTCCACGCGCTTTTGTTTGAACCGCCTGCGACGACCGGTCCGTGTTCGTCGGACGCCAGGTTGACAATGCTCAGGCTTGTTCGGCTTCACACTCACGTGGCTTACAGGACTTCTATGAATTTGCAACAATTTCGTTTTGTTCGAGAAACCATTCGCCGTGACTTCAATCTGACTGAAGCCGCGCGCAGCCTGTTCACCTCACAGCCGGGTGTGAGTAAGGCGATTCTCGAGTTTGAAGATGAGCTCGGGGTGCAGATTTTTGAGCGGCACGGCAAACGCATTAAAGGTCTGACCAAGCCCGGCGCGGCGGTCGCTCAGGTGGTCGAGCGCATCATGCGCGAGATCGAGAATCTCAAAAAAGTGAGTGATGAATTTGCGCAGCGCGACGAGGGCAGCCTGGTGATCGCTTGCACGCATACGCAGGCGCGCTACGTGTTGCCTAAAATTATCCCTGCGTTTCGTCAGCAATTTCCAAAAGTTCACCTGTCTTTAGCTGAGGGTAGCCCGCCTCAGTTGGCGCAGATGGTGTTGCACGAACAGGCAGATCTGGCGATCGCGACCGAGTCGCTAGCACTCACCCCCGGGCTTGAAACCTTGCCTTGTTACACGTGGGAGCACACCGTAGTGGTGCGCCCCGAGCACCCCCTGGCGGCACTTGCGCGTAAAAAGGGCTTTGGTTTGACCCTTGAGGATGTCGCTCGCTACCCCGTAGTCACATACGATCGGGCTTTTTCTGGACGCCGCTCGGTCGATCGCGCGTTTGAAGAGAAGGGGCTGCGCCCAGATATTGTTCTTGAGGCAATTGACGCCGACGTCATTAAAACTTACGTCGATGTTGGCTTAGGAATCGGGATCATCGCAGGCGTCGCCTACGAGCCACTGCGTGACACCAACTTGGTCAGTATCCCTGCCGGACACCTATTTGGGCTGCAAACAACTCGTATTGCCTTGAAGTCAGGTGTGTTCTTACGCGATTATGTGTATACCTTGATCGCCATGCTGACTCCAGAATTAAGTGAAAAACAAGTTCGAGAACTCGTTGAAAATAAACAAGAAAAATAATTTTTACCTAAGATAAAGATAGTTAAACCCCTGGGCCTAAGTAAATAAATTTAGTCTTTTAATGAGAATGAGTATTATTACTCTTGTTTTATAAATAAGAATCATTATCATCTATGCTGTTCATCTTTTTTATTGGAGCAGCTATGAACCCAGCCTTGAGCGCAGTTGTGGTCGGTGCAGATCGACTCGGCAATATCCCCAGCCTGTTACGTGAACACAACATTGCCATCACCCATCACATCACTGGGCGCGACCCGGCGCACCAAAAAAAGGCGCCGCAGATACCTAGCGGTACTCAGGTGGTGATTCTGCTGACCGATTTTTTAGGTCATAACGTAATGAAAACATTCAGAAATGCTGCACAAAAAGGAGGAGTGCAAGTGGTTGCTTGTCGACGCTCGGTGTGCTCGATGCAGCAGGCTCTTGAGCAGTGTGGCTTGTGTCAGCAAGGCGCTTGCCAACTCACAGGGCCGTCATCACAGAAGTAGAGAGCGATCTCAGAGGCTAGGCAGCCATGTTGTTCGGCTGCCTACACTTAGGCCACAATCAGAGAAGTCGGGTGTGGTTAAAAACTGCAGTGATGTTTTGAACGAGTTGTGAGCCGTTTTTTTATAGGCGGCGCGCGCCGTTATAGCGCTTTGTCCAGTACGCCATCTTCATGTCTTCGATTCTGACGACGCCACCTGCAGAAGGTGAATGCACAAACTGATCATCGCCAAGATACACGCCAACATGCGAGTTACGGCGCCCCAGCGTGTTAAAAAACACTAAGTCACCAACCTGTAGATTATTGCGCGGCACATCGATGCCAAACAAGGCAATATCGTAAGAGCGGGGTGGCAGCTTCAGGCCAAGCGATTGTTGCGCCGAATACAGCACGAGTCCGCTGCAATCAAAGCCAGTCTCGGGTGATTTACCACCCCAGCGATACCGAATCCCAAGTTGCGTCAGTGCCTGGCGCGCGAGTGGGTGGTTAACGTCGCCCGCAATCAAACCTGCACCGTTTTTAGAGCGCGCCAAAAATGAACCAATCGGGTCGGCCGAGTTTCGCCAGTCGACCGACGAAGAGTTTATGCCCGAGCCCTCATCACCTTTGGTGCCTGCGCAACCGCTTAACGCAACAGTTAGCACGCACGCGCCTGCGAGTAGCCCTAGGCGAACCCAGCGGGCAAAGAGGCAAGATGCAGAGGTGGCAAGAGTGATGTTTGGCATCGTAACGGTTGCGGGCGAGGGGCAGAAAAACTGACCGAAGGTCTAAAAAGAGGACGCAAGTCAAAATAGTGAGGCCGGTAATTGAAAGAACAACCAACACCTGACGCCTGATATTGCAGGGGCGGAAAGCCTCGTGCAAGGTTTACCTGTCACAATAGTATTACAAAAAGCGATCTTTGCTAAAAAAAGTACTCGAGAGACCGACTATGAACCCAATCCAGGCGACCCACCAACGTTCAATTCAGCAAAAAGATGCCTTCTGGCGCGAAGAAGCGGCAGGTATTCACTGGGAAACCCCCTTTACTGAAGTACTTGATTACAGCACCCCCCCCTTCGCCCGCTGGTTTGTCGGTGGTCAGACCAACTTATGTTTTAACGCTGTTGATCGTTGGCTAGACTCGCGTGCCGATGAGCCGGCCTTGGTTTGGGTGTCGACCGAGGTTGATCAAGAGATTACCTATACTTGCCGAGACCTCTATCGCGAAGTGAACGCTGTCGCGGCGATGTTGCAGGCTCAAGGCGTGGGGCGAGGCGACCGAGTCTTGATTTATATGCCCATGGTTCCTGAAGCTGTTTTTGCCATGCTGGCCTGTGCACGGTTGGGTGCGATTCACTCGGTGGTCTTTGGCGGCTTTGCCTCAGTGAACTTGGCGCAGCGCATTGATGATGCGTCTCCTAAAGTGATCGTGTGTGCCGACGCCGGCTCGCGAGGCGGTAAAGTGACGCCCTATAAGCCCTTACTTGATAAGGCGATTGCGCTGTCACAGCTTCCGCCTGAAAAAGTCTTGGTGGTCAATCGCAGCTTATTTGCCTTTGAGCCGGTGGCGGGCCGAGACCTTGATTACGCCAGCCTCAGGCGCCAATATGATGGGGCGGTGGTGCCTGTGACTTGGCTTGAGTCTTCAGAACCCAGTTATGTGTTGTATACGTCGGGCACCACTGGTAAACCCAAGGGTGTGCAGCGCGACACCGGTGGCTACGCCGTAGCCCTTGCCTCGTCGATGCAACGTATTTTTAACGGCAAGCCCGGCGATACCTACCTCTGCACCAGCGATATCGGCTGGGTGGTAGGCCACTCGTACATTGTGTATGGTCCTTTGATTGCTGGCCAAACCACCATCTTGTACGAGGGGACCCCCGTGCGCCCCGATGGCGGTATTTTATGGAGCTTAGTCGAGCGCTTTACAGTCAACACCATGTTTTCTGCTCCGACTGCGATTCGGGTACTTAAAAAACATGACGAGGCTTTGCTGAAAAAATACGACCTGTCGAGCTTGCGCGCGCTGTATCTGGCCGGCGAGCCGCTAGACGAGCCGACCGCGCAATGGATTTCAGCAGGACTGGGCCGACCCATCATCGATAACTATTGGCAAACAGAAACGGGTTGGCCAATTTTGGCAGCGCAGCCTGGTATCGCAGATGTGCCAACAAAATTTGGTAGTCCGTCGTTTCCGGTGTACGGCTTTGACGTTCGGGTGCTGAACGAAGAGACCGGCGAAGATCTTGGCCCCAACCAGAAGGGTGTAGTTGCCATTGTGCCGCCCTTACCACCAGGTGCGATGACCACAATCTGGGGCGATGATGCGCGTTTTGTTGAAACGTATTTCGGCTCGGTGCCCGGTCGTCAGGTTTACTCGACCTTCGACTGGGGCCTGACAGATGAGGACGGCTACTGGTTTATCTTAGGTCGTACCGATGATGTGATTAACGTGGCGGGTCATCGCTTAGGTACCCGCGAAATCGAAGAGTCAATCAATTGTCATGCCGCCGTGGCTGAGTCAGCGGTGGTGGGGATTGCAGATCAGTTGAAAGGTCAGGTAGCTGTCGGCTTTGCGGTGCTCAAGGATGCCAGTTTGTTTTCGCAGCCAGCCTCGTTGTTAAAGCTCGAGGGCGATATTATGCGGTTAGTCGACGAGCAACTTGGGCCAGTGGCCCGCCCGGCCAGAGTGCGATTTGTCACGGCGTTGCCAAAGACTCGCTCTGGTAAAGTTTTGCGTCGTGCGATTGTCGCGGTTTGCGAAGGGCGCGACCCCGGTGATCTCACTACAATAGAAGACCCTTCTGCCCTTGAACAAATTAAGGATTCTCTGTGAAAACTAAAGCCGTGTTGACCGATGCCGATGTCTCTAAAATTTTGGCTGCCTCTAAAGCCCACGCTAACAAAAACAATTGGGCTGTGACCATTGCGGTTGTTGACGATGGCGGCCATCTGTTGGGTTTACAACGTTTGGATGGTGCACCAGCCATGTCAGCGCATATCGCACCGGCTAAGGCGCACACCTCAGCGCTGTCGCGTCGCGAATCTAAAGTCTACGAAGATATTATTAATAACGGCCGTACTTCATTTTTGTCTGCGCCAATGCTGCAAGGCATGCTCGAGGGCGGTGTGCCGATTACGATAGACGGTCAAGTCATCGGTGCCGTGGGCGTGTCTGGCGTCAAGTCGTCAGAAGATGCCGAGATCGCTTCGGCTGGCATTGCTGCGTTAACAGCCTAAACCATAGCCTCAAAAAATCACTCATAGATATTGGCCACCTCGGAGACTGCACTCATGGCGAACTCAATCGAATCCACCTTAGTTGAAACGCGTGTCTTTCAACCGCCACAGAACTTTGTTGAGCAAGCGAATGTGGCTGGCCAGGCAAGCTACCAGGCATTGCTCGAAGCGGCCGATCGCGATCCGGATGCCTTTTGGGCCAAGCAGGCGCGTGAATATTTGCACTGGACTAAGCCGTTTACCAAGGTGCTTGATGAGTCGCGTGCGCCGTTCTTTGAGTGGTTTGGTGATGGCGAGCTCAACGTCTCGGCGAATTGCTTAGATGCCAATCTTAAAAATGGCAATGCCAGTAAAGTTGCGATTATTTTTGAATCGGACGATGGTGTTGTCAAAAAAATAACCTACCAACAGTTACACGATCGTGTGTGTCAGTTAGCCAATGGCCTGAAAGCACTGGGCTACAAAAAAGGCGAACGCTCGATCATCTACATGCCCATGTCGATTGAAGCTGTGGTGGCCATGCAAGCTTGTGCGCGTCTGGGCATCACTCACTCGGTGGTGTTTGGTGGCTTCTCGGCCAAAAGTCTGCACGAACGTATCACCGATGTGGGCGCCAGCCTAGTGCTGACGGCCGACGAGCAAATGCGAGGCGGCAAGGCGATCGCGCTCAAGCCCGCCGTTGACGAGGCCTTAGCGATGGGCGGTTGCGAAGCCGTGCGTCATTGCATCGTTTACAAGCGCACTGGCGGAAAAATCGCCTGGGATGCCAAACGTGATGTGTGGTTTCACGATGTCGCTGACAAACAAGCCACCACCTGCGAACCTGTGGCGGTTGGTGCCGAGCACCCCCTGTTTATTTTGTATACCTCAGGTTCGACTGGCAAACCAAAAGGCGTGCAGCACTCGTCTGGCGGTTACTTGTTGTGGGCCAAGCTCACGATGCAATGGGTGTTTGATGCAAAAGCCAATGACATTTTTTGGTGTACGGCTGACGTAGGCTGGGTCACTGGCCACACTTACATTGCCTACGGCCCCTTGGCCGCTGGGTTGACGCAAATTGTGTTTGAAGGTGTGCCCACCTATCCAAACGCGGGGCGTTTCTGGAAAACCATCCAAGATCAAAAAGTTTCAATTTTCTATACGGCACCCACGGCGATCCGCTCGTTGATTAAAACGTCAGACGCCGATGCTGCTGTACATCCTAAGAGTTTTGATTTGACGAGCTTGCGCTTGTTGGGGTCTGTCGGCGAGCCAATCAACCCTGAAGCGTGGATGTGGTATCACACCAATGTTGGGGGCGGACGCTGCCCAATCGTTGATACCTGGTGGCAGACCGAGACTGGCGGGCACATGATTACGCCGATGCCAGGCGCAACACCGTTAAAGCCAGGGTCATGCACCACCCGTTTGCCCGGGATCACGGCTGCGATTGTGGATGAAGTGGGGGCTGATGTTGCAGCAGGGCAGGGTGGCTTTTTGGTGATCAAGCGCCCATGGCCCTCGATGATTCGTGGTATCTGGGGCGACCCAGAGCGCTACGTAAAAAGTTATTTTCCACCAGAGTTGGGTGGCTATTATTTAGCGGGTGATGGCGCGCAATGCGACAAAGATGGTTGTTTCTGGATCATGGGCCGTATTGATGACGTGCTGAACGTTTCTGGCCATCGTTTGGGCACAATGGAAGTTGAGTCTGCTTTGGTCGCCCACGAACTGGTCGCTGAGGCTGCTGTGGTGGGGCGCCCAGATGCCACTACCGGCGAGGCGATTGTTGCCTTTGTGGTCTTGAAACGCACACGCCCTGAAGGTGACGAGGCTCTTGCGTTGGGTAAGCAGCTGCGTGATTGGGTAGCCAAAGAAATTGGCCCAATCGCCAAACCGAAAGAGATTCGTTTTGGCGATAACTTGCCCAAAACACGTTCAGGCAAAATCATGCGTCGCTTGTTGCGTGTGGTGGCAGCAGGCGAGGCCATTACGCAAGATATTTCAACACTTGAAAACCCAGCGATTTTGGATCAATTGTCTAAGCCGGTGTAAAGCAATTGAAGTCGCGTGCTCAAGCACCTGAGTCTGAAATTGGTCAAGGTGCTTGTTGTGTTGACACACCTTGTCAGTATGTTGGGTTATTTGAATGGTTTTTGACGTGCGGCGTGTCAAAAATAGTTGCGCGATCGGCCATATTGTCGTAAACATTAACTTGAGCGGCTAACGGCCAGCTTACTTGGTTAATTAAAAAAAGGGGACTCCTCATGCAGTTTGCTAAACCGTCGGTTGTAAAGTTGCTGGGCCTGCTTGCAGCAACGGCCTTGTTTTCAGGCACAAGCGCTTGGGCACAGGTTGATACGTTGGCCAGCATTAAACAAAAAGGCAAAATGGTAGTGGGCGTCAAGGCCGATTACAAACCCTTCGGTTTTGTCGACCCGTCCGGAAAAATCGTGGGTTTTGAAATTGATATGGCCAATGAGATCGCTAAAAAATTAGGCGTATCCATCGAAGTGATCGCTGTCGTGGCGGCCAATCGTATGGAGTTCGTCAAGCAGGGTCGCACCGATCTGATGATCGCGACGATGTCTTACAAGCCCGATCGCGCTGAAGTGGTGGCGATCCCTGAGCCTTTTTATTACGCTAGCGCGGCTGCACTCTTGGCTAAAAAGAACTCTGGCTTAAAGGCCTGGACAGACCTCAAAGGTAAAACTGTGTGCGGTATTCAGGGCGCGTACTACAACCGTCGCACGGGCGATGAGTTTGGTGCAAAACTACTGACCTTCAAAGGCTCAACCGAAGCCCTGGCCGCGCTTGAGGCGGGTAATTGTGTTGGGATGGTTTTTGACTCAACCTTTTATGCCGGTTTAACCGGCGAGGCAAAATGGGCCGACTACGCCATCATGCTTCCCTTGATCGATCCAGAGCCTTGGGGCATGGGGCTGCGTAAAGAAGATACCAAGTTTGCAGCCTTTATTAGTGACACACTCAAAGAGTGGCACAAAACAGGTTTCATTATCGGCCTTGAAAAGAAGTGGGGCATTTCGCCTTCGCCTTATCTGGTTGAGCAAAACGCAAAGTTCAAATAAATTGTGTATGCCATAGGCCAAGCAAGTGATGGATAGTGTTTCGGCCTGGTTTAAATGGCTACATCAAACGAGCGGCATCAAGCTAACGATTTTTTACGATCGCTATGACCGCTCGCGTTTTCTTGAAGGCTTAAGCACGACGCTTGAGTTGTCGGCGATTGTGATTGTGCTGAGTCTTTTTTTTGGCGCGATTGTTGCTTGGCTGTATGGAACAAAGTATCAATGGCTGCGCCGTTGCGTCGGTGCTTACGTGCAACTGTTTCGAAACACACCACCGCTCGTTCAAATTTATTTTTTTTATTTTGCGATCGCGCCACTCTTGCCGAAGGTGGGGGGCGCGCCGCTGTTGGGCTCCATGGGCTGGGCGATTGTCGCACTGACTTTGCTTGAGACCGCTTTTACGGCAGAGATTTTTAGGGCCGGTATTGAAGCAGTCCCTAAAGCGACGATTGAGGCGGCCAAGGCCCTGGGCTATTCGCGTGCGCAAATCTTCAGGCGAGTGGTGTTTCCGTTAGCCTTACGCGTGACGATGCCCGCACTGAATAACAACCTTGTGAATCTGGTTAAAACGACCACCTTAGGCTATGCGATCGCCGTGCCCGAACTGCTTTATATGTCTGGGCAAATTTGGTCTGAACAAGTCAACGTGACTGAAATGATGATTGTGCTGTTGTTGACCTACATCGCTATTGTTGGTTTGATCAATCAGCTGATGCAGTGGTTTGAAAAAAGATTGTATGTTCCAGGATTTGGTCAATGAAACGTAGTCCTCAGTCGTCGCGGCGGGCTGTCAGCCCAAGTGAGTGTCCTGATACGCTCTCGGTCATGCTCCCTTTTCGTTTGCAGCCCCAAGTCGGTACGATGGATCGCTCGAGTGGCGGTGGTTTGTTTGTTTGGCAAACAGGGGTGCTACTGTTAGCGGCGTTCGTCGGCTCAGTGGCAACCGCACAGGTTCAAGCGGCTGCTTCTCAAGCCTCGGTATGGAGCCTGCTATTGAAATGGACCCCTCTGTTAGCGCAAGGGTTTTTGTTCAATCTTGCGATTAGCTTTATGGCGATGCTGCTCGGGACGGCTGCGGGTATCGGTTTGGGGCTCGCCCGAGTGTCACTGTTTGCGCCAGTGCGTGGCACCTCTTGGCTGGTGGTGCAATTCTTTCGCAATGCGCCTTGGCTGGTATTACTGTTTTTTGTGATGTTTTTGATGCCCTTCGAGTTCAAAATTGGGCAGTACACGATACCGTTTCCGGATTGGATCAAATCGACCATTGGTTTGGCGTTGCCGATCATGGCCAATATCGCCGAGATTGTGCGCGGTGCTGTGCAATCGATCCCGTCGGCGCAATGGGAGGCGGCGCGTTCGCTTGCGTTCAGTCGTCGGCAAATTTTATGGCAAATCATTTTGCCGCAATGTATTAAGCGCATGCTGCCATCGTGGATGAATTGGTACGCTATTCTGACGATGGCGACCACGTTGGCCTCGATTGTCGGGGTGTCCGAGGTGATGACAACGGTTGGCCACATTACTGCAGCCGAGGCGCGCACTGACTTTTTGATACCGATCTACAGCTATGTACTGTTATGGTTCTTTTTATACTGCTACCCCATTGCTTGTTACACACGCCGCCTTGAGTCGCGCTTTGCTGAGCGCTGAGTCATGTCGATTTTTAAAGGCAGTTTGAGAGATTGTGTGGCAGACCGCGTTGGTCAGAGGGGGCAAGCGCGCATGGTGCAGCCGTCTAGTTTGGAGTGCCGAATTCAAAGATCAGATTAAACCGAAGCAGATACAACGATGAACCAGCCACTGAGGTCGAAACTACAAGATTTTCTGACGACGCATGCAATCAAGCTCGAGCGTCACGAACATGCGGCCGTGATGACGGTGGCTGAATCTGAATTGCTCGTGCCAGCCTTGCCTGGTGCAAAAACAAAGAATCTGTTTTTGCGGGATAAAAAAGGCCTGAAGCATTTTTTGGTGACTATACCCGCTTCCTTAAGTGTGAATCTCAATCAGTTGGGCGATTTGCTGGGTGCTGGTCGGTTGGGCTTTGCCTCGGCTGATCGGTTGTTGACGCATTTGGGCGTCACCCCTGGCTCAGTGAGCATGCTCGGCTTGGTCAACGACACGGCACACAACGTACAGTTTGTAATAGATCAGACCTTGTGGGATGCCCCGGCTGTCCAAGCGCATCCTTTGATCAATACGGCTACGATGATCGTGCCACACACCGACTTAGTCAGGTTTTTAACAGCCACTGGGCACGAACCTCAAATCATTTCTGTACCCGCCAATCAGGCAGAGGAGCCCGCATCATGATTTTGTCTTCTTCACAGCAGTCAATCGTTCGAATCCATGACGTTCATAAAGCGTTTGGCACAGTGAACGTCTTACGCGGCATATCCTTAGCAGTTTCTGCTGGGCAAGCAGTTTGTGTGATTGGGCCCTCGGGTTCAGGCAAATCGACTCTATTGCGTTGTATCAATGGTCTGATTCCGGTGGATCGCGGTGAGGTGTTTGTGGGTGAGCATGCCGTGCATACCCTTAAGTCCGACCATGACATGATCACCTTGCGCAAAGATGTATCGATTGTATTTCAGCAGTACAACCTGTTTCCGCATAAAACGGCGCTGCAAAACGTAATGATGGCGCCAATACAAGTCCTGGGGCAAGCTCAAGATGAAGTGCGTGAACGCGCGGTGAGTTTGTTAAAAAAAGTGCGCCTCGAAGATAAGTTGAATAACTACCCGGGTGAGCTTTCGGGTGGTCAGCAGCAACGTGTGGCGATCGCACGCGCCTTAGCGATGCAACCCTCGGTGATGCTGTTTGATGAGGTCACAGCGGCCCTTGATCCCGAAACACGTAAAGAGGTGTTACTCACGATCCGCCAACTAGTCGAAGAAGGCATGACCTCGATCTTGGTGACACACGAAATGGCCTTCGCTCGCGAAATCGCTGATCGCGTGTACTTTACCGATCAAGGTGTGATTGTCGAAGAAGGCACGCCACAGCAGATTTTTGACGAGCCGCAAGTGCAAAGAACCAAGGCTTTTCTTGAACAGGTTCTTTAGGGCTCGACCCTTAAGCCAAATTCTGCGCCGGCCTCAAGCAAGGCCTCAAGCACATGTTCGGCATAACCTCTAAAAACTAACAGTTCAAAAGCCAGTTCGTCTGGGCCGCGTGCAAGCGTCATGCCAATATGCCCGAAACGCGTGTTCGTTGCTGAACCGACGGCAAAGTGCTCTAACGCTAAATCCAGGCTACAAAACTTGTTGAGCGTGCGTTGTGCTGCTAGGCCAGACACAAGGATAGCGGTGCGCGCATGACTCAAGTCGACTACGCTTGCGAAGCCACCGAGTGCGACACGCAGAGCGTGTGCTTGAATCGTTGCATACGGGTCACCTACGATTTGCCAAATGCCTGGCCCAAGCAAGCGTACGCTAAAGATTGTGTTGCTGGTCATCTGATTAGGTGAGGGTAGATCGATATTTAAGACTGAGGCAAGCGCCGCCGCAGCCTCTGGTTGTGTTGAGCTAAACGCCGAGACCTGCAAAATAGTCAGTGGCCGACGTTCAGAGATGGTGACTGCTGCCTGAGCGAGTTGATGGGTCTTAGAAGCCTGCGTAAGCAGTGCTGCGATGGCAGAGCGGCGCTCGATCATGGTTGCCCCCCTTTTAAACGCTGGTGATCGGGATCAACGAAGACGGGTGATACGACGCGCACGCGTACAAACTCATTAGAGAGCGGTGAGGCAGCGATCATCTCTTGGCCAAGCCGATTTGCACCATTGTCTAAAAAAGCAAGTGCAATCGAGTGTCCTAAAAACTCGCTCGGTGTTGACGAGCTGACAAATCCTTGCTTAGCGACCACACCTGGCGCACGTGCCTCGAGTTCAGTCGCGACTAATTGACTACCTGCGCGAATTGTTGCAACGCCATCGACAGGTATGAGACCAACGAGGCTTGCGCGACGCGTGTCGGTGAGCCCAGAGCGTTTTGCGAGTGCTGCGCCGACGAAGCCGCCATTTTTTCTGACAAGCTTGCCTAAGCCAAGGTCTGCAGGCGTGGTGCGCCCATCAAGCTCGTTGCCTGCAACGTGGCCTTTTTCGATTCGTAATACGCCCATGGCTTCAGTGCCGTACACCGTGATACCAAAGGTTTGACCACAGTCAAGGATACGCACCCAGAGATCTTCGCCATAATCAGCGCCAATCGCGAGTTCGTACGCGCACTCGCCCGAGTAACTCATCCGGTAAACGATCAGTTCAATCCCTTCAATTTGCGTCTGCATCACCGCAAGATGGGGTAAAGCAGAATCTGACACATCGCAATGCGGTAAAAGCGCGGCTAAAACTTCACGTGAACGTGGGCCTGCCAGGGCGAATTGAGCAAATTGCTCAGTGACTGAGACTGCGTGACAGCGTAGCTCAGGCCAAGCGACTTGGAGCATGAGCTCAAGATAGCTCTGTACTTTGCCCGCGTTTGCCGTGGTGGTTGAGATCAGATAATGGTGTTCGCCAAGCCGTGCGACGGTACCGTCATCCATGACAATGCCGTCTTCACGCAGCATCAAGCCGTAGCGTAATTTCCCGACGGCTAGGTTGGCAAAGTTATTGCAATACACCCGTTGAATCAACTCAAGCGCGTCAGGGCCTTGGATATCAATCTTTCCTAGGGTGCCCACATCAACCAAACCAACGCTTTGACGCACTGCTAAATTTTCACGGCGCCAAGCAGCATCATAGGTTTCATTTGGTCGCAGATAGGTTTTGGGACGTAGCCAGTGTCCGACCGTGGTCATCGGCGCCCCTTGAGCGAGATGCCAGCCGTGCAGAGCAGTGCGGCGCACAGGGGTGTGGTGCTTGCCGGTCTCGGCGCCACCAAACAGGCCGAGCGCAACTGGCGTGTACGGCGGGCGAAAGGTGGTTGTGCCCACCGCTGCAATGGGTTGCTCTCTTAAGGCCGCCATTAGTGCCAGGCCATTGACGTTTGACGTCTTGCCCTGATCAGTACCCATGCCTAGTGTGGTGTAACGTTTCAGGTGTTCAACCGAGCGAAAATTTTCGCGATGGGCCAGCTCGATGTCTTCAACAGTGACGTCGTCTTGAATGTCGACAAAGCGCTTTCCATGCGAGGCCACTTTTGACATCTGCCACAGCGGTTCAAGTGCGAAGTTCGTCTCGGGCTCGGCGCGCGATGCATGGTAAAGCAAGGCACCTTGCGGGCTGCTCGCTGAGTTTGCGCAGGCTTGCTCGCCGGCCACGGCACCTTGAGTAAGGGCGCCTGGTAAGGTGTATTCGCCATTAGCGGCACCAACAGGCACCAAATTTTGCACAATACTCTCTGGCACAAAGGCTGTGAGTTTTTCGTCAAAGCGCAGTTTGCCACCGGCTTGCGAATACAGGTGTACGGTGGGACTCCAGCCCCCCGAATTACCCAGCAGATCGCACTCGATTTTTTGAGCGCCCGTGCCATCGCGACCTAACACGCTAATCGCCTGCACAGTTTGCCCATGCACAGCGGTGATATAAGAGTAGCCAACATAGTCAATGCCAGCGCTACGCAGGCGATTCACGAGTTGGGCATCAACCGTACGGCGCGTATCGATCAGTGTCACGGTCTGCGCCCCGGCTTGCTTGGCATCTAAGGCGCTGCGATAGGCATCGTCGTTATTGGTAAAAATTGCGATCTTGCGGCCGGGCAGCACGGCATATTGATTGATATAGGTACGAAGGGCCGAGGCGAGCATGACGCCGGGCTTATCGTTGTCGGCAAAGACCAACGGACGTTCAATACTACCGCTGGCCAAAATCACGCGCGCGCAGCGCAAATGAAGTAAGCGCTGTCGAGGCGTGTGCGCTGGTGACTGCGCCAAGTGATCAGTGATCCGTTCTGCAATCGTGACAAGGCCGTGATCATAGACGCCGCTCACGGTACTGCGCGGCAATAAACGCACGTTTGGGTAACCGCGCAGTGCGGCGATTGTTTGATCGACCCATTCACTTGCGCGCATGTCGTCGATGAGCTTGTTTTCCCATAGCGCCGAACCACCAAGTTCGCCGCGCTCGTCGGCCAGTACGATGCGCTTGCCGCTACGTGCTGCAGCCAGGGCGGCAGACAGGCCAGCAGGCCCGCCACCCACAATTAACACTTCACAGTGTGCATATTCGTAAGCGTAGTGATCTGGGTCTTTGTGTAGAGGCGCTTTGCCCAAACCTGCCGCGCGCCGAATCTGATGTTCGTAAAACATCCAGAATTTTTTGGGCCACATAAAGGTTTTGTAATAAAACCCTGCGGGCAATAAAGCAGAGAATTTTTGGTTGATGGCACGCCAGTCAAAGCGCAAACTCGGCCAGCGATTTTGACTGGTCGCTTCAAGGCCATCAAAGAGCTCGATGACGGTTGCGCGCGTATTGGGTTCGGTCTGCGCGCCCGAGCGCAATTGCATCAAGGCGTTGGGCTCTTCGGGGCCGGCACTATAAATGCCGCGCGGGCGATGATATTTAAAACTACGCCCAACTAGCTTGACACCATTTGCTAGCAGGGCAGAGGCCAGTGTGTCGCCTTGGTAGCCATAGTAAGTGTTGCCGTCAAAGCTAAAGCGTAACGCTTGGCTGCGAGCAAGACGGCCGCCCTGTTCAAGTCGGTTAGGTTGTTTTTGACTCATTTCGTGGCCCCGGTGTTGCGGGCGGCTTGTATGCTGCTGACCTCGTGAGTCAGGGTATCGCGTACAAGCTCAAGTATTTGTCGGCAGCCATGATTGTGATGCCACCATTCGCGATGTGGGCCGCGTGGGTTATCACGGTCGTACACGTAGGCTTGCCAAGTGGCTTGGCTGGCGTCGAGCGCGGGTACAGGCGCCGCCTCGCGCACGTAGGTAAATTCAGACTGATCGCGTGGTCCGCAGAAGGGGCAGTTAAACAGTTGCATGGTGATATCGCCCTAGTGCCATTGCGGGGTGGGGCCTGCACCCTTATCGTCGATCACTTTGCCGTTGGCAAAGCGCTCGAGGGTATGGCCTTGGTTAAACGCATGGGGGGCGTCGTTGGCGATGGTGTGCGCAAACACCCAACCCGAACCGGGTGTCGCCTTAAAGCCGCCATAGCACCAACCGGCATTCAAGTACAGATTATCAATGGGGGTTTTTGAAATGATCGGACTGCCGTCCATCGACATGTCCATCACGCCGCCCCATTGCCGCAACATCCGTACGCGGGACAAGATCGGAAACATTTGCAAGCCAGCGGTAATCGCCTCTTCAACAATTGGCAAATTGCCTTTTTGGCCGTAGCTCGGATAAAAATCCAGATCGCCGCCCATGACCAGTTCGCCTTTGTCCGACTGGCTGACATAAAAGTGGCCGGCACCGTAAGTGACAACGGTATCAATGATCGGTTTTAACGGCTCAGACACAAAGGCCTGCAATACGTGGGTTTCGATCGGCAGCTTAAGGCCCGCCATGGCCGCGACACGGCCGCTATTGCCTGCGACGGCAATGCCTACGCGCCCTGCGCTTAAGCGCCCGCTAGAGGTCTCGACCCCGATGATACGATTGCCTTCGCGCACGAACCCTTGTACTTCGCAATTTTGAAGGATGTCGACGCCCAAGTTTGACGCCGCGCGTGCAAACCCCCAGGCCACGGCATCGTGGCGCGCTGTGCCACCGCGTCGTTGGATTAAGCCACCGATGATCGGAAATCGAGGGACTTCAGAACAGTCAAGGTGAGGGACGGTACGTGCAATCTCTTCGCGGCTGAGCCACTCGCAGTCAATGCCGTTTAAGCGCATCCGATTGCCGCGACGAAACAACGCATCGCGTTGCCCTTCAGTGTGGGCAAGATTTAACACCCCGCGTGGGCTAAACATGACGTTGTAATTTAACTCTTCAGACAACTGATGCCACAGCTTGAGCGACCATTCATAAAAATGGGCGTTTTCATCGGGCATGTAGTTTGAGCGCACGATCGTGGTGTTGCGACCCGTGTTACCCCCGCCGATCCAGCCTTTTTCGACCACAGCCACGTTTTTGATACCGTGGTTTTTAGCAAGGTAAAACGCAGTGGCCAAGCCATGGCCCCCACCGCCCACAATGATGACATCGTAGTGTTTTTTGGGTTCGGGATTACGCCAGGCCATTGGCCAGCCTTGGTGGCCGTTGAGCGCTTGCTTGATAAGTGAAAAGACTGAGTATTTCATCGCACTAATGTGCCTTGTTCAAGGCAGGATGTCAACCTTTCGAGTGACACCGGACAATTCTACTTAGCGTTGATACATTGCAAGTGAAGGTGTTTATCGGATTTGCGCGTAAAACCTCGCCGTTCAGGGCGGGGATGTAAGCGCGGAAGGCACAGCCTTCCTTGCTTTAGTCTTTAATTTAGCGTAGCGCTTGCCATAGCTTAATATACTTGTAAATAACGGAAATTGGCGCGCTGCCGCTGCCGCAGCTGCATCATGCAAAGTGACTTGGCGACCACAAAGCCCACCCCCCCCAGCTTTTTGCGGCTGATTGGGTCATTCTTTTGGATAATTCTTTTTGCGAAGCATTAAGCTAGCAATACCCTTGAGACTATTCACAAGTTTCGACACGGTCACTTTAGGTGGCTAGTTCACCAGTAAGCGTACATGATCGTCTTTCTCCTCAAGCTATATAAGCTCTGACTCGAAATTAATACAAACGCTGGCAAGTATCGGGCGTAGGTCGTCAAGTATTTCTTTTGTGAATACATCACGCGTATATATTGTTACAAAGAGCCAGTTTTTGTTGCAAAGACTCACCAAATTTGTATCTTACAAATACAACTTTTACACAGGCGAGTTGGTGATTTACCTTGATAGCGCAAATATAATTCAAGGTATGAAACGTTTGCAGGCTTACAGATACGAATTGATGCCAAACGGCGACCAGCTGCGCGACATGCGCAGATTTTCTGGCTCGTGTCGGTTTGTCTATAACAAGGCTTTGGCACTGCAAAAAGAGAATCATGCGGCGGGCAATAAGTTCATTGGCTACGTGGCGATGGCAGCAAAGCTGCCCGTTTGGAAACGTGAAGCGGCGACGGTATGGCTGAAAGAAACACCTTCACAAGCGTTGCAACACGCCCTAAAAGATTTAGAAAAAGCCTTCAAGGGTTTCTTTGAAAAGCGTACTGGTTTTCCACGCTTCAAGAAAAAAGGGAGTGGCGACAGTTTCCGCTATCCGGAGCCAAAACAGATTCAATTCGACCAAAGCAACAACCGTATTTTGTTGCCTAAACTTGGCTGGCTGCGATACCGCAACAGCCGTCAGGCACTGGGTCAGGTGCGTAACGTCACCGTGAGCCAGTCAGGCGGAAAATGGTTCATCTCTATTCAGACCCAACGCGAGCTTGAACAACCCTTACCAACGTCTACAACGGCCATTGCTATCGATGTCGGAATCGCCCGTTTCGCGACGCTGAGTGACGGCAACTATGTTGCTCCACTGAATAGTTTCAAGACGCACCAGCAACGACTTGCGCATTATCAGCGCCGCATGAGTCGTAAGCAAAAGTTCAGCAATAACTGGAAAAAAGCGAAAACCAAAGTTCAAAAGATACACACCGCTATCGCAAATGCCAGAAAAGATTTCTTGCATAAGACCAGTACCACGATCAGCCAAAACCACGCGCTCGTATGTATTGAGGATTTGCAGGTCAAGAACATGTCACAGTCCGCCAAGGGCAATCGCGAGCGGCACGGCAAGCGGGTGAAACAAAAGTCTGGCCTAAACCGTGCGATTCTCGATCAGGGCTGGGGTGAGTTCAGGCGACAACTCGACTACAAGGTCCAGTGGAACGGCGGCTTGTTGCTGGCCGTACCGCCGCAGCACACAAGCCAAACGTGTCCGGCCTGCGGCCACGTATCAAAAGACAATCGACAGACTCAGGCGAAATTTCTGTGTGTCGCTTGCGGCTACGAAAATCACGCTGACGTCGTTGGCGCGATCAATGTTTTAGAGCGGGGATACCGCTTGTTAGCCTGTGGAGAGTCGGTGCAGTCAGACCGCTCAGTGAAGCAGGAACCCACCGAAGTGACTCACGCAGCGTTTGCCTGAGCACCGTAGAAATCCCCGTCCTTTGCGCGCAAGCGGCAGTCATCGACTGAGGGCGGGGAGGATGTCAAGCAAAATACTCTTAAGGTTGCAGGGATAGGTGTTTATCACCCTTTGCTCGTCGGGTTGAAGGCGGCCAGCAAATCGGCGTCAACTTCCGGCGTCAACTTCTTTTGATGCCCGATTACACTAAATGGGTGGATATTCAACGCTGCGGGTTTTGCTCAAATCAATCCTCGGCTACGCAAACAGTACCTTTGCGTTGTATAGGTTTTGTGGGTCGACGAGTTTAATACCTCCATGCCAGTTGCCCTTACCGTCTTGATAGCGATACTGTAAGTTTTTGATATCTTGACCGAACCTAGCTCTGAGCTTCAGATACAGTGGCGAGTTGTGGGTGTGGTCAAGAAGATGTCGCGCCATGCACACCTGCGCGGTAATCGGAAACAGCAATGCTGAGCAAATGAAGTCCATCATCTGAAGGCCTGCGTGGTTATCGCTGTGCCCAAAAGTTGGTACCTCTAACAAGGCAGAGTACGGATCACCTGCGGCTCGAAAGCGCTGTGTAAAGATAGAGTGCGAAACATTGGCATTTTTGCCCTTGTTCCGACTGTCGGCGATTACGATACCTCTTGAACACTTTGAAATGAGAAAGTTTTGAAATGCCGTACAAATGGATTGAACTGTGGAGGTGTAGACGGCGGATCCATCAAAGGGGTGGCCAATTTGTTTTGCGTAAACTCGACAAACCAATTTGGCATTTAATTCGTTTAATATTTTTAGACTTTCTGCAATGACATAGTAAGAAAAACGTCGATCGTTGCGGTTGGTACTGCGCGCTTGTCTTCTGAGATCGGCACCTTTGATTTCGGCCGCCATCCAGTCGTGATAAAGCGCGGTTTCTGGTAAGCGATTGGGAAAGAAACGCCGCTTGAGCGCCAAGAGATCATGCGTCATTGATTGAATTTTTGACTCTTCAATGAATACGCCACCTAGCACAAAAACGGGTTGAATTTGGGTATTTGGAGAGGGAAGAGCACCGGTGCAACCGGCTTCGTCCAAGTAGCAGACGTACATGCAAGCCTTAGAAACAACTAAAGCCACTTGCGTGGCTCTAGGATTTGCCGCCACGGGACTAGTCCCTGTTCGACCCATAGATTTAATCTAGACAGAACTCTACAGATTTTAGATTGACTTGGCAAGCGCACGCCCCCCCAACCTCTAACTGGCCACTGCCTCAGGCAAGTGCAGTTCATGATTGCTGAGGCTGTCCGCTAACCCGCGCCTTGCACTAAATGGGTGGATATTGATTGACCCAGTCATGAGTGCGTTCATAGGCGGCGGCGACTTTAAGAACAGTCGCTTCCTCGAAGGGCCGACCGGCAATCTGTAGGCCAATTGGTAACCCGAGACGATCAAAGCCACACGGGATTGAAATGGCTGGTAGACCGGTCAGGTTATACGGAAACGTATAGCGCCAAGAGGCCGACAACACGCTCGTATCGCGATCACCAACCGGTACACGCCAGGTGCCGGCTTTCCAGGCGGTAATCGGCGTGGTAGGGCCGATGATGGCATCGCATTTTGTCAGGGCCTGGGCAAAATCCTGCATGAGCAAACTGCGTAATTGTTCGGCTTTTAAGTAATCCGGAGCACTCACGAAGCGGCCAAGCTCAACAAGGGTGCGCACGTCAGGCGTAAAGTGCTCGACCTTGCCTTGACGCAAAGACTGATCGTGATACGCGGTCGACGAGGCCAACTCAATCGCAAAAATAGCGCCCAAACCAAACTCGAGCCTAGGGATCTTGAATTCAACAATTTTTGCGCCAGCCCGCGAGAAATCTTCGATGGCACTTTCAAGAGCCTGATCGACATCCGCTTGGTTATTGTCAAAAAAATGGTTTCGACAAATACCGAGCGTGAGCCCTGTGATCGGTTGGTTCAGTGTTTTCAGATAATTAGGTGTTGGCCGATCTTGGCATGCCGGGTCAGTGGCGTCGTAGCCTGCCATGACGTTTAGCATGATTGCAGTGTCTTTAACCGTTCGGGTCAAAGGTCCTGCATGATCCAGTGACCAAGAGTGCGGAACAATGCCAGTACGACTCACTCGTCCAAAAGTTGGCTTCAGACCGACCAAACCACACACCGCTGCGGGCATGCGAATTGAGCCCCCAGTGTCTGAGCCGGTTGCAGCCGCGCACAGCCCCGCAGCAACCGCTGAGGCAGAGCCGCCAGAGGAGCCAGACGGGACGTAGTCGGTGTTCCAGGGGTTTCTGGTGGGTGGCGTGACGTTGCCCCAGGCAAACTCATGGGTACGGGTCTTACCAAGCAAAATCGCACCCGCCTTGCGTAAGCGTGCGCTAACGGCTGAGTCTTGTTGAGCAAAAGAAATATTGGGCGCCTCTGTGCCTGCTGTGGTGGGCATGTCTTGCGTCAAGTAGTTGTCTTTGATACCGATTGGCACGCCGTGTAAGGGCCCTAAAGTCTGACCCCTTAAAGCCGCTTGATCTGCCTGAGCGGCTTGTTTGAGGGCAGTTTGCGAGAGGTGAACAAAGCTTTTGAGCGTTGGGTCGTGCGTTGCGATGCGGTCTAGATAGTATTCGGTGACTTGGGTGCTGGTGATAGTTTGTGCACGAATCTTGGCAGCAATCGTTGCGAGGTTGAGTGTTCGGAAGTTTTGCATCGTTTCAAGACTTCTCAAGTTTACGGTAAGGCGCAGTGGGTTCGAAAATGATTGCTGGATGGACGTCAGTTAAGTCCAGTGCACGCAGCTTTTTGATTTCTTCATGAATCTCGGTATACGACGCGAGATTTTTTGTGAGCCGTTCAGGGTTGACTTGAACATCAAGGATATCCGTCCACACATCAAGTGGTATTTTCTTTTTTATATCAGTTGGCATTTTCTTTTCAACATCAGGTGGCGTTTTCTTTTTTATATCAGATGGCATTTTCTTTTTTTATATCAGATGGCGTTTTCGTTTTTATGTCAGGCGGCATTTTATTTTTTACATCGATTGGCATTTTCTTTTGCATGACTCAGCCTCTAAAAATACTGTTTATCGATTGTCATCACTACCACCTGGGCGAAGAGCAGGATTTAAGCTACCACCTGGGCGCAGGGCAGGGCTTAATGCCAACATTTCGACAACATGCTTGGGGGCGGGTGCTCCGGCGCCATTGCGGGTGGGCATACCACGTACAAACGGAATTAATTGAAGTGCCGCAACGTTAAAGACGCGTCGCAGTTCGGCGACTGGTTCGCTGTGCTCGTCGACGCGCAGATCCCAAAGCGGGCAGTCTTCATGTTCATAGACGCTTAAGCTCGCTGATTGTCGGCCTCGCTTATCGCCCCCTGCGTGTTGACCTGCCTCGAGCGCACGCATCAAACGCTATGCTAGTTCGAGCGCGGACGCCTCGACGAATGCAGTTTGTATGGCCGTCAAGGTTTCACCACTCACAAGCATGTTGCCTTGAATACTGTATCCAGCACCAAGGATATCCCCAGCCCAAGAGGTGCAGTCGGAGCCCGACCACACCGCAGCGCGGCCCTGAGAATCGACAATGCCGATTTGACGTAATTGTTTTGCTTGATCTGATTGCAGGACACACTCTAGGGCTGTTGGTGCGTCGAGCCCAGAGGCGATTAGATCAAGGGCACGCGTGGCGAGATAGGGGTTCACCCAGGACTGGGTTGAGACGGCGCCGACGCGGGCCCGACTAAACGGGCACATCGCACCAACCGCAGGCACCGCTGTGCTAACAGCGACCCCTAATTGATCCGTACGCGGGCAATGAGCAACGATTGAAAAAGTCATACAAGACCTTTGCTTGGGCTATCTGGATTTGACTTGAGCGCGCGAGCGCAAGAGGTTTGCTGATATTCTGCACGGACTTTACCTCATTGGCAATGTTTCAACCCGAGCCATTTGTTCGTGTGGGCGGGTGTTGGTGACGCAAACGCAACCTTCTCAGTCGCGATTGTGCCGAAATTATTTTTACTTAAGGTTTGCAATGCATGCACAAGAATGATGCCTGATAGTTGATGATTGATGCACAAAAATGATGTCTGATAGTTGGTGATTCATGCACACGCCTGTGCCAGAGAGTTTGCCAAGGCCACATTACCTCGGCTACCTATTTTGGCTCAATCAATTCTGCGGCGAATCGAAAATTTGTCAAAGCCTTTCAGGCGCGTTTTGGAGCCACGACACCTGTTAGCCTGTGGTCTGAAGGTGCTTATAGTCAGGTACATCTTTTTGCGCGCGCGCTTGAACAAGCCGGAACCCTCGATACAGAAAAGCTTGTGCAAGCTGCGTTAAAGGTTGATTTTGATGCGCCTTCAGGTCACTTGCGCTTAGATGCTGACAATCAACATGCCTGGCTGCGCCCGCGTATCGGTCGAGTCGGTGCGGCGGGTGACTTTGAAATTATCTGGGAAGCTGAGGCGACCGTTAAGCCTGACCCGTATTTGACCTTGTATGGTCTGACAGATTCTTTTGTTCGGTAGTTGAGCGATGAACATTAAACGCCTGTTTGAAGATCTGCGTGGCACACGCGTGGTCGTGGTTCATCCCGAGGGCGCCGAGTGTAACGTGCTTGTGAATCAGTTAAAGCGTTTCGGTTGTCTGGTGCAAGTGCTGTGGCCTTGTCCCTCTTCGCCGCCTAAAGAGGCCGAGGTGATTTTTGTGTTGGTTCCAGCAGAGCACGGCAATACCCACTTTTGGAGTGTTGTTGACTGCGACGCGTTAATCATTGCTTTAGCCGAATATGAAAACCCTACTATTCTGAAGGGGATTCTGGATATCAACGCCCAAGCAGTGATTAATAAACCCTTTCGCTCAACCGGCATACTTGAGTGCGTTCAGAGAACGTGATGGTGTTTGTTGTGTTTTTGATCACGTATCGTGATGGTTTGGGGGTAACCCCCCGCAGAGTAGTTGATTAAACTAGCTCTTTGGAGGAGTCTCTGGTTACCAAGCCAAAGAGACATCCAAAGTGTGCCACATCCCGCAGCAAGATCCCAAGTTTTTTCGACTATTAATTTGTATTGATCAAGAATTAGCAGAATCTACCCGCCTTGCGGGTTGCCGCTGTGGCGGCGTTCTGCACCGTGCAAACTATCCCCGTAAGCCTCGCGGTTGCCCCGTTGAACTGCGAGCCGAGTTTGAATCACGCTTTAGTTTTTGTTGTGCAAGCTGTCGTTGTCGCACCACCTCAAGGTCGGTACGGTTTCTGGGCAGACGTGTTTATCTATCGCTGGTGATGGTGTTGGTGTCTGCCCGGCATGCCGGGCAGAACTCTTCGGCAAACGCACTCTCCAAGGCGGTCAGTATTTCTGTGCGCACGCTGCAGCGTTGGCGAACTTGGTGGCAACAAGCGTTTGTTAGTACATCTTTCTGGCAGGTTCAATGCGCCAGGTTCATGCCCTCTGTTCTGACGAGTTTATTGCCTGCAAGTTTGCTTGAACGCTTTAATGACTCAACCACCGAGGCTCTGCACCGCTTGCTTGTCTTTCTCTGCCCGATCACGCAACGCGAGGGGGTCTGAGCACCCGCAGAGCATGCCAATAGTCAACTCCCTCTGAGCCTTGTAGCCTGACTTCCAGATTGTGGCGCACCCTGTGCCGCACCGTTGGGAGACCTCCTTGAGTTCTGTTACCGATCCCTTGGCTCGTGATCGCTGGGCGCACTTGCGCTTCTCGATCATCGGCCCACTCATGGCAGCCCCCGCTGCTAAGGGTGAACTGATTGGCGCTTTGCGCGCACTAGCTGCTAAGACCTGGCGCCACCCCAGCACACATCTGGACGTCGTGTTTAGCGTCTCAACCATTGAACGCTGGTATTACGCGGCACGTGCTTCACGCGATCCAGTGGCTGCGCTCAGAAACCGGTTACATGGGCAGCTCAATCGTTTCCCGAGTATGGGTGTGCAACTCATCGAGGTGCTGACCACGCAGTACCGCACGCATCCGGGCTGGACCGCGCAATTACATGTCGATAACCTGCGTGCAGTGTTCCTGAGCCAGGATATTGTCTTACCGTCTTATCCTACGATCCGGCGTTATCTGAGAGCCAATGGCATGTTCCGGCAGACGCACCCTATGCGAGCGACTGCGGGTGCGCTCATGGCGCGTGATCGGCTCGAACGCTTAGAGGTCAGAAGCTTTGAGGTCGATCATGTCTCAGCACTTTGGCATCTGGACTTCCACCACTGCTCGCGCAAGGTTCTGAATCGCGCAGGTGTCTGGATCAAACCCATGCTGCTTGGCATTATCGATGACCGCTCGCGCCTAGTCTGTCACCTCCAGTGGTATCTGGACGAAACAGCACAGAGCTTAGTGCACGGACTCTCACAAGCCTTCATGAAACGTGGTTTACCGCGCGCTCTAATGACCGATAACGGTGCCGCTATGCTGGCCGATGAAACGGTCACGGGCTTGGCACGCTTGGGTATCGTGCACCAGACTACGCTCCCTTACTCTCCCTACCAAAATGGCAAGCAAGAGTCCCTATGGGGCCGCATTGAAACCCGTTTGATGGCCATGCTTGAGGGCGAGGCGTCCTTGACTTTGGAGCTTCTAAACGAGGCGACTCAGGCTTGGGTCGAACAAGAATACCACCGTACGGTGCACTCCGAGATCGGGGTCACGCCATTGGCACATTATCTGGCAGGTCCTAATGTACGGCGTGACTGTCCAGCGACGGCCGTGTTCGTGGCGGCTTTCCGAATCGAGGTCGTACGCAGGCAACGTCGGGCCGATGGCACCGTCAGTCTGGCGGGCGCGCGCTTCGAGATCCCGAGTCGATACAGAAACTTTACGGATGTCCATTTGCGCTACGCACGCTGGGATCTCTCCCAGGTCGATCTGGTTGATCCCCGCACGGGTGCCATCCTCTGCCCCATCAGGCCTGTGGATAAGTCAGCTAATGCCAGTGGCGTGCGACGCGCACTCACCCCTGTCGGAGCAGACCTGTCGGTGCTGCCAAGCACGGGAGTGGCCATGTTACTGCGCCAGTTGATCGCAGACTACGGTGCCACGGGCCTGCCCCCGGCGTACCTGCCGACCGATATATCCGATCAACTCGTGGCTCAGACGCCTGAGCACACTACCTTGGTCAAGCCAACTGACTTACCCCGTGCACAGGAACCAACATGAATCAGAAACTACTCGCACTATACGGAATGAAGTGGAACCCGTTCTCGTCTGACCTACCAACCGAGGCCATCTATGTACCGCCTCGCATTGAGAACTTTTGCTGGCGTATTGAACACGCCCAGATTCGCGAGGGCGGCTTTGCCATGATTCACGGCGATCCCGGCACTGGCAAGAGCGTGGCGCTGCGTCTGCTCGCAGATCGACTGGCACACCTGCCCGACACCACAGTCGGTGCGATGAACCACCCGCAGAGCAGTCTTGGTGACTTTTATCGTGAGATGGGCGACATCTTTGGCGTGCCCTTGCGACCACATAATCGTTGGGGCGGGTTTAAAGCTTTACGCGAGGCCTGGGTCGCGCACCTTGAGACCACGCGCAGACGTGCCGTTCTCTTAGTCGATGAGGCTCAAGAGATGAGCCCCGCGACTTTGTCCGAATTGCGGCTCATGACCAGCGCACAGTTCGACTCGCAGCCGCTCTTGTGCATTGTGCTTGCAGGTGACGCACGCCTCATCGAGAAGTTACGGCGAGAGGACCTCATCCCGTTAGGCTCGCGCATACGCACACGTCTGGCCACTGAACACGCCAGCCGTGACGAATTGCAAGCCTGCCTCAAACACTTATTAAGCGCTGCCGGTAACGCGAGCCTCATGACCCCAAAGCTACAACACACACTGTGCGATCACGCAGCGGGAAACTATCGCATACTGACCACTATGGCAGCGGAGCTCCTGGCGGTCGCAGCACAACGCGAGTTGCCCAACCTGGACGAGAAGCTTTACCTAGAAGTGTTCGCTCAGCCCGAGACGCCCACGCCACGACGCAATGTTGGGAGTCGCTAGCCATGCCCTTTGATCATTGGAATCAGAGCCTTGCTCAAAATGAGCTCTCAGACGAAGCTGCCGTTGAGATACTAGACTTCTTGCAGAGGTTTATGACGGACTTTGAAAATCGTTATGCCTATCAAATCCATCGTCACAACGCCCAACGCTCACGCTGCACTCGAATCACAGTGCAAAAAGGTCCAAGCACTGACGATGAGCCTTTCTGATTCACACCCATCGCTGAAATGAAAACGGTGCCAGTAAAAACTGGCACCACTTCAGACAACTGAACCATCGAGAAACTTGATCAGCAGTCCATCAACCTAACTGACCACACTCAATTGAGCACCTTGTCCCCATCCGCTTTGGACGCATGGCTCAGTCTCCCTTCGCGTTTTACAGAGGTGCCGCTGCGATCATGGCGTCGGACCTTGCGCAGACACCCGCGAGTGGCCTTTACGTCCAAGCATGTGGTGATGCGCACCTCATGAATTTTGGTGGATTTGCTACGCCAGAAAGAAATATTATATTTGATATCAATGATTTAGACGAAACTTTGCCTGCGCCCTTTGAGTGGGATATCAAGCGACTCGCAGCAAGCGTTGTGATCGCAGCCAAGCACGTCGAACTCACGACGAGTGAGGCTGAAGGCCTTGTTATTGATCTTGTGCGTGTATATCGCGAAAAAATGTCTGGCTACGCTCAGATGCGCGCACTTGATGTTTGGTATGACAAAATTGACTTGCAACGCTACACAGATCGTTCGACCGACCCAGAAGTACTCAGACGAGCCCACAAACGTCTGGCCCAACGCATTGAAATAGAGCGGCGTAAGTCACATCCGGACATTATGTATCCGAAACTCGTTGTTCACGAAGGGGACACACCAAAAATCAAGGATGAACCTCCGCTGATTTTTCATACGTCCGAGCTGCTGACGCCCGGTGCTCAATCTGACTATGCGACCGTGATTGAAGCCTACAGTCAAACTCTACCAGAACATGTCCGTATGCTTTTCAATCGCTTTCACTACTGCGACCTCGCTCTAAAAGTTGTCGGGGTCGGCAGCGTGGGGACGATGTGTGGTGTGACTTTATTTATGGCGGGAGAAAGGGATCCGCTTTTCCTGCAGGTCAAAGAAGCAAGGCAGTCCGTGCTTGAGCCTTACGCTGGTAAAAGTGCCTATGCTAACCAAGGGCAACGTGTGGTGCATGGCCAACGTCTGATTCAAACCGCTTCGGATGTATTTTTAGGGTGGACGCGCGGTCTCAATGGGCGCGATTTTTACATACGACAACTTCGTGACCTGAAGCTTTCCGCGATCATCGAAGACTGGGATATTGAAACGCTGCGACTTTACGTAAAAATGTGTGCGCATGCCTTGGCACGTGCGCATGCGCGCTCAGGCGACCCAGCCATGATTTCTGGTTACCTTGGAACAAGCAAAAGCTTTGATCAGGCGATCGGGGAATTTGCCTCGGCCTATGCCGAGCAAAACAGCTCTGACTATCGTGCATTTATTGAGGCGATTCGGCAAGGCAAGATTCCAGCTCAAATGATTTAGGCCGCTTGGCGATACTGATCGTCACCGCGCGGTCTAGATGGCATACTGAACAACCCTTTAAGCCCCTCTATTTTCGAACGTAAAGGTGGAATCATTCGTGTTTAGTCCGAAAACTTTATTCGAACACGCCAATCTGCGCGTGATCGAACGCAATTGGCTCTCAGCCAATCAGATCGTTTTTTATGACTCTGACCATGAGGCCAGCGTTGTCGATACAGGGTATATCAAACATCAAGAGATGACCTTGGCGTTAATCCGTGAAGCCGTGGGCGGACGTCATTTAACGCGGATTTTGAATACTCATCTACACGCCGATCATTGCGGCGGTAACGCGTTATTAATCAAGACCTACGGCGCAGACCTGCTGTTGCCGAGCGCATCTTTTGAAGCGGCGAAACAATGGATCCCGCTCGCTGCTGACTTTGCCTCGGTCGCCCAGCGTTGTGAGCGCTTTACACCGACCGCGGCACTGCAGCCTGGATTCTCGATTTCACTAGGCACACACCGTTGGGAAATTCATGCTGCACCTGGACATGATCCAAGCTCAATTATCCTCTTCGAGCCGGTCGAAAAAATCCTGATTTCTGCCGATGCACTTTGGGAAAACGGCTTTGGTATTATCTTCCCCGAACTGGACGGGCAAAGTGGATTTTCTGAGCAACAAGCTATTTTAGATTTCATTGAACAACTGACACCCCGTATCGTGATTCCTGGGCATGGGAAGATCTTTACCGATGTCGAAGCTGCGATCGGACGAGCCCGCACACGGCTTGCTGCGCTGCGCACTGAACCGATCAAACACGCGCGTTACAGCCTAAAGGCGTTAATACAATTTTTAATGCTAGAGCTCGAGTCCATTACGCGCGAGGCCTTGGCGCTTCGCCTTCACGATGCCAAGCTGATTGGCAACATCTGTGCTTTGAGCCAGATGCCACAATCGCAAGCGATCGACTGGGCGATAGATAGCCTGATTGCTGGCGGACACTTAACTGAAATTGATGATCGTATTATGCTGACCTAGAGAGCCAGCGCGCTGCAAAACATTTCAGCTGTAGTCTCGTGCATCTTCAATGAGCTTTCCGTCGTCGGGCAGTGCACCGGCTGCGACAAACTGAATTTCGGCGCGCAAGCGCGTGATCTCGCGCACAGACTCTGTCAACTGCAGTTCAAGGTCAGCTAAAGAGGATCCTGGGACAAGCTCACAACGCACCTCCATCTTGTCCTCGCCGATTCGCCCCGTCAGAACGAGGCGGGCTTTTTTGATCTCCGGAAAGCGACTGGTAATTTGGGCGATCTGCCCAGGATGCACAAACATCCCTCGTACCTTTGTCGTTTGGTCGGCACGTCCCAACCATCCTTTGATTCTTAGATTAGTGCGACCACACGCAGCAGCAACGCTCAACGAGTTGGGGTGGAAAGCCGATAGATCACCTGTTGCAAAACGGATCATCGGATACTCTTTAGCGAAATGCGTCACCACCACCTCTCCGGTCTCACCGAAAGGCATCGGCTTTGAACCACCGGGCTCGACAATTTCAACAATAACTTCTTCATCCAAGATCAGACCCTCGGCTGGGTCTGAGCCCTCATACGCGATCACACCGAGCTCGGCCGTCGCATACGCCTGGCTCACCCTAACCTGATGCTGGGCAAACCACCCGCGCAACGAAGGGGTGAGAGCTTCGCCTGAGACTAACGCTTTGCTCACGAGGGCATTTGGTGAGCCTTGCTCTAGGCATTTCTCAATCAATATCTTAAGAAACGAGGGCGTTCCGACATAACCGTTTGGCCTAATCTGTAACATCGCCTGCACTTGCTGTTCAGTTTGTCCGACACCACCCGGAAACACCGTACATCCAATTTCGTGAAGCCCGCCCTCTAGGATCCACGCACCTGGGGTACCGTGATAAGAGAAACCGTTATGCACGATATCGCCTGATTCAAAGCCTGCAGCACGCAAGGCTCGGGCTGAACGAAAATAGTCTATTCGCAGCCCTTGGGGTTCATAGATCGGTCCGGGTGACTGGAAAATTCGGCGAAGCTGGTCAACAGAGACGGCTAGCAGTCCACCAAGCGGCGGACTAGCCGTTTGAATCTTAAGTAGATCTGCTTTTCGAAGAACAGGAAGCGCCGAAAGCGCTTGCAGACTGTCTACGTGATTAACTTGTATAGCTGCGAGTGATGCAGCGTAATAAGGTGCGTTTTTTTTAGCGTGCGTCAAGGCACTTTGTAAGGCGAGTACCAAGTCGGCATCGCGTTGCTTCAGTGTGCGCAGCTCTAATGGTGTGAGGGTCGTATTCAAGCAAGTCAACCTTACATTTAAATATAGCGAGATAATTTATGCGAGCCAACGCTTTCGGCGTTTATAGCTCTTTACTTCCTTAAATGATTTGCGCTGTCCGCCGCCCATCCCTAAATAGAACTCCTTAACATCTTCGTTATTCCGCAGTTCTGCTGCCGCTCCATCCATCACGATACGGCCACTCTCCATGATGTAACCGTAATCAGCATACTGCAGAGCCATATTGGTATTTTGCTCAGCCACCAAAAAAGTGACGCCTTCCTTTTGATTGAGATCTTTAATGATCTCAAACACTTCTTCAACAATTTGCGGCGCCAAGCCCATCGAGGGCTCATCCAGGAGCATGACACTAGGGTTTGACATGAGCGCACGACCAATCGCACACATTTGCTGTTCGCCTCCCGAGGTATAGGCCGCCTGCGAGGTCCGTCGTGTCTTTAACCTAGGGAAGTATGCATACACCTTTTCTAAGTTAGCACTAATCTGCGCTTGATTTTTTAAGATGTACGCCCCAGCTAGCAAATTTTCTTCAATCGTTAAATGCGCAAAGCAATGTCGGCCTTCCATGACCTGCACGACTCCGCGCTTCACAAGATCAGCAGGTGTCAAATTTTCGATCCGCTCTTGCCTCAAGGCGATGGAACCTTTGGTCACCTCACCACGCTCAGCACGCAAAAGATTAGAGATCGCACGCAAGGTCGTGGTCTTACCAGCACCGTTGCCGCCTAGAAGGGCAACAATTTGGCCTTGAGCGACCTGCAGCGACACACCCTTCAAAACGAGAATCACGTGGTTGTAGATAACCTCGATGCCGTTCACATTTAAAACGATCGCAGGACTATTCATAGACAGCATCTCTTCATGGGGTGTGGAATCTATCCC
>CAMDEF010000005.1 GCA_945895265.1 Bordetella parapertussis | reverse complement strand
CTGGCCAGCCCTTGTCCGGCGGTCGATAGTTTTACGTCACCGTCCTGGGATGAGTTGATGAAGAGCTATCTTAAGCTGGTGGTTCAGTATTCTGAGTGTGCGAGCAAACACGCCGTGATCAGCGATGCCAATAAATAGGATTGGGTACTTTACATGCCTTTGCTTGACTTATGTCAACTGTTGATAAAGGAAATACAAATACACTTGCCTGAAGTCATAGCCCTGACTTCCGCCGTCAAGACGCCTCTACAACGAGATCGCAAGAACAATGTTTAAGAAATTTCCTGTTCGAGGACGTACGTTAGGGATTCTGTTAGGGGCGATCCCCCTAGTTGCCCTATTTGTATTTGTTGTGTTTCGCTCTGGTCCTCTAGCCTCCATAGCAGTTACCGTTGTAAGTCCAGAAAAAAAGACGATCACACCTGCAATATTTGGAATCGGCACGATTGAGGCTCGCCGCACGTACAAGATCGGTCCGATTGCGGCCGGTCGCCTGATGACACTTGAGGTTGATGTCGGTGAGCGCGTGAAAGCGGGTCGAGTGATTGGTGAAATGGATCCTGTGGATCTTGACGACAGGATGCAAGCGCAGTCTGCAGTGCTCAAACAGGCCGAGGCTCAACGTTTGGACGCTAGAACCAGACAGCTTTATGCCAAGACACAAGCGAAAAGATATGAGCAACTATTGGCCGTAAAGTCTACAAGCGAAGAAACTTATGCGACAAAGAAACATGAGTACCAATTATCGGAAGCAAGTCTGAGTGCATCCGAGCAACAGTATGCACGCGCCCGATCGGACTATGAGGCCCTCGCAACGCAACGCAAAAATCTAAAACTTCTTACGCCGGTTAACGGAATTGTCTCGTTAAGAAAGGCAGAGCCAGGAACCACCTTAGTGGCGGGGCAGGCGGCAGTAGAAATTATTGATCCATCTACATTATGGGTCAATGCGCGCTTTGACCAGGTAAGCGCCAAAGGGTTGATATCGGCATTGTCTGCCACGATAGGGTTGCGCTCTGCGCGTGGACAAATTCATGCTGGAAAGGTTGATCGTGTCGAGTTGATGGCCGATCCGGTTACCGAAGAGATGAGTGCAAAGATCACTTTTGATCGCCCGCTTGCGAGTATGCCGCCTATTGGCGAGTTGGCTGAAATTACTGTCATGCTGCCGTCGCTTGACTCCGTTCAGATCCTGCCCAATGCGAGTATTAAACGGCTGAATGGAGTAACGGGTGTTTGGCAGGTTGTGGACGGCAAATTGCGATTTGCGCCAGTTAAACTTGGAGCCTCTGATTTAGATGGCTCGGTTCAAGTCCTGGACGGATTGAGTCCGGACGCTAAGGTCGTCGTGTACAGCGAAAAAGCGTTGAGTGCGTCGAGCAGGATAAGGGTTGTTAAAAATATTCCTGGTACAGATAAGTGATTAGCCTCGCTGGTCGGGACATCCTGCATGGATGGGGAAAGTTTGTCTTCACGGGCATTGGTCTGGGATTATTAATCGGTGTGACACTGACGATGGCCGGGGTCTATCGTGGCATGGTCGATGATGCCAAGGCCTTGTTGGACAATAGTGCTGCTGATCTGTGGGTCGTGCAGAAAGATACCCTGGGCCCATATGCAGAACCCTCGAGTATTTATGATGACCACTGGCGTGCTATTCGAGGCGTTCAGGGCGTTGCAGACGCAACTAACGTCACGTATCTAACGATGCAAGTTCGTCACGGTAATCGTGACGTTCGAGCTATGGTGACTGGTATGGTAATGGGTGAGCCCGGTTCCCCAGGTGGGCCTCCATATCTGGTGGGCGGCAGGCAGATTACAAGAGGTCATTACGAAGCTGTCGTAGACCTGGCGACGGGCATCAGGATTGGCGAACAAATTAAGATCAGACGTAATGTTTATACCGTAGTGGGCTTGACCAGACGGATGATATCTTCGAGCGGTGATCCGATGATTTTCATTCCCATCAAAGACGCACAGCAAGCGCAATTTTTAAAAGATAACGACGCGATACTTGAGCAACGTCGCCGGACAGAACAAAATCCAACGCTCAACAGACCAGGATCTCCTGAGTTACTTGATGCCGTTATTACTTCACAAAGCGTCAACCAGTTTGTGAATGCCGTTCTGGTCAGAATCAAGCCTGGCTTCTCAACCCAGGATGTCGCGCAGACTATTCGTCAATGGCAGCGTTTGCAAGTCTATGATCGGGCGCAAATGGAGGACATCCTGGTAAGTAAGCTCATTGCGACATCGGCCAAGCAAATTGGCATGTTCCTTGTCATTCTTGCAATCGTTAGTGCAGCAATTGTTGCATTCATTATTTACACACTCACCATGGGCAAGATACGAGAGATCGCTGTGCTCAAATTAATTGGTACACGTAACCGTACGATTGCATCCATGATCGTGCAGCAGTCTTTGGGGCTGGGTTTAATTGGGTTTGTCGTCGGAAAAATATCCGCCACGTTTTGGGCACCGTTCTTCCCCAAGCACGTTTTACTAGAGACTGGTGATGCGATAAGTGGCTTTATCGCCATCGTTGTCATTTGTATTCTTGCTAGCGTCGTCGCGATCTGGGCTGCTCTCAAAGTCGATCCGGCTGATGCGATTGGAGGATGATATGAATACAACGGGGATTCGTATTGAAGGCGTGCGCAAGCGGTATGGCTCGGGCGACACAGCCGTCGATGCTCTAAAAGATATCAATATGGTGGTTTCACCTGGTGAAGTAGTGGGCCTAGTCGGGCCTTCGGGCTCTGGCAAAAGTACACTGCTGAAATGTCTGGGTGCAGTCGTAGAGCCAACGGCCGGTCGCATGACAGTGGGCGAAACCATCATTTACGACAACGGATGGAAAATCAAAGATCTTCGTGCGTTGCGCCGTGACAAAATTGGCTTTATTTTTCAAGCTCCATATTTGATTCCATTTCTTGACGTGACGGATAACGTCGCCTTGTTGCCAATGTTGGCAGGTCAGCCCAACGGTATCGCTCGCAAAATGTCGCTCGAATTATTAGAGGCTCTTGATGTGGCGCATCGGGCACAAGCGATGCCTGCACAGCTTTCCGGCGGAGAGCAGCAGCGTGTGTCGATCGCGCGCGCACTCGTTAATCGTCCTCCTGTCATTTTGGCTGATGAGCCGACGGCACCACTAGACGGCGTCCGTGCGCTGGCGGTCATCCGAATTCTGAACCAGTTGGCACAGCAATATCAGACGGCCATTATTGTCGTGACGCATGATGAAAAAATTATTCCTACTTTCAAAAGGATCTACCACATTCGTGATGGAGTGACACAGGAAGAAGTTGGTGAGGGACGTCCGTTCTAATGAAAAAATATATTTTCCTGCTAAATATAGTTCTGCTAAGTGGTTGTGCCGTTGGTCCGGATTTTCAACAACTAGCGGCGCCGACAGTAAAGAGCTACACCGCACAGGACTTCCCCGGTAAAACAGTATCCACGGGATATGCTTTTGGTGAGCAGCAAGTTTTTGACAGCTTTGTCCCGGTGCCTAAGGATTGGTGGCGTGCGCTCGGTTCGCCTAAGCTAGATAGTCTGATTGAGCGGTCGTTTCTTTCGAATCCGTCTCTTCAGTCAGCGCAATCGACCTTAAAGCAGTCGCACGAAATCTATAGTGCACGTGCAGGTTCGACACTCTACCCACAGTTAAATGCGACGCTTACCGGGCAGCGTGTACAACTCAATGGAGCAACGCAAGGACTTGCAATCAGCCCTGATATTTTTAATCTATACAACACCACAGTCGGTGTGTCGTATAACTTTGATGTATTTGGCGGTAATCGACGCGTTCTTGAGTCATTAGCATCACGCACCATTTTTCAAAATTTCCAGCTTGAGGGAGCACAACTGACGCTAGCGGCAAATATTGTCACGACGGCCGTCACGCAAGCGAAACTTGCCAGCCAGATTCGTGCCAACGAGGAGAGTCTGACCGCACAAGAAGGGCAGCTTGTAGTGGCGCGCCATCGCCTCCGGTTAGGGCAGGCATCTGAGGATGATGTTCTGGCTTTGACGGCAGAAGCCGAACAAACCCGCGCAGGTATCCCGGTTCTGGAAACGCGTCATAAGCAAATGACGCATTTGCTAGCAACTTTATCGGGTGAGGCACCTAGCGCAGTATTGACGCCATCCTTTGAAATGGGAGATTTCTCGATACCCACAAACTTGCCTCTGGTTGTTCCTTCGTTGCTAGTCAGAAATCGTCCGGATATTCAAGCTGCAGAGGCTTTGATGCGGGCGGCAAACGCAGACTACGGGGCTGCGGTCGCTAGAATGTACCCACAGCTTAATTTGAGCTCAAGCATTGGCTCGCTGGCTTTAGGACCGGAAACACTGTTTGGTACAGGCTCATTATTTTGGCAAGTGTTGGGGCAATTAACACAGCCTATATTCAATGCGGGCCTTCCTGCTGAGAGTCGTGCTGCGTTAGCTGCCTTCGACGCCTCGGCGTCAAACTATCAAACGGTCGTACTTGATGCACTACGCAGCGTTGCGGACGTTTTGCGCGCCCTCGAAAATGATGCGCGAACTTTGGAGTCTCAATCAAAAGCGAATGCGGCTGCGACGGCGTTGGCTAAGTCAGTCGAGCGTCAATATTCCTTTGGTACCGCAAGCTATCTTCAGCTACTTATTGCACAGCTACAGGCGCAACGAACAAAGTTTGAACTGATCGCTGCGCAGGCGCAGCGACTCACTGACACTGTTGCACTGTTTCAATCGATGGGAGGCGGTCGATTAAATAATGGATCGATTGAGTAGTTTGATGCTTGCCGATATTCTTGATATTTCCCCACTGGCTACCTAATATTGGTTTTTGGGACACATTAAGGTTCGGCGTCATGGTGGCAGCTATTTGCTTTGATCTGTTTGCTTTGTTGATGAAAGATTTTTGGGATTGATCTGCTCTAAGTGAAAAACCCCAGAGAATGAACTCTAGGGTTTAAGGAAATAGATTAAGGTTGGAGTCGGACTCAGTGTTGGTGTGAGTCGGTTAGATCCTCACTCCATCCTGCAAAAACAATAGAGAAACTGTTGAGTTGTACCCATAGGGGTTTGATGTGTCTCAGTTGAGCTATTGATCAATTTGAACGCCTTACCAAATTGACCATGTAGATGCTCTGCGTCATAGCGGACTACATCCAAACCACTACATTGCTCAGGACCTTCAGGACCAAAGGTGGCCATGATTACATGACCTCCGTGCTTAACGGAGCGCATAACTTGCTCTACATACCTCACTCGCTGAGCATCCTCCGTCAGGAAGTGGAATACGGCTCTGTCATGCCAAATGTCAAAATAGTTTTGGGGCAGAGTGGCTTGCGTAATATCCGCGCAGTACCAGTGAACCTTGTTGGCTTTTTCACCAATGCGATCTCGAGCCACATCAATTGCATGTTGAGATATATCGAGAATACTGATATCTAGATATCCTTCGGAGAGCAGGTCATCAACTAATGTGGCTTCACCTCCGCCGATGTCAATAATCGCGGCGTCTTTATCTGCGGCTGCCTGATGAATAAGATTCAGTGACGTTTCAAGATGAGGGGCATACCAGCTAACCGCATCTTGTGCTTTGGTGCCGTATACTTTTTCCCAATGCTCTTTGTTGTTCATGAGCGCCTCCTAGTGACAAGAACCATTTTATTCTTATTCGGTTTCAGAAAATGAAAATCACATTTCAAAATATGAAAAGCATTGCTGTGATGATTGGCCTGTGCTGGTTCTCGGTAATTGCATTTGCGCAGACACTCCATGCACATCAGTACGGTTTCACGGGAGCAGAGCAATGGGCACAAGTATTCGATGATCCAGACCGTGATAAATGCCAGAAACCACATGAGGTCATTCAGACGTTAGGTCGAGTCTAACAGTGACAGTCAAGTTAATTAAGTATTCGCTAGATCAGGGAGTCCCTAAATCCAGTTAGACTCTTAAAAAACTGAAGGCTAAGAGTCGGTGACTGACTCATTTAAAATGACAATCAGTACGCTGCAGTGTGCGATTTCGATCAGGGCTTTAGATTTGAATCTGCCCCACCAGCGCGCAGCCCAATTTGCCGTGTGTTTATGAGCAACGATAATCAGGTCACAGTGTTGTTGCATGGCGTAGTTTGCAATTTCTATCGCTGGGTCGCCTGTCAGCGCAACGCCTTGAGCGTTATACCCAGCTTCTTTAAGCGACTGCACGCCACTATTGAGGATTTTATTTTGCACCTGATGATCATGCGCACGGTCATCACCCACAAAGGCACCTTCCATTCCCATGGATGTATAGAAATTTGGAAGGACGGTAAGTAAGGTGATTTGTGCAGATGGCCAGTTCGTAAGATCTTTACATCCAATTAAGGCTTGTTGATCAAGGTCAGAACCGTCGTAGGCAAGCAAAATATTTTTATACATATCAGCCTCCAAAATTTTTGCCAAATGGGTATTTCAGCAAATGCAACTTGTGGGTGAGGTTGCTAGAGTAGATGCTTCATATGCAGTCTGTTAACAGGATAAACCCTCGTTGGTACGAGAAAAATAAATCATTTGAAAAAATCTCGGGTTTTCCCTGCACGTTTTGGGTGCCAATTGATGAGTTTCTGGTTTGCAGACTGCGCAGCAGTTAAATCCAGATCCGAAATTCGAGTTAAAAAAGGATTCGATCTCGCACGACTAGTTGCAAAAAAAATTAGGTATTGAGGTGGCTCTACCCCAGGCTACTTTATGGGCTTTAATGTCTTTCAGCCGGTAAAAGACCTTCCCCACGATGTTCAAGTACTTCGTGCCCTCGCCGACGGTGCGCCAGCGCTTAAGGCGTGTGACTAAACACAACCAACGATCGGCGAGCATTGTTTCTGTCAGGAGCTGGCGGGCATGTTCGGCCAGGACCTCTGGAACCATCAGTTTAGCCATGGACTTGATCCTTGATGCCTATATGCAGTGGTTTAATGTAGGTTCATATCGGTTGGCTGAGCGTTTTTCACAGCAGGGCATGTTGGTGTCTGTCAAGGGCAAAAATTATCCTCGCTTAAACGTCGCGCTTAGCTTGTATTTCAATCTGGAGAATGCTTTGAAGGCAAACGCTTTGCTCTTGGCACTATGGATGTGCATGCCTCTATTGACTTTGGCTCAACACAATCACGCAGGGCAGACACCTTATGCAGGAATGCAAAACCGAGCCATCAAGTCGCTGTCCGATAGCGACATCAACGAACTTCGGCGTGGGGGTGGATGGGGACTGGCCCTTGCCGCCGAACTCAACGGTATGCCCGGCCCCTCTCATCTGCTAGAGCTCAAAGACAAGATCCCCTTGGCCGCTGACCAAGTCGACAAAACCCAGATGCTGCTGGACGAAATGCGTAAAGTAGCCATACCCACAGGTGAGCGTTTGATTGCGGCAGAAAAAGCCTTGGAATCCGCTTTTGCGTCTGGAAAAGTAGACGAGTCGTCCCTGCGCCGCTTGTTAGCCGACGCAGAAAGCGCAAGGTCAGAACTGCGCTTCATTCATCTTTCACAGCACTACAAGACTGTGCTGTTTCTCACACCAGAGCAAATCAAGCGCTACAACATCCTTCGCGGTTATGCCGATGATCCGTGCAAGAACATCCCGGCCGGGCATAACCCAGAGATGTACAAACGCCACATGGGATGTAATTGACCGCTCTGCGCGACTGAACGCCAGCGGCGTGCGTGCAGTCGTTGGGGTTGGGGCAGGGTCGCTGACTAAAGACCCGCTCAAAGATGAGTACACCTACCGCGCAAATCTCGCCCTCGGTGCTGACTCGCAAGGCTTGCTCAGCCCAACGCTGAACACCACGCTTGGTGGTTATTTAAGCAGCGTCACGACCCCCACGGCAGGTTCTACGTTTTTACAGGCAGGCTTATACGGCACGCTTACAGTGGCGAATAGCGCTTACGCCTACGCTGGTGTCTCTGCCGAGGCTAGAACTGGCCAGACTCTGTATGGTGGTAGTGTGGGGTTACGAGTGGCGTTTTAGTAGAACGGGTGGCCAGAGTTAGTATCCCTCCCGCAGACCAAAAGCAAAAAATCTGAGATTGCAGCACCTCAGGCGGTTTGTGATGTTGTTATTGCTGCCCCGCCAAAACTTAAGTTTCGAACCTGCTATGCAGCGAATTGATATGCCACAAGCCCCGGGCTCTACCCCAGGCTCTACCCCATTAACGGGGGATAACTGTATTCAAGCGCACACTAAATTAAAGGCCAAGAAAAGGAAGGCTGCGCCACATCCCTGCCTTGAGCGGCGAGGTTTTACGCGCATATCCGACAAGAAACTGAAGCCATGACTCATTTAAGAGTCAATAGCCACTTAAGCGTAGTTGAAAACACCGCGACCCGTTTTGCGACCCAGAAAACCTGCGGCGACCATCTCGCGTAGCAATGGAGCTGGACGATATTTTGAATCACAGAAGTTATTAAAATAAACGTCCATGATCGCGAGGCAAGTATCGAGCCCGATCAGATCTGCCAGTGCGAGCGGACCAATTGGCTGATTGCAACCAAGTTTCATGCCAATGTCAATATCTTGGGCGGTCGCCAGACCTTCACTCAAAACAAAAAACGCCTCATTGATCATTGGTAACAAAATACGGTTGACCACGAAGCCCGGAGCGTTCTTTACCGTGATCGGGTATTTACCAATTTCGACCGCAAAGGCATGTACGGCCTGATGGGTTTCATCGTTGGTCTGCAGACCCCGAATCACTTCGACCAAGCTCATTACGGGCACAGGATTAAAAAAGTGCATGCCGATAAAGCGTTCGGGTCGTGAGTTCAAAGCCGCGAGTTTGGTGATCGAAAGGGATGAAGTATTGGTGGCAATCATAGTTTCGCCAGGTACGATGGTGTCGATTTGCCTAAGAATCTTCTCTTTCAATCCCTGATTTTCAGTCGCGGCTTCGATTATGAAGTCAAGGCCTATCAAACTTTGGTAATCAGTGCTGCCATGCACTCTTTTCAAGGTTTGCTCAAGCGCTTCACGCGTGATGGTTTCTTTTTTAACCAAACGCTCAAGATTTGTGGTGATGTTGTTGGTGCCGCGGGTGATCGCCGTCTGATCAATATCGATCATCGTGACCTGCAGACCATGACTTGCGCAGATCTGCGCAATCCCGTTACCCATAATACCGGCACCAATGATGCCAATTGATTGAATTTTCATTTGAGCAGCCTTTGAAAGGTAGTTCTAAAAAAGGTATCAGTGGCGACCGCGTTCTGTTGTAGCCAGTTTTTTAGTGTGCTGGGCGATCATGCCCTCTTCGTTGGTTGGAATACGCAAACAAAGAATGTTGGATTGCGCCTGAGACAGCACCGTGGCGCCAGAGGCGTTTTGCGTCTCGTCAACGTGCAGACCCAACCACTCGAGTCCTTGCATGACGCGTTTGCGGATCAAGACTGAATTCTCACCAATCCCACCGGTAAAAACCAAGGTGTTGACGCCGCGCATGATGGCAGCAAGGCTTGCGATCTCTTGTTGCACGTGTTGAACGAAGTACTCGATGGCCTCTGTTGCCTCAGTGCTGTCTGAGGCTTCTAGCGTACGCATATCGTTCGAGAGTCCGCCCGAGAGTCCCTTGAGACCCGACTGTTTGTAAAGCAAGTCCGAGATCTGGTGCACGTCCCATCGCTTGTGCTGCATCAGGTACAACAAGACGCCTGGATCGATTCTGCCTGAACGCGTACCCATAGGTAAACCTTCAAGAGGGCTGAAACCCATGGTCGACGAGGCTGCTTGACCGTTCTCGATCGCACAAATCGAGGCGCCATTACCCAGATGGGCAATGATGCACTTTCCGTTGAAGCTTTCTGGAAAATTCTCTTTCAGATATCCCGCTATGAACTCATACGACAGTCCATGAAAACCGTAGCGCCTGACCCCTTCAAGATAAAGACTGCGTGGCAGGGCATACGTGTCGTTGATAAAGGACTGGGTGCGATGAAACGCTGTGTCGAAGCAGGCAACCTGTGTAATGTTACCGAAGGCGGCGCGCGCGCCCTTGATGCCGGCAATGTTATGGGGTTCGTGTAAGGGGGCCAAGGCAAAGATCGATTCAAGTTCATGCAACACGGCCTCGTTAATGACAACGGGCTCGGTGTAATGCGACCCGCCGTGCACTACACGGTGGCCTACTGCAGCGACTTGCACGCCAACTAGCGTTTGCCCGAGCCACTCAATCAAGAATTGCAGCGCAGCACTGTGATCTTTAGGCGCGACCTCAAGCGGCCATTGCAACTGCTCGTCAATTGTACGATCGGGGCTCTTGGCGCGAAAAGCCGCCGCTGAGCTGATGCCGTCTATTTGTCCCCTTACTAACTCTGCAAGAGTTTCATCGTCAAAGAGCGCAAACTTGATCGACGAAGATCCTGCATTAATAACTAGGAGTGCGGGCTGCGGGTTGGTCATGCTAGTTACCATGAAGGTCTACCTTATGCTTTCGTGAGTCAAGACCGATTGGCCATTTTGGCAATAGGCGTCGTACAGCTGCGCCAGCGCGCAAGAAGCCATTCTGGCCTCAGCGCTGTCAGCACGACTGGTCAGCATGACCGGTATCTTGGCGCCTAACACCAGACCCGCAGGCTGAGCATGCGAAATAAACGTCAGTTGCTTGGCAAGCATATTGCCAGCCTCAAGATTTGGAACGATCAGCACCTGAGCACGACCGGCCACGGGCGAAGTCAGATGCTTTGTCTGGGCCGCACCCATATCAATCGCATTGTCCATTGCCAGCGGACCATCGACGAGGCCGCCGTGAATTTGCCCACGATCCGCCATTTTGGCCAGAATTGCAGCATCCATCGAAGAAGGGATACTTGCATTGACGGTCTCGACGGCTGACAGGATCGCAACGTGAGGCACCTCAATCCCGCAGGCGCGCGCGAGGTCGATGGCGTTTTGTGTGATGTCAACCTTTGTGGCCAGATCAGGGGCGATGTTGATCGCCGCATCACTAATAAACAGGGGGTAGCTGAGAGTAGGTACGTTCAAGACGAAAACATGCGAAATGCGTCGTGAACCACGCAAGCCACCTTCTTTCTTCACAACCTGAGCCAGAATTTCGTCTGAATGCACGTTACCTTTCATGATCGCACGCACTTTGTGCTGATTGGCCAACTCGACGGCTTTGGCGGCCGCCTGACGGTGATCGGCAATATCGATTAGTTCGATATCCGCGATGTCTTCATTGGCTTCATCCGCGGCCCGTTGAATCGCTGATCTTGAACCAATCAATAAGGGTACGATTAACTGGGCGCGCATCGCCATCAAGGCACCACCCAGAGACTTTGAATCATCGGGGCATACCACTGCGGTGGGCATCGGGGCGCACTTTTGCGCGGCGACGATCAGCTGATCGAAATGGTTATGCTCAGAAAGAAGTAGGGCTGGCAACGCGTCCTGAGCGAGAGATTTCTTCTCAAGTGGTGCGTTAACCTCGGCGAAACCAGCGGCGATCAAACGACCGCTCGCATCACGCACCTCGGTTGAAAATACAACGACTGGGCTGACTTGCTTTTCAACCAGTTTGATCTTGATCGTCAATACATCGCCGAGCTTAGCGCGATCAACAAAGTCGAGGGTTTGCTTGCGGTACGACGTACCCGGCCCGGGCAGGATGTTGCCCAGTGCGCTAGAGATCAGCGCGCCCAGCCACATCGAAGGTGCGACCACCATCGAGTTGTCGGGGTCAGCCACATGCAAATGCGGCATATGCATCGGATTGAGGTTGCCCGAGGCATGGGCAAACAGGTACAGCTCCCGAGAGGTGACGGTGCGTTCGATCGACGCCTCGTCACCGACCGTTAATTCAGCCCAAACCCGGTTATTCAAGTCGTTTAGGCCATTCATGACAGGAGTCCCTCGAACTCTTCAAATTGTTTGAGCGCGGCCGGGTGCATAGTTTCTCTTGGTCCCGCAATATCCATGACCAGCTGAAGGGCGGCTTTTTTCAGTTCAGGAGTACTGAGAAGAACTGTGAGTGTGGAGATCGCCTGTTTGGGTGCAAAATCCACAATCAATGACTGAATATGTAGAAGTTTGGTGATGCTATCTTCATTCAGTTCAGGGAACAAATCAGTTTTTTTCAAGGCAAGCAGTTCGCGTTCGAGTCGTGTTCTGCGCACGTATCCGCGGGCTTTAGTCAGCAGGTGCAACATCCGCACCGTGGCTTCGGCCAGACCACCCAGCTCAATGTCGGCCAGCGCCTTAGCGATTTCAGGCATTTTTGTCACATCGCCCATAACGTTTGAAGGATGCTCGTTGGCAACTGGTGGGAACATGGCTTTGGTGAGCGGCGAAGTGTAGATCGCGAAAAAGCTGTTCTCAGCGGCGGCATCGCGCAAGTCTCTGTACAGATTGAGTTGCATCTCAATGATTCCTGCACAAATTTGCTGAGCCATCAAAAACGGGTTGTTATCGGCAACGTTGACCCGCTCCTGAGCCAGCTTATTCGCCACGGGATCTAAGTGCGACATGATTGGATTCTTGTCCGAGAATACGAGGCGCTGGGTACGCAGCGGGTGCAAGTTACGCAGCAGTTCGGCCGACTGTTTGGTGACCACGTGCTTGAGCACGGGCCGCACGGCACGCTCGTAGGCCTCGGTATGAACCTCTGACATGCGTCTGACTTCAGAAAACAAAACTTCTTCGTCACGCGTGACATCAAAATGCAAAATATCGTCGATGGTTCTGGGTTCGAACCGGATGTGCAGCCTGTCCGCAGCGTCTTCGAGCTTCATCTCGTAGAGGCCAGGCGCCATCGCTTCGATCGCGCGAATGGTATCTGTGATGGCTTCGTGTTCGCGCCCGGCGATTTTGGCTGAAACAAAAATGCCAAGATGGCCGATCGTATCGTGCAACATGTAAACAATGCGCTGACCGCGCGCTTTAATTTCGTCGGCTGTTGAATACAGGTCAGCGATCCAGTTTAACGCTTGCGGCGGCGGCGTGATGTTGTCGCCATGCGAGGCGAACACAATGATCGGGGACTGAATCTGACGCAGATCAACGCGCTCACCGTTCAGAACAGCCTCACCGGCTGCCAGTTTGTTACCAACAAAAAGGTTCTCAACAATCCAGCGTATTTCAGCTTCAGTCATGAAGCAGTAACCGCCCCACCAGCGTTCAAAATCGATAAAGCGTTGTGCCTCAGCATCAATGTTCGAATATAGGTTGTAGTATTTCTTGAAGTAAGTGTTGGCGGGGTTCAGTGATTCGAAATTCTCGACCAGTGCCACGCCATCGAACAAGCCATGTCCAAGATCAGACATCAGCAGGGCTGGTGTTGCACCACCGACCAGACCGCCGGTGTAGCGCATTGGATTCTCGCCGACGTTGCCCGCCCAGTACGACATGGGTGAGCCGTTTAGAACAATCGGGCCAACCAGTTCAGGCGCTTTTGCTGCAACCAGCATGGCGGCCCAGCCACCCTGGCAATTACCCATCAAGATGGGCTTGGGGGCTTGTGGATGCGCTTGCGCGATCAGGCGCAAAAAGTGAATCTCAGCATCACGCACATCAGCGATTGTCTGAGCTGGTTCAGGCATTTGGCGAAAAGCGACGAAGTAGACCGGATGGCCATCTGCAAACGCGTCACCGACCTGACTATCCTGTTTAAAGCCGCCAATGCCCGCGCCGTGTCCGGCTCGCGGATCAATGATCAGTACCGGCGCACGTTCAGGATTAATTACAACCCCCTGCGGCGGCGTCAGTTTGAGCAGCAGATAATTCACTGGTCGAACCAAATCTTTACCGTCAACGACCACTTCGTATTGGTAGTCAAGTACTGGCGGCATGCCAACGTCAAGATGTGCGGTGTAGACGTTGCCGCGCTGACGCAGGACGTTGAACATCAGCGCCTGGCGCTGCACGGCGTCTTTCATAAAATCGCCATACATCTTCAACCAGTCATTAGGCGTCGCTGCCTGCGAGACCTTGGTCGCCTCCCGCGTGAAATCGGACAGCAGCCCTTCTATTTTCTTGGTGTCCGACTGCACTGTTCGTGTCAGTTTCTGAAGGTGCATCGTCGACAATTCAGATACTGTACGCACAGCTTCACTATGGCTTCTGCTCATTTCTTGTGAAGTCTGAATGACCTTTTCCACACTCGAATACAAAGACTCTAGGGGGTTCAGGTCGTTAATATTTTTCAGCATAAGTGACTCCGTTAACGAGTGCAAGGGGGGGGTAACATGCAAACGGTAACAGCTGATTGTTGCTGGCAGATGAAGCGCATGTATTACAACTCTATGAAAAGATTAGATTTTTTTACTATTTCGTGACAGAAGCGTTGCGCGCAGCTCGTCAACATCCCAGGCGGTGTGTGATGTTGTCAGTGCTGCTTCGCTAGGGTGCTGTTTTAAACGCCAAAAATTAAGCGCCAAAACTAATGTTCATAAACTTATTGACACAATCGTTCTAAATTTTGGCTTGATCGTGCTAAAATTTGGCTATGTCATTAAAAGATGCAGTTTTTACGGATAGCCAAGCCAAAGTTTATCTTTGGATTTTTGGTCAACCCGAACGCTCTTATCATTTGAGCGAATTGCGCCGTCTAACGGGTTTGGGTAGCGCGTCTCTTCAGCGAGAGATCAACAGGCTGGTGGTCGCCGGTCTTGCAAACTCAACGTTGAAAGGCAATCAACGACAAATATCTGCTAATCGTCAAAGCCCCTTGTTTAAAGAGTTAAGCGACTTGACGCGCAAAATCATGGGTGCGGCCGCGCTGCTCACCGAAGCCTTGCTACCAATCAAACGAAAAATCGAAGTCGCCTTTCTTTATGGCTCTGTCGCAAAGCAATCAGATCATGCTGAAAGCGACATTGATATCATGATGATCGGCAGCGATTTAACGCTCGGCGAAGTCTTAGAGCAATTATTACCGGTAGAAGAAATGCTATGCCGTAAAGTTAACCCAACCTGTTATACGGTTGGCGAATTCAAAAAAAGATTAAGTGATACAGACTCCTTTGTGAACAAAGTGCTGAGCCAACCCATTATTCAACTGTTTGGAAATATGGATGACTTTAGAAGCGCTCAGTAATCTTGCCAAAATAGGTAAGATAAAAGCTGAACCAATGAACCGTGCGGAAATTAACCGCATGTTAGTGATGGCGCGCAAGCGTCTTGCAGACTCGAGCTATCCGCAAGTGTCTTAAGAAGGGCGCTTCACTAGTGTCTATAACGCAATACATGGAGCCGCACTTGCAGCACTTCGATGGCACGGCTATCGCAGTGAAAATCGCTACATTGTTTTTCAGTCTCTTGGCCACACGCTAGCGTGGCCCGCCAGCCAGTGGCGAGTGCTCGACGCTGCACATCAGAAACGCAATTTGGCTGAATATGAGGGCTTTCTTGAAATCGAAGAGTCAGCGATTGCTGAGCTAAGGCTACTTGCAGAAAAATTGTTTGCCGATGTAGATCGACTGATCGATGCTGGTAAAGATACGAACATAGGCTAAGGAAGTTGCGCAAGAGTGATGGCGGTTTGTGATGTTGTTATTGCTGCCCCGCCAAAACTTAAGTTTCCAAACTGCTATGCAGAGATTCGGTATGCCACGAGCCCCGAACAGTGTGGGGCTTTGCGTTGCTACCGGTGGCGTGACCGAAGTTGAGATTATGATAACTTAAAGTATTATTAATCACCGACCACGCAAACGATTAGGGTTCTAAACCCCGTACCAAGTGTTCTACGAGTCATTTCTGGCACTTCGTACTTGAAACCGCGGCATTTAAAAAACATGGATTTCTTTCGTTACCACTGGTTTGATTTGGCTTTAGCCCTATCAATTGTTCTTGGGGCGGCTCTCTTCATTACTCAACCTACTGGGATGACCTTGCTTTTATGGCTTAGTCTGGGGTCTCTTTTTTTGCATCAAGTGGAGGAATGGCGTCTCCCAGGATATTTCCCTGGCATGGCTAATGCAGTGATGTTCAAGAGCGACATACCAGATCGTTATCCATTAAATGCAAATAGCGGGATGCTGATTAACGTGGTCTTAGGGTGGGGTGGATATTTATTGGCAGCATTGTTTTGGAAACAAGCGATGTGGCTGGCAATTGCAGCAATCTTAGTCTCGGTCGGTAATGTCTTTGCCCACACCATTATCTTCAACATCAAAGGAAAGACCTTATATAACCCAGGCTTGCTGACCTCGTGGTTGCTGTTTGTGCCTGTCGTATATTTTTTCTTTCGGCTCGTCATTTCGGAACAGCTCGCAAGTCCATTGGATTGGATTGTTGGTATTGTGCTGGGTATTGCGCTGAATTATTTTGGCGTCTACAAGATGATTATTTGGCTGGCTGACAGAAATACGGCTTATGTTTTTCCCAAGCGATTTTTGCTTCCTAAAGGCCGGTAGGGGTTTCAAGGTGGATCAGCTGTTGATTTGCACCGCACCCCCTTCATATCCCTCCCGCAGACCAAAAGCAAAAAACCTGAGATTTCAGCACCTCAGGCGGTTTGTGATGCAGTCAGTGCTGCCCCGCAAAAATTCAAAATTCGAGTTTCGAACCTGCCACGCAGCGATTCGATTAGCCACGAGCCCCGCACAGTGTGGGGCTTTGCGCTTCTAGCTCTTGACTGCGACCCTAGCTAGCGGCCTGTCAAAGTCATCTCAAACCCTGTTCGTCTCATATCAACGTATCCCGCTGAGACGACGCTTGGCAACCATCTGTATTCGCTTATCAATGGCTGCACTCAACGAATCGCGAGTGCCAATTGGGCGAGTAAGAAAAGTTTGCGCTTTTCATCTGAATGAAACATTCATCTTATAACCTCTCACGCAATCGTTACTTTGACCTGCTTCAGAGCTTGAAAGCAATCTTGACTTTCACTTTCTTAAGAGCTTGAAAGTAATCTTGACTCCCACCGGTGTGCAAACGCTCAACATAAGTCTAGAACACATGAACAATCGCGCTTTATCCGTCCGCAGTCTCAGTAAGCGATTTGGTGACACACTGGCCGTTGATCAAGTCAGCGTTGATATTGAACCTGGCTGCTTCGTCGGGATCATTGGTCGATCTGGGGCCGGAAAGTCAACGCTGCTTCGTATGATCAATCGTCTGAACGAACCCACACAAGGAGAAATTATTTTTGGTGGCGAAGTAATCACAGGCTTGAAGGGTGCGCAACTGAACCAATGGCGACGCCGTTGCGCCATGATTTTTCAGCAGTTCAATCTGGTCGGGCGCCTCGACGTTTTGACAAACGTTTTGATGGGTCGCCTCACTAGCATCCCGACCTGGCGTTCGCTGCTCACGATTTGGCGCGACGCGGATAAGCTCGAGGCCTTAGACGTACTCGATCGCTTTGGTATGGCAGACTTTGCAGCGCAGCGTTGTGATCAGCTGTCTGGTGGGCAGCAACAGCGCGTCGCAATCTGTCGAGCGTTAGTGCAGCAACCAGAAATTATTCTGGCAGACGAGCCCATTGCCTCACTTGATCCGCGCAATACAAAAATGGTGATGGACACATTACAGCGTATCAATCAAGAGCTCGGCATCACCGTACTGTGCAATTTGCACTCGTTGGACATTGCCCGAAATTATTGTGACCGACTGATTGGCATGTCAGCAGGCAAAGTCGTTTTTGACGGAACGCCTGAGCAGCTCACAGAAAGTATGGTCAACACCCTGTACGGGATTGACGCCGAAGAGGCGTTGCAAAAGCCGGTCTCGCTTCAACCATCCACCCTAGACTTTTCACTACAAAGGCGCATGGTTGGTGTCAGTTAATCTTTTTTTGATTGTTGAAATCATCCTCCTAAGTTAACTCTGTTACCTATAAAAGGAATCGTTATGTTTGGTCGCTTTATTTTTACATCAGTGATTGCATTTGGCGCTTTCATGTCTAATGCAACGGCTCAAGATTGGAAGTCAAAGTATCCCGAACTCGTCTTTGCTTCGATTCCTGCCGAGAATGCAGGGCAAGTTACTGAGCGTTACGGTGATTTCGTCGCCTACTTATCCAAAGAAATTGGAATCCCAGTCAAATTACGAATTGCTGGTGATTACGCTGCAGTCATTGAGGGTCAGCGCGCCGAGCAAATTCATTTTGCGTATTACGGCCCAGCTTCGTATGCCCGCGCACGAATGATTGGCGTGAAGACAACCCCGTTTGCAATCGAAGTCAGTAAAGGTGGCGTCAAAGGCTATTACTCAGTTTTTTACGTGAAGGCAAACTCCCCTTACCAGACCATTGCTGATTTAAAAGGTAAAAACCTGGGCTTGGTTGATCCTAACTCGACCTCTGGAAATGGCGTACCGCGTTTTGCCTTGAATTCTATGAAAATCAAGCCTGAAGATTTCTTTGGCAAAGTCGTTTACACAGGCAGTCATGTCAACGCTGTGATGGCCTTGAACCAAGGCACTGTTGACGTTGCTGCAAACTGGTGGAACAACGAAAACGATTCGGAATTACAACGCTTGGTAGACAAAGGAATGGTCAAGAAAGAAGACTTCCGCATGATCTTCAAGTCGGAGCAAATTGTGAACTCGCCCTTAGCCTACCTAGATAGTTTGCCAGCAGATTTGAAGAAGAAAATTGCGCAAGCATTTTTTGATGCGCCTCAAAAAGATAAGGCAGCCTTCGACAAATTATCAGACGGTAAGATGGAACCGTTTGAGCCGGTGACGCATGAGGCCTATCTGCCAGTGCTTGAGCTCAACAAGTTTGTTGACAGCCTGCGTAAAAAATAATTAAAGATGTCGTCACTCGACCATCATCAGGCCGCCTATGCCCAAGCGGTGGCGTCTAAACGCCGCCGCCTTTGGCTAGGGCTGCTCGCACTAAGCGTTTGCATCTTGATTTCAGGTCAGATTGCTGAAATTTCGTTTTCGAAGTTGTATCAAAATATCGGCAGTTTCACGAGTTACTTTGTTCGAATTTTCCATCTTGAGAACGGCCAATTAGTATTTACTGATTTTGGCGAGTGGTTTTGGGGTTGGAAAAAATGGCTCGTTCTGATGGGCGAGACCTTGTTGATGGCGTACGTCGGCACGCTTTTGGGCGCCATCGCCGCCCTAGTCTTGTGTTTTTTTGCTAGCAAAAATATCACAAACAATAGCGTGTTGGTCGTTGCGTCGCGTCGGGTTCTAGAATTTTCAAGAACTGTTCCCGAGATGGTCTTCGCGTTAATTTTTGTGGTCGCTTTTAGTCTTGGCCCGCTTCCCGGTGTGTTAGCGCTTGCAATTCATACCGGCGGGGCATTAGGCAAGTTATTTGCTGAAGTGGTTGAAAACATCGACCTCAAGCCCGTCGATGGCATTGTGGCGTCAGGTGGCACATGGCTGCAAAAAGTGCGCTTTGGAGTCATACCCCAAGTGGCGTCTAATTTTGCGAGTTATGCCTTGTTGCGCTTTGAGATCAATGTGCGCGGCGCAGCAGTGCTGGGTTTCGTTGGCGCCGGGGGGATTGGTCAGACCTTGCTTGAAGTGATTCGCAAGTTTTACTACTCAGACATTAGCGCCTTACTCGTAATGATTGTGGTCACAGTCATGTTGATCGATGCGGTCACCGAGCGTGTGCGTTATCGCTTGATAGGCAAGGAAGCTAAGCAATGAACGTACTGCATTCAGCGCAAGAAGAGAGCTTCGTTAGCCGCGAGCGCCAGATGGTATTGCTTGGTCGGTACCCCACACTGTTTGCTCCGTTTTATGAGAGACATTGGAAAGCACTGAGCGTGGCTGCCCTAGCAGCGCTGCTGTTTTTATACGGGATTCTCACTTTAGGCGTGTCCCCTTCGAAAATATTCTTTGGACTCGGCGAACTAGCCTCAATGGTCTTGCGTATGTTTCCGCCTGATGCGCACCAGTTCAATACTTATCTTTATGCGATCGCTGAAACCTTGGCGATCGCTTTGTTTGGCACACTTTCCGCTGCATTGGTCGCGTTTCCGCTCGGTTTTTTAGCAGCGCGCAACACTACGATCAATCGATTTGTGCACTTTTTTGCGCGCCGGAGTTTTGACACGCTTCGAGGGATCGACATCCTGATTTGGGCGTTAATTTGGATAAATGTCGTCGGACTGGGTCCCTTTGCAGGGGTATTAGCTCTGTTTATGTCTGACCTAGGGATTTTTGGGAAGTTATTTTCAGAAGCCATTGAGGCGGCAGACAAAAAGCCGGTCGAAGGGGTGTTGTCGACAGGGGGCACACACGCCACTTCTGTGCGCTTCGGCGTTTTGCCGCAAATCATGCCCATTCTGTTAAGCCAAGTGCTGTACGCCTTTGAGTCGAACACTCGAAGCGCCTCAATTATTGGTATTGTCGGAGCAGGAGGAGTAGGACTCATCCTGTCGGAACAAATTCGGACGATGGAACTTCAGCAACTGTCGTGCGTCATCCTGATGATTTTGGTAACAGTGGCATTGATTGACTTCTTTTGTTCAAAAATCCGTTTTGCAATCATCGGCAAACAAGCTCTTTAATGCTAGTCAACTGAGCTTAAAAAATTACGCCATCAGTGAATACAAGGGTTAGGTAAATTGAAGTTTAGCCAGCCTTGCATACAGCCCGCCTTGCGTAAGAAATTTCGCATGCGTACCTTGTTCAATCACTGCACCGTCTTCAAGTACGATGATACGATCGGCCTGCATGACAGTAGCAAGGCGATGGGCGATCGTCAGCGAAGTTCTACCCGGCAAAACAGCATCGAGCGCCAATTGAACTTCACGCTCGGACTCTGCGTCTAGCGCACTGGTGGCTTCATCAAGCAGCAAAATTGGTGGGTTTTTCAAAATGGCACGTGCAATTGAAATTCGTTGTTTTTGGCCACCAGATAAACGTACACCTCGCTCTCCTAAAAAACTACCGTAGCCCAAGGGTAACGCTGAGATAAACCCGTGCGCGTGTGCAGTTTGCGCGGCAGCAATCACCTCGTCGTCGCTGGCATCGAGTCGGCCGTAACGGATATTTTCTAGCGCACTAGTTGCAAAAATTACAGGCTCTTGCGAAACAATACCGATGCTGTTGCGCAAGTCGTCCAGGGGCCAGGTAGTGGTATCTCGACCAAAAATTTCGATCTGCCCTGAGCCCAGTTCATAAAAGCGTAACAACAGCGAAAATAAACGGGACTCTGGCGAAGAACGTTTTTAAACACACGCTGGCGTATGTCGGCCACAACACGCTCACCGAGCCAGGACATCATGTAAAACCGACAAGCTGTCACGACAGCTAAGATGATCGCCAATACCAATAAGTAGGTAAATTTAAGGTCACTGCCCTCACTGGTAATACCTGCGTCTACCAGCCCCCGAAAAGCAAGCGGCACGGCAAGTGTTGCCGCCGCTGCCAAGACCAAAAATAGCGCGGCAAGAAACCATTGCTTTCGGTAGCGCGAGAGAACTTGATATTCTTGCAACCAGCCGATGAGACTGCTAAGTTTTGTTGGCATATTGAATCAGTCTGAAAGAAATCAGTGTACTTGTACAACTATCACCGCGCGGACCGCGGCATGGCGCAACACTACAACGCCACAGGTGCGCCGTAGCCGGTGAGCTCTAGGTACCCCCTTCCCAATAACTTACCGTCTTCTGTAAGCTCGACCGCGCCTTCATAATAAAAGCCCCCTGTACTGGCCTGCGCATTGACTTCTTGATCTGACATCAAAGGCATCAGAGTCAAAGTACGCCCCGCTACTCGCAACTGAAAACCCGCAGGATAAGTGAGGAGCGACCGTGGTGAACGCCACTGCCCTACCGCTTGCCAGCCCACATCCTGTTGCTTCTCTATCACTTGCCCGCGCGAATCGCGCCAGTCCCATTCGCTAAACAGGGTTTCTTTTGCGGCGTTACGCATCCGAAACGCCATCAAACTGCCGCCATCTAAAAGATTGATGCCGATCCAATCCCAACCGACAGCACCCGCCATCAGCAAGCTACTTGACCACTCATGATCAAACCAGGCTGACCCCAAGAGACTCAAAGGCTGATCTGATTTGCGACGGTTACCTGAAGATTTTTTTAACGTCGCGCTCGCTGACACGTTCAACTGCGGGCGACTGTAGTAGTAACTTGCAAATTGTGAAGTGGGCCCTTTCAAAGAAAACCCGTCATCACCTCGCAAGATCGGAGCAAGCGATGTCGACGCCTCAAGCTCAAGCGTAAACTGCTCTGCGGGAATCAAAACCTTGTAATGATCATCCGCTGTGCGTTGTAAGCTCCAACCAGAAAGTGCAAGCGCGGCGTCTGTTGTACTAAATAAGGCGCCAGCCGGACCTGCTCGGCCAGCCACCTCAGCGTGAAGCAACTGACCCTCGCCCGGCAACGCTAGGGCAGCATGCGCAAACATCAATTGAAGCGGTGCAAACCGACTTGGATTGCTCGCGGGATGCAACGTACGGCTTCTAAAAAATGTCACTTGAAAACCCAGCTTATCTACGCCCTCACCTAACCATCCCGTCAGATACCACCACTCAGTGCGATAGTCTGGATGCGCACCAAAATCCCGAGGAAAAACTAATTGTCTTGGAATCACCTCTGGGTAAGCTGAGGCGGAAAACGCCAAAGTCAACCCAAAGGGTAAAGACGGCGCTGAGGCTAACAACAGACAACGCTTCAGCCATCTTCTGCGCAAGGTACTGTGCGAGGGTAATTGTGCTCGGCGTTGCATCACCAATCCTCGCGCAAAGACATAGTTAGTTGCTTTGCATTCAAGTTTTTTTTCGCTGCCCAGACTGCTGCCAGTATCCCCAATAATACAGTCACAAGAATGAGTACAACGATTGCGACCGCGGGCAGGCTTGTTTCCATGGTCCAGTGAAAAGATTGGGGGTTGACGCGATGGATCAGTACCTGACTCATCAGCAAGCCGAGCAGAGTTCCCCAACACGCGGCAAGCGCAAGCAATAGGCCTGACTCAACACTAATCCATTGTGTGAGCTGTGAGGGGGATTGCCCCAGTTGCTGCACTAACGCAAATTCTTTTTGCCGCAAGAGCGCTTGTCCGGCAAACCCTGCGGCAACTGTGAACAGTGCAACAAGCAAGGCTGCGACCTCAAGCGCATAGGTCATCGCGAAACTCCGATCAAAAATCGTCAGCGATAATGCGCGCAAGTCAGCAGAGCTTCGAAACTCAAGTGCCTTTAATTGAGGAGACTGCGAGCGTAAACGCTCTAGCACCACAGCTGGATTTGAATCAGGCGTCAGCCACAGAGCAATATCTGTGCGGCGCCTATCCTGCGTCAACGCCTGATACACCGAGAGATCCATGACAATCGAGCCATGCTGGCGGCCGTAATCGCGAAACACGCCCGCCACCCACACCGAAAGGTAGTCTCCGGTGCTTGCCTTCAAAGGCAAGGTATGAATCTCGCCGGGCCTCCAGCCGTACAAATCCAACATCGCCTCGGATACAAAGACCTCTGGTGACGGATCCTTCACCCCTTTCGGTTGAAGAGACAGCTCACCCGTTACAGGCAGCACTTGGGCTGCACGACCTGAAGGGACGGGCCGAGCGATCAACATGACCTCGGGTTGCTCAGGGCGAAACAGAATCTTCTGTTGCAAAGTGAATTCTAAGCGAGCGATCCCCGGGGTAGCCTCAATGACCTGAGCCCAGGCAGGATCGCGCCAGAAGGACTCGTTTAAATCAGAGCGCGTCAAACTCGCATACAGATCTGCAGGCAAGACTTTATCGAGCCATTGTGTGACAGAGTCACGAAAACTAGCCACCATCACCACCATCGCAACGGTTAGGGCTAGCGCAGCCACCACGCCAGAGATCAGCCCTGCCGCGCTCGCAGGCGCTTGCGCAAGACGCCATACCGCAAGGGTCAGTGACGGTGAAATCGCTCGTGCACCTGCGCTCGGTGTGAGCCCAGCCAGCCAGGAAAAGAATCGATTGACCAGTGAGGGCATCAGCGCGATCCCCGCAAACAATAAAAAGGCAATCGACAAATAAGCCGCAAGGGGCAAACCATCTATGGGTGGCACCAGAGCCAACACCAAACTGGCTAACGCGAGTGCAACAGCGATCTGAACGTTCAAGACAGGCTTTAGCATGCGCTCTGTTACGCCCGCACGCAGTTGAGACACGGGCGAGCCCGAGGTGGCCGCCCGCGCAGGAAAATACCCAGCTACACCGCCAACGAGCAAGGATAGCAACCAAAATACTAGCAATACCGAAATATCAAGATCTAGTGGCGGTGCGATTGTTGAAAAATACCCAGCACCCAAATCACCGCCCATCACACGCAGCAAGACCGAGGCAAAGCCCAAGCCCAATCCGACGCCAAGCAAGCCACCGATCGCAGCCACCAACAAGGCCTGCGTCAAGACCAAACTAAACACCCAAGCGCGGGCGGCACCCAGTACACTCAAGAGCGCGAGTTCAGACTGTTGGCGCAGCACAGAAAAACTAATCGTCGTAAACACCAGAAACGCGCCAGTAAATAAAGCAACCAAGGCAAGTACGCTCAAGTTCACACGATAGGCGCGCGATAAGTTAGACATTCTGCGGTCACGGTCATTGGCCGTCACCAAAGTGAGCCCCAAGTTTAAATTGTTAAGTGCCACAACCAAGTCTTTTTCGCTTCCACCATCCATCAATTGAATATCCAACCGACTGAGCTGGCCAAGCCCGCCCAAACGCCACTGCGCGACACCCAAATCCATCACCGCCAGACTCCGCCCAGCGACGCCCGGTACAAGACCCGCGACCTTAAACGTTTGCGTTTGACCGCCAAACGAAAGGTTCAGGTCGTCGCCCACAGCGACAGCCAACTCTTTTAAAGCGGTTGCTGTCAAAAAGATCGCATCCTGATCAAAGACTCGCAGACGCTGCTCTTCAGAAACCGACGGAAGCAACGCAGAGGTCACGCGGCTTGCTTGAAAAATATCGAGGCCAAGTACCCGCACGGGTTGCGTTGCGCGCTCAAGTACAGGACTCACTGCGCGTATGCCTAATTCTTTTTGACGAGACACCACTGCGTCTAACAACTCGTCTGAGAAGTCGCCTGAGGTTGCGACGAGTTGTGCCGAGGCCTGACCATTCACCGTATCCAGTGCACGACCAAATTCACTTAAGGCAGACCGATTGACGGTATGAATGGCGACGGCTAAGCCAATACCCAGCCCGACGGTGAGCCCAGCGATCAGCCAACGACCCGGTTGCGCCCGAAAGGCAGAAGTCAAGAGCCAAAAGAACAGCATTAGCCGGTTAAAACAAAAGTTCGATCAAGCCTGGCTGCAGACTCAGCTGAATGCGTCACCATCAGTAACGCCGCACCTTGCTCGCGACAGGTACTACAAAGAAGGCTCAGCGCTTTGTGCGCCGTTTCAGGGTCAAGATTACCGGTGGGTTCATCGGCCAAGACAATTTCAGGGCGATGGACGAGCGCTCGCGCCAACGCCACGCGTTGCTGCTCACCACCTGATAACACTGAGGGAAAAGATTGCGCGACACCCGTGAGTTCAAGTGCTTCGAGTAAACGCTCAGCACGTTCTTTTGCCTGCGCGTAGGCTAAGCCCGCCAACAAACAGGGCACCATTACATTTTGTAAGGCATTGAGATGCGGCATTAAGTGAAACGCCTGAAACACGAAACCAAAAGTCGCCCGACGCAACGCTAGCTGTTCACTCTTGGTCATATCAGCCAGATTCTGACCTTTTAACAGCACACGCCCCTCGTCGGGAAGATCAAGCCCAGCCATCAGGTTCAGCAACGTAGATTTGCCAACACCTGAAGCGCCTCGAAGCGCAAGTTGTTCGCCTGGCGCAACAGAAATATTCAGGTTTCGAAACAGCCAGCGCTCAGGCGAAACCCGTTTTGAGAGACCTTCGGCTTGAAGTAAAACGGGTAGGTTAAGAGGCATATTTTCATCTTACCAACGCGGAAATTTGTACTTTCGGCTGCTATTCACTTTTGTGCAGATTTAGTGGCGTTGAGCAATTGATAGATTGCAAATAATACATATAGCTGTCCAACCCCAATGGCTTCGGACAGCCAGTCTGCCCAATTAAAATTTGAAAAGTTTGCGATGGTCCAAGACCATAGCGTCGCTGCGCCGATCACGACTAGTGTGCCGAGCACCCAGCCTGGCTTACCGCGATTGATACCCTGTACCCGCACCGTAAAATAAAGCAAGGCAACCGCTGCACCAATCACAACAAACATAAACGCAAGTACCAGTCCGACATCATCGCCCAGATCACTCAGAGTATTTTGAAAGCCACCTTCAACTTGAAGCTTCATCAGAAGTAGGCTCACCGCGTACATGCTGAAGTAGGCATTACTAAGTTGAATCAGCTCTTTTTTGACGGCAGCACTAATGTTAAGCGCTGTTTGTGCCGGTGCGGTTGCCGTCACTGACTGGCCACAATTTGGACAAAACTTGGCGTCAATATTTTTTTTAGTACCACAATTCGCACAAAAATTCATGTTGATCCTTTGGGTAGTCAGCACGAAAAGACTGTCAATCATAGCCCATCAACGCATCACACAAGCGACCAGATCCACCAACTCGCGCACCCAAGCATCAGCAAGCCTGCCCATACACGCTGCTCAGAACGTACAAGGTCTGGCCCAGGCCCCGGAATTTGGCCTGTGAGCATAGGAGAGGCCATATTGCGCCGCCGCAACATACTGATCAACGCGATCAGTGCAAGGTGAAGCACGACGCTCCAGAGATATAGTTCACCAAAAAATTCGTGCGCGCCTTCGATGAATTTTCCGCCAAGATCGTTATTCACCAAATAACCCGACCCCACCAAAGGCAAGACCAATACCAACAGGCTCAGTACGGTAAGAGCGATCAGCAGATTCTGCCCTTGTTTCCAACCAATCGCTTGAAGACTGGACGCCTTGCGCGTCGAGGCTACCCAAGAGTGTAAGCCTGAGAGTTTGCCAAACAGCAACTTGAAGCGTACATGTTTTGGCCCAACCAAGCCCCAAACAATGCGAAACCCTAGCAGGCCAAGCATCGTGTAGCCAAGCGTCACGTGCACACCACGCAAACGTTCGAAGTCTGCTGTCAGATAGGCACCTATAAAGGAGAAGGCAAACAACCAGTGAAACGTGCGTGTTGCCGCGTCATTCACACGCCGTGTCGCGACGGGCGAGGTCATCTTATGTTCTGTCGGATTAAGCGTCAGGTTCATTTCGGTATCCTCACAAAATCGTCGTTGTAGTTGCCCTGCTCTGCCGTGGTATGGCACGCCGCACAATTTGCCGCACTCTTAATACTTTCGCGCAACCAAACCTCAGCCTCAATCTTGCGGTGTTCGCGCACAAACCACGCTGATTTGGTAATGCGATCCTCTTGCGGCTCTTCGCGCACTTTTTTATAGGTGCTAGCCAACGGTTCTAGCCATTTAGAAATCTCTAAGACCTCAGCAGGCTCAAGCGAAGCGTCTACGCCGTAATGCTTGTCTAAACTTCCAAGCAAACGTCGCCAAGTGGCTAAAGGCAACAAGGCTGGCGGGTACGCCAAATGACACGAGGCACATTCGCTGCGATATTTTTCAGACATGACGAGTGGTTGAAAGTCTTTCGACCCACCCGCCACGGCTGTGCTTGCGCCAAGACCCAAGGCCACGAGCAAAACCAGACTAAACCCGCTAAACCTGCGGTGTGTTCTGTGCGTGCTTGATCTGCCCCTCATGGCTTGAGCGCCAACAAAAATGCTATGACATCAGACTTTTCAGCTGCTGTGCATTCGCGCGACAACACATCTTTACAGTTGCGTCGAAACCACTTATCAACGCGAGCGGCATCAGTGAACGCGTCTGGGTTCGCAGCGGGTGCCAACGGATCAATCGCTTTGCCCGTGCTCGCATGTTTAGACACCTTTGTGGGCGACTCACCGTGACAGGAGGCACAAGTCCACTTAGACCCGTGCGTCGAGGTAAAGAAGATGCGGCCATTATCTGCGCTCGCTGGCCGACCAGCGGCGGCTTCGAACCGTTGCAATTGTGCCGCTGGGGTGGTGTCGCCTGCGTGTACAGTGGCTGTGGCACCAAGCACCAAGGCTAGGAAAAGTTGCTGTAAGTTCTGCTTAAACATATATTGACCTCTCATGACGTAGCGAATGTAGTCATGATGCAGCAGTGACCTTGTACGTTATCTGAATCAGTCGTTCAGCTTCGGTTCATGTGTTGGGGTGCACAATACAAGTGTGGCTGACACCGGAAGATAAAGATGAAATTCAACTCGCAGAAAACTCTCCCTACCTTCACCGCTATGTTGATGGTCTTACTGATCTGTTCGCTTCCGGCGACAAGTGCCTTGGCTACCCCAACCGATCAAGAGCGAGCCACCCAAGCGGTGCAAGCCGGTGAAATTCTAAGTTTGAGGATCATTCTCGAACGCCTTGAGCAAACTCAGCCCGGTCAGGTGCTAGACGTTGAATTTGAGCAAAAAAAGGGGGTTTGGATCTATGAGCTTAAAATCCTCAAAGCAGGTGGCCGTTTGCAAAAACTAAAGGTCGATGCAAAGACGGGCGAAATCATCTCAAATAAAGAGCGCTAAACAATGTGGTGATGCACTGAGCGGCAAACGACACGACGACTCACTGAGCGTTAAACGCCGCGCCGCTTTACGGAACGTTAATCAATGCGACTATTTACGGAGCGCTAAACAATGCGGCTATTGGTCGTCGAGGATGATGCCACCCTACAACGCCAACTTTCAGAAGCGTTGACGGCCAGTGGCTACGCCGTGGATGTAGCCTCAGATGGTCGCGAGGCGCTATACCTAGGTCAAGAGCAGCCCTACGACGCCGTGATTTTGGACGTGGGCTTACCGCTCATGGATGGAATCTCGGTCTTACGAAAATGGCGTGCCGAGCAACGCACCATGCCGGTGCTGATTCTCACAGCACGCGATGACTGGCATGACAAGGTTGCTGGCATTGACGCCGGCGCCGACGACTACGTCACCAAGCCTTTTCATATGCAAGAAATACTAGCCCGCGTACGCGCCCTCATCCGACGCGCCAGCGGCGGCGCCGACTCCATCCTGCGTTGCGGCAAGCTTGAACTCGATACCCGCACGAGTCGCGCCTCGTGCGAAAACGAGCTCATCGCGCTCACGAGTCATGAATTTAAAATTTTGTCGTATTTCATGCATCATCTTGACGAAGTAGTCTCACGCACAGCTTTAACTGAACACATTTACGCACAAGACTTTGACCGAGATTCAAATACGATTGAAGTCATGATTGGGCGCTTGCGAAAAAAAATACCAGACGGCATGATACAAACCGTGCGAGGCATGGGTTACCGACTCGCCAAGGTTGGCTGCTAGTGATGTTTCGTCATCTCTTTCAAAACTGGCGCGGATCGCTAATGCTGCGTCTGTTTGGCGGCACTGCTCTCTGGATTGCACTCGCGCTTGGCTTGACAGCCCTCGCTTTGGACGGGCTCTTTAAAGACCAGGCCACCCGTCAGTTTGAGCAACAGTTGCAATCCTATCTTTATCAGATTGTTGCCGCGTTCGACGTTGATGCGCAAGGCGACCCGCTCATGCAGACCACAGGCGCCGACCCTCGCTTTAACCGACCCGAGTCTGGCCTCTATTGGCAAATTAATGACCAAAGCGGTACAGTGCTGTCGAAATCGCGTTCACTGTGGGACACCAAGCTCAACGTTGCAAATGATGTGCTTAAAGGCGGCGAAATCCATTTTCATGCGCTGACTGGGCCCGCATCGCAATCACTGATCGTTGCCGAACAACACGTTGCGTTCTCTGCACTCGAGGGCAAGCGGTTTCGGGTGATAGTCGGTTCTGACACCCAAGCACTCACGCGCGCGATTCAAACGTGGCAGCGCTCGCTCTGGCTATTTGTTGGCATCCTCTTTGTGAGTCTGCTTGTTGCGGCTAGCGCACAAGTCGCGTTTGGGCTACAACCGCTTCGGCAACTACAACGCTCACTCAAAGCGTTGCGCCAAGGGAATGGCACACGCATCGTCGGTGCGTTTCCGACTGAACTCAAGCCACTCATCGAAGACTTCAATGCGGTCATTGATACCAATGAAAAAATCATTGAGCGTGCTCGCAATCAAGCAGGTGACCTTGCGCACTCGATTAAGACACCCATCTCTGTGATGAGTAACGCCTTGCGGCTCGAACAGTCTCGCAACCACCACGATCCAGCACTGGTGGCTTCACTTCAAGAGCAGTTGCAACAACTGCAGCAACAGGTGCAGTGGCGGCTCAAACGCGCACGCATTGCAGCGAGTGCCGGAGTGCCTCATGCGCGCACGCCAGTCAAAACCACCGTCGAACAATTGACGCGTGTGATGAAAAAAGTGCATGCAGAAAAATCAATTCAGGTCACGGTCTCTGACATACCTAGGGAACTATACTTTGCGGGTGAAGTGCAAGATCTTCAAGAAATTGTCGGTAACTTGTTAGATAACGCGTACAAGTGGACCAATAAGAGTATCTCAATAGACGGGGATTACAGCTCTGGCAAGTTACGTTTAAACATCGAAGATGATGGGCCAGGTTGCGAGAACTTGACTCAGTCAGCACATCCGCCACGCCGCGGTCAGCGGGCCGACGAGTCGGTGCCGGGCAGCGGACTTGGGCTGAGCATCGCGCATGACCTCATTGAGCTATATGACGGCGAAATCTTATTTCAAGCTATTGCGCCTAACGGGCTGCGCATCACATTGACACTGCCAGGCGGCTTGAGCTAAGCCGCCTGCCATAGCTCAAAAAATCGCCGCATAAACACAGACGAGTCTGTGGCTCTTGTGAGTCAATCGGTTAGCCACTGAAACACAAGAACGATTGACGGCATAGCGCGACTGGCTTCAAGCCTGTGGGATATTACCAATCCGAACCTTGCCCGGCTGATCGAGCAGTGCCGCGGCAATGGTGCGACGGTGCTCTGCAGCGGTACCACCACGCAGGCTCCAGGAGCCCACTCGGCGATACCAAAGGTTTAGGTCAAAGTCGCGAATAAAGCCCATGCCGCCATGAATTTGCTGCGCCGAGCGCACCACCATCATGCATTGTTCGTTACCAAACGATTTTGCCTGAGCAACGTTGACGCGATGGGGTAATTTTTGATCGATGCGCCATAACGCTTCGCGAGCAAGCATGGTGGTACCGTCAATCGCATTGACCATGTTGGCACACAAATGCTGAATGGCCTGAAACGCACCGATTGGCTGACCGAAAGCTTCACGTTGTTTGGCATGTGCCACGGCCATGTCAAGCGTTCTGCGACCTGCACCCGCCATCATTGAAGCGTACAACACTGCAGAAAAATCCATCACCTCAAGTGCGATCGCGTTACCTTGCGTTGACGAACCCACGCGCGCGTTCATCGGCACCCTGACGTTATTGAACTGCACGTTAGCTTCGCCATCTTTTGCCATCGATACCAAAGCATCGCTGCTTAAGCCTGCTGCATCGGTCGGCACCAGCACAACGCCCAACTGGTGAGGTACTGCCGCTTCGCGATAAACAACCAAGCATTGCTTGGAGGCGCGATAACTACCCACAAAAGTTTTTGTGCCGTTCAGTACAAGCTGATCGCCTTCGATACAGCCTTCAAGCTTGATTGACTCGGGTGCCCAACGACCATTGGCCTCGGTCACCGCATGGCTCAAGATCAGCTCACCGCTCAGCACTGACTGCAAGAGTTGCTGCTGCTCTGCATTGCCATACCGATCAATGATCATGGCTGGCACCATGGTCGAATGCAAAGGGATGGGTGCAATGTGATAGCCCGCTAATTCAAATAACAAGGCAAGATACGTTAAAGGCAACTCTTGACCGCCGTTTTTATCCGACAAACACAGTTGAAGCCAGCCATTCTCGGCAAACTTTTCCCATAACGCTGGCGAATACTGCAACGGGTCTGTTTCAATCTTACGCACCAACGCCGACGTACATTCGCCAGCCAAAAACTCTGAGGCCGCTTCTCGGATTTGTACTTCTTGATCGTCAAGCAAAATATCCATGATTCACATTACCTTTGTTCTTATTTTGCCGCGCGCGGCATACCTAGGCCAATACGGGCCACTTGGTCGCGCATCACCTGAACGCTACCGTGGTTGATCGTTGACTGATAGGCGCCCAAAATATTGTGCGCAAAGACGCCTTTTTCAATTGCAGCAGGCGAGCCCTGCATCAGCTGGGCAAACGGACCCAAGATCTGACTGATGGCTTCGGTCGTGCGCACGCTGTGCTCGGGGGCAAAGACTTTTTCGGCCGAACCTTCATAGGTAAATTTGCCGCCACTTTGCTCAATGCTAATACTGCGCATCGTCATTAACCGACAGACTTCAGCTTCCGTCCACATCTCTGCAACTTTGTCGCGAACTTGCGTATCTTCGCGCAGTGAGTCTTGTAACTCGCCCTCACCGTGCAACCAGTTCACAATATCTTCATCGCGCATGACAGAAATCAAATAACGCCAGGCTCCTACGCGATCCAAGTTCAAGCCACGCCGCGCCACTTCCCAGCCGCCGCCCTCTTCACCCAGCAAGCAAGACACCGGCACTTCAACGTCGTCAAAGAACACCTCATTGGTGCGCTCTTCGCCATAGGTGGTGCCAAAAGGCGCTGGGGGGTCATTTTGTACTGTCCAAAGCGGACGCACAGTTAACCCAGGTACATCCATCGGAACGAGCAAAATCGATAAGCCACGATGACGCACTGAGTCAGGGTCAGTGCGACACATCAAAAAGATGTGCGTCGAATTCTGGGCGTTAGTCGTATAGATTTTTTGACCCGTAATAATGTACTTGTCACCCACACGTTTTGCACGGCAACGAATGCCCGCTAGGTCAGTGCCACAACCGGGCTCGCTGTAACCTTGACAGAAAATAATTTCACGCTTGATGGCGCCAGGAACAAACTCTTGTTTTTGTACGGCTGTACCAAACGACAAAATCGCCGGGGCACCCGTGCCACCACCTAAGGTGATGCCGGTTGACCGGTAAAATTCTTCTTCGATCACAAACTGGGCAGTGCGGTCGCCACCGCCGCCACCGAACTCAGTCGGCCAGCTCCAGGCGAACCAGCGCTTTTCATTGACCGTGTCAAAAAAAGCGCGAATTGCCGGCCCCCATCCTTCGCCGCGCTTACCCGCGGTATTTTCGGCACGCACTTCGTCAGTGAAATGCTCGGCCAAAAACTCGCGCACGGTTGAACGTAGCTTTTCTTCTTCAGCATTGAACAAAAAATTCATTGTTGTCTCTTTAGTTAATCAGATCAATCCATTGACTTAACCCACGTCAGCTCGGTTCACTCAACCCGTTTGTGGTAGGCCTTGAACGCTTGGTTCATGCCATGTTTCGCTATTATTTTTATCGCAGCTGCTGCGTTTGACAGAACACAAGACTCACCCGAGCCCTTGAAGATTACTCTTTAAGGGCTCTGGACGCAACGCAGCCGCCTCGACCAATTTAGCAACGGCTACAGCACTTCGTAGACGTCATAAATCGGACCAGCGGCTTCGCGGCGGCCAGTTGCCACACAGATGATTTTATTGAGCCAACTATACTTTTCTGAGCCTGTTTCAAGCACCGGAGTGGTGCGAAAGTAATACTCAGCCGGATCAACCTTTTCGCCCTTATTCAAGCGGGCCATCACGTCTTTGGGGCCGTGCCGCAAACCACGATAACTCATATAAATCAGCTGATTGTCATCCGTTTCGAGGATTAGGCGCACATCTAAGGTCAACACATCGTCGGGGCGCATCAGCAACCAGTCGCCACCAGGGGCGGCTTTGACTGTGCCGCGAATGCGGTCTCCCTCGAACGTGCCACCCGTGACATTGGCAATCTTTCGCCCGCCGACAGGGGTCTGACCTAGGTCAACAATATTAGGTACTGTTAGAACGATTTGAAAGATATGGCGTGTCTGAATCATATTGGTCTCTTTTTAGGGATATGTGCATTGATGTAGCGAACGGTTATTTTCTTGAAGCAACCATCAACGCGTAGTTACCGTCTTTAAAATAGCCGAATCTAAAATTCAAGGGTTTGGTGTCATCTCGTTGGGAGAAAGCTTTGGCAAGGTCAACGTGATAACTTGGAAACGAGTGATGGGCGACGACAAACTTGCCAAACAACGCAACTTGGTGCGCGCGAATCAGCGTCGAATAACTCAGACCCGTCTCATCTTGCACGATCAAAGGAGAATCCGCGAGCACTTGATTGGCGATCATGTTAAAGCCAACATTCTGTGGCAGATGCGAGGCCGCCTTAAACAACACGGGGTATTTTGTGAGAGTGCCGATCAGGGCAAGATTTTGTGGCGCGCCTTGAAGCCCTGGGTTTGACAGATCAATTTTCAGATAATCGACAACAATCGACTTACCCTGCTTGCTGGCCTGTATTCGCACCGACCGCCAACGCGGCATGTCTGGCGAGAGCTCTTGCAACGAGCCGTCTGCAGCAACTTGTATGGGTACAACACGTTCAATTTCAAAGCCCTGCAAGGTCAAAAAACTCACAATAAACGTGCTGGCACCGATGTTGGCACGGGTTGAGTACAAATACTTTTCGAGGTACGAAGTCACATAAAAACCATTCTCGCCAAAGTGTTGCCAGGCTGAGGTCAGCACAGCAAGACTCGGGTCGATGAGATCGGGGGCAAGATTGGCTAAATCCAACGGTCGTTCAGCGTTTTGCATGGCTACCATGACGTAGCGCTGTGCCGTCGGAAACAACTGATGCACAGTCACAAAGTCAGGGCCAGAAAAAGGATAAAACACCGTGTCGGGTGCTACGGGCAACTCAGCCAAGGCCCACTGCGACATCGGGTCTGCAATCTTTTGACTGTAGCGCGCCCAATTTGCAGTCACCTCTTTGGCAAAAGCGGCCCAACGAGGGCTTTGCGCCAGTGCCGGCGGCAAACCGGTGACTGGTTCTTGGCCCGCCAACAGGATTGCGGCATTGCGCACTGAGGCCGCCGTATCTTTCATGTCTGCCGCGACAGCGACCGCACCAGCACTGCTCGGTATCCCGGTTGGCTGCGCAACCATGGCAGCATTGCGTGTCGGCTCGGACGGCTGTGGCGCCGTGGCAGGACTACGCGACAGCTCGGCCGCCTGTACCCCAACAGCGGCGCTACGCAACGGCTCGGTCGTCTGTACCTCTACAACAGGGCTGGGCGGCGACTCTGTCGTCTGAGACCCCACTGAGGAGCGACTCAGCTGCTCGGTCGTCTGCACCCCAACCGCGGGGCCACTCGGCGGCTCAACCGTCTGAGCACAGCCGATACCCAAAAGCAAGGCACCTGCAGCTGTTACCAGACGGATGAATCTTTGAAATTCACGCATAATTTTTCTTTAAGTAGATTAGAGCTGCAACTAAGATATTGAGCTAAATTGGCGATGAAGTTTAATCCAAGTCACACATTTTCGGCACAAACACTATGTACACCCCCTACTTTCGCGCTCGGTTTTGGTTTTTGGCTTGTGCTCTCGGGGCGCTCGGACTTGGGTCAGCCCATGCCCAGAACCAGCCCTACCCTAACCGTCCTATCAAAGTGGTTGTGCCCTACCCAGCCGCAGGCAATGCCGACATTACTGGGCGAGTCATTGCCAAAAAGCTGGGGGCCCTGCTCAACACGACGGTGATTGTTGAAAATCGCAGCGGCGCCAACGGCATGATCGGTACCGATGCGGTTGTCAAAGCGCCAGCAGACGGCTACACGCTGCTGATGGCCGCGAGCGGTCCTATTGTGATCAACCCAGTCCTGTATGCCAAGGTACCCTACGATCCAATCAAAGACTTGCAACCAATTAGTCAGATCTTGTCGTTTCAGTACGTATTGGTCGTCTCTGCAGCCTCATCGATCAACACGTTGAACGATGCGGTGCTGCAGGGCAAAGCGCAGCCAGGCAAGCTTAGTTTCGGCTCAACCGGCATCGGCGGCGGGGGCCACTTGGCCGGCGAAATGTTTTCGATCTTAAGTGGTGCACAATTTAATCATGTCCCTTATAAAGGCAGCGCGCCAGCTCTCGTGGATCTGCTGGGCGGGCAACTCGCCTTTACGTTCGATACCGTGTTAACCGCCTCGCCTTTAATACAAGAGAAGCGGTTAAAGGCCTTCGCGGTGTCAGGGCCAACACGCGCGCGTTCGCTACCCAATATCCCCACCATGCAAGAGGCGGGCTTTAAGGATTTTGATATTACGCAATTTATAGGTTTACTTGCTCCGGCCGGTACCGATCCAGCCATCATCGAACGGCTCAATGCTGCTAGCGTTCAGGCGGTAAAAGACCCCGAGGTCATTGAAGCTTTGCAGACTAAGGGAGGCAACGATCTGGTGGGTAGCTCTTCAGCTGAGTTTGCAGAGCTAATTAAACGCGAGCTTTCGATGTACAGCACCTTAATTAAGCGAGCCGAAATCAAAGCGGAATAACGCTGTCAGCATCTGTCTACAAAAAAAGATTAATCTGACAGACGACATCTTTTTTGAATGATATGGCGTGTGTAACCACCATAAGGGCTTTCGCGCGAAGGCCGTTCGGCTCTTGTAATCTGCGCGGCATCTTATTCATAACGGCGGTTTACGTCATGCACTCTTTGGGTTCGAGTTATCGTGCGATCGTCATTGGCTCATCGGGCACGATTGGTGCGGGTTTTGTTGCCGCGCTCAGGCAAGATCCAAATTGCGCGCTCGTGATTGAAGTCTCAAGGCATGACATGCCCGGGTTTGCGCTTGAGGATGAGGCTAGTCTCGTTGCAGCCGCGACCTCGTGCGCCACACAAGGACCCTTTCATTTAATCGTTGATGCAACTGGCGCCCTGACGATTGACGGCAAAGGCCCTGAAAAGCACTTAGGCGCATTGGACGCAGCACGCCTGATGCGCAGCTTTCAAGTCAATGCGATCGGCCCTGCCTTATTACTCAAATATTTTTTACCGCTGTTCGCAAAAGAACGGGTCATTTACGCTAAGCTGTCTGCCCGCGTCGGAAGCATCAGCGACAATTCAAAGGGTGGCTGGTACGGCTACCGTGCCTCAAAGGCCGCAATCAATATGTTTTTACAAACGGCCGCAATTGAGTTTGCGCGTAAAAATCCACAAGCGATTTTGGCAGCGTTGCAACCAGGTACTGTCGCGTCGCCTTTATCTCAACCCTTTGCGACTCCCGATCACTGCACCCCAGTGGGTGAATCAGTCGACGGTTTGCTTGAGGCGCTCGATGCGTTGGCGCCTAAATCGTCTGCGCACTTTGTAGATTTCAAGGGTGAATCGATCGGTTGGTGACGCATCTGTTGGCCATCCCATTGTTGGCCACACCAACAGAGCCCTTCAAGGTTAATGATGCAAGTCCCTGAACCGCAACATCTAAGATCTTCGCTCATGTCATCACCCAAGTCATGCTGTTGAGCCTTTTTTGTTCAATGCTGTATCGTTGGTCAGGCTGTATGCCGCCTTGCTAGAACTTCGTAAGGCTTGATGTTTAGTCAGGCGCCCATTCATTCTCTTGCGCCACATCCTAAACGAACTCTTTTTCATGTTGCTACGCATAAAGTCAATCACCGAGGCCTCAGTCAGGCCGTACTGCAAACGAATCATTTCGAAAGGCGTTCGATCTTCCCATGCCATCTCGATGAGTCGAGACCGCTCAGCCTCGGTGAGTGGCTCGATCAGGCCCATGCAAGGGCGCCAGAACTCGCATTCATACTCATATTCGTACTAGGACTCGAACTCACCCCAGCAATTTGATCAATGATTTTTTGTGAAGCCAAAAAATCTTTCAACATTTCACAATAGGTATTTTCGTATTCGTAAGAAACAGTGTCTTTTTCTTTCGCATTTTGAGCAACCGGTGGGTGCGGATCGTCAAAAATCTGCACGACGTCCCAGGCCGTCATTGTGGCTGGATCGGCTTTGATCTCGTATCGCTTTTCGGCGCCCCTGAACGAACGAACAATGCCGTGATCGTCAAGCAACTTAAGCATGCCGTGCAACGACGATACCGACAAGCCTAAGGCTGCAGATAGTTCACGGGTGGTTGGCGGGTGCTGGTGCCCTTTTGCCGCAATAAAAACAGTTGCGTTTAAAGCACTCAAAGCTCTATTCGACAGCATGGCGAACTCCAAATCTATTTCAATGAGTAGAAATTAACACTTTTATATCAATTTTTTCGATAAAAATCAAATAATGAGTAGATTAATAAGCAATATATCCAAATATATTTGATATAATCTACTCAAATTCTATTCAAATTAAATTTTACTTATATTTATGTCTTCTCTTGCGCCCTCTCTGTCCTACCGCATTGGTGCGGTTTCTAAGCTTGCAAATGTGCCCGTCACGACTCTGCGAATTTGGGAGACCCGTTACCGAGCTTTTGCCCCCACTAAAACGCTTGGACAGCACCGACTCTATGGGCCAGACGATGTCATGCGTGCCACTCTGCTCAAACAACTCAGCGAACAAGGTCACGCGGTCAGTGGTATTGCCACACTTGATAGCACGCAGCTGCGACTTTTACATACGCAAGGATTATCGGCTTCAGCTCTGCAGCAGGCCACAACGCAAGCCACGCCCTTGCGCGCGTGCGTGATCGGCACAGGGTTAGCGCAACGGCTGGCTTCAACCCGCCACAAACTTGGGCTCTTTGCAGATCACAGCGAGCATGCCAAGGTTTTCTCAGACCTAGCCACCGCACGCGCGGCCACCGAACGCACCTCAGTCGACCTGCTCTTGATTCGTCTGAATACGGTTCAAGAGAGCACTGTTTCAGAGCTCCTTGATTTTGTCCGCAAAAGTCGGGCAACCCATACGTTGTTGTTGTATGTGTACGGCGCAAGCAACAATCTACAAACACTTAGCAACGCCGGCATTACGGTGCACAAAGACTCAATCTCAGACGCAGAGCTCAGTGAATGGGTTCGAAACGTCAGCCTTGAACAGGCTCTGCGAGCTGTCGTTCCGCCACACGCAAGCCGCAAAGCCGCACCAAAAAAATATTCGGATGAAACGCTCTCGCGAGTGGCTAATATTTCAACTGCAGTCTTGTGCGAATGCCCACGCCATGTCGCTGAGCTGCTTACGCAGTTATCGAGCTTTGAGCAGTACAGTCAAGAATGTTTAAACAAAAATTCAACTGACCAACAATTGCATGAACATTTAGCTGAAGTCTCTGGCCAGGCGCGGGCGCTGTTCGAGCACGCGCTTGAACTGATCGCAGCGCACGAGGGGATTACACTCTAGCAACCGGCCAACAAGCTATCTCTAAGCAAGCGAACACCTAGCGAGTCAATCCTCTGGCAGGCCAACCGTTAAGGTCTTGGACATCACTTTTCAGTTTGCAGCGCGTACTCTTGTAACTGCTCGATCGTCACAAACTCTAGCGCTTTCGCATGAGTGCTTTCAAGGATCACCAAGGGGGCAACGCCCGCGTGCAACGCTTCTTTCCAGCGCAACGCACACAAGCACCACCGATCACCCTCTTGCAAACCGGCAAAGCGATACTCAGGACGCGGTGTCGACAAATCATTGCCACGACTTGCCGAAAACTCTAAAAACTCTTGGGTGACCTTGGTGCAAACGACGTGGCTACCCAAATCCTGCATGTCGGTGTTGCAGCAACCGTCGCGGTAGAAGCCGGTCAACGGGTCGTAAGAACAGGGCATTAGTTTAGTGCCCAACACATTCAAGGCGTTTGCAGTCATTTGCGACCCTTTAAACCAAAAAAACAGAGTAAATTTCAAATACCAAGGTTAAACCTTTTGACCCTAACGTGGGCAGCGAGAGACCTCATGATTAAAAGAACCTTTCTCAAAGCAGGCGCAGCAGCCTGTGGCGTCGCCTTTTGGCCCAGTTTATCAATGGCTCAAAAACACAGCTTCGGCAATCCGGTGACCGTGGGGCTCCCCTTGCAGGCCGGCAGCGCTTCAGACATCGCAGTGCGTTACGTCACCAGCGCACTTTCTACGCAGATGGGTATCAACTTTGTCGTTGAAAACATCACGGGTGCGGGCGGCCTTGTTGGCCTTGATCGCATGGCACGCGCCAAGCCTGATGGCCAAACTCTAGCAGCGCTAAACAATAGCATTTTGACAATCTTGCCTCACCTGCAACCACAAAACGTCAAAGTCGACACACTCACCGAATTTGAACCGATTGCCGGCATCGCGAACATACCAACTTTTTTTGCAGTCCCTGCTCAGTCTTCCATCAATAATATCGAAGAGCTTGTACAACAAACTCGCAAAGAGCCAGATCGTATCCATTACGCCTCAGGAGGAATTGGCAGCCCTCAACATTTAGCCGGTGAGATGTTTAATGCGTATGCTGGCGTGAAGTTGATTCATGTGCCTTACCGTGGCGCAAGCCAGGCAACGTTGGCTGTTGCCTCAAACGAGGTTCAAGTCATGCCCATGGCACTGTCTTTAGCAAAACCTTTTTTGGCCGAAAAACGTATTCGCCTGATTGGCTATTGCGGAACCGAGCGACACCCACAATATCCAAAGATACCAACCCTGATCGAGCAAGGTATCAAAAATTACGATTACTCATCGTGGATCGCTTTGTTTGCGCAAAAAGGGGTTCCGGCTGGCGCTCTGAGCGACTTACGTGCCGCAACCGCCACCGTCGTCAACGACCCAGCCGTTCAAGAGAAAATGCTCAGAGCGGGCTTAGACCCTTGGCCGCGCACGCCAGCGCAATTGATAAACATTATGAAGACTGACTACACGAAGTGGCAAAAAATTATCAAGGATTCTAATATTCAAGGCACCTGAAGTGTTGTCTCCACAAACGACCATTGAACTGGCCGGTTATCAAGGTGCTGGATCCATTTTAAGCACCTCTCTGTTGTCACTTGCTCAGTCACTCAACGCGAGTCAGTTATTCGGGCCGGTCGCGACAACTCTCGATGTCACCGCGCAGGGCGAAACGGCCGGGCGCTTGTTTCAGAGCGTCAACACAGGCAAGCGACAACTTTGTTACGTGGCGTCTGGCTATTTAACCGCGCTCGCCCCAGATTTAGCTGTACTAGATCTGCCCTTCACGGTGACCGAGCGCACGCAAGCCTTGGCAGCACTAGACCAAATCGCAGGTCAATCGTTGACTCGCGCGCTCGCACAACACTCAGGCTATCGGGTACTAGGCTTTTGGGATAATGGCTTTAGACATATTTCAAATGCCGTGCGTCCGGTGCGTCAACCTGCAGACTGTCTAGGCTTAAAAATTCGCACCTTGGACAGTGCGATTTATCGAGAGTCTTTAGATGCCTTAGGTTTTCAGGCTGTAACAACCGATGTCAGCGACTTGATGTGTGTGATTCGCTCGGGTCAAGTCCAGGCACAAGAAAATCCACTCACAAATTACAGCAACTTTAAAATTTATGAGCACCACCCACACCTAAGCTTAACGAGCCACTTTTTCGGAGTACTTTTGCTGGTCTGCAACGAGCCTTGGTTTCGCTCTTTATCCGAGCCACAACAGCAGGCGCTTCAAGAGGCTGCATCGCAAGCCACCCAACAACAACGCGCCCTTGCGGCGCAACAAGATAGCGTATTGCAGTCAAGCTTTTTGCAACAAGGCGTACAGATTATTTCGGGCTCGCAGTTAGAGCTGGAACAGCTGCGGCGCGCCACGGTATATATTGTTGAGCGCGAGCGCCAAAAGCTATCCAAGTCAGTTGTGCAACACTATCTCGACGCGCTTAAATGCTAGGCGCTGTTATTGATCTCAATAGAAACGATTTTAGCTAAGGCATAAAATGGGTTTACGATTTTTAGAACACGTACTGATCCTGACGCACGACCCTGAGGGCACGCGCGACTGGTTTTGCAACAATCTCGGCTTCACCAATGGGTTTCATCCTGAGTTTGGGTTTCCGGTGTATTGGCTATATATCGGTGAGCAAGACGTCTTGCATATCGGCAAAGCCAGGCATTCAGCGCATCAAGATACGTATCTGCAAACCCCGACCGATCAAACAAACATTGACTATTCGGCAGCAGGTGCCTTGGGTTCAGGGCGAATCGACCACCTATGCTTGAACTGCGATGGATTGGCTGAGTTTATCGAGCGCCTGTCTAAGAACGGAATCGAATTTAGTGAGCGCAAAGCGCATAACTCAAATTTATATCAGTTGTTCATGCGCGAACCGATCAACGGGATTAAGGTAGAACTGAATTTTGCCTGGCACGAAGCCGAGCAGCTCGGGCGCGTGCCGGCCTGGACTGACGCTGGCAAAACTAACTAGCGACATCCACTTAAAAAATTGGTAGCCATTCTGTGTTTGGCCTACCATTGCTCATCGACTTTTTTATTGCACGCGTCCTCCACACACCTCTTTACAAGTCAACATGCCCGCAGCTCACACTTCAATCATCGTTCAGTTCGATGCGCTCAAAGACTTCATCGCGCGTGCGTTGCAAGCCAACGGGCTGCCCGCTGAGCACGCAAACAAAGTTGCCTCACTGATGGCGCAAGCCGATCTGCAGGGCTCTGACGGTCACGGCGTGATTCGCTTACCGCAATACGTCAAGCGCATTCGAGCAGGTGGCATCAACATCAACCCGCAAATCAAAGTCGTACAAGACAAGGCCGCCATGGCCGTGGTTGATGGCGACAACGGGATGGGGCATCTGGTGGTGTCGCACGCGGTTGAGCTCGCGATCAAAAAAGCCGCCAATGCGGGCGTCGCTTGGGTTGGCACGCGCAATAGTAATCACGCAGGCCCCGCCTCGCTCTATGCGCGCATGCCAATCGAGCACGACATGATTGGTTTGTATTTTGCAGTGGGCAATGCCAACCATTTACCGCCTTGGGGCGGAATGGATATGCTGCTCTCGACCAATCCAATCGCCGCGGGGATCCCCGCAGGAAGCGAACCTGCCGTCGTGCTAGACATGGCAACCACTGTAGCGGCTTACGGCAAAGTTAAAGCTAAAGCCAAGCGTGGTGAAACTATGCCCGAAGGCTGGATGATCGATCGCCAGGGCCGCCCTCTCACCGATCCTAACCGTGCCGATGAAGGCTTTTTATTGCCAATTGGCGGGCATAAGGGGTATGGCCTCGCCTTGATCGTTGGCCTGCTGGCAGGCACACTACAGGGCGCTTCAATGGGCAAAGACGTCGTTGACTTCAATAAAGATCACGTCACGCCCACCAATACCGGACAAGCGATCCTAGTGATTGATTTAAAGGCCTTTGGCGAACCCGGTTTCTTTAAAGGCGCGGTCGATCAGCTTGTCAAAGATCTACGTGCAAGCGAACGCCTGCCTGGGGTTGACAGAGTGTGGCTGCCTGGCGAGCAAAGCCATGCAAAACGTTTGGCTTACAAAGAGCAAGGGATCCCTCTTGCTCCGGTTCTCGTTGCAGATTTAAATGCCTTGGCAACTGAACTTGGTATCGCAGCACTCACTGTTTAACTTTTGGAAATCTCATGCCTCGGATCCCCACCTCAGCAAGTTGGTTACAAGTCGAAAGCTTCTCTGCACAATGGTTAAAAGGCCATCGGCTCTCAGAAAGTCGTTTCAAAGACCACGCCGTCTCAGCAAACTGGTTAAAGGGCTTGATGCTGGCGCTGCTCACGCTCGCATCGTTTGGTCTCACGCAAGCACAAGCGCAAGACAGCTACCCCACTAAACCCATTCGCATGATTGTGCCCCTAGCGGCTGGCAGTGCTGTGGATGGTGCGGCGCGCCTGTTAACCGCCAAGATGGCACAGAACATGGGGCAACCCATCGTAATTGAAAATATCACTGGGTCATCGGGGCTCATTGGGGCTGATCGTCTCGCCAAAGCGGCGCCGGATGGCTACACAATCGGTGGCGTCAATGACAGCATCTTGACGATGTTGCCACACATTTATTCGAACATCCCCTGGAATGCGCTCAAAGACTTTGAGCCGATTTCACTGGTCGCCACGATTGAGTGGGGCATCGTGGTGGCAGACCAATCGCCTTATAAAACTCTCAATGATTTTATTGCGGCGGCCAAGGCAAACCCTGGCAAAATTAACTATGGCTCAGGCGGCAGCGGCAGCCCACAGCACATTGCCATGGCGCTCTTTGCTCAACGCACGGGTATCGACCTAGTGCACGTCCCTTACAAGGGCGCCACACCCGCAGCCGTTGCTGCCGCCGCAGGGCAAGTTGAGGTGTCTTATCAAGGCCTAGGTACGGTCACCTCACTGATTCAGGGTGGTAAGTTGCGCTTGCTAGCGGTCTCGACACCCGAGCGCCTTGCACAATATCCAGAGGTGCCAACCGTTGTGCAGGCCGGTGTCAGCGATTTTTTCTTTAACTCGTGGTTTGCGATGATTGCCCCCGCTGCGACTCCCAAACCTATCATTGAGAAATTAAACGCTGAAATGCAAAAGGCACTGACTGATCCGCAAACACGTGAGCGCCTGGTGGGCTTAGGCGTGACCATACGCGGCACAAGTGCTGCAGAGTTTGCCCAAGCCACACAAAAACAATACGCCCTGTATGGCAAGCTCATTAAAGATAACAAGATTCAAGCGGATTAAAGGTAGTGACAGCACTGCCTAAACGCTTTGGCTATATCGATGCACAACGCGGGCTTGCAGCCATCTTAGTGATCTGGCTGCACGCCACCGACGCGTTTAAGCAATTGCCTACTCCACCAGTGGGTGACCTACTCTATGCGTTTTCAGCGGCGCTCGATACCGGACGCGTTGGAGTCATACTATTTTTTGCCATCAGTGGCTTTGTGATTCCCTCGAGTTTGCGCGCTATTGGCAATCAAACCAAAGCAGACGCGCTACGAGTCTTTTTGATTCGCAGAGTTTTCAGGCTGTATCCGGCCTATTGGCTGTCGGTCGTGGGCGCAGCCCTTCTTGGGCTCTTATTCATGACGCCCTTCTCACTCCAGACGGTATTGTTAAATCTAACAATGATTCAGAGCGTCTTGGGCGCACCAGACGTGTTAGGACTTTACTGGACCTTACGCCTTGAGTTGATTTTTTATATTGCCTGCGCGTGTCTATTTACACTAGGAGCACTGCAGCAACCGCGTGGGTTAGTGGTGAGCATGTTTGCAGGCCCAATCATTTTTATTGTGCTTCCGCGATGCGTGCACTTGTTGAACCCCACTTGGCTTGATCCGACTAGCGCGGGCCCATTTCTGAACTACCTCACTGAATACGCGCTGTTTGTTTCGGTGATGTTTTGGGGCGCTCTTTTTCGCTGCTGGCATGATCGCGATCAAGCTGAAGGCACCCCACCCTTTTCTCGAGCGATTCTAGCTGTCTTGATTTTGTTTCCGCTAGCTGTATGCACCCTGCCCGTACTCAACTGGATCTTTTACGCGTACTTGCCGAGCGCCCTTACATCAAAATTATCGGTATTTATGCCACCGGTGTCTGTCGGGCTTGGCTTGTTCATCTTATTGTCGACCAAACTACAGATCAACAGTCGTTTCACCACTTGGTTAGGCGACATCAGTTATTCAATGTACCTGTTTCATCCAATTGTGTTTTACACGCTCTTTGTGCTGCTACGTGACAATCGTTTGCCCGGGCTCGCCAACGCCCACCTCGGGGTGTATTTGCTGTTGTCTGTACTCGGCTCGATCGCCCTCTCGGCCCTCATTTATTACGCAGTTGAAAAGCCCATGATCAGGTTGGGGCGCCGGCTTTCTGCGCACTAACCCAGGAACTATGGCAGCAACCGAGGTGCACAAATGCTAAGTTTGTGGCGGCGAAATGTCCTCTTTAGACCAGAGTGTCGGCACACTTCTTGCTTGAGGTTTATGATGTACTTTCACTTTTTGGGATAAAACCTCATGCGTTTGAATCGTTACTTAAAATCAATGTTGGCGATCTTGGCTCTTGGCGCGGGTATGTCTGCCCCCACGCTGGCACAAGACTCGTATCCATCCAAACCTCTTAAAGTTGTTGTGCCGTTTCCGGCCGGTGGCGCGACTGATATCCTGACTCGCGCGATCACAGAAAAACTGGCTGTGAAACTTGGGCAGTCTGTGGTGATCGAAAACAGGCCAGGCGCAGGTGCCAATATCGGTGCAGCCTACGTTGCGAAGGCAGCGCCAGACGGGTACACCATCCTGATGGGTTCGATTGGCTCGCACTCGATCGCGGTCAGTTATTACAAAGACCCAGGTTACAACTTCAAGAGGGATCTCACTGCGATTTCGATGGCGGGCACCCTGAGTAATATCGTGGTCATCAGTAACGAGTTGCCAGTCAAAAATTTGGCCGAACTTGTTGCTTTAGCCAAAAAAGAGCCAGGCAAACTCACCTGTGGTTCGTCAGGTACCGGGGGCTTGATTCACTTAACCTGTGAGATGTTCAAAGTTGCTGCAGGCATTGACGTCTTGCATATCCCCTATAAGGGCACTTCGCTTTTAATGCCTGATCTCATTTCTGGGCGAGTCACGATGGCACTTGATACCTTGCCACCCTATTTGCCAATGCTCAAAGACGGCAAAGTGCGCGCGCTGGCAATCACCACTGCCAAGCGCTCGGCCCTCAGGCCTGACTTACCTACGGTTGCCGAGTCGGGCTATCCAGGGTTTGAATCGATTGCAAGTTACGGCTTTTTTGCGCCGACTGGCACATCGCCTGCAATCATCGAGCGCTTAAATCGCGATATCAATGCGGTACTGATTGACCCTGAACTCAAGGCAAAGTTGGTGCAGCAGGCAATTGAGCTTGAGGGTAGTACACCCCAAGCGCTGGCTGCCTTTGTGGATGGTGAAATCGCTAAATGGGCGACCGTCATCAAGGTCAGCAACATTCAACGCGAATGATTGAACCAACCCGAGCGCAGCCCCGAAGCTATATCGGCTTCGAGGCAGTGCTCGGCACTGCATTGCGCCATAACAGCAGCGGGGGCAACACCAGCAACCAAGCGATACGGGCTTGATACCGATGGTGTGGTTTAGAGAGCGCCCCGGTTGCGAAGGCATTGGCCACAACACCTAGCCAAAGCATCAAAATAAAACTCACAACTAACTTAGTGTGTTCGCGCTCAAGAGCGGTAAGAGTTTGTGTGAGCCGCGCGCTGCGCTTACGCCACGCAACGAATAGCACATACAGGCCAAATACTGCCGCACAATAAAACACCCCGACATTCAGACGACTGAACCAGACAGCATCTGCGACCAGCGTGTTGTTCATTTGCCGAGAACCGTTCATGCTCTCTAGCTCTGCCGCTGCAAAATGCTCGCGCACGCTTTTAGCCACCGTCACGTCCAGATGATCAGAATGCAAGGTGTCGCCCAATTGAATCATCCACAACTGCCGGGCCATATTGTTTAGGCCAGAGAGCAAGACAGGCCAAGGCCTTGTCCGTACGACGTAGGACACAATCTCTGAGGCCTCTGGTGACAAGCCGATTGGTCCACCTGGATGGCTCCAGACAGGACCCTTTTCATCCCATAAAAACTCATCGCTGTCGGTAGGTAAACGGTCGACCCAGGCGCAGAGATACCAGTTTTTTTGTGCACAGTGTTTTTCTAGTATCTCTTTGGTGTTGCCATCGCCCGACAAACGAGCAAGCATAAAGACTGAACCATGTGGTGAGATCGTAGCCTTTTGAAACGCATACAAATTAGTGCCAAGCAACAGTGCGATGGCGCAACCCAAGGGCAATACCGCGAGCGCGAGGCGTCGCAAACCAAGACAGAGCACGCCAAACAAACAGGCCGCAGCAATCACAAGATGCGAAAGGTGAACCGAGATCGCCAAAGCACCAAGCACGACCAACCACACCACCTCAACACGACTCAAACGCGTCGAAAAACCTAACAAAAAAATACACAACACCGCTATTGCCGCAAAAATATCAGGCATTAGAAAACTAACGAACCAGGGGGCTGTACTCGCTAATGCAAGCACCCCACAGACAAGCAGATGACGCTTGGCGACAGGCCAGGTTGCCGAAACTAGACGTTGGCGGGGTGACGCCGCATGAACGGCCTTTGACTCAGGCGTCAAGGTCACAATCACCAACCAGAGCAAATGCGACACTAGCAACGCCTGTGCAATTACCACTAACCAAAGCGTTTGCCACGCGTGAAATAAAAGTATCAAAGGCCCATAGATGTAAGGCTTATCCCAATTCATAAAGCCGGGCACAGGCTGCGAGATAAAGACATGCGAGTCGCTGTAGAGCAATGGATAGCCGTTATAGATTGCAGGCCAGAGCAACGACAAACCGCCGATCACGATACAACTAAGCTGGATAATTTTTGAATTCATCAATATTTTCAATACTTTGAATAGCACTATTCGGTCAAGATGTACTGTATAAATCAATAAAAATGTACTAATTTATTTTGCTAAGATATACTATGCTACATTAAGGTGACCTGCCGATGCCACTCCCACGTTCAATCCCTTCAAGCCAAACGCAGTTCACTGCGCAACGCTATAGAACCTTGCTTGAGCAACGCGGGCACCGCGTGCCCGCCAGTTTAAAAAAACTCACGACTCAGGTTGATGCTCAGCCTGAATTACTGCTCGAGCAAATCCAACAGCTTGAACGCGCAAAGCTCACCACCCAAGCTGATTACCTCACGATCCGCACTGCGGCGCGACTCAGGGTTCTGCGGGGCTCGGGGCAAACCGAGACACGAACCTCCTACGGCACGGTCGAAGCCGACCGACAACGCCTGAAACGCACTCAACAAAAACTCCAACATACACAGGTACACGAACAGGCGATTCAAGCCTGGGCAAACGGTGGTCGCTTTGCGGTGTATTCAGCCGTCATGAAAGAGTTACCTGCTGATCAAGTTATCTTGGCCGATCAACTGTTAATGGATTTAATGAACAAGCAACCCTACCTTGAGGCCGCACAATATCAACTAATGCTTTCGCTGGCACTCAAGTCAAGCTGAGTTGCTGCAAGCCCTGAAGCGAAGCCGTTACACCAAACGCTGCAGCCAACCGTGACGATCGGGTAAGCGCCCTGATTGAATATCGGTGAGCTCTTGTCGTAGTGACATGGTAAGTTTGCCGGCAGATGCATGTTCGTCACCCGCAATAAAGCCACGCCCTTTGAGTGCCGCAATCGGCGTCACCACGGCTGCCGTACCACAGGCAAACGCTTCAACGACTTCACCTGAAGCGATACCATCACGCCACTCGTCAATGGTAATTTTGCGCTCTTGCACTTGGTGACCACGATCGCGTGCAAGTTGGATAATGCTCATGCGCGTGACGCCTTCAAGAATGCTACCCGTTAACTCTGGCGTGACGAGCGTGCCATCCTTAAGCACCAAAAAGACGTTCATTCCACCGAGCTCTTCAACGTACTTACCTTCTTGCGAATCTAAAAATAACACTTGTGGGCAACCGTTTTCGTAGGCCTCTTGCTGCGGCAACAGAGAAGCCGCATAGTTACCACCACACTTGGCAGCACCTGTGCCACCATAGGCCGCACGAGCATGATCTTCGGCCAGCCAGATCATCACAGGCGCGACACCCTTGGCAAAGTAAGGGCCCGCTGGACTTGCGATGACATAGTAGGCCGCACGGTGCGCCGAGCGCACACCCAAAAAGCTTTCGTTGGCGATCATGAAAGGACGAATATACAAACTCATCTCGCCTGAACCTGGTACCCAGGCTGCATCGGCGGCAACAAGTTGCTTAATCGACTCAAGAAACAAATCTGTTGGTAACGGTGGCAAGGCGAGCCGCGTTGCCGAGCGTTGCATCCGCGCAGCGTTTTGTTCAGGACGAAACGTCCAGATTGAACCATCGGGGTGACGGTAGGCTTTCAGGCCTTCAAATATTTCTTGGGCATAGTGCAAAACCGACGAAGCCGGATCAAGCATCAAGGGGCCGTAAGGCTTAAGCACGGCGTCGTGCCAACCTTGCTCGAGCGTCCAGTCAATCGACACCATGTGATCGGTAAAGTACTTACCAAAACCGGGGTTTGCGACGATCGCTTCGCGTTCGGCCTGAGGCATAAGATCAGAAGACTTGAGCGAGCGAAAAGCGAGATTAGGTTGTGCAGTCATGGCAAGGTTCAAATGATTAGATATAGGTTCACTTGATTATAGCCATGTGACTGACGATTGACTTAATCGCGCTCTTGCAGGCGCAACCTACGCTCTTGCTCTTCGCGACGGGTATCTTCGATTTCTTGCAGCAAGCCAGCCATATCAACGGGTGTGGTGTCGGCCGCCACAAAGCCCGTCAAGGGGGTTTCAGGCGTTAAGGTGCCAGCAACATAGTGTTGCCAAATCTCTTTGGCATAGGTCGTTGTCAGCAACCGAGGCGCAAACTGACCAAAATAAACGGCCAGATTTTGTACATCACGCGACAGCATCGCAGCAGCTTCGTTATTACCTGCAGCGTCAACTGCCTGCGGCAAATCAATAATCACGGGCCCGTTAGCCGCCATCAAAATATTGTATTCAGACAGGTCGCCATGGATCACCCCCGCACAAAGCATCCGGACGACCTGGTTAATTAAATACGCATGATGCTCAAGCGCCAACTCTGGGGTGAGCTCGACATCATTGAGGCGAGGCGCCACTTGACCGTCAGCATCTGTGACGAGCTCCATCAGCAAGACACCATCCGTGCAAATGTAGGGCTGGGGCACCCGCACCCCCGCGTTTGCCAAACGAAATAGCGCATCGACCTCAGCATTTTGCCAAGCTTCTTCTTGCATTTGCCTGCCGTAGCGTGTGCCTTTTTCCATGGCGCGCGCCTGACGACTATTTTTAACTTTGCGCCCTTCGGTGTAGGACACCGCGTTTTTGAAGCTGCGTTGTTTGGCGTCTTTGTACACCTTGGCACAACGCACAGAGTCGCCACAACGCACCACGTACACCGTGGCTTCTTTTCCGCTCATGAGTTGACTGAGCACTTCGTCGACTAAGCCCTCTTCGATCAGCGGCGCGAGACGTTGCGGGACTTTCAATGGCTGCTCCGTGTAAGCTTGCCTCTCAGTGGGCCGAGCTCGTTAAGTGAGCTCTAAACTGGGCAAGTGCCGACACTTTACAGGTTTGTGAGCCAAAGCGTGCGCCTTTGTCAGGCACAGCACCTAACGGCGCCAACGGCGGTGGTCGTGGTAGCGGTGGTGACGGTGGTAGCGCGGATATCTGACGACCGGTACAACTATGGGTGGGTAGGGGCCAACGTACACAGGATGAGCAGGTCTATACGCATACCCTGAACCATACCCGTAACCATGCGCCACCGACTCAGGGCCATAGGCCACACAACCCGTTAGCGACAACAACACCCCAACCACCATACCACGCAAGGCTCTCATTGACCGACTCCTCTGTTGAGTGACACTGAGGAGTAGCTTAGAGTCGTTAGATGCTTGATGTAAGGGGCGAGGGAAAGGTCAGGTGTTTCGATCGATTTCAGGAGCTTTCAACGCGTTGCCCGGGCCGTCTTACACCTACGATCACTCATCCAGTTCACCCGATTACCATTTTTAGAACGGTTGCCTTACCGCATGCCATCTAGATGCAGACCTAGCGCGACGCCAAGGCAGCTTCGACTGCAAGCGCGACAGCCGCCAAGGCAGCATCGTCGCCCCTCACCGACGACAGCATCAACCCCACCGCCTGCTCGCCGGCAATGTGACAAGGCAAGCTAAACGAGCAGCCGTCCAAAAAGTTAAAAGCAAACGTGTTGCGCAACATCTGGCCATTTGCCTTAAAAAATGCTTCATCAGAGGCCTCAAGCTTGGCAATCTCTGGCGCAATAATCGGCGTGGTCGGGCAAAGCACCGCATCAAACCCCTCGATCGCATGCTCAACTCTGGCAATCCAATCTAACCGGTTGTCGAGCATTGCAAGATACTGCTGTGCCGTCACCGGCGCCCCTAACGCAACACGTGCGGCGACACGGTGATCAAAGCCCTCTTTGGATTTAGCCAAACGCGCATGATGCACGGCATAGGCCTCGATCGGCGATAGGCCACCAGGCGCATTGAGCTTAGGGATCTCGGATAACTCAGCTAACGGGATGTCAACAATCTGGGCCCCCGCGGCCGCCAACATCGACACACTGCGCGCAAAGGCCTTAGACACCGTCGGATCTAACCCCTCTAAAAGAGTCGTTTGGGGCAAGGCAAAGCGCATACCAGACAAGGGACGGCGCTTGACTTTCAGCATTGCGCCTGACAACACACCGTCAACAGTCAAACAATCTTGGACGCTGCGCGTCATCGCACAGGCGGTGTCGAGCGAACGGGCAAGCTCCATCGCCCCAGTGAGAGGCACACGAAATTGAGAGCTTTTAAAACCGACGATTCCACACAGCGCGGCTGGCACACGAATCGAACCGCCAGTATCCGAACCCAAACCTGCCACCGCCAACCCTAACGCCACCGAAACGGCCGCCCCCGATGACGAGCCACCTGGCACGCGCGCAACCTTAGCATCTGTCGGATTGACCGGGGTACCGTAATGGGGGTTGATGCCAATCCCTGAAAAAGCGAATTCGGTCATATTCGTTTTGCCAATAATAGCCGAGCCAGCCGCACGCAGTCGCGCAACGACGGGAGCATCATGCGTTTGCACCGGCTCACCCTTGCATACGATTGAGCCTGACATCGTGGTTTCGCCACCTACGCCATAGAGGTCTTTGATCGACACAGGCAAGCCGGCCAAGGCCGGTTGCTCAAGCCCCGCAGCTTGCAGCGCATCGGCCCGACGCGCGACCGCAAGAGCAGCCTCTGGATACAGCAACGTGAAGACACTGTTAGCCGACGTCTTGGTCGCATTTTCTAAGGCCTGCGAGACAAGGGCTTCGCGGGTCGTTTCACCACGTGCGAGGCGAGCGTTGAGCTGATCGATAGTTTGAGTGATGTGGGTCATGATGAATAAAGAAAGAAGTGTTAGAAAAAATTTATGTGCTTGGCGCGTAAAACCTCGCCGTTCAGGGAGGGGAGGATATCAAGTGGGTCGAGATGCTCAGAACTAAAACGGGCTCGAGTTGAGTCGTGGTAATCGCTAAATCCCCTCAAATCACCGCCTGCGTGGTAATCAGAAACACTGATGACTTCATACAGGCACTGCCTAAAAAACTAGCGTCACGCTACGAGCGGCAAGACTTCAACCGAATAGCGATGCTTAATACTACGTTTGCGCCGAGGGTCACGGATTTCAAGTTCCATTTGTGTCGCTGCCCGAATGCCCTCACCCTTGGCGTTTGGGATGGCACCAAGCGTACCGCACGAAACAAAGCTACCTTCGTCAATATGCGGGCCCGCGAAGCAGCCGTTGCGCAACGATTCAAGCGGCCGGATCGCGGCGAAAGCGCCCTTCTGATACTCAACCCATTTACCATCTTCAAAAATGCGTGAGATCAGCTCAAGTTCATCTGGATACGCCGAGACGTCAGACCACCGCCAAGCCGAAGTGCCCGTCGGTTTAGGACACAACTGCTTAGACACAGCAATCGAATACGTTTCAACTCGACGGTCGGTGTGATCAGAGCCAACTGTCAGCCACCACTCACCGCCGGAGTAAAACAAAACTGGCTCAACCTCGCCCGAACTATCTGACCCCACGACCTCAATCGTTTCGGCCTGTGTCAGTAACAAAGAACTGCCGCGGTAGTAAAGCGGCACGGTAGAGGGCGCAGGCACACCGATCAAACCGAGTTCGTGAATATGATGCTCGATCGCCGCCGCATCACGACCTGTCCAGCCAGCAATCACATAATGCCTTGGGGCAACCGAGACTAGCGTTGTCGTAATCGTGCCATCAGCACCAACTGCTTCGCAAGAAAAATACAGGTGAGATTTCATCATCATCATTTGAAGAATAAGAAATTAAAAAAGTTGAACGACATGTGCAAAAATCCTTCCCCTTAAGAGCGGGAAGTCAGTCAAGACAGGACTGCAGGTAGCCATAACGCGATCGACGGAAACACCATCAAAATGATAATGGCCAACATGTAGACAAACATGAAGGGCATCACACCAGAAAAAACATCGGTGATTGGTCCAGGTTGTCGTCGCATTCCTTGCAAGACATACAACACAGTGCCATCAGGCGGACTAATCATTGCGATCTCGACCAGCATCGTAATCACGACACCGAACCAAATTGGATCGTAGCCCAACGCTTTGACCACCGGAAAAAGCAGCGGAACAGTACAGATCACCATCGACAGGCCTTCCATGAAGGTGCCCAACGCTAAATAGAAGCCAATGATGACCAACATGATGGCCCACCCAGGCAGGGGTAAGCCAGTTAAGAATTTTGCCAGCATTTGCGGCACACCTAGGGCCGACAAAATGTAGTTCAACACATAGGCACCGAACAAAATCAACGCAATCATTGACGTGGTGCGTGCGGTCGCATGCAACGACTCGGAGATCATTTTCCAGTTAAGTTTGCGGTCAATCAGCGCGAGCAGCAGACTGCCCGCCACGCCGAGCGCCGCCGATTCAGTCGGGGTGGCCAAGCCTGCATAAATCGTACCGAGCACCAAGCCAATTAACAGCGCTGTAGGCAATAAATCTGACAAGCTTGCGATTTTGTGTCGCCACGTCACGCCCACGGCGTTTGGATCCGCACGCAGCTTAAGCTTGTAGCTGTAGTACAAGATCACCAAAACAAATAAGAGCACGACCAAAATACTGGGGCCAATGGCAGCGATGTAAAGCGCACCGACGGAGGTCTCGGTAATCAAACCGTAAATAATGAACGTGATACCAGGAGGGATCAAGTTACCTAAGGCCCCGCCAGCAGCCAGAGACCCGAGCACCAACTTTGGCGGATAATGACTTTTTTCAAAATACGGTAAGGCCACCGACCCCATCGTTGCTGCCGTCGCCACGCTTGAACCCGCCACCGCAGAAAACACTCCGCAGGCCAGAATATTGGTGTGAAGTAAGCCACCAGGCAAACGGCCCATCCAGACATTCAAGCCACGGTACAGGCGCTCAGATAAACCCGCGCGCAACATAATTTCGCCCATCAATAAAAACAAGGGCACAGACACTAACACAAAGTTGGTAGACGGCGCCCAAATCATTTCGCCCAGAAAGTTCCAAAACGGACGATCTGAAAGCGAAAAGCCGGCCAGCAGTGCTAGCGAGGACAACGCAGCCCCTACATAGATACCGCCCGCAAAAAACCCGGCGAAAGCCCCTAGTACCGCCAATAACGCCCACCAAGGCACCGTCGTCGCGGATAAGGCCGCGGCACTATTAGCACCGCCAAATAAGCTAGCACCACCAATCACGATCGCCATGATCACAATGAAGACGATCGCAATCATTGACTGCCCTGTTTATGAGTAGACGAAACGCTGGGGGTCTGGCTAGGTGCCTGTTGCTCAGCAACCACCTTAGTAGACGAATAGCCAGGCGCCTGCATATGTGCTTGTGCCTCGGCAACCGCTTCGAGTGTTTCAGCGGCTTCGTCTTCGTAAGTACGCGCCATTAAGGCACGATCCATCGCGCCAAGGTCGCCACGCATTAACTGCCCGACTGAACGCAGAGCCAGAGCAAGGGCTGCAAGCAATAGCAACACAAAGCCGGATGCCCACAGCCCTTGCGGTAGAACTAGGGGCGTGCGCAAGGTGGTGAGATCAGTCGCATTAAAAGCAAAAGAGTCGCGTGCGATCGAGACCGCACCGTAAACATAGAACGCGGTTGAGATGACTAACGCAAGCAGTGAGGCCAAATGCAACCATACTCGCACACGCAAAGGCATGCGCTGCACCAGTACGTCGATGCGCACATGACCACGCTCAAACAGTGTGCCAGCCAGCCCCCAACTCATGCCAATGGCCATGAGATAGCCCGTGAGTTCAGTGGTGGATTCGGTTGAAAATCCGAGAAACTTTCTGGCAAAAATATCAAAACAGATCAGTGCCGTGATCAGTAGATAGCAAAAGCCCGCTATCCACATCGCACGGCGGCTGAGCCATTCAAGGCCTTGATACACCTTTACTTACCGGCGGTGTACTTCACACCGGAGATCGGTGCGATCACCTCGTTGTACACCACACCGCAACGATCGCCACAGCGTTTAACCCAGGCGGGCAAGATTGTGTCAGCCAGACTTGCCTGAATCAAGCTTGCCTCATTTGGCTGAGCCTTAACTTCTGCCATGGGCTTTTTAACCAGCGTCGCCAATTTACCCGAACAACCCTCTGCACGGCCAACGTTACACGCCACACCATCAGCAGTCGCCTCTTCGCCAAGTTTCCACTGGGCATTTTCAATTGCGGCAAACGTCTTTTCAAACTGAGCACGAATCGAAGGCTCAAGCTTGTTCCACCAAGCCAAATTCACAAAGTAACCAGCGGTCGACCAGGATAAAGATAGCGTGTGAAGATGTGTTGTCACCTCTGGCCATTTCACGCCATTGCCCGAACCCGAACCCGTGATGCCGCAATCAACGGTGCCACGCTCAAGCGCTGTGTAGACTTCACCAAAGGCGAGTGAAACAGGTTGTCCACCCAACGCCTTGACCAGGTCACCTGCCGAGGGACCGTTGATTCGCACTTTCAGGCCTTTCAAATCCGCTAACGAGGCAATTGGCTTACGGCAGAACAACATTTGACCCGAGAACGGGTACGTTGCCACAAGTTTGATACCTAATTTTTCAAGCTCTTTATTCGCAACCGGCATCATCGCGTCTGCGACTTTGCGCGCCTGTGCAATGCCAGGATTTAAACCGGCAAGGTCGATACCATCGAGCATCGGCACATCGCCCGAAACTGTGGTGAGCGGACCCGCTGCAATGTCAACTTGACCCGAACGCACTAAGCGCAGCACTTCAGGACCATTGACGTTGCGCTCGGGCCAAGACGAGAGCGTAATTTCAACCCGACCGTTGGTGGCCGCCTTGAGACCATCGCGCAACATGGGTTGATCCACCTGGGTGTACTGCGGAATCGTTGGCGACACCTGTGTAATGGCTTGCACCGCAATCTTGGGCCCCGTTGCAGCTGTTTGAGCTGACACGTTCGATAGCTGCATTGCAGTGAACAAAGCTGTGACCATCATTGATCGATTTAAAACGTTCATTTATAAGCTCCTAAAAATATGACACATCGACAACAGAGAAAGAATCTATCACCTCAGCAGCCGCAAGCCGGCTGTGCTTCGGCAAACGCCACACCTTGCTAAAAACCCGTGAGGCGACTAACAATTTGTTGAGCGACCCTGATAAAGTGCCGAGCCGCTCTTCAAACAAAGGCGATTAAAAACTTGCCAGACTATTATTCGTCAGATCGGTGACAAGCATTGACCCCGGCGCATGCGTCAGACAAAAAGCAGGCTTCATCGCCATCGCAACGGATTGCGGCGTCACACCACAAGCCCAAAACACAGGCATCTCATCCTCATGGATGGTGACCGATTCACCAAAATCCGGTTGATTGATGTCTTGAATGCCAATCAAGTGCGGCATGCCAATGTGCACCGGCGCACCGTGCACACTCGGAAACCGCGAAGTAACCTGCACGGCACGCACAATATCAGCCGCACGCATTGGTCGCATAGACACCACCATCGGGCCGTGAAACACGCCCGCCGGCGTCGTTGCAATATTGGTTCGGTACATAGGCACCGTACGCTGCTCTTCGAGATGCCGCAAAGGAATACCCGCTTCGACCAAGGCTTGCTCAAACGAAAAAGAGCAGCCTAAAACAAAGCTCACTAAATCGTCGCGCCATTGACTGGCAATATCGTAAGGCTCGTCAACCAAGACGCCGTCTTTGTAGACACGATAACGCGGGATGTCGTAACGAATATCAACGTCTTCGCCAAGGCTGGGTAGCATAGGATTACCCGGTTCGGATACGGCCAAAATTGGACAGGGTCGAGGATTACGCTGACAAAACAGCAAAAAATCACTTGCCAGATCTTTGGGCAAGACCATCAAATTGCCCTGCACGTTGCCCGGTGCGACACCTGCGGTATGACCGCGAGCCTCGCCGTTGCGGCTACGCAAACGGGCTTGGTGGCCAGGGTTAGGGGTTTGCGCAGACAGCGCCGCTTGGCTAACCGCTTTTGGCAGACTGAGGTCGTTCATCGGAGCACCCTTGGGTAAATAAGAATCACTCGCAACATCCATCAACACACGTAAATAAGACAGGTTCGAAACATCCATCATGAACCTCATTTACAGACCCGGCTGCGAAGTATTGAGTTTGGCTTGCCCGCTGCACCGCGTCAAGTGTTTACTGATCAGACTCCAACGCTGCCAGCCTGGGATGCCGGTCATGGTCTCAAGAACTGAAGCAAAATCCGTCTCGTCAGCACACAACATCCGCGTCATGACCTGCTACGATAAGCACTCAATTTTTTGAGGTATTTCGACATGGCAAACTCTAAACCTGCAAAGCTGCATGAACGTCTGAAACAACCTGGGCTAGTAACCGCCCCCGGCGTCTACGATATGGTGTCACTGCGACTGGCAGACAGCTTTGGCTTTGATGCCTTGTACATGACCGGCTTTGGCGCCGTGGCCTCGCATCTGGGCTTACCTGATGCGGGCCTGGCCACCTATAGCGATATGGTTGGGCGAGTCGGTGCCATGGCAAAAATGGCGCGAACACCCTTAATCGCCGATGGCGACACGGGCTACGGCGGCTTGTTAAACGTACGCCACACCGTGCAGGGCTACGAACTTGCCGGCGCATCGGCGATTCAACTCGAAGATCAAGAGTTTCCTAAAAAATGCGGCCACACACCAGGACGGCGAGTGATCCCGATGGCGGATATGGTCAAAAAAATCAAAGTCGCCGCAGAGGCCCGTCAATCAAAAGACTTTTTGATTATTGCGCGCACTGACTCGCGCACTACGCTCGGGCTGGATGAGGCACTACGACGCGCTGAGGCCTACGCCAAAGCCGGAGCAGACATTTTGTTTGTTGAATCACCCGAAACCGAAGAAGAAATGCGCAAGATCGGTGCGTCATTTGATTTGCCGTTATTGGCGAATATGGTTGAAAAAGGTCGCACACCCGTCTTAAGCAAGGCTGACCTTGAGGGGCTAGGTTTTAAGTTGGCGATATTTCCGGTGACAGCGCTGTTAGCAGGCGTTCAGGCTATGACGAAGGTTTACCAACACTTTAAAAGCACTGGTTCATCGACAGGCAACACCGTTGAGTTGTACGACTTTACTGATCTGACCAAACTCATGGGCTTTGAAGATGTTTGGGAATTCGACAAGCGTCATGCTGATTAACCAAGTTTCGCAAGATTAACCACACTGCTCTCGCAACACGCAAACGTTGAAAGCGATAAAATGACTCAAGGTTGAGTGATTGATCCCTGTATAGGACTTCGCTGAACCCTCAAATTTCGCATCAGTTGTTTAATTTAAGCTGTACGTTGTTTCGCTCACAAAGCACTTTTATTCTCAGGATACAGATATGACAACCTCACGTCGCCAATTCATGATGTACTCGGCCGGCCTGGCCACCTTGCCTCTTGCACAACAAGCTAACGCGCAAGCACTGATCGGTGAGTCCGAGCCTCAAGCGGTTGCGCTGGGCTACAAAGCAGTCGCCACTCAAGTCGATAAGGCCAAGTTTCCGAAGTACGTCGATGGCCAAGTTTGCAGTAACTGCCAGCTGTACGTCAGTAAATCACCCGAAGCCGGCACCTGTGCCATCTTCCCCGGCAAGCTTGTCGCCGCGCCAGCATGGTGTAACGCTTGGGTCAAAAAAGCTTAAGCGACCACCAATAAAAAAACCGCTGCACTGCAGCGGTTTTTTTTGCCTCAACCCTTACTGAGCCACAACACGGGCATCAGTACCTGCACCTTCGATATAAACTTTTTGGCCTACGCGAAAGTTACCGGTCGGCTGCGTGACAGTCACTAACACACCGCTGCTGGTACGAACAAAAATCTGTTGACCTGCAACGGGCTTGTCATAATGTTTTTGAATTTCATTACCACCCACAGCACCGCCCACCGCACCGAGAACCATCGCGACAGCTTTACCCGTGCCCGAGCCAATCAGCGCCCCAACCCCCAAACCGCCCAGCGCACCAATCACAGCCCCCACGCCAGTTTCGTGATTATTCGCGATTTGCGTTGCCGTAATTTGTTGGATCACGCCAGAGCGAATTTCGAGCGGAGCGGATGGCGTTGTTGGCGCACAAGCGGTTAAACCTAAAGTGAATAAAATAGTGACTGTGCCAGCGACAATTCTTTTAAACATTGAGGATCTCGATTAAAAAAGGAAGTTACCGGATTGTACTTCCAAGTTATGATTCAATTGAGTAATTTAGCAACCTAGTCTCAAGGTCTGAATCGACTCGAAAGACCGCGATTGCAATACCATTGAGCCCTTATCCCTTCGACCAAAACGGCGAAGCTTCTCGGAAATCATGATGAACAAACACCTTGCACTGCTTTGCCTGGCGCTCGCCAGTGCAACCACCTCGGCGCAACAAGCCCCGGCGGCCACCACGACTACTGAAAAATTTGTCGGCCTGTGTGCGAGCACAGCAGACGTAGCCGCTCAAAACTTTTGCCACGGCTACAGCCAAGGCGTCTACGAAACCTACCTCGTGACGCGTCACCCGCAAAAAGCCCCTGCCTTTGTCTGCGCGCAAACCTCTACCCTGACACGCCAACAACACATTGATAACTTTATCAAGTGGTCAGCCGCGCATCCACAGTTCAAGCAGGCCTCAGCCTCAGACACGATTTTGCGCTATTTGGGCGAGACGTTTCCCTGCAAACGCTAAAGAGATGCATAGCTTTGTACACAACGTCTGACTTCGTTACGTTTTAAGGATTGATAATGAAAAAAATCTTATTGGTTTTACCGGTTTGCGCAGCACTCACGCTTGGTGGCTGTTCTAACATGAGCAACACTCAACAACGTACGCTCTCAGCGGGTGCGATTGGCGCCGCTGCGGGTGCAGGCATTGCGCTGATCGCCGATGGCAACCCCATTTGGGGCGCCTTAGGTGGCGCCGCCATTGGTGCCATCGGCACTTATGTTTACGACAAACACGAAAACGCAAAGTCTAACTAAGCACTCACGGTCTGAGGGGTCGACTACGCAAGCAGGCAGAGCGTAGTCGCCGCTGTGTCAAAGCACTGCCAAGTCAGCAAATGTTTAAACGAGGCCGTACCCACTCAGTCGCTTACTTATGCTTGGCGTTAGGCTGATTTTTCCAGCGACGGTGCATCCACCACCATTGCTCAGGGTGCCTCACAATTACCAACTCAAGAGCCTGATTGAACGCCCGCGTGTTGCGCGTGATTTCAGCACCGACATCGTTATCTACGATCGGTGTGAGTGGGGGTAAAAACCGTAACACGTGCGTGCCGTCGGGTTCGCGCCATGAAGCCGCTGGCACCACTGGCGCACCAGTCGCCAACGCGATGAGGGCCATGCTTTTATAGGTACCAGCAGCATGGCCAAAAAACTCAACCTCAATGCCTTCTGGCCGTCTGGCATATTGATCAAACGGAAAAACGATGACATCGCCTCGCTCAAGCGTCTCAACAATCTCTTCAAGAGAGCCACGGCGCCCCACCACGCCAAAACCTGCTTTTTTAAAGCGATTCGTGAGTAAATCACTCAGCCATTTGGGTTTGATCGGCCTTCGCAAAAAATGAATATGTCCCTTCACCTGCGGAAAATGCTCGATCCCAGCAACCGTAGACACCTCAAAGTTACCGAAGTGGCCCGTCAAGATCAAGACCCCCTTGCCTTGGGCATAGGCGTCCCACATGATAGATACGTCTTCGACTTTCACGACATCTTTTTTTTGCTGCGTGGATAAAAATCGAAATTGAAATAATTCTTTCAATAAGCTCAGTAAGTGGCTGTAATGTGCCTGCGCCAACAAGATGATTTGCTGTCGACTGACTTGCTCTGCGTAGACGCGCGTTAAATTCTCAAGAATGACCGCACGCCGGTAAGGTAACCAGCGGTATAAAAAGCGCCCACCCCGACTTGGCTCAATCACTTTAGGCACCCGCAAGGCCACGGCAGTGGCGGATAGCGGCGTGTGCGTTAACGACAATTTGATCTCAGCGACTAAGTGCCTACCCATGACGATTTCAGCCGCGGCACTCACCACGACGTACGGGGCCCCATACGCGTCGCGCACCACTGAAAAATCCATGGCCGTGATCGTATTGAGTGCGGTCTCGCGCGGAAATAATTTCAGGCATGCTTCTTTGGCCGCAAAGCGCGCAGCCAAGCTGGCAATGCGCCCAGCGCCCTGACCTGCATCGGTGAGCTCTTGCACCGAAAACAGTTTATTCAACTCGCCGGGCATGGCCTCGACCAGCCGGGCAACCCGTGCGATGTCGACCGTATCCACTGCACAGCCATCGGGAAGCGCTTCGCTACGAACCGCGTCTTGCGTCACGTTAGGGGATCGCACGCAACAGTAACGCTGCGTTCGTACCGGCAAAACCGCGGCATAACACGAGCACCACATCGCTGCGTGGCACACGTGTTTGCTTAGACACATTTAAACCTGCGCAAGAGTCAGCGAGTGTTTCAAGGGTCGCGATACCCGGCACCACGTTACGTCGACAAGCCTCGAGCCCCACCGCCGCATCGAGTAGACCCGCTGAAGAAAACAAGTGGCCCACTGACCATTTAAAGCCCGTCACGGGGGGCATCTCAGTCCCAAACACGCGAAACAGGGCCGCTGCCTCTGAGGCATCTGATTCTTGCGTCCCGTTACCATGCGCCACAACCATACCAACATCAGCTGGCGTAAGTTGTGCGTCTGCTAAGGCTAGTTCAATCGCACGACTCAAGCCATCACCATCGGCGCGAATACAGAATAAACCCTCACCTTCAGAGGCATCGCCACCGCCAAGGTACTCACCTAAAATGGTTGCGCCACGTGCTTGCGCGGAGGCTTCGGTTTCAAGCACGAACGACGCCGCGCCCTCGCCCAGCAAACAACCATCATGCCGCTGATCAAAAGGTCGCAAGCTATCTTTGCCAATCAAACCGACACGATCCAGATACAACAAGGTTTGCGGCTCAATCGGGGCATCATGACCAACGGCCACAACACGCTCAGCATCACCTTCACGCAGTGCCCAGGCGCTTTCGATCACCGACAAGAGCCCACTTGAGGTGTGATTCGTGATACACCCGTTTGGGCCCTTTAGTTGATGACGAATACTGATATGGCACAACACATTATTAGGCAACGACTTGAGCAACCACATCGGGTTGACCATATTAGGTAACTCACGACCGAAGCCATTCAAATCAGCTTTCGTCTCGGCCATCAGCGGAAAAAAGTCGTAACTGACCTCGAACGCACCGCCGCCAGAGCCCACATAACAACCGGTTTGATCTGCGTAGTGTGCCGCCTCGACTTCAGTCAGCGTCGCCCGCCAAGCAGGCAGACCGGCCTGCTCAATGGCTTGAGTACCGGCATAAATACCAAATACATCTGAGCGACGCACCAGTTTGAGTAGTTTGCGGTCACCCAGCAACTTGCCACCGTTGTAGTCGGGCACTTCAGCCGCCAGACCACCTCGAAAGGGCTCGGCATTAAAACTGGCAATGGGCGCCAACGCTGAGCGCCCCGCCAACAAGGTGTCAACAATGCTGGCCGGATCTGTGCCCGCACCGCAAATCGCGCCTGTTCCGGTAATGACAATTCGGCTCATCGCGTTTACCGTCCTGAAGCCACGAGCGCCGCGGTATCTTCGGGGTGTCGAAACGCCAGACAACTATTGCTGCCCCCGAACCCTAGCGAGTTCGAAAGTGCCATCCCGATGCGCTGCGCGCGCGGTTGCTCACGAACAATATTGACATCGCAATCGGGGTCGAGTTGTTGCAAATTCGCATTAGGTGGCATCAGACTATCGCGAATCGCTAACGCGCACAAGCCCGCCTCGACCGCGCCAGCAGCAGCAATCAAATGACCCGTCACGCTTTTGGTTGAGCTAACCCCCACCGCGTTGACTCGACCTGCAAAAACCTCTTTGACTGCAGCACACTCGCTGCGATCATTCATGGGTGTTGACGTTCCGTGCGCGTTCAAATAATCGATATCGGCGTTCTGTGCACCTGCATCTGCAATCGCCCGACGCATCGATTGAATCGGGCCATCGCCCGAGGGGTGCGAATCAGTAATGCGATAGGACGACAGGGAATTGCCGTCGCCGGCGAGTTCAGCGTAAATCGTTGCACCGCGCTGCACGGCAGAGGTCCATTCTTCGAGCACTAAAAATCCGGCGCCCTCTCCTAGCACGAAACCATTGCGGGTTAAATCAAACGGACGACTGGCGCGCTCGGGATGATCATTGTCGGGTGACACGGCTGACAGCAGACAAAAGCCCGACAACCCAACCGGTGAAATCATCGAATCAAAGCCACCTGTCAACACCCGATCGGCCAAGCCACGTCGAATCAGCCGCATCGCGGTGCCAATCGCCTGGCCACCCGAGGCACACGCGGTGTGCACCGTTGACGAGTAACCGCGTATGCCGAAACGGCGCAATAAGAGTGAGATGCCCGCAGTGGACAAACTTCGACTAAAAGCCATCACATCATTCGCAACCGGCTCAGCGAGTATCGCACTTGCAACGAACTCACCATCAGGTGCCGCAGTGCGTTGCACAGCTGCAAGCTCTTCATGCGCTACGGTCATCATGCCTGCGCCCACGACACAACCCCAACGTGCTGCGTCTTGTAAGGTCGGGCGCACGCCAGCATCAGCGATCGCCTGATCTGCCGCCGCCAGCGCAAAACGATGCGCCCGACTGGCATACTTGAGTAATTTACGGTCGTCGATGGGTGGTAAATCATCAAACCCTTTGACCTCAGCCGCGATGCGAGTCGAGAACCCCGAGGCATCAAAAATCGTGATCGGTCCGGCGCAGCTGCGCGCAGCTTTAATTCGGGCCCAAGTTGAGGCAACATCGAGACCGGCTGGGGTCACCAAGCCGATTCCTGTAATCGCCACGCGACGTCTTGTTTTCATGCGATGTCTCCAGCAGGGGCAAAATACATCTTGGCACCAGCGATTGTTTTACCGCCAGCCTGTGCGGTCACTTTGACCATGTAGGGCTCAAGGTCGTCTGGACCAGGGGGTGCTAATTGAGCCGACAGCACCAACAGCGCGCCCGGTGCAGTAAAAGCGCGCACCTTCACATTGGTAATGCGTGTCAGACGAGTTGCAGTGCCGCCCGCGGCCGAAGCGACAACACGCGCTGCTAGCTGTAACTGAGCATCGAGCAGCAAGGTCGCTGGAAACACCGGACGACGTGGAAAGTGATCTTCAAAAAAAGCCGCCTCTGCGGGAACAGCTAGCTGAGCTTGCAAATACTCGGGCGTTGACACCGACATGTCGGTGAGGTCGGGCCGCGGCACGCCGGTGAACGCGCCCACCGCACGACCAGTTGTGCTGAGTTGAGCAAAGTCAGTCGCCAACGCGGCCGGGTCGTCAAACTCATGAATGTCTAGCATTGAACCTACCGTATCAGCTAGCTCAAGCACCAAGCTGCCGTTTGCCAGGGCATGGCCACGATACAAAATAGACTCGACATCGCAGGACTCGATCTCAACGATGAGCTCTAGCGTGTCGCCTGGTTTAGGAAGAGAAAACACCTTGGTATCACCCGCCAACGCCGCGACAGGTCGATGACTAAAGCCCAACGCCGACATCCCCACCCAGGCAGCGAGCTGTCCGATAGCCTCAGCGATCAAGCTAGCAGGAAAATACTCAATGTTGGCCGGGATTGTGTAGCGGCCGCACACACGGGTCACCCCTTGGATTTGAGTGATCTGATCGACAAAGGAAAATGCAGCAAAGCGACCGGTTGGCGCGGCCGAAAGGGCCCGCGCCGTACTCAAGACCATCAGCCAGCGGCTTGTGAAGCGCGCTGCGCACGAATCACGAGCTTGCAGAAGGTTTCGGGCGTATACAAACGCGCGATATGATCTACGCGCATTGGCAATTTAAACCGTGACTCGTCGATTTCAGACAAATACTCACGCAAGCGCGCCACACCTTTGTCTGTCACGACACCGCCTTGTTCGAAATCGGCCACAGCCATGTCGCCGCGCACGTCTTCGATGATTTTGCCGCGCGGAACCTTGATTTTAAAGGCGCGCTCAAGGCGAAACACCATGTCAAGGAAGTCAATCGATTCGGCGTCAAGTCCTTCAATCAGGGACACATCGAGCTTGATGTCATCAACATCGCAACCGAGGGCGTCGGCCATCGTTTTTTGGACGGTTGGGAACACCGCCATAATTTCTTCTTTCGTGATGACTGCTTCAGCCATAGTTAGCTCCGGATGTGAGGTAAGCGCGCGTCATTTTAACCCAAGTATCAGGAAATCCCCCTTGGCTGCAGATCAGCAACCGCGACCATGGGGCCAAATACTCAGGCCATCTTAAAGCCGCCATCGACATACAGAACCTGACCGGTGACATAACTAGCCATATCTGAGACCAAAAAGGCTACCGCGTTGGCAACTTCTTGTGCCTGGCCGTATCGCTTAAGCAATATTTTAGTTTTCACCTCATCATCAGCCAGATCTCGCACCTGCTGCGACATTTCAGTGTCAATCACCCCAGGCGCCACCGCATTGACCAGGATTTTGCGTGAGGCCAACTCAACGGCTAAGGCTCGGGTGACGGCATCGACCGCGCCTTTGCTGGCGGCGTAATTCGCCTGTCCACGCCCTGCCTTATTGCCCGCCACCGACGACAGGTTGACGATACGGCCCGCGCGCTGGGACATCATGTAGGGGATGACTGGGCGGGTCACATTAAAGACCCCACCAATATTGGTCTCAAGCACCTCTGAGATTTCGGTGTCTTCCATGACTGCCATCAGGTTGTCGCGCACGATGCCAGCATTATTGATTAGGATATCGATCCGTTCACAACGCTCACCCACTGCGTTCACGGCCTCGATACAGGCCGCCGAATCACTGACGTCGACCTGTATGGCCGTCGCTTTACCACCGGCCGCTAACACGCTGGCCACAACCTCTAGTGCGGCCGCTTCATTGCCACGATAGAAAAAATTGACATCTACACCTTGCCCCGCTAGCAACTCAACAATGGCGCGCCCAATCCCGCGCGAGCCACCGGTCACAATCGCAACCTTACCCGCCAAACCTGATTCAAAGCTCATGGTGTTCAACCTGAAATTGCAAAGCCGCCATCCACCACCAACGTGTGGCCATTGATCCACGCGGCCTCTGGCAAACAAAGCAGATACACGGCATCGGCAACGTTGGTGGGCAGCAAACTCGGGCCTGCTGGCGTACGAGCCGCGAATTCAGACAAGACCTGATCGCGGTTTGGAAAGTGACTCAGCGCATCGGTATCCACCACCCCGGCCGAAACTGTATTCACCCGAATGCCTCGCGGGCCGAGCTCTTGCGCCAAGGTACGCACCAGTGCCTCAAGGGCAGCCTTTGAGGCACCAATAAATCCATAATGGGGCATGGCACGTTGAGCACCTAAACTGGACATTGCCACAATACGGCCGCCATCTTTCATCAAAGGCAAGGCCTGTTGCGCCAACAAATTGACCGCGAAGGCATTGGTTTCAAGGCACCAGCGAAAATGCTTCAGGCTCATTTCCATTGCGGGCTTCAGGACACCTGAGGCGGCATTACTAATCACAATATCCAGTTGACCAAACTCTTTGGTAATGACCTCGAACATCTCGACCACGCTATCGGGCACACCGACGCTGGCCTGTATCGCAATCGCACGCCGACCCATCGCGCGTATTTCGGCGCAAACAGCCTCGGCCTCGTCAGAACTGTTGTAGTAATTGGCGACGATGTCGCAACCGGCAGAAGCCAGCTTCAACGCGCAGGCACGGCCGATACCGCGTGCGGCGCCGGTCACAAGGGCAACTTTGCCAAGAAGGGGCTGACTCATAGCGTGGGAAGGACTCCGGTCAATCGAACAATAAAGGGGCAAAGTTTAACAAGAAGTGCGAACCCCTAGCTAACCATCTTACAATGACACAACGCTCGTATTGTGAGCACGTGTTTTTAGCGTTACCGAGAAATTACGTTTAAGTGCCCCCTTTTCGTGCCTCTGCGGCCCCGAAACCTACTTCTAAAGGATTTTGTATGTCTAAGCAGCCTCCGATGCCCGTCATCCCCGGTGTGGTGTCGCACTGGGTTCACAACCAGGCCGTCACCACTGCCGGCGCACGCATGCAAGACGTCTTTAACCCAGCGACTGGGCAAGTGGCGCGCAAAGTTGAGCTCGCCAGCCTAGACACCGTCAAATCAACCGTTGAAAGCGCAAAAAAAGCGTCTGCCAGTTGGGCCGATACCCCCCCGATTCGTCGCGCCCGCATCATGAATCACTTTTTAGCTTTGCTCAACGAGCGCAAAGATGAGTTGGCCTCGATCATCACCCAAGAGCATGGCAAAGTTTTCACCGACGCACAGGGTGAAGTGATGCGAGGCATCGACATCGTTGAGTTCGCTTGCGGCATGCCGCAGTTGTTAAAGGGCGATTTCACCGATCAAGTCTCGACCGGCATTGATAACTGGACCATGCGCCAACCGTTGGGCGTGGTCGCGGGCATCACACCCTTTAATTTTCCGTGTATGGTGCCGTGCTGGATGTTTCCGGTAGCGATCGCAGCAGGTAATTGTTTTATTCTGAAGCCCAGCGAACGCGACCCTTCTGCCTCAATCTTTATGGCTCAGTTGTTTAAAGAGGCTGGTCTGCCAGATGGTGTGTTTAACGTCGTGCAAGGCGACAAGGTCGCGGTCGACGCGCTGCTTGAGCACCCAGACGTCAAAGCCATCAGCTTTGTGGGCTCAACACCCATCGCGCAATACATCTACCAACGTGGTGCCGACTTAGGCAAACGCGTCCAAGCGCTGGGCGGTGCTAAAAATCATATGGTAGTCATGCCTGATGCGGATATCGACCAGGCAGTCGATGGTCTGATTGGTGCGGCCTATGGCTCGGCGGGCGAACGCTGCATGGCAATTTCAGTGGCGGTACTGGTAGGCGATGTCGCCGACAAAATCGTCCCCTTGCTTGCCGCACGCGCAAAAACACTCAAAATCAAAAATGGCCTTGAACTCGATGCTGAAATGGGCCCCATCGTCACACGTCAGGCTCTTGACCGTATCGAAGGCTATATCGAAGTGGGCGTCAACGAAGGTGCCAAACTTGTGGTCGACGGACGCGGGCTTAAAGTACCAGGTCACGAGCAAGGTTTTTTTACGGGCGGCAGTTTGTTTGACCACGTCACCCCCTCAATGCGTATTTATAAAGAAGAAATTTTTGGCCCGGTGTTGAGTTGTGTCCGCGTCAAAGACTTTGGTCAGGCGGTTGAACTCATCAATGCCCATGAGTTTGGCAATGGCGTGTCTTGCTACACACGCGATGGCAACGTCGCACGCGAATTTAGCCGTCGCATTCAGGTCGGGATGGTCGGGATCAATGTGCCAATCCCTGTGCCGATGGCCTGGCACGGTTTTGGTGGCTGGAAGAAAAGCCTGTTTGGCGATATGCATGCTTACGGTGAAGAAGGCGTGCGCTTCTACACCAAACAAAAATCCATTATGCAGCGCTGGCCCGAAACCATCGGCAAGGGCGCTGAATTCGTAATGCCAACAGCGAAATAGTCAAACGTTTGGGTCAATATTGAATGTCTAAAAAAGCGGTTTGTTTATTAAGCGGTGGTTTAGATTCAACCACGGTGGTTGCGATGGCTCAGCACGAAGGCTTCGAAGTCTACGCGCTGAGTTTTCGCTATGGTCAGCGCCACTCGATCGAGCTTGAGCGCGCAGTTGCCTTTGCGAAGTTACGAGGCGTGTCGCGCCATGCCATTTTGGATATCGACCTACGCAGCTTTGGTGGCTCGGCACTGACCGCCGATATCGACGTGCCAAAAGGTCACTCTGTTAATGACCTCAGTGCAGGGATTCCGATCACCTACGTACCCGCACGCAATACGATTTTTTTAAGTTTTGCGTTGGGCTGGGCTGAGGTCTTGGGCGCTCAAGATATTTTTGTAGGCGTCAATGCCATGGATTACAGCGGCTATCCCGATTGCCGCCCAGAGTTCATCGAGGCCTTTGAGCACTTGGGCAATCTTGCGACCAAAGCTGGCGTCGAAGGCACGCAACGACTCAAGATTCGCGCACCACTCATTAGCATGAGCAAGGCCGATATTATTCGCAAAGGGTTAGAGCTTGGGGTCGATTTTTCAGAAACCACTAGCTGCTACGACCCTGCACCAAATGGTGCGCCCTGCAAGCAGTGTGACTCGTGCTTGCTCAGGGCAAAGGGGTTTGCGCAGGTGGGAATCAAAGACCCGTTAGACGCCAAGTTTGCGTCGTACGCCGCTTAAATAAAAACGGGCACAATGAAGTGCCCGTTTTGTACCGCGGCATACCCAAGGCTACGCGTGCTTTGAACTATTGAAGTGCTAAGGCAAAGCCAGGCACATACGTGACCAACATCAGCACAATCAGCATCACACCCACAAAGGGCAGCATCACGCGCGACACGTCTGTGAGTTTCAAGCCACTGATCGCCATCCCGACAAACAGGCAATAGCCAATCGGTGGTGCCGCCATACCGATCGCCACATTCGTGACGATGATCGCGCCAAAGTGAATCGGGCTAATCGCAAAACTATTGGCAATCGCAATCAGCAGCGGCCCAAACACCACCATGATGGCGATTTCGTCCATCACAGCTGCCGCTAAAAAGAAAGCTAAATTCAATACCAGCAACATGATCCATTTTTCTTGGATGTTTGCGGCGAGCCAAGTTGCGGCCTTAGGCGCAAGTTGTTCTTGTGCGACCAAAATACCAAAGCCGGCCGAGAACACAATAATCGACATGACAATCGCCGTCACTTTGGTTGAGCGCCACACGATCTCAGGCAGTTCACGCCACTTCAAACGCTTTTCAACGACTGTTCCGATGAATAAGGCGTATACACAACTCACGACAGCCGCTTCTGTGGGGGTAAAGACGCCGCCGTAAATGCCCCCTAAAACAATAGCGGGTGCAAGAAGAGCCCAAATACCATCGCGCAGAGCCGCGCGTATCTCTGCCAAGGTCGCACGTGGTTGAGTTGGGATCTTGTGTTTTTTAGCATGCCACCAGCACACCACCATCAACCCCGCGGCCATCAACAAGCCAGGCAAAATACCCGCACTAAACAAGCGCGAGATTGACTGCTCGGCGATCACACCCCAGATCACAAACGCGATCGAAGGCGGAATCAAAGGTGCCAAAATACCGGCGCTCACCGCAACAGCGGTTGCAAATGGTTTGCTGTAGCCGCGCTCGGCCATCGCGGGGATCATAATCGCACCAATTGCCGCGGTGGTGGCTGGCGCCGAGCCAGAAATTGCAGCGAAAATCGCTGCAGCTAACACGGTGACTAAACCCAAGCCACCCGTCAAATGACGCACAAAAACATCGGCAACCTTGATTAAACGCTGCGACAACCCCCCCGCAGACATCAACTCGCCCGCCAACATAAAGAAGGGGATCGCCAACAGCGAGAAAGACTGCGTGCCAGCAACAATCGATTGCGGCAACAGCATAGGCTCAATGCCGGACACCAGCAAGGACAGCGCAACGACGATGCCAATCGCAAACGCGAAAGGCACGCCCAACAACATCAAGACGCCAAATCCTGCCGACAACAACCAGGCGGTGCTACTCATTTAAAGACTCCGCCCAGGGCAGCAAGCGCTCTAAAGAAAACAAGGCGATCAACACGCCAAAGGCAGGCGCCGCAGCATACAAAAACTCAATCGGAAAACCAACCGCGGCAGAGGTTGCACCGCGCGTTTCGATCAGGTAGTTCGAGCCCGCGTAGGCAATAAAAATGCCCAAGGCGCTCATCAAGATAGCGACGAGGCCATCGGCCGCTCGATGCAGCGACTTAGGTAACAAGCCAATCACCAAGTCCATACGTGCGTGCGACATTCGGCGAATGCCAATCACCGTTGAAATAACCACCACCCACGCAAAGCCAAGCAAGGTCAGCTCTTCGCTCCAGGAGAGGGCCTTGCCAAACACATAGCGCAAAAAAACTTGCGCGCTGAGCGTGCAGAGCATCAGCAGCACAAGGACGACCGCGGTCATCTTCAAAACGCTTTCGAGTCTGTCAAAAAACTGCCGCATCACACTCTTCCATTCCGAAAAAATTCTTAAAAAGAGCGCTCAGTCTCGAGCGCTCTTTTGCACCCACTTACTTAACTGCGTCGAGCGCTTGGTTAATCAAAGCGTCACCAACAGCCGCACGCGATTTGTCGTAAATGGGTTGAACCGATTTGCGAAAAAGCGCGACGTCACCCACCTTGTTGATGATCATGCCTTTTTGCGCCAACCCCGTGAGCAAAGCCTTTTCATTGACTAAGGCTGCAGCACGTTGTTCGGCCGTCGCAGTCTTACCTGCTTCGATCACGGCAGTCTTTTGCTCTGGAGTGAGTTTGTCCATGGTACGTTTTGAAATCAACAGCGCAATTGCCGAGTACGTATGGTTTGTCATCGACAAAAACTTTGTCACTTCATACATTTTTGAGCTATCGATCACCGCGACAGGGATCTCAAGGCCGTCAATCGTACCCTGCTGAACAGCAGTGAAAACCTCACCCCAAGCCATCGGTACGGCGGCGCCACCCAACGAGGTGAACATATCGATATACATCGGGTTTTGCATCACACGATATTTGACGCCAGTGACGTCAGCGGGCACAGAGACAGGCTTTTTATTATTGATCATCTGGCGAAAGCCACCTTCCATGTAACCTAGCACCAACATATTCTTTTTGGCTAAGCGGTCTGACAGTTCTGAACCAAGTTTTCCGTCAAGGGCTTTGCGCGCCTGCTCTTCGTTTGAATACAGAAAGGGCAGATCGTTGACTTGATACCCAGGCTCAATTTGAGCGATCACGGCATTGGTCATAATCGTCATGTCAACCGTACCAAAACGCACAGCCTCCATCACTTGTTTCTCTTCGCCCAGTTGACGGTTAGGATACAACTGCACCTCGATTGAACCTTTAGAGTTAGCCTCAACCGCTTTCTTGAAGGCCTTTGCACCCACGGTGTAAGGGTCAGTCGGGCTGTCAACTGTGGTCCAGCCAAATTTCAGAATCGTCTTTTGAGCCAAGGCTTGCGTGGGTGCGCCCAACGCAAAGGTTGCGGCAACCAAGGCCGAAAGAGCAAATAAGTGACGACGTTTCATAGAGTCTCCGGTTTAAAAAGTTAAGCGTTTTTGATAAAGGGGGCGAAGTCATACAAAACTTCTGGGTTGTTAACAAGAATCTGTTGCCGTAAAGCCGCGTCGGGCAACCACTTAAACACTGCGTCAGCGATATCTCCGTCATTGGGCATCGGTGCTGGAATATTTGGATGAGGCCAGTCGGTGCCCCACACCAGGCGATCAGTGCGCGTGGCGAGCAAGGCATCCACAAAACCTTGAATCGCTGCCCACTTCGCGGCAGGTGCAACCACGCGGTAAGCCCCAGACAATTTCACCCAAGCGATACCCTCTTTCACCAAGGCACACATATTCTTAAAGCCCGCATCATTGACGTCGGGTCTTGAAGGATGACCGAAGTGATCAAAGACAACTGGCACACCCAATTTGGCTGCCCACGCTGGGATCTCTGGCTGCGCCGCCACATCCACTAAAAACTGGATATGCCAACCAAACGGCTTCAAGCGTTTTGCCAAGCTTTCGGCATCACTCAATTGACCGCCACCTGCAAACAAAATATTGAGACGGGTCCCGCGGGTACCGGCTTGATGCAGTGTTTCAATCTCTTTGTCAGACACATCCAGCGGCAAGACACCGACGGCACGTAAGCGCTCAGGATGCGCACGCAGCGTGTCATACAGAGTGGCATGATCATGACCATAGACCGAGGGGTGAACGAGCACGGCGCGATCAGCACCAATGGCATTATTCATCGCTTCAAAGGCAGCCCACGGCGCCAGACTTGGCGTGTACGAGCGATTTGCCGTGTAGGGATATTTGGCGGCATCTTCAAACACGTGAAAATGACAATCCACACTACCCGCAAGCAGTTTTTGTAGGGGTGCAACCTTTGGATCAAAGGGCAAATAAGAATCAGTCTGCATCACGCTTGTTTTGCCTCGGTGCGGACAGGGCTCTGTATGATTTGAGCCCCACCTCTTGATCCGGCACGATATCACAGTGATACCTCGTGTTGCTAGGCATTCGTCAGGCGGGTATACGCCAAGCACGCTTGAACCCCGTGCCTGCACCGAGTACCCTAGAGAAAACCCTTAGACGCGCAGGCCTGTGCGTGCGTCGAATCGGTGCATACGATCTGCGCGCGGCTTGGCATAGATTGTTTCGCCTATCGTTGGCGCTTGTTGCTCTTCGTGAATGCGCACGATCAGCGCTTCGTCTTGCAGGCGGCAATACAACAGACGCTCGGCACCCAAGAGTTCGATCCCCTCGACCGTTAAGGCCCAGCCTTCGCGACCGACCTCAAGATGTTCGGGACGGATCCCCAAGATTGAGCCCTCACTCGCACCAGGTGCATGCTTGAGCAAGTTCATTGGGGGCGAACCGATAAAGCTGGCCACAAATGTACTAGCGGGCGTGTTGTACACCTCTGCGGGCGTACCGAACTGCTCCATGACCCCGGCGTTCATGACCAGCATCCGTTGCGCCAAGGTCATCGCCTCGACTTGGTCGTGTGTCACAAACAAAGAGGTGATGCCCAATTCACGATGCAGCTTTTGAATTTCAAGACGCGTCTGTGCCCGCAGTTTTGCATCGAGGTTAGACAGCGGTTCATCAAACAAAAATACCTGAGGCTGACGCACGATCGCTCGGCCCATTGCGACGCGCTGACGTTGCCCGCCCGACAGCGCACGTGGTTTACGGTCTAAGTAGGGCATGAGTTCAAGGATCTCAGCGGCCTTTTCTACGCGCGCTCTAATCTCATCCTTCGGCACCCGCGCGATTTTGAGACCATACGCCATGTTGTCAAAGACCGTCATGTGCGGATAGAGCGCATAGTTTTGAAACACCATCGCGATGTCACGCTCGGCTGGTTCAAGGTCATTGACGACACGTGCGCCAATTGAAATGGTGCCGGCAGTGATCTCTTCAAGGCCAGCCACCATACGAAGCAAGGTCGACTTGCCGCAGCCCGACGGGCCGACGATGACGACAAACTCACCATCACTGATTTCGGCAGAGACGTCATGGATCACCTGTACTGCGGCTTTACCAACGCCATACTGCTTGACGATATTTTTTATAGAGATCGCGGCCATGTCTGTATACGCTCGAGGTGTTATGACTTAGTGGTTATGACTTAGTTGCTATGACTTGGCTGCTATGACTTGGCTGCTATGACTTGGCTGTTATGACTTGGCTGTTATGACTTGGATCTCGTCCAATTAAATTATTGGTGATGTCATATACGTTTTGACACGACTTAAACGGATTAACTGAAGAATTATTTTTCAGAATCTACCAGACCTTTCACAAACCATTTTTGCATCAGCACAACAACCAAAGCCGGTGGCAGCATGGCCAGCATTGCGGTCGCCATCACAACGTTCCACTCAGTGTATGCATCACCCGAGATCAAGCGTTTGATTCCCATCACGACAGGATACATATTTTCGTTCGTGGTCACTAGCAAAGGCCACAGGTATTGATTCCAGCCGTAGATGAACTGAATCACAAACAGCGCGGCAATACTTGTACGCGAAAGTGGTAGCAGCACATCCCAAAAAAATCGCATGGGGCCCGCACCATCCATACGTGCAGCCTCGACCAACTCATCGGGCACTGTCAGAAAAAACTGTCTAAATAAAAAAGTTGCTGTGGCAGACGCCATCAAGGGAACCGTCAGCCCAGCGTACGAGTTCAGCATGCCTAGGTTGGACACCACCTCGTAGGTGGGCCCGATACGGACCTCAACCGGCAGCATCAGAGTAATAAAAATCATCCAAAAAACCAGCCCTCGAAACGGAAACCTAAAATAGACAATGGCAAAGGCCGAGAGCATTGAGATGGTGATTTTTCCGACGCTAATTAAAAGCGCGCTGATCAGGCTAACCCACATCATCGGCCAGGCCGGTGAAATGCGCCCACCCGCCTCGGTGCTGCCGCCAAACAAGGCGACCCGATAGGTGTCGAGCATATGCTCGCCGGGCACCAACGACATCGGGATCGCTTGCGTTATTTGTGCCGTCGTTTGGGTTGAAGCGACGACGGTCACGTACACCGGAAACGCCACAATCAAGACGCCCAGCAACAAGACCAGATGAGACAAAACAGTGAGACCGGGGCGTCTTTCAATCATGATGATTTTTGATTGTGCTTATGCATATTGCACTTTGCGTTCAATGAACCGAAACTGCACCACGGTCAAACACACCACGATGAACATCAAGATTACAGACTGCGCAGCAGAACTACCCATATCCATCGCTTTAAAGCCATCGTAGTACACCTTGTAAACCAGGATTGACGTGGCTTTGCCCGGGCCCCCATGGGTCGTGGCATCAATAATGGCAAAGGTATCAAAGAAAGCGTAGACCACGTTAATCACCAGCAAAAAAAACGTGGTGGGTGACAACAGCGGAAACACGATCGTGCGAAAGCGGTGCCAGGGACCGGCCCCGTCAATCGCTGCTGCTTCGAGCAATGACTTTGGAATCGACTGCAAACCCGCCAAAAAGAACAAAAAATTATAAGAAATTTGCTTCCAGACTGCGGCCACTACGATCAGCGTCATGGCATCACGGCTATCTAGCAGATGATTCCAGTCCACACCAAACCAGCGCAGGGCAAAAGCAATGACGCCCATGGGTGAGGCAAATAAAAACAGCCACAACACACCGGCCACGGCGGGCGCAACCGCATAGGGCCAGATGAGTAGAGTCTTATACACACTGGCGGCTCGCCACACGCGATCGGCCATCACGGCAAGCAGCAAGGCGAGCGTCAACCCACACACGGCAACCAATACTGAAAATACGGCCGTGGTTTGAAATGATTCGAGGTACAGCGGATCATTCAACAGCCGTGAAAAATTCTGCATGCCCACGAACTCGCGCGACATACCAAAGACATCTTCTTGAAGCACGCTTTGATACAGCGCCTGACCAGCGGGCCAAAAGAAAAAAATCAACACAATCGCCAACTGAGGTGCGAGCAGCGCCCAAGGCAACCAACCAGATTTAAAGCGAACTTTTTTTTCCATAACCTAAAAATCTTACGGCCCTGCGTCTTAGTCTGAAATCAGACTAACTCGCTAGCAGAACACCACCACTAAAAAGCGCCGAGGCCGACTCCGGCCTCAACGCCTTCGCTACAGGTAGTTTCAACGATTCGCTTTTTCAAAACGCTCAAGCAACTCGTTACCGCGTTTGACGACTGAGTCGAGTGCGTCTTTAGCGGTTTTTTTGCCGGCCCAGACTTGTTCCAGCTCTTCATCTACTGCGGTGCGAATTTGCAGAAAGTTACCCAACCGAATTCCACGCGAATTCTCGGTAGTTTTTCGAATCATCTGCGTCACAGAAATATCAGTGCCTGGGTTCGCCTTATAAAAGCCTGACTTTTCAGTCAACTCGAACGAGGCGATTGTCAAAGGTAGATAGCCCGTACGCTGATGACTTTTAGCGGCCTCTTCTGGACGCGACAAGAAGTCAAAGAACTGTGCAACGCCTTTGTATTCATCGGCTTTGCGGCCCGCCATCACCCAAAGGCTCGCGCCCCCGATCACGGTATTTTGTGGTGCTCCCTGCACATCAGGGTAATACGGCAGCGTCGAGGTGCCGAAAGCAAATTTGGCATTGCGCTTCACGTTGCCATACAGTGCCGACGAGCCCGTCGTCATGGCGCATTCGCCCGCCACAAAGACGGGGTCAGCCGCGTTGGCTCGGCCTTTGTACACAAACAAGCCGTCTTTCGCCATGTCTGCCAGGTTTTGGATATGACGCGTCTGCAAAGGGCCATTGACAGTCAGGCGTGCATCCATGCCTTTCATGCCATTACCTTGCGTCGCGAACTCGGTGTTGTGCCAGGCGCTGAAGCTTTCGAGCTGAGTCCAACTCACCCAGCTCGTCGTCAATGGGCACTTGTGCCCAGAGTCTTTTAATTTTTTTGCCGCCGCAATCACTTCAGGCCATGTCACTGGTGGTTTTTCGGGATCCAGGCCAGCCGCTTTAAACGCATCTTTGTTGTACCAAAAAACGGTTGTTGAACTGTTAAACGGAAAACTCAACATCTGACCATTGGGCGCTGTGTAATAACCGGCCACGGCAGGCACGTAAGCAGCGGGATCAAACTTGATGCCGGCTTTGTTCATCACTTCGGTGACCGGCACAATCGCGCCTTTACTGGCCATCATTGTGGCTGTACCCACTTCAAACACTTGCAAAATGTGCGGGGCATTGCCGGCCCGAAATGCAGCCACTGCTGCCGTCATGGCTTCGTCATAGGTGCCCTTAAAAACAGGCATCACTTTGTAATTTTTTTGACTGCCGTTGAAGTCTTTGGCTAAGTCATTAATCCACTCGCCTAAGGCACCACTCATGGCGTGCCACCACTGAATCTCGGTTTGCGCTTGAGCGGGCGTGAAAACTGAGGCGCTGAGTGCGAAAACGGTCGAAGCCGTTGCGATAGAAAGTTTGAATTTCATTGGTTTCTCCTTGAGTCCTACCTGCTTGAGGTCGATAAGGCTAGAGCTGTTGGCGTAAAAAAAGGGGAGCCTTTGGATAGACGGACGAAGCTTCAACAGATTCGCCTCGAATTTCCGCAGGCCAGCCCTGAGTTTAACGTTCAATTGTGACAGTTCATATTACTCGTTACCCGCCGGCTAAGGATTTGGTGTTTGCCCTCGGTTTAGACCGTAAGTTGGCCTGACCCCGCTTAAGCTTGCCGTCCGGGCTAAACACAGCTGAGCCAACCCGGTTCAACCCCTAGGGGCGCCGGTGCTGCCTCGGCACACGATCTCAATCGGAAAACTTTGAAACGGGTTGTAGGGCTCTTGTTCAAGCCGAGCGATCAGTTGCTCGGCAGCCGCCAACCCGATTTCAACGATCGGCGTACGGATGCTGGTTAAGCCGGGGGTTTGGGTCGCGCCCAGGTCGGTGTTATCGACTCCCGTAATCGAGATATCGTGGCCAATGGCCAAGCCCAACTTTCGACACGCCAGCATTGCCCCAACGGCAAACACATCATTGGTGGCAACGATCGCGGTGGGCGGCGCCGGCAGAGACAGCAGACGTAAAGCCGCCTCTTGAGCCGACTGCAGTGAGATTGGCGCATATTGAACATGTTGAGCATCCAGCTCAAGGCCAGCCTCGGCCAACGCCCGGCGCACGCCAGCGCCACGCTCACGTGCGCGGTCGTTACCGTCAACGTAGGCACTCAACAAGCCGATCCGGCGGTGACCTAACGCGAGTAAGTGGTTCGTTACCTCGTAGGTGGCCGCTTGATTATCAAAGCCCACGCTCGGGTGCTTGCGCAAAGGATCGATTCCCCACGTCAAGACATAAGGCCGACCGTAATCTTCCAAGAGCGAAAATAAACGAGAGTCGTGATCTAAGCCAACAAAGACAAAAGCATCAACACCCCGTTCAATCAACTGGCTGGCCACGCGTAATTCGACCGCTAAATCATAGTGATGCTCAGCCAAGACAAGTGAGTAACCGCTCTCGTCCAGACGCTGCTGTAGAGCGCTTGTTGTTCGTGCGTACAGCGCGTAATCAAAAGAAGGTACGACCGCACCAATCATGTTGCTGCGACGACTGCGCATTGAGCGAGCTGCACCGTGGGGCACATAGCGCAACTTAGCCGCAGCCTCAAGTACCAGTTGCCGGGTGGCGGGTTCAACACTTTTGGGGTTATTGAGCGCGCGCGAAACCGTAGCAGTCGACACCCCCGCCAGACGCGCGACATCTTTTGCGTCGCTACGGCTGCGCACGACTTGGCTCGAGGCGTCTGTTGGATCTTGCGTTGACATTTGAGAAGTATAGGTGAAACACAACTGTGGATGTAAACGTATTCATATTCAAAAAAACCAACAGACTTGAGTGCCTACCTTCTAAAAAAATAGCTTTTTTGCGAAATAAATCAAAGAAAGGTGCGATTTTATTTTTTAAATGCTAATCTGAATACGATGTAAACGATTGCATAAAGTCGAATGTTGCGGATTATTTGGTTCCGTCTGACACAAAACACAATAGCAACCCGAAGAGATTCAGCTCATTACTCAATTGCTCAACGCTTGATCTAAACCCTCTAGCGCTGCAGCCACCCGGAGACAATCATGAAATCATCGTTTCGAAACCAATCCCTACAAACTGGTCGGCGCACAGTGCTTAAACAAGCCGCCAGCCTTGGTATGTTGGCCTCAGGCGCCACAAGTTGGACAACCGCCTTTGGGCAAGGCGACGAACTCGCCGCCTACAAAACAGCAAAAATCAACTGGCGTCAAACAGAGGGCGAAGCCATCTCGGTGGCCGTGATACCGGCCAGTTACTTTGAAAACCTCATCTCACTGGTTCCTCAGTTCGAAGCACTGACGGGGATCAAGGTGCGAATGGAGAAAGTACCGCCGGGGCAAATCCGCCAAAAAGCCTTGCTCGACCTCTCCTCAAAGACCGCCACCTTTGCGACGCACGCTGCAGACCCGATGTACTACCCGCTCTACGTTGCCAACAAGTGGGTCGATCCCTTGGATACGTATTTGAACGATCCAACCCTAACCGATAAGGCTTGGTTTAATTACGACGACATCATCAAAGCCTGGCGCGAAGCAGACTCTGTTGGCGGCAAGCCCTATGGCATCCCGTTTGATGGCGAAGTCACCGTTCAGGTGTATCGCAAAGACCTGTACGCAGCCAAAGGTCTTAAACCAGCTGAAACGTATGATCAACTGCTCTCAAATGCAAAGGCCCTGACAGATCCGGCTAATCGTACCTACGGACTCGCGTTGCGAGGCTTCTCGGGGGCCGGACAAAACATGTATGTGTACCCCTCAATTTTGCGCGGCTTTGGGGGGAGTTGGTTTAACGGCGACAAGTTAGTGGTCAACTCACCTGAAGCCGTCAAAGCGCTGACTTGGTACGTTGATGCGCTGACGCAATACGCACCACCGGCAGTGCGCAACTGGAACTGGCCTGACATTGCAGACGCCTTTTCTCAAGGCACTGTTGCGACCTATCTGGATGCACACTCGTCAGCCGCCGTCATTAATAATCCTGAAAAATCTAAAGTTGTTGGCAAGATTGCCTACGCTCGCTGGCCAGCCGGCCCAAGTGGCAAGCGCGTCACTTCGATCTGGAACTGGGGTTTCCCGATCAACGCTGCCCTGAGTGCGCGTGCAAAAAAAGCAACCTGGCTCTTTATCACCTGGGCAACAAGTGCAGAAACCCAAATACGCACGTCCTGGAAATTTGCTGGCGCTGCCAAACGCTCTGGCTTAAACCGTCTTTCGTTATGGCGTGACCCCGCTTTTGCTCAGGCGATGAGCGGTGCGGGCGACAATTTCATACCGGCAGCATTACAGTCACTTGAGCTCGACACCGACGTACAGTGGCGACCTTTAGTGCCGCAGTGGCCCGCGATTGGCGAAGCTATGGCAACCAGCATTCAGGCTGCGCTCGTCGGACAAAAGAAACCAAAAGAAGCCTTGGATGAAGCGCAAGCCCGAATCCAGCAGCTTTTAAAGAATTAGAGAATGGCTGCAGCACAGGCGATTGACTCTGGCGCCCTTGCCCTAGCCAGGCAAGAGCGTAGGTTCGCCTGGTACTTACTGGGGCCGTCGCTATTACTGTTATTGATTACCACCACAGCCCCGCTTGTCTACTTGGGCTGGACGAGCTTTTTCCGCCTCGATATGACCATGCCCTGGTTATCGGGTTTTGCCGGCCTGGACAACTACGGCAAAATGTTGGGCGACCCGCGGTTTATGAACTCGCTATGGCTGACTGTGGTCTACACGAGTTCGACCGTATGCTTACAAATACTGGTTGGGCTGTCGCTTGCGATGCTAGTCCAGCAGATCCCCAAGGGTCAGGCGCTGCTGCGTATCGCCGCGATCTTACCAATTGTGCTCGCCCCAGTTGTCGTCGGTTTGTTTTGGCGCACCCTCGTGTTAGCCCCTGACGTCGGTCTTGTCGACTTGGTCACCAGAGCTCTCGGGCTCGGCAGTCAAAACTGGTTAGGCGACCCGCAACTGGCCCTCATCTCTGTGATTGCCATCCACACATGGCAATGGACTCCGTTCGCCTTCCTCGTTTTTCTCGCAACGCTCGCAACTCTGCCCGCCGACGTCTATGAGGCAGCGCGGCTAGATCGAGCCAACGCCTGGCAACGCTTCCGCTATCTCACGCTACCGTTGATACGCCCCGCAATCATCATGGTTGTCATCATGCGCACCATGACGGCGCTTTCAGCCTTTGCTGCCATTTTTGCGGCGACAGGCGGCGGACCAGGCTCCTCAACCGAAATCTTGAATCTATACGCCTATCGAACCTCGTTTACAGAATTAAATCTCGGCTATGGCTCGAGTCTTGCGATGGTGCTGCTCGGCCTCACACTCGCCGTGTCCTACGTCATGTTTAAACGCAGAAAAGCCGCTAAATGAAACAAACCATCCCGCGTCAACTCATGTTGTTTACTGCCGCCGGTCTGCTACTTACCGTCTGGGCGTTTCCGGTGATTTGGGGAATCCTCACCTCCTTTAAGACTGAACGCGACGTGTTGGCCTACCCGCCGGTCTGGATTTTTACGCCAACGCTCGATAACTATCGTGCCGTACTCAGCGGTGCGGATTCAATCCTGCCCAACCTCTGGTCGAGCATCGTCGTTTCAAGCACCGCAACGCTACTGACAATGCTATTTTCGGTACCGGCCGCGTACGCGATTGCCCGCCTCAAATACCCAGGTAAGCAAACCAGTGGCTTTTATGTACTGGTGACGCAAATGCTACCTCCAGTGGGATTGGTGATTCCCTATTACCTGGTGCTGCAACGAATCGGCGGGCTGGACACCTACTCGGGTTTGATTCTGATCTTTCTGACTTTTTCGTTGCCCTTTGCCATCTGGCTGATGGTGTCTTACTTTGAGGATATTCCGCTTGAGATGGAGGAAGCCGCCCTGCTTGATCGCGCCGGCCGGCTGCGCGCACTTTGGTATGTGATCTTGCCCCAGGTGCGGGGTGGCATTGCCGTGACAACTATTTTTGTCTTTCTCAACTCTTGGAATGAATTCATGTTTTCTGTGTTGCTCGGCGGTAACCGCGTGCGGCCCGTCACTGTTGCGATGTTCAACTTTATTTCTGTTGAGCAGACTCAATGGGCGCGCCTGGCCGCAGCCGCCATCGTCGCGATGGCCCCTGTGATCCTGATAGGATTAGCCGCACAACGTCATATCGTGAAGGGCTTAACTGTTGGTGCAGTCAAAGGCGGAGGGCGGCGATGACTCAGCGCGGTAGCATTCGCATCGAGGGTGCGGTCAAAAAACACGATCAACTCACGGTCTTGCACGGCATTGACCTAGACATCAAAGCGGGTGAATTTTTTGTGCTGTTAGGGCCCTCAGGCTCGGGCAAAACAACCACACTCAGAGTGCTTGCCGGGCTTGAGTCACTCAGCGCTGGCAAGGTCTTTATGGATGACGAAGACGTCACCAGCAAAGAACCAGGAGAACGCGATGTCGCAATGGTCTTTCAAAGTTATGCTCTGTATCCGCATATGTCGGTTGAAGAAAACATCGCCTTTCCGTTAAAGATGATTGGACAAAATCAGTCGTCTAAAAATCTTGCTGCACGAGAGGCTGCAACCAAAGTCAATATCGAGCATCTGATGGATCGCAAGCCCGGGCAACTGTCGGGCGGTCAACAACAACGCGTTGCACTGGCACGAGCAATTGTGCGCCAACCTCGCCTATTTTTACTCGATGAGCCCTTATCTAATCTTGACGCCAAACTACGCTTAGAAACGCGACTCGAATTACGTAAGCTACAGCGCTCTTTGAACGTCACAACGGTATATGTCACGCACGATCAAGAAGAAGCGATGACGCTGGCCGACCGCGTTGCCGTCTTCATGGAAGGAAAAATCGTACAAATTGACACCCCTAGAAATATCTTTGCTCGCCCTGCCACCTTGACTGTTGCCAGCTTTATTGGCAGCCCACCCATGAACCTGCTTGCCGCCCAATGGCAAGGCTCAACCATCACCTTTAAAAATGGTGATCGCCTTCAAATCGAACAGAGCACGGCTGCATCACGCGAAGTGATCTTTGGGGTTCGACCTTCTGATTTAGCGCCCAGCGCCGAGGGCGTGAGCGCAACAGTTGAACTCATTGAAGATTTAGGTGACAGCGTGATTGTCGCTTTGTTGGTAAACCAACAACCTATCAAAATGAAGATACCGCACACTCAGCTTATCAACGAGAATGAAACAATTAAAGTCAGTTGTCAGCCCTCAGCCGTGCATTTGTTTGATCCTCTGACAGGTCAGCGTCTTTAGCCTTTTTTAAATACAGGATTGCCATGAGTAAGAAACCAAATATTGTCTTGATCTTAAATGATGACATGGGTTTTTCTGATATCGGCTGCTATGGCGGCGAGATTGAAACCCCCAACTTGGATCGCCTAGCCGCCGGCGGCCTACGCTTTTCACAGTTCTACAACACGGCTCGCTGCAGCCCCTCACGCGCCTCGCTCATGACGGGCTTGCATCCGCATCAGACCGGCATCGGAATCTTGACCTATGACAGTGGCCCCGAAGGTTACGCAGGCAACCTGAATCAGCGCTGTGTCACGATTCCAGAAGCCTTAAAGGCGAGTCATTACAAAACCTACATGAGTGGCAAGTGGCACGTTTCAAGCAATTTGCGCGAACCTACCAATTCATGGCCGAAACAACGAGGCTTTGATGAGTTTTTTGGCACGATCATCGGCGCAGGCAGTTTTTATGATCCCAACACCCTGACACGCGACAACAAAAATGCCGAGCACGAGGCTCGCGATGATAAAAATTTCTTTTATACCGACGCGATCAGCGACCAAGCTGTCACTTACATTAAGCAACACTACGCTTCGTCCCCTGCTCAACCATTTTTTACTTACGTGGCTTACACCGCACCGCATTGGCCGTTGCACGCCCACGAAGAAGACATCAAAAAATATAAAGGGCGGTTTGATAGCGGCTGGGATACCCTGCGCAAAGAGCGACTCGAGCGACTGGTCAAGTCTGGCATCCTAAAAGACTCGTGGCCGCTGACCGACCGCGACCCAACCCAACCGAGCTGGGAAGATGCCGAACAAAAAGCCTGGTTACTACGTTGTATGGAAGTCTATGCCGCGCAGATCGACAGAATGGATCAAGGCATCGGCCGTATTTTGCAAGCCATCGAAGAGGCCGGTGAACTTGACAATACGCTGGTGATCTTTATGTCAGATAATGGCGCTTGCGCAGAAGACATCCCTGAAGGCGTATCAATTGATGAGCTTGTCGATAAACTCATGATTGCCCGCGCCAAAACACGCGACGGTAAGCCAGTGCATTTTGGCAATGACACCTCGCTGATGCCCGGCCCCGAAGACACCTATCAAAGTTACGGCCCCGCCTGGGCCAACCTGTCAAACACACCTTTCAGGCTTTACAAACACTGGATTCACGAGGGCGGCGTTGCCACGCCGCTCATTATGCATTGGCCAACAGGCATCTCAGACCGAGGTGCCATCAGACATTCGCCAGGGTACTTGCCTGACATTATGGCAACCATTCTTGACATCACCCAGACGCCTTACCCCGAACAGCATGCAGGGCATCGAATTGCCGCGCTCGAAGGGCACTCATTAACCAGCGCTTTCAAGGGTGACACCACTGAACGGCCACCAATGTTTTGGGAGCACGAAGGCAACGCGGCCATCCGAGTCGGCAAATGGAAGTTGGTGAAGCGTTACCCTTACGACTGGGAGCTGTACGACATGGCGGCCGACCGTACCGAGCTCAATGATTTGTCAGCGATACATCCTGAACGCGTCGCAGAGATGACGCTGCAATACGAAGCCTGGGCCAAGCGCTGCGGCGTGTTGCCTCGCGACAAAATTGTCGAACTCATGAGCAGCCAAGGTGTCACTCGCGCGTTTTGGGAAAAAGACTAAATGCAACATAAAGTCTGCTGCTCGGCGCAGCGGTCTTTACCGCAAGCAGACGTGTTGCCAACTGCCGAGCGCCTTGCATCGAACGCTCTTGTCGTCTCAGCAGTCAACGCCGGCACGACAGCCGCTCACGCACAACAGCACAGCGACTTAATCGAAATCGCCGGTAACTCTTTTGTGATGGGCACCAATGAAAACATCGGTTTTAAAGAAGACGGCGAAGGTCCGGCGCGCTTAGTCAAACTGGACGCCTTTCGGATCGCCCCCACGACAGTCACCAATCGTCAATTCAATCAGTTTGTTCGCGATACGCAATATGTCACTGAAGCAGAGCGGCTAGGCTCATCCTTTGTTTTTTATTTGCAACTGTCTCAGGCTCTAAAACAAACTGTCGTTCCAGTTTCAAACGATCTCGTATGGTGGGTCGATCTTCCAGACGCTTGTTGGCAACGCCCGTCTGGGCCGGGCTCGAATCAGCAGACTATTCCTGAGCACCCTGTCGTACACATTTCGTGGCATGACGCCCAGGCCTACTGCGCCTGGGCCGGGGTCAGCCTGCCGACTGAGGCTCAATGGGAGTGCGCGGCACGCGGCGGGCTGCCTGAGAAACGCTATGCCTGGGGTGACACGCTTCAGATGAACCAACCCTTGCCCTGCAACATTTGGCAGGGGGAGTTTCCAAATGCACCGCGCGAAGGATGGCAGCCAGAGCCACAGGCGGCGCAGAGCTATGAGCCAAATGGCTTTGGGCTTTTCAATACCGTCGGTAATGTCTGGGAATGGTGCGCCGACTGGTTTAGTTCGGACTATCATGTCAGCACCAGTCGCGAAAACCCTCTGCATTCCAGTCCAACGGGCAAACGTTCAATGCGGGGTGGATCTTTTTTATGCCACGACTCCTATTGCAACCGCTATCGACTTGCAGCACGAGGTGCGAACACGCCCTCAACCACGTCTAGCAATTGCGGCTTCCGGGTGGCGGGTAATACTTAGTTACAACAAATACGATCATGACCCACATCCTCGCACTCGATCAAGGCACCACAAGCTCTCGCGCGATTTTGTTCAATGCGCAAGGTCAAAGCGTGCGCACCGCTCAAAGCGAATTCAAACAAATTTTTCCACAGCCGGGCTGGGTTGAACATGATGCGCTTGAAATCTGGCAAACCCAGTTGCGGGTCCTCAAAGACGTACTGACTCCTGCCGCAACGACTGACAGCGTCGCGGCAATCGCCATCACCAATCAACGCGAAACCACTGTGCTGTGGGATCGTCAAACCGGTCTACCCTTGGCCAACGCGATTGTTTGGCAAGACCGTCGTACGGTTGAACACTGCAACGCGTTAAGGCAACAAGGCCACCAAGCGTTCATCCAAGAAAAAACCGGTTTAGTCTTAGACGCTTATTTTTCAGGCACCAAACTAGCTTGGCTACTGGATAACATCCCAGGCGCACGCGCCCGCGCCGAGCGTGGTGAACTCGCCTTTGGCACAGTCGATAGCTGGCTTGTCTGGAACCTGACCAAGGGCCAGACGCACGTCACCGACCCCAGCAATGCCTCGCGCACGCTCCTGTTCAATTTACACACCCTCGCCTGGGATGACGAACTACTTGCCTTACTCAGGATTCCGCGCTCGGTCTTACCAACCGTGGTGCCTAGTTCAGGTATTGTGGCGCACACCGATCCGAGCCTCTTTGGGCGTGCCATCCCAATCGCCTCGATGATCGGTGATCAACAAGCGGCAACCTTCGGCCAAGCCTGTTTCGAACCTGGTATGGCCAAGAACACCTATGGCACCGGTTGCTTCATGCTACTCAATACCGGGCATCATCCGGTAGCCAGCCAAAACAAATTACTCACCACTGTGGGCTGGCAACGCCTTGAAGCGTCGGCACCGCCACTCGCCACCACCTACTGCCTTGAAGCCTCGGTCTTTATGGGTGGCGCCACCATTCAGTGGCTACGCGACGGTTTAAGTATTATCTCGTCAGCCTCTGAAGTCGAAGCCTTGGCGGCAAGCGTACCCGACGTTGCCGATACCTATCTGGTACCTGCCTTTACCGGCTTGGGCGCACCCCTCTGGGATGGCAATGCTCGTGGCACGCTCGTTGGCATGACGCGCGGCACCACTAAAGCCCACATTGCCCGCGCAGCACTTGAAGCGATTGCGCTGCAGGTGGCCGATGTGTTTGGCGCGATGGCAAAAGACTCGGGGATTGCACTGGCCGAATTACGCGTAGACGGCGGTGCGTCAAACAATAATTTACTGATGCAGATACAGGCAGACTTTCTGGGCGTACCGGTTGTACGCCCAAAGGTAACCGAAACCACAGCACTCGGCGCGGCCTATCTGGCAGGCTTAGCTGTTGGCTTGTGGTCAAGCACCCAAGACATCGCTACGCAATGGTCGGTTGACCGCAGATTCGAGCCTAGTATGGCCTCTGCCGACCGCGATGCAAAAATGGCAAGATGGCATCAAGCACTCGAACGCGCAAAAGGCTGGGCAAATTGATGACACCGAAAGTCCAACAAGCACCGCAGACACAACCGTATACCGACCTGGCATCACAAACAACTCAGCCCAGCCACCAAGCAGCGAGAACACCACTTCTGACTGATCGCGCGCAACTGCTAGCGCGTCTGGCTGAAGATAAAACCTACGATCTTGCCATTATCGGAGGTGGCGCCACCGGCCTAGGTCTGGCGCTTGATGCAGCTTCGCGTGGCTACTCTGTCGTGCTGCTTGACGCGACCGATTTTGCAAAAGGCACTTCATCACGTTCAACCAAGCTTGTGCACGGCGGCGTGCGTTACCTCGCGCAAGGCAACGTTTCTTTGGTCTACGAAGCCTTGCACGAACGCACAACCTTATTGCACAACGCGGCACACTTAGCGCAACCGCTTGCCTTTATTTTGCCTTGCTACAAGTTTTGGGAGATCCCGTTTTACGGCGCGGGTTTGCTGCTGTACGACGCTCTCTCAGGTAAACGCAGCTTAGGGCGAACCCGTTTTTGCGGCGCCCACGAAACACTCAAACACGTGCCCAATCTTCATACCGACGGCTTGAAGGGTTCAGTCAAATATTGGGATGGCCAATTTGACGATGCGCGTCTGGCGCTGGCCTTGGCACGCACCGCCGCGCAACGCGGTGCTCTACTGATTAACTATTGCAGCGCGCTTGAACTGACACACAGCAAGGGGCAGATCGCGGACCTGCCTGGACAAGATCACAAGGGCCAAATCACGGGCTTACTTGCGCAAGACCACGAAACTCAACAAATCTACCCAATTAAAGCCAACTGCGTTGTCAATGCCACCGGAGTCTGGGTCGATGCGCTACGAGCACAAGATGATGGGGCTGCGGGCAGAACAAGTACCGATATGGTCGCGCCAAGCCAAGGCGTACACGTGGTGGTCGATCGCGAATTTTTAGCAGGCGAGCACGCCATCATTGTGCCGCACACCTCGGATGGACGCGTACTGTTTGCAGTACCGTGGTTAGGCAAAGTCATTATCGGCACGACCGATACCCCGCGTCACGATTTGAGCCGTGAACCAGATCCTTATGCAGAAGAACTCGAATTTATTTTGCGCGAATCTGCCCGCTACCTCACACGCGCACCGACGCGCGCAGATATAAAAAGTATCTGGGTGGGCCTGCGCCCCTTGGTCAAACCGCCAAAAGATGAAAACGGTAATACCAAAGCCATCAGTCGCGAGCACACTGTACTCATTAGCAAAAGCAAGATGGTGACCGTGACCGGCGGAAAATGGACCACCTATCGTGCCATGGCACAAGACGTGTTAAAGCACTGTGTGGACGCCAAATTTTTACCCGAGCGCCAAGCCTGCCTGACAGCCAACCTAGCCTTAGTCGGTGCTCAAACGGGCAGCAAGGTCGATCACCCCATGTACGAAGCGCCCGGTTTAAAAGCTTATGGCGACGAGGCAGAGGAGGTCACTCAGTTACCTGGAGCCGAACGTCACCTAGGTGGCGGCCTCACCGAGGCCATGGTGCGCTTTGCCGTGCGCCACGAATACGCACGCACAGTCGAAGACGTACTTGCACGGCGCTCGCGTTTATTGTTTTTAGATGCAAAGCTTGCCCACGCACTCGCCGACAGTGTGGGTGAGATCATTGTGCAAGAATTGCCAAACAAAGATCCTGGCGTCGAAGCCTTTAAAAACTTAGCTCTGCACTATCTCACTTTACCTGCCTAGCGCTGGCCAAAGATCTTTGGTCTTTGGTCTTAGTTTTTCGATGCGTTTTGAAACAATCGCGTACGCTCTTGTTGTACTGCCCTAATTCTTCGCGGCATCTTCAAGTATTAAATCTGCACCGCGCTCGGCCACCATCATCACGGCCGCCTGGGTATTACCCGACACCATGGCTCTAAACACCGAGGCATCGACCACACGCAAGCCACGCAAACCTTTAAAACGCAGGCGAGTATCGACCACCGCCTCATCATCAGAACCCATCCGGCACGTAGCGATGGGGTGATATGTCGTTTGACCGTTATCGCGCGCGAAATGCAGCCACTGCTCGTCGCTTAATACGCTAGCGCCTGGACTCATTTCTGACTCAATGTAGTTCGCCAGCGCCGGACGTTCGACAATCCGGCGGGCGATTTTCATACCTTCGATAAGCGCCTGCTGATCTTCAGTATTAGCTAAAAAGTTCGGCTTAATCGCTGGCCCAACAAGCGGATCCTTAGACTGGATATGAATACTGCCCTGCGAAGTTGGGCGTAATCCCGACACCGCCATGGTCATCCCTGGAAAATTATCCAATTTACGAATAGCAGCATTGGCATAGGTCGCATGCATGAAAAAATATTGCACATCAGGCGTTGGCAGCGCAGCACGTGTTTTCACAAAGCCATGGGCCAACCCGGTACCTAGCGACAAAATCCCTTTGCGTGTCGCAAAATATTGCAACGCCGCGAGGCCAACACGCCAGCCTTGCGCCAACTCGTTAAGCGTCTGCGTGTTCTTGACACGCCAGTTCATACGCGTTGCGTAGTGATCGATATAGTTTTCACCTACTCGCTTGGCCGCATGCACGACAGGGATATCAAAGCGCTGCAAAACAGCTGGATCACCAATCCCTGACAACTCTAAAATCTGAGGGGTTTGGACCGCGCCGGCCGACAAAATCACTTCGCGGGCAGCGCGCACCGTGAAGACTTCACCTTTTTGTTGATAGGTGACGCCGGTGCACACCCCAGCGTCAACGTTAACTTTCGTCACGTGGGCACGCGTATGAACCGTGAGATTTTTTCTGTGTCGAACAGGTTTCAAATAGCCGTCATACGCACTCCAGCGTCTGCCGTCTTTTTGTTCGACCTGATAATAACCAAAGCCCTCTTGCCCTTTACCGTTGTAGTCTTCATTCAAAGGCTGTCCATCTTGCACCGCAGCTTTCAATAACGCATCCACCAACGGATAGCGCTCGGTCACTTGATGAATATGCATGGGGCCGCTTTTGCCTCGTTGCGCATCACCCTTTAAATAGGTTTCAAGCTTCGCAAAGTAAGGCATCAACTCTTTAGACGACCAACCGGTCGCCCCCAAGTCTGCCCAGTGATCGTAATCTTCGCGCTGGCCGTGCACGTAGATCATGCCATTGATCAAGCTCGAGCCACCCAACCCCTTGCCGCGAGGGATGGCAATCGTACGATCATAGGTATTTTTTTCAGGTTGAGTTTCAAAGCGCCAGTTATAGGCGGGATCATTGAGCAACTTAGTAAACCCAGCCGGGATATTGATCCACATACTTTTAGGTTCGCCACCGGCTTCGAGCATCAATACGGTATGACGCCCATCAGCAGTCAAACGGTTAGCCAAAATACAGGCAGCGGTGCCACCGCCAACGATGACATAATCGTAGGTTTGCATTATTTTGCCCCCATAAAATCGGCCATCAATTCGATCTGAGAGGCCAGCATGGGCGCGCCATACTGGATACGACAGCCTTTCGCCTGTGCCGCGGCAAGCAGCGGCGTCAACGCAGGGGCCATGATGATCTCAGCGACTGTTTGCTCTGAGTGTAATAAATTGGCATCAAGCGGCAAAAGATCTGTGCTCGCCATCCCCAAAGAGGTTGCGTTAACGATTAAGTCATACCCTTGTGGGTCGCGGGTACCAAGCAACAGCTCAGTTTGCGGAGAAACAGGAGCCAACCGCGCAAACATGGCGCGCACTTTATCGGCTGAGCGGTTATAGACCGCCAATTGCGTGGCACCCGCCTCAGCCAAGGCGAAGGCGATGGCGTTCGCGGCCCCACCGGCCCCCGCTAACAAGATTTTTTTACCCTTGGGTTCAATGCCATGCAACCTTAAGCCCGCCACAAAACCACGGCCATCCAGAATGTCGCCAAACAAGCGCCCATCGGGGTCACGCCGCACAATATTGACTGCACCCACCGTGCTCGCGGCAGCAGTGATCTCATCAAGCAGTGCACCAATCGTCGTTTTATGCGGTACGGTGACCACCATACCGCCAAAATTCTGGATACCGCGCAGGGCCTGGGTGAAAGCCGCCAAATCTTTGGGCGCGACATGCATAGGCATCAGCACGCCATCAATGCCGCGCTGCTCAAACACCTTGCGCATCATTTCGGGGGCTTTTACCTGTCCGATCGGATCGGCCACAATGCCGTAAAGTTTGGTCTTGCCACTGACGTCTATCATTTGCTTCTCTCTATCAATGTTTGAGCGCCTTCAAAGGCATCCTCGTCGATCTAGTCCTGCACTATCATACAGTTTACCGAGGGATAAAGAGATGAGCCGTCTTGCCGCGCTATCTAGCAAACTTTACTTGCTGCTCGCCCTACTGACCACTGGTTTGGCGCAAGCAAACCCTATTCATCACCGGTACTTCACGTCCTCAGACGGAGTACGTCTGCACTATCTTGAGGCAGGTAAAGGTGAACGAACGCTTGTCTTTATTCCAGGCTGGGTCATGCCCGCTGCGGTATTCGAACAACAACTACTTGCGCTTTCAAATCAGTTCAGAGTCTTGGCTTTTGATCCTCGCTCGCAGGGACTCTCTGCACTCACGACCCAATCTCACGCTCCACAGAGACGCATGCGGGATATGGACGAATTTTTGAAAGCCGCTCAAGTCAAAAACTTTATTCTTGCTGGTTGGTCGCTTGGCGTGCTTGAATCGCTCGACTACCTTGCCAACTACAACCCGAAAGGTTTACGCGGCCTGATCCTGATCGATAACTCTGTGGGCGAAGGTCGACCGCCTGGAGCACGCTCGTCAAATTTTCAGCAAACCATGAATGATCCAAAAAAACGCGAGGCTTACCTGCGTGCTTTTTGCAAAGATATCTATCGCGAACCCCCACCACCCTTAGTCGCGCAAGCGGTACTTGATTCGGCCATGCGAGTACCACCCAAGATCGCGATCCAACTCATGCAACAACCTTACCCGCGTGACTATTGGCGCGAAACGCTTGAAAAACAAAACGTACCTGTGCTTTACATTGCACGACCGTGGCTGAAAGAGCAAGGCGCGGCCTTGCTCGCCAAGCGCCCAACTGACCTGATCACTGTCAACATCATGGAAAAACCCGGGCATGCTTTATTTGTAGATGATCCCAGAGGGTTTAATGACGCGGCCCGCAGTTTTAGCGTGGCAGCCTTTGCACGCAAAGTTCAGCCCTAATCCGCAACGCTAGCCACCCGCAGAACTTGTACGACGAGCGCCCACTTGCTGCCTAAATACTCAAGCTGTGCCAAAGCACTAGACGTTGTGCTCAATCTGCACGCCGCACAATTTGCACACTACGACGCTCAGTCGTTTTGTTGTAACTAAACGCAAACGGTAAGGGCTTTACATTTTTAGAGTCTTTATAGGCTTGCGCTAGGGACTCTTGCTTTTTACGATTGAACAATTCGTGGGGATACAAAAAACCACCATATAAAGCAACCGGACCAATCTGCGACAAGTGCGTGTAGTTCAAACCAGTTTCGTCTTGAACAACCATTTTTGCATTTGCCACCAAAATGTCGCGAAACACTGAGAAATAAGTTTCTTGCAGCAGATGCGAAGCGGCTTTGAGCAACACCGGGTTGCGCGACTCTCGCTCAAGCCATGCGCGCATGGGTTCAGTTTGGCTCAGATGTGAATCAGATAAATCAAGACTGACATAATCAAGCATCACAGGCTTACCACCCTTGCTCATCACTAGCCGCACAGATTTCCAGTCACCCGTTGTTTGAATGAACTGGCCGCTTTTAGCCTCAAGCGCGATGGGGTAAACGTCAGTCACGTCATAGCCCAGGTATAACGCAAACGTAATCAAAATCGTTGTCACACCAATTTGCGCGTGTTTGTCGCGTAAATCTTCGTTTAAATCATCAGTACGAAAAAATGCCAGACGACTAAATTTCATCCATTCGCGCAAAAATTTTGCCTGAAAATTTTGTGCTCGTGTGCTCGACATGTTGCTTAACACCGCTGGTTCGCCTGCAGCCTGCATCGCCACCATCACAAAACGATTGGCCTGTGGAAACAAATGCGCGGCGGTGACAAAGTCTGGGCCAGAAAAGGGATAAAACAGAGTTGTGCCTGCGGGTTGGTTAATCTCAGTATGTGCCCACTCTGACATGGCCCGGCCCATATTCTGCTGATAGAACTGCCACGCCCCATCGGCTTGCACTAGATTCGCCCCTTGCAAAAAAGGGAAAGGGGGATTGCCTTGCGCGCCCGCGGGCAAGTATTTGCCTTGTTGTTCGCTTGCAAGCGCAGGCATCGCGGCGGTTAGGCACACGCAACCAAACAGCACGCCAGTCGCAGCGCGTTTAAGCGACGTAAGAAACAAAGACATCATCGAACACCTCAAAGTCAAAAATATCGTACGAATCAAACAGATTTTTTAGGAGGATTCGCCAAGACGATTCCCAACACAATCAACACCAACCCCACCACATGATAAAGCTCAGGAAACTCGCCTAGCAACATGACGGACATCAACGCCGCAAAAACCGGGGTGAGATTCAAGAAAAACATTGGCAATTGCGAGCCTGTTCGTAACACTGCTTGCTGATAGCACAGGTAAGCCAGTAGCGCGGGCCCCAGGGCGACATACACCACCATGCCGTAAATCTTGGGCGACCATTCGATCGCAGCGTAATTGCCCCACAGCAACTCTGCCAACACCATCGGCAAGGCAAATAGTAAGCCCCAGGCCATCTGCATCACTAAAACGCTATACCCAGACATTTCGGCAGGTCGACTACGCAACAGCCACGTATAAAGTGCCCACAGCGCGATGGCAAGCAGCATAAACAAATCGCCGGGCACAAAAGAAATGCGTGTCGCGTTCAGCACATCACCGCGGAGCAACACCCAGGCCACACCAAGCATCGACACCACCGCCCCGAGGGTGGCAGCCCGACTAATCGGTGCCTGAAACAAGGAATAGCCCATCAGCAGCGTGAAGATCGGGCCGGCGGCAGTGATTAACGCAATGTTGATCGGACTGGACGTCGTCAGCGCTAAATACTGCAAGGCGTTGTACATGGTGGTGCTTAAAAACCCGGTAGCCGCCAGTACCACCCAAGATTTTCGCGCAAGAGGCCAATCTTGCTTCAAGCGCTGCCATACGAACGGCAGCAACACCATTATTGCAACAACCCAGCGTAAGAAGTTTAGAGTAATCGGCGGGATTGCCCCTGCAGCCATCCGGCCGACGATGGCGTTACTCGCCCACATGAGCGGCGGCACAACCAAGAACAGCAATGTAGAGGGTCGCATCTAGGCAGAGGAATCGGGTGAGTCACGCCGCCAGACTGGGTGCGGCACGAAAAGGATCGGAAACTTGAGCAGGTACTAGTTTAACAAGACACGTTCATCCCATTGTCTGTTAGGCGCAGACTCGCACTCGAGGCCTGGCAAGAGACCATCGGTTGAAGCCCAAATAGTGGACTATGACCACCGCCAACCGCAGAGAGGCTTGGCACCCAGCCAGAAAAACCAAGACATCAACTGAAATCACTTGAAACACGTGTCGGTGACAGAGCCCTAGACTTTGACAATAGCCCACCTAGAATATGAATTGTGAGCGATGGGGGTGCTAATAGTGGTATCCCAACTTAACGGAGCGATGAAAATGAAACAAATTCTGTTTACGCTAGCGGCGACTTTGGTTGGGCTTTGCAGCGCAAACGCCGTTTTGGCAGGGCCAGGCGTGAGCATTGCCATTGGCGTGCCTCCAATTGTCATTGGGGGCCCGGTTTATCGCCCAGCGCCTGTTTATTACCCCCCAGCCAAAATGGCTTATCGAACGCCACGGCCCTACTACGCACCGGCACCTGTTTATGCACCGGTGTACGTCGCCCCACCAGTGGTGATCAGGCCCCCGCCAGTCTATTACGCACCAGTTGTTGTAGCGCCTGGCTATTACGGTGGCCATCGCGGGCACGGGCACGGCTATTACAATCGGGGCTATTACGGGCGGTGACAACTTCGCTGACCTAACGTACTCAGCCACTAAGTGCCGCACGCTTTCGAACGGGCCGACATCACCCAGACGCGACAACAACGCTTAAACCAAGCCGAGGTCGACTGGCTAGCAAACGCTCGCGTCTTAAGCGGCGTTCAATCGTGCCACACCACCCATGTAGGGACGCAACACCTCTGGCACCACGACGCTGCCGTCTTCTTGTTGATAATTTTCTAAGACAGCGACCAGTGCGCGCCCTACAGCTAACCCCGAGCCATTGAGGGTGTGCACGAACTCTGTTTTGCCCGCCTCATTGCGGGTACGCGCTTGCATGCGACGTGCCTGAAAAGCCTCGCAGTTTGAAACTGAAGAGATTTCGCGCCAAGTATTTTGAGCGGGTAGCCAGACTTCGAGGTCATAGGTTTTGGTGGCGCCAAAGCCCATATCCCCTGTACACAGCAACAGGACGCGGTAAGGCAGGCCTAGTAACTGCAACACTTTTTCAGCGTGGCCAGCCATGTCTTCAAGCGCCTGGTATGAGGTATCTGCTGAAACAATCTGCACCATTTCGACTTTATCGAACTGGTGTTGGCGAATCAAACCACGCGTATCGCGCCCGCCACTACCGGCTTCAGAACGAAAGCACGGGGTATGCGCGGTTAGGCGAATCGGCAAGTCAGCTGCGGGCACGATGCTATCGCGCACGCTGCTGGTTAAGGTGATTTCTGAAGTTGAAATTAAGTATTGCTCTTCGCGCGCAACGGCATTGCCTTGCTCATCGAGTGTGGGCTCGTCACCGCCGCGTGTGACCCAAAACATGTCATTTTTGAATTTGGGTAATTGCCCCGTACCAAGCAAGGTCGAGGCGTTCACGATATAAGGCGTGTAGCACTCAGCGTAGCCATGCTGCTCGGTTTGCAAGTCGAGCATGAACTGTGCCAACGCGCGATGCAATCTCGCGACTGGGCCTTTCATAAAGCTGAAGCGCGCACCTGAGAGCTTGCCCGCCACATCAAAATCCAGACCAAGGGTTTCGCCAAGGGTGACGTGATCACGCGGCGTAAAACCCAAATGCTTGGGATCACCAGACACCGCATCAGGCACGGGCACCCAGCGACGCACTTCGATATTGCCTTCGCTATCTGCACCCACTGGCACCGATTCGTGCGGCAAGTTTGGTACCGCCAACAACAAATCATTGAGCTGCTGCTGAATCTCGGCAAGCTCTTGCTCGAGTGCTTTAAGCCGTACGGGGATCGCCTGCGACTGCGCCATGACAGCAGACGCATCTTCGCCGCGCGACTTTAAACCACCAATCTGCTTGGCGAACGCATTGCGTTGAGCCTGCAAATTTTCAGTTTCAGTTTGCACCGCTTTGCGGCGCGCCTCGAGCGCATTAAACGACTCAAGTGAAAAGGCAAAGCCACGGCTCGCCAGGCGACGCACAACAGCGTCGAGATCTTTACGCAATAAAGCAGTGTCAAGCATGGTCTGGGCGCTTCAAAAAGCTAACGGAGCCAGTATTGTAAACGCCGCAACAACCACGCCACGATACCAAGCGCCCCCACACTCAACAGCCAGATCAGTAGCAACCACAGCCAACGTTTCATCGCTTTCTCAAAAAAACCTAGCCGCTTGGTAGGCACAAAGGGGCAAAACGGGGCAATAGACCTAAGCCCCTGTGGCCTGCCTCAGGCGTGATAGTGATGCGTCGGGCGCACTTTGCCTCGAAACACCCAGTAGGCGTAGACGGTATAGGCCAGAATCATCGGTAACAACACGACTGCGCCCACTAGTAAAAACTTCAAACTCTTGTCGGGTGCCGCCGCCTGCCATAGCGTGACCGCTGACGGCACAATGTACGGAAAAAAGCTGATCAACAGCCCAATGTAAGACAAGACAAACAAGCCTTGTACAGACAAAAATGCCGTTAAAGGCTTGTCTTGTGAGATGCCTTTAAAAAATAGGACCGCGCACACTAATACCAAGATCGGTACGGGCGCCACAAACACCATCGCAGGCCAAGCAAACCATTTTTGCATAAAGTGCTCATGCAAAAAGGGCGTCCAGAGACTCACCACCACGATCAAACCCAACAGCGCCAGCCCCAACACGCGCGCAGCACGCAACGCCTGCTGTGCCACGTGGCCTTCAGTTTTTAGCATCAGCCAAGTAGCCCCTAAAAGGGCGTAGCCCACAACCAAGGCCAAACCCGTCAGCAAACTAAAGGGCGACAACCAATCCCACCAACCCCCAGAGTAGGCGCGGCCCACAACCGGTATACCCTGTACGAGAGCGCCCATCGCAACACCTTGAGCAAACGCTGCGACGATTGACCCACCCGCGAAAGCAAGATCCCAAAACCACTGGTTATTGCGACTTTTAAAGCGAAACTCAAACGCCACACCCCTGAACACCAAAGCCAACAGCATCACAATAAACGGGGCATATAAGGCCGGCATGATGATCGAGTAAGCGAGCGGAAACACCGCGAATAAGCCGCCCCCCCCTAGCACCAGCCAAGTCTCATTGCCATCCCACACCGGCACAACCGAGTTCATCATCTGATCGCGATGCGCTTGACCCTTGACCCACGGAAACAAGATTCCGACGCCGAGGTCAAAGCCATCGAGCACGATATAGGCCAAGACTGCGAACGCAATCAGGCCGGCCCAAATCAAGGCATAGTCAATTGTCATGGCTGACCCTTTAACGTATCTGCACTGGATACACCTGTCAGGGCAGAAGGTGACACAATTCCGCCAGCGCGAACAGGTTCGTTGACAGACAACTCAGCATGCCCGGCATCAGGTGCCTGGCGCATGAGCCGCAAGATGTACACCGTACCCGCCCCGAAAAGTGCGAAATACACCACGACAAACGCGATCAGCGAACCGGCCACAGCCGCCGCGTCAATGGGCGAGGCTGAGTCAGCCGTACGTAAAAGGTTATAGACCGTGTACGGCTGACGCCCCACTTCGGTGACCACCCAACCTGCCAGTACCGCCACAAAACCAGAGGGCCCCATCCACAGCGCCGCGCGAAGCATCCACACATTTTCGTACAGCTTGCCTCGGTGCCGCAGCCACAGGCTCCAGACACCCAACCCGAGCATCAGCATACCGATGCCCACCATGACTCGAAACGCATAAAACACAATGCCCATTGGAGGACGCTCAGAGGGCGGCCATTCTTTCATGCCTTGAATGACACCGTCTAAGGTGTGGGTCAAAATCAAACTACCCAAATAGGGGATTTCAACGACATAATCCATCCGCTCTTCTTTGCTGTTGGGGATGCCAAACAAAATCAGCGGCGCTCGCGCCTGAGTTTCGTAGTGCCCCTCGATGGCAGCGATCTTGCGCGGTTGGTGCTCGAAGGTATTCAACCCATGTTGATCACCGGCCAAAATTTGTAGCGGGGCCACGCAGGCAGCCATCCACATCGCCATCGAAAACATCGTACGCACGGCCAACTGCGAGGCTAAGCGCTCGGGCGTGGCAAGCGCGACTTTTTGCAGGCGCATTTTCAACAAGTGAAACGCGGCAACCCCGCCAACAACAAAAGCGGTGGTCAAGTACGCCGCCAAAATCATATGCACCAAGCGGTAAGGAAAAGACGGATTAAAAATGACCTCAAACCAGTTTTCCACCACAAACTGTCCGGCCGCATTCTGACTAAAGCCAGCAGGGGTTTGCATCCAGCTATTGACCGACAAAATCCAAAACGCAGACATAAAGGTGCCGAGCGCCACCATGGCTGTTGCAAAACAGTGCAGACGCGGACCAACGCGCGTGCGCCCAAACAGCATCACACCCAAGAAGCCCGCCTCGAGAAAAAAAGCCGACATCACCTCGTAACCCATCAGCGGGCCGAGTACCGGACCCGTCTTATCAGCAAAGACGCTCCAGTTGGTGCCAAACTCGTAGCTCATCACCAGACCCGAGACGACCCCCATGCCGAAGGCCAATGCGAAGATTTTTTTCCAATAATTAAACAGATCTAAATAGACCGACCGCCCGGTTGCTAAATGCAAACCGTTGAGCACCGCGAGGTAACTGGCCAAGCCAATCGAGAAGGCCGGAAAAATAATATGAAAACTTACGGTAAACGCGAATTGAATTCGCGCCAGGGTGTGTGCATCTAACCAGTCCATCAAACTCATCCTTTACTTTTTTTTGCTTGCCGGTCAAGCTCACGCAGATGCGCCATTTTTTCAGCGATCTTCGTTTCAAGTCCGCGGGCGACAGGTTGGTACCACGAAGGGTCGGGCATACCGTCAGGCAAATACGTTTCTCCGGCAGCATAGGCCTCAGGCTCGTCATGCGCGTAGCGATAGGCGTGACCATAACCAAGTTCTTTCATCAGCTTGGTGGGTGCATTACGCAGGTGTACGGGCACCGTGCGGGACTGATCTTGTTTCACAAAAGCCATCGCTTGATTGTATGCGTTGTAACCCGCATTGCTTTTTGCCGCTATGGCTAAGTAAATGGTAGCCTGCGCAAGCGCCAACTCGCCTTCAGGCGAACCCAAACGCTCGAAGGTTTGCGCGGCGTCGTTCGCGATTTGCATCGCGCGAGGGTCGGCCAAACCGATGTCTTCCCAAGCCATCCTGACAATGCGTCTTGCCAAATATTTAGGGTCAGCGCCGCCGTCTAACATGCGTGTCAACCAGTAAAGCGCCGCATCGGGATTCGAGCCACGCACCGACTTATGCAAGGCTGAAATCTGATCATAAAAATTATCACCGCCTTTATCGAACCGGCGCGCGTTCATACTCAGGGCGTTTTGCACCAGCGACGAATCGATGCAAGTTGCGTGCGCATTGTGCGCCGCCGTTGCCGCCTGCTCAAGCAAATTTAAAAAACGACGCGCATCACCATCGGCGTAACCAATCAGAGTATTGATAGCCGCCTCTTCAAAGCTAAGCTCACTCAAGACCGTTTGTTGCGCACGCAGCAGTAACTCGTGCAGCTCAGCATCGTTCAGCGATTCAAGCACATAGACCTGCGCGCGCGACAACAACGCAGAATTCACTTCGAAAGACGGGTTTTCAGTGGTCGCGCCGATAAAAGTCACCAAGCCCGATTCAACGAACGGTAACAAGGCGTCTTGCTGCGACTTGTTAAATCGATGGATCTCGTCCACAAATAACAGCGTGCGCTGCTGATGTTGATCAAGGGTCAGTTGCGCAGACTCCATTGCTGCACGAATCTCTTTGACTCCGGCAAATACGGCAGACAGTGCGATAAAAGCACAATCAAATGCATTGGCGGTCAGCCGAGCCAGGGTTGTTTTACCTACTCCTGGGGGCCCCCACAAGATCATCGAGTGCGGCCGCCCAGATTCAAAGGCGACGCGTAGCGGCTTACCGGGGCCGAGCAAGTGGCGTTGACCGATTACCTCATCAAGCGTGCGCGGGCGTAAGGCCTCTGCAAGTGGCGGCAGAGGAGAGGTTTTGAAAAGATCAGTCATCGCGCATGCTCACTGCATGCGCACAACATCAGCGCCAGGCGGCGCTACAAAACGAAAGGCCTCGACGGCCACCTTTGGGTTCGGCACTAGACCAGACAGCTCGATATGGGTATGTTGCCCGAAGGCGTCTAGCAAGATGATTCGCGCAGGCAAACCGCCAGAGAATCCGAGATCGACATGCACGAACCCTGCCTCACCATTGCGTGGCTTGGCACGCAACCACGACAGACCCTCTTTGTCTGGTAATGCAGTGACTGCAAACAATTGTTCGAGCGACCCTGAGCCAAATAGAATTGCCGCTGGCGAAGAACCAATAGCTTGGTCAACCTTACGCACCGTCACCTGATTGAGATCAGGGTCAAACTGAAACAATTGCTGTCCGTCAGAGACAATTTGTTGAGCATAGGGTTTAACGACATCCCACTTAAACCGACCGGGTCGTTGAAAAGCAAACTGCCCGCTTTGCGCCGGTTTGGTTTGTCCCTGCGTGCCCACCGTGTATTGCGAAAAATTACCCGTTGCAGCTTGCACCTTCGAGACAAAACCTTGCAATTGATCTTGCGCCGTGGCGGCCGTAGCCTCGCTCATTTGCAGGCACATCGCGCATAGCACCGAACTCAATAAGCTTTTTGTCCAAGTGCTAACAAGCATGATTGTTAATCCTCTTTGTTGGTGGTGGGCACTAAAATTTCTCGGTTACCGTTGGATTGCATCGTTGATACGATGCCGCTGTTCTCCATTTGCTCAAGCAAGCGAGCTGCGCGGTTATAGCCAATGCGCAAATGACGCTGCACCAGAGAGATCGACGCGCGCTTGTGCTTGAGCACAATTTCTACGGCTTGATCGTACATCGGATCGGTCTCGGCATCGGCAAAGCCCGTGACGCTACTCACACCATCACCCGTCTCGCCTTCAACTCCGCCCTCAAGCAAACCATCGACGTAGTCAGGCTCGCCTTGTGCTTTCAAGGATTCAACCACGCGATGCACTTCTTCGTCAGAGACGAAAGCCCCATGCACCCGCACCGGCAAACCGGTACCGGACGGCATATACAACATGTCGCCCTGACCGAGCAGCGCCTCGGCCCCCATCTGATCAAGGATGGTTCGTGAATCAATTTTAGAAGACACCTGGAACGAAATGCGGGTAGGAATATTAGCCTTGATCAGACCGGTGATGACATCGACGCTTGGTCGCTGGGTGGCCAGAATTAAATGAATGCCGGCGGCTCTCGCCTTTTGTGCCAGGCGAGCAATGAGCTCTTCAATTTTTTTACCGACCACCATCATCAGATCGGCGAGTTCGTCGATCACCACTACGATCGTGGGCAATTCTTTCAGCGGCTCTGGGGCATCTGGAGTCAGAGAAAAAGGATTGGGGATTGGCTCTTCACGCTTAATGGCATCACGAACTTTAGAGTTAAAGCCGGTGAGATTACGCACACCAAGTTTACTCATTAAGCGGTAACGCTTCTCCATTTCGCCCACACACCAGTTTAAGGCGTTAGCCGCTTGCCGCATGTCGGTCACCACAGGTGCCAGCAGGTGTGGGATGCCCTCGTACACGCTCATCTCGAGCATTTTGGGATCGATCAGAATGAGGCGTGTTTGTGACGCATCTGCCTTATAGAGCAAAGACAAGATCATGGCGTTAATGCCAACCGACTTACCCGAGCCAGTTGTTCCGGCCACCAGTAAATGCGGCATTTTGGCCAGATCCGCAACCACAGGGTTACCAGCGATGTCCTTACCCAAAGCCATCGTGACCACAGAATGGCTCGAGTAATACGTTTGCGAACCTAAAATCTCAGACAGCTTGACCATCTGCCGACGCGGGTTCGGTAACTCAAACCCCATTAGGTTCTTACCAGGAATCGTTTCGACAACGCGGATACTCACAAGGCTTAAGGCGCGCGCCAAATCTTTTGCCAAGTTGACGATCTGACTACCCTTGACGCCCGTTGCAGGCTCGATTTCATAGCGCGTAATCACAGGGCCAGCCTGAGCGGCGACCACGTGCACCTCGACACCAAAATCAGCCAGTTTCTTTTCGATTAATCGCGAAGTGAATTCAATGGTTTCGTCAGAAACAGTTTCAAACGCTTCTGGGGCTGGGTCGAGTAAGCTCAGCGCCGGCAAGCTTCCGACGGTGGCCGGTTCGGCAAATAACGAGTGTTGCCTCTCTTTTTGTACCTGAACGGATTTAGCAACAGTGACAATCGCCGGTTCGATCCGAATCGTATGCTCGTGCCCAGTTTTTTCTTGCTTAGCCTCAACCTGCTCGTGGCGTACGGCTTGTGCGACCTGCCCTGCCTGACGATCCAGCCTTGCAGTTCGCACATTTTTGATCTTAAACACAAACCATTCAAAACACTGTCCGATTTTTTCGGCCACCGTGAGCCAGGAAAATCCAAAAAACAAGCTGATGCCTAAAGCAATCAAGGCAATCAAAATCACCGTACTACCCGAAAATCCGACAGCCTGCGACAAAAACCCCGACCAAGTACTGCCAATGACTCCGCCCGCACCGCTCGTCACGTCTGTGCGCCCAGGCAACTGCATCCCCCAAGAGCTCAAGCGATAGGCCTCGAGCCCCACCGAACCGAGCAAGGCCATCACAAAGCCGATACCTTGCTCCCAGCGAACTCGAGCCAGGGCCTCGGGCTCGCCACGCGTTCGGATTTGGGTCGCCAAGCGCAAATACCCCGCATGCACCCGATGCAACAACAACACCACCCACCACCACGCTGAGTAGCCAAACAGATACAACAAGATATCGGCGGTGTACGCGCCAACCCAGCCCCCACGGTTCTGCAATACCTCGGTATCGCGCCCCATCGAATGGGACCAGGCGGGGTCGGTCAGGCTCCAGGTAGAAAGCACTAACGTTAACCAAGCAGCCATCACCGCAAACAAAATCCAACGCGCTTCTCGAATCAGCGAGAGCAATTTAGTCTGAAAGGCTGACGGCCCATTTCGGGTGTTTCGGGTGGCGCGCGGGGCGCTAGTAGTGGCAACAGAAGGTCTAGGCATAGAGAACATTATAATTTGCTGCTTAAACTCGAAGGAAATCCTGATGACAACGCCAAAACATGCCAAAGTTCTAATTCTAGGATCAGGTCCGGCCGGCTATACAGCAGCCGTGTATGCAGCACGCGCCAATCTTAACCCCGTCATGATTACCGGTCACGCACAAGGCGGCCAGCTTATGACAACCACCGAGGTAGATAATTGGCCTGCCGACGCCGCCGGGGTCCAAGGCCCCGAACTGATGCAGCGTTTTGCCGAGCACGCCGAGCGATTTAACACCGAAATGGTGTTTGATCATATCTCAAACGTCGACTTTTCATCGCGTCCGTTTCGCTTAACCGGCGATGGTGGCACCGAATACACCTGCGACGCGCTCATTATCTCAACCGGCGCCTCGGCAAAATATCTCGGGTTGCCCTCAGAAGAGGCCTTTATGGGTCGCGGTGTCTCGGGCTGCGCCACCTGCGACGGATTTTTTTACAAAAACCAAGATGTTGTGGTGGTTGGCGGCGGTAACACCGCGGTCGAAGAAGCTCTATACCTGTCAAATATCTGCCGCAGCGTGACGGTCGTTCACCGTCGCGACAAGTTTCGCGCCGAACCCATTATGATCGATAAGATGATGGATAAGGTCGCCAATGGCAACATGAAAATCGCAGCCTTTCGCGAGCTCGATGAGGTGCTGGGCGATGCCTCGGGCGTAACAGGGGTCCGTTTGCGGGCAACGGATACGAAAAAAACTGAGGATTTTGCGGTGACCGGAGTGTTTATCGCGATCGGCCACGAACCTAATACCGGTATTTTCAAAGACAAGCTTGAGATGGCAAATGGTTACATCGTGACCAAAAGTGGCTTATCGGGTTTAGCCACGATGACCTCTGTTCCGGGTGTTTTTGCAGCCGGCGACGTGCAGGATCATGTCTACCGCCAAGCCATTACTAGTGCAGGCACCGGTTGCATGGCTGCGCTCGACGCACAACGCTGGCTGGAGAATGCGCAGTCCTAAAGCGGGGCTAGCTGACCTGAAGCGCCTGAGCGAGGCGACCGCTCGCGCTCGCGAACAAGCTCAGGCTAGTGCCAACCCCAAAAAAGAATCGCGCCAAGCTGAAGCGACTGCCAACCTGCAAACAAAGCCGCTTCAACCGCAGGCGAGTGCTAGCCTGCAACAAAAATCGCCTCACGCTCGGGTAGGCAAGGACTCGTCACAACCAGAGCAACCAGCACCTCCGATCGCTCGTGACAAGCTCTTCGCGCAAGCGGTTCGCGCGGTTCAACCGCTAAACAAGAGGCAGACACGACTCTTGCTCAAAGCTAACGCTAACCCAGCCGAGGCCGAGCAGTTTACTGAACGTCGCCAACGCGCCGTTGGAGACCTGCGTACCCGGCCTGAGCCCTTATCCGATGGGGCGGGGCTACCCAACGACGCTGAAATCGAACTCGCCTGGGCAGCGGCAGGCATTGGCCCATCGGTCTTGCGTCAACTCACGCGAGCCTTTTGGCCGATCGGTGCGCGCCTTGACTTACACGGCCTCAACAGCGATCAAGCACGTGCCGCCTTAGTCACCTTTATTGAAAATAGCCAAAGGCACGCCACCCGTTGCGTGTGCATTATTCACGGTGTGGGCTACGGGTCAGCCAACGGCCAAGCGGTTTTGCCTGCACGAGTGAGGCAATGGCTCAAGCAACTTCCTGCAGTCAGTGCATTCGCGCAGGCTCCTAAAGCCCATGGTGGCGCAGGTGCCCTGCTCGCGCTGCTGAGGCAGCCCTAGGGCAGCGCGCAGCGCCCAGGGTAGCTGTCAGTTCGGCTCAGAGGCCAATGGTGCGGCGAGCTAATCCGGCAACCGCAAATCGTCAACCAGCGCGTCCGTCACAGGATTGGTTCGCCGAGTCAGCAGTGACACCAGTACGATGACCGCAAACGCTGCGGGTGCCCCAAAGACGCCGGCTGCGATCGGTTGAATGTCCCACCACAACGTAACGGGCTCGCTGGTTGATATCCCCAAGATCCAATGACGCAACCATGGCTGGGCTTGGATCATATAGACGACAGTGACACACAAACCCGTCAGCATCCCGCAGCAGGCACCCCACTTATTTCCGCCTTTCCAAAAAATCCCTAACACCAGTACCGGAAAAAAGGTCGATGCCGCAAACGAAAACGCTGCACCCACTAAAAATAAAATATCGGCGGGCGTTCGTGTCGCGGCCCAAGCCGCAGCGAAGGCAACGATCAGCAATAATATTTTGGATAACAGCACACGCCGCCCCGGACCCATCTTGGGTGACAGCACTCTAAACAACGTGTCATGCGATAGTGCGCTTGACAGGGTCAACAATAAGCCATCAGCCGTTGACAAGGCTGCGGCCAACGCTCCAGCGGCCACAAGGCCCGATACGACATAGGGTAAGCCACCAATTTCAGGACCGGCCAACACGACAACATCGGCTCCCATATGAATCTCAGCTAACTGCACAATGCCATCTCGGTTTAAATCTACGATATTGAGTAACGAGCGGTCAACGGCCGACCACGCGTGCACCCAAGCCGGCAAATCCGCAAACCGACTCCCAACTAAATCTGTATAAATCTCAAACTTGACCAAGATCGCCAATGCCGGCGCTGTCAGATACAGCAGCAGAATAAAAAACAAAGACCAAAAAACCGACTTACGCGCGGCATCGACCGAGGGCGTCGTAAACGAACGCATCAAAATATGGGGCAAGCCCGCTGTCCCCATCATCAGACACAACACGATCGCCAGAAAATTATTTCTCACAGCGTCAGTTAACTCGAAGGTTCGACTCGCAAAGGGGGCAGCATGGGGCTGAGGTGCGGTCGCGCGCACAGCATAATCGTCGCGCGCCTTGGACCAAGCCATGCGAGCGTCCTCAACCGCTTTAGGATAAGCCGCTAACTCACGCTCAAGGTTACGCACCTCGCCCATCGGGGCATCATTGGCGCGTGCGCGCAACAATTGAAGGCGAAGTTTTTGTTGTTCTGTTTCGTAGGTCTCGGGCAAGCCAGAAACTCGCGTCTGCATCATTTCAGCGCGAGCCTGCCACAAGGCACGAACGGCCAGCTCACTTTGGTCGTGAGTCAGTTCGTGCTCACGCTCGCTGACTTGCTGCAAGACAGAACTTGCCGCCACTTGTGGCAATGGTTCGCCGGTTTGCTTCACAGCAAGCCACACGACGGGTACCAAGTAAGCAATCAGCAAAATGATGTACTGGCCGACTTGCGTCCAGGTGACTGCGCGCATACCACCCAAAAAAGAACATACCAATACGCCGCCCAAGGCGATGAAAATCCCAAGCTCAAACGAGATCCCGGTCATACGCGTGGTGATGATCCCGACCCCGTAAATTTGGGCGACTAGATAGGTAAACGAACACAGTACCGCGCACAGCACCCCCAGCAACCTGGGCCAATTGCCGCCAAAACGAGCGCCTAAAAAATCTGGGATGGTGTAGCGCCCAAACTTTCGCAAATAGGGTGCTAAAAAAAGCGCGACCAACACGTAACCGCCGGTCCAACCCAAAATGTAAGCTAGCCCGTTATAGCCCGTAAGGTACAAGGTGCCGGCAACACCAATAAACGAGGCAACTGACATCCAGTCGGCAGCAGTTGCCATCCCGTTAAAGACGGCAGGCACTCGCCGACCCGCGACGTAGTATTCAACTGGATCTGAGGTGCGACACATAATGCCAATACCTGCATACAACGCCACAGTCACGAGCAAAAAGGCATAGCCGATCCATTGCCGCGCCAACCCCATGATTTCAAACAGGGCTAGCAGCAGCACCAGCAAACAAAATCCAAAGGTGTACGCGGCATAGCCGCGAAACAGTTGGGCATTCAAGCTGCGTTGCGAAAGGGGCTCTTGAGACACTCAGTCGCCCGTTTCAGAGGTGCGCCGCGCGCGTTGGTCGCAACGACCCATCCACCACGCATAGAACCCAACTATCGACAAAAAGAAGAGCGGCGCACCGAAGGCTGCCATCCAAAACGAAAACGGCCAACCGAAAATTAAATATTGGCTTAATTCAAGCGCGAAATAAGCTGGCACGAAGGTCACCAACCACCAAAAGCACAACAGCCCCACAATCAACAAGATATTGTGACGCCAGTAACGAGTTCGAGAGTCGGCTTGAGCAGAGCGCATGATCGCCTAAAATATACAGCTTGGGGGGATAAGCGACAACGGCCGACACCAAAGTGCCAGCCGTTGTGCGTTTTTTTTATTAGAGTCCTGCTTATTTTTATAATAGAGCCGATGCTGCTAGCTTGCTCATGCAGAGCCTTGTCCCCTCACCTGCATGAGAAAGATTCTGCACCGTCAAGGGTATTGTTACATTGGGGTATGCCCTATATTCGGGCATTTCTGATCTGCTGTTTCACTATATGGACAAAATTATGTGCTTGCATATGAATTTCTGTCACGGAGTCTCATGTTTAACCCGTCGCGCGACCAAGTCAGAGAATTTTTTGTCAACACCTGGCGCAAAGACCGCGCCCAAGAACTCTTGACCCCGCTTGAAGCGATCGCTTTAGACTGGATCAAGCAACACCCCGAATATCATGAGGCGCTTGAAAGCCAAGACGCGCTGACGCAAGAGTTCAAAGTCGAAGACGGCCGCAGCAACCCCTTTTTGCACCTCTCGATGCATTTGGCGATTGCCGAGCAACTCTCGATTGACCACCCACGCGGCATCAAACAAGCCTTCGAAACCATGGCCCGAGCCTCGAACGGGCACGATGCGGTACATCAGATCATGGAATGCCTCGGACAGGTCGTCTGGGAATCCCAACGCTTGGGCACCCCCTTAGATAGCGATGCCTACATCGAATTAATTAGGCAACGGGCTAGTCGTGATTGATAGCGACGCACCATGCTGGTGCATTAACAGCGGTCGCACAACGTGTTAGTGCGCGCAAGCCTTGACTGGCAGCTCTTTCCCAATCTTAGCGCTAGGCAGTAAAAAACCGCCATTTAGGCGGTTTTTTTATTAAGCAAACCGCCAGTTCACTTACGTACGGCCAACGGACCAGGCTGCGAAGCCAGCCATGCAGCAACATTTTCGACATCCTGCTTAGACATTTGTACAGCAAAAGCACCCATCACGGCATTTTTACGCACATTGGCCGAGGCAGGCGCGCTCGCTGCACCACGTTGGTACGCCTTCAAGGCATGAGCCAAAAAGTCGGCATGCTGACCAGCCAAAATAGGGTAAGCGGGCATAATCGGTGATTTAGCATCTGCACCGTGGCAAGAGGCACAGTTGAGTTTTTCCCAGGTGACTTTGCCGGCCTTAAGATCAGCTGCATGGGCCAGACTCGAACCAATCATCAATACAACGCCACAGAGGGCAAGTTTTAGATGTTTCATAGTAGCCCCCGGTTACTTAAGTTTGGCATAGTAGGCGGACAGATCAGCAATATCTTGATCTGACAGACTTTTTGCGATCGCATCCATGGTCGGATGGGTTCGCTCGCCCGAGGCATAGGCGCGCAAAGCCACCTGCAGATAGGCCGCGTTTTGACCCGCAATCATCGGCACCGAGTACACCTCAGGAAAACTTGCACGATAACCAGGAATACCGTGGCAACCAATACACATTGAGACTTTCGCTTTAGCGGCCTCAGCGTTACCCACAGCGGGCTCTGCAGCAAAGCCGATTGATGCAAAGGCACAGGAGGCTGCCATCGCTAAGCCAGCAAAAACTTGGGGGAGTCGTCGAGCAATCGACGCACTGCCCGAACGCATCAGATTTGGAGACATAATTTTGGACAACTTCATCTAAAAGAGCTCTAGCTACACCAGAGCAACATCCCGAGAATACTCTCGGCCGCAAAACGTTAAGATTGTACGATAATTGACGAAATTAAATTTCTACACCCGAACTTTTACCACTGAACCTCTACTTTGCGGCGCCTTCATGACCTCTTCAACCCCGAATCCCGAGCAAACCAAACGTTTTGACGGTACCGAACGCTACGTCGCCACCGACGACCTCAAACTAGCGGTCAATGCTGCCCTGACACTTCAGCGCCCCTTGCTCATTAAGGGCGAACCCGGCACTGGCAAGACCATGCTGGCCGAAGAGGTTGCCGCCGCGCTCGATCGCCCCCTGTTGCAATGGCACATCAAATCAACCACCAAAGCACACCAAGGCCTCTACGAATATGATGCTGTGTCGCGTTTGCGCGACTCGCAGCTGGGCGAAGAAAAAGTTAAAGATATTCGCAACTACATCATGCAAGGTGTTCTGTGGCAGGCTTTTACGGCACCTAGCCCCGTTGTGCTTCTGATCGACGAGATCGATAAAGCCGATATCGAGTTTCCCAATGACTTATTACGTGAGCTTGATCAAATGCAATTTCACGTCTACGAGACACGTGAAACGATTAGCGCGCTGCACCGCCCGCTTGTAATCATCACCTCAAACAACGAAAAAGATCTGCCTGACGCGTTTCTGCGCCGCTGCTTCTTTCATTACATTCGGTTTCCTGATCGCGATACCTTACGCAGCATTGTCGACGTTCATTTTCCTAACCTGCACACCGAAGTCTTGCGCGCAGCACTCGATACGTTTTTTGCGCTACGCGAAGCGCCTGGCTTAAAGAAAAAGCCTTCGACCTCTGAGTTTCTTGACTGGCTGCGCCTACTGATCGCAGAAGACGTCAGCCCCGCAGAGATTGACGCCCACGCCGCCACCTCGGTGCCTATGTTGGCCGGCGCCTTGCTTAAAAACGAACAAGACTTGCAATTGCTCGAACGCCTTGCTGCTGTCACACGCAGCAGCACCCGCCGCCCGTCTGGCCCCAGCAATGGTTAAAAATCAAGGATTTCAACAGGCTCCCTCGCCCTGTACCTTGCAAGGCTGGGGCGTACGCCTCGAGCCGCTTTCGCAAGCGCACGCCGAAGGTTTGACGGCCGCGGCACGCGACGGAGAACTCTGGAACCTGCGGGTAACCTCAGTACCCGAGCCCGATCAAACGTCTAGCTATATTCAGATGGCGCTTGATGGCTTGGCAGCCGGGCACATGTTGCCCTTCGTAGTCAAGGATGAGGCCTCTGGCAAAATCCTTGGTACCACTCGCTACCACGACATCATTGCCCCCGTTGCGCGTCTCGAAATCGGCTACACCTGGTACGGCAAAAGCCTGCAACGCACGCACGTCAATACCGCCTGCAAACTACTGTTGCTCACGCACGCGTTTGATACGCTGGGCGCCGGCGTTGTCGGTTGGCGCACTGATAACTTTAACTACGCCTCGCAACGAGCAATTGAAAGACTTGGCGCAAAGCGGGACGGTGCGATTCGTCACCATGCCTTGCGCCGCGATGGCACAGTGCGCGACACTGTCATGTACAGCGTCATCGCAGGCGAATGGCCTGAGGTTCGCGACCACCTAACCTATCAGCTCAAACGCCATGCTCGTTGATTTCTTCTACCACCTACGCACGCAAAAACTCAAAGTCTCTGTCAAAGAGTATTTGACATTACTTGAGGCGCTTTCAACGCCGTTGATGCCCCCCACGCTTGAAGACTTTTATTTTTTAGCCCGCACTACGCTTATTAAAGACGAAACCCTTTTCGATCGCTTTGATCGCGCGTTTGCAGGTTATTACCGCAGTCTTGAGCAAATTTTGCCACCTGGTAAAAAAATCCCGCTCGACTGGTTGGTCAAAGAGCTACAAAAGCACCTCACACCCGAACAAAAAGCTGAACTTGAAAAGCACGGGCTCGACAAGCTTTTAGAAATGTTCAAAGAGCGGCTCGAAGAGCAGAAAGAGCGCCACGAAGGTGGCAGCAAATGGATCGGTACTGGTGGGACCTCGCCGTTTGGCAATGGCGGCTTTAACCCAGAAGGGATTCGAGTGGGCGGCGCCTCTGGCGGCAACCGCACGGCCATTAAAGTTTGGGACGAGCGCAACTTTAGAGACTACGACGATTCAATTGAGCTTGGCACCCGCAATTTCAAAGTCGCCTTGCGACGCTTGCGCCGCTTTGCACGTGAGGGCTCAGATTTCGAACTCGATCTAGACGACACCATCACTAGCACCGCACGCAATGCAGGGTACCTTGATATCAAAATGGTGCCCGAGCGCCATAACAACGTGAAGGTTTTGATGTTGCTCGATGTGGGCGGCAGCATGGATGATCACATCGCCCGCGTTGAAGAATTATTCTCTGCGGCAAGTAGCGAGTTCAAACACTTAGAAGTCTATTATTTTCATAACTGCCCCTACGAACACCTCTGGAAGTCAAATCGGCGCAGGCAAATGGAACGTTTTGAAACACAAGATGTGTTGCGCAAATTCAATGCTGACTGGCGATTGATTTTTGTAGGCGACGCTACGATGAGCCCTTACGAAATCTTACAGCCGGGCGGCTCGGTCGAGCACTACAACAAAGAACCAGGCGCCGAATGGTTGCAGCGCATGATCACAACTTGGCCCAAGGCTGTTTGGCTCAACCCTGAACCACAGGCGTCGTGGCAATACCGGCAATCCATCGCCCTGATTCGCAACATCGTACAAGACAAGATGTTTCCAGTGACGGTTTCGGGGATTGAACAGGCGATGCGTCTGCTTTCTAAGTAACTCACCTCGCGAATGAACCTTTTAGAGCGCTTGCGCTCAAACAGGTTCATTCACATCTTTTTGGATTTCTTCTATGTGGCTGCTCACCCGTGCCTTGAAGTGCGCTCTACTGAGTTCTTTCTTTTTTATCGCGACGGCTCAAGGTACGGGGCTCACCCTACCTGCAGGGGTGGTGCAGGTCACGAGCGTTGAGGGCATCACTGAGTACAGACTTGAGGCCAACGGCTTGCGCATTTTGCTTGCGCCCGACGACTCTAAACCGACCACTACCGTCAACATGACCTACCTTGTCGGTTCGCGACATGAGAACTATGGCGAAACCGGCATGGCGCACCTGCTTGAGCACATGCTCTTTAAGGGCACACCAAACACTCCAAACGCGCTAGGTGAGTTTTCAAAACGCGGCTTACAAGCAAACGGCTCAACCTCGACTGACCGCACCAACTATTACGCGAGTTTTGCTGCCAATCCTGACACCCTTAAATGGTATATCGGTTGGCAAGCCGATGCCATGATCAACTCAACGATCAAACGCGAAGACCTCGATACCGAAATGACGGTGGTACGCAATGAAATGGAGAGTGGTGAAAACAATCCCTTTCGAATGCTTTGGCAAAAAATGCTGGGCATGGCATTTCAGTGGCACAACTACGGCAAAACCCCCATCGGTGCTCGCTCTGATGTTGAAAATGTCGACATCGCTCAGTTGCAGGCGTTCTATCGTGCGCACTATCAACCCGATAACGCCATCTTGATCATTGCCGGAAAATTCGATCCTCAAGCCGCGCTCAAGGATGTCATCGGTGCCTTTGGCGGTATTCCAAAGCCGACCCGCAAGTTGCCACCCGAGTACACCGTCGAACCAGTCCAAGATGGCGAGCGCGCGATCACGCTGCGCCGCACCGGTGGCTCGCCGCTCGTTGCCGCGATGTACCACGTGCCTCCTGCCTCGCACATTGATTTCTCGGCGCTAGATCTCGCCAGTATGATGATTGCGGATACGCCCTCAGGCCGGCTGTACAAGGCCTTAGTCCCAACCAAACAAGCGGCAAGCGTCTTGGGCTTCACGATGGACCAATATGCACCAGGCATCGTGATGTTTGGCGCCTCGCTCGAACCGGGCATGGATCAACCGAAAGCGCTTGAAACACTCACCAGCACCATTGAATCGCTGTCCAAACAACCGTTCACCTCTGACGAGCTTGAGCGGGTTCGCAACCAGTGGCTGAAAAGCTGGGACCTGATGTTTAGTGACGCACAACGAATCAGCTCAGGGCTCTCTGAAGCGATCGCCGTGGGGGACTGGCGCATGTTGTTCGTCTCGCGCGACCGAATTCGTGCGGTCACGCTTGAGCAGGCGCAGCGGGTCGGGCAAGAGTACTTGACGCAGGCCAATCGTACTCAGGGTCAATACATTCCTACAGACAAGCCTGTGCGCGCACCGTTAGTGGCCATCCCTAACTTACAAAAAGACTTGGCAGGCTACACTGGTAATGTGCAGCTCAAACAGGCCGAAGCCTTTGACCCAGACCCCGCAAACATTGACGCTCTCACTCAACGCAAAACGCTTAAAGTACCCAACGGCTCTGTCAAGCTCGCCATGCTGCCCAAAGAAGCGCGCGGCGATCGGGTCAATGCCACCATCGCCTTACAGTTCGGTAGCGTCGAAGTTTTAAAAGGGCAGCGCTCAAACGCGATTGTGACGGCAGATCTTCTGTTCAAGGGCACCAGTAGCCTGACACGCGCGCAAATTGATGATCGCATTGTCGCGCTCGGCGGCGAAGTGGGTATTTCGGGCTCGGGGACTGACCTGACGATCAGCGTATCGACCACACATGCCAATATCGATGCGCTTGTGGCGCTGGTCTTCGAGGTGGTGCAGAACGCCAACTTTGCGCAAGAGCAACTTGACGAGTTCACCAGAACACTCATCACAAGCCTTAAAAGCTCGATGACTGAGCCAACCGCGATTGCCTCCCGGATGCTCGCGCGTCACGACAATCCGTGGGCCAAAGACGATATTCGTTATACGCCAAGTTTCGAAGAATCTTTGGCGGCCATCACAAGTCTTAAACGCAGCGACCTGGTGAACTTTCATAAGACTTTCTACGGTGCCAGCAAGATCTCAATCGGTATCGTCGGGCACTTTAACCCGACAAGTTTTGAGCAAACCGTGACCAAGTCCTTGAGCACCTGGGGGTCTGGAGCGCCTTATACCCGCATCAGCAACCCCTATCGTGAGGTTAAGCCAGAGCAAATGCAGGCGTTGACACCTGACAAAGCCAACGCCTTTTACACGGCCAACCTAGCGTTAAAACTGCAAGACACTGATCCAGATTACCCTGCGCTGTATTTAGCAAACTTTCTGCTGGGCTCGTCTGAGACGTCTCGACTGTGGCTGCGCGTGCGTGAAAAAGAAGGTCTGTCATATAACGTACGCAGTCGCTTATCGGTCTCGTCCTTTGAACCCACGGCCAGTTGGGGGGTTTACGCAATCTTCGCCCCCGAAAACCGCAACAAAGTTCAAGACGCGATTCGCCAAGAACTCGATCGCTTGATCAAGGACGGCTTTGAGGCCACTGAAGTGAAAGACGGTGTCACGGCGCTGCTGAATTACCGCAAACTTTCACGCGCGCAACAAGGCAGTCTAGCCTCGGCTTGGGTGAGTTATATGGAGACTGAGCGCAGCTTCGCTTGGGCCGCAGACTTAGATAAAAAAATCGCAGCACTCACGCCTGAGCAACTGAACGCAGCGGTACGCAAGTATCTACAGCCAGCCCAGTTCAGCAGCGTCGCCGCAGGTGACTTTGAAAAAAAGAAATAGCCACGCCCTAGCCTCGGAGGACCACTCCGAGGCGAACAGTCGGACTTGAAAAAAACCCCAGAAAACTGGCTGAATTGCCAGGCTTTTGGGGGGTTTAAATATCTAGATCTTTTGTTGCTTACACTTTATCTGAGCAAAGTTTTTTTTGCTCAAGACCCACTCGTACCTAGTGGAAAGGTTCAAACCAAACAACGTTCGAACCGCACACAACAACTAAGAAAAGAAGTCTTTGACCCGATCTGTCCAAGACTTGCTTTGTGGCGAATGCTTGTCACTGCCCTCGCCAAGCGAGGCCTCAAACTGTCGTAGCAAACTCTTTTGTTCATCTGTTAAGCGCACAGGTGTTTCAACCACAACATGACAGTACAGGTCGCCAGGGTAAGACGCGCGCACCCCTTTGATGCCTTTACCACGCAGCCTGAACGTTTTACCGGATTGCGTGCCCTCGGGGATCGAAATCTCGGCTTTGCCGTTCAGGGTTGGCACTTGAATGTCGCCCCCCAACGCTGCGCTGGTGAACGGAATCGTTAGCTCACAGTGCAAGTCATCATTATCGCGCTGAAAAATCTTGTGCTCTTTAATGTGAATTTCAACAAACAAGTCACCTGAGGGGCCACCGTTAATACCAGGCTCGCCGTTACCCGACGAACGAATCCGCATGCTGTCATCAATCCCTGCGGGGATCTTGACCTGCAAGGTTTTATTGCGGCGAGTGCGACCCACGCCATCACACGACACGCAAGGGTCGGTAATTTCTTTGCCATTACCGTGACACGTCGGGCACGTTTGCTGCACACTGAAAAAACCCTGCTGCATCCGCACTGCACCGGCGCCACCGCAGGTGCGACAAGTTTTAGGCTTAGTACCAACCTTGGCACCTGAACCTTTGCACACTTCGCAGTTTTCCCAGCTTGGCACCCGAATTTCAGTATCAAAACCGTTGGCCGCTTGCTCGAGCGTAATGTCCATCGCGTACTTCAGGTCAGCGCCGCGATAGACCTGTGGGCCACCGCCACCACCGCCACGCCGCGCACCACCAAAAATCTCGCCAAAAATATCGCCGAACGCATCACCAAAACCGGCACCACCTGCAGCACCCGCAGCGTTGGGGTCTACACCCGCATGACCATAACGATCATAGGCAGCACGCTTGCTGTCATCAGAAAGAATCTCGTAAGCCTCTTTGGCCTGCTTGAATTTTTCTTCGGCTTCTTTGCTATCAGGGTTGCGGTCAGGATGATATTTCATCGCAAGTTTGCGATAAGCCTTTTTCAGCTCGTCATCTGATGCGTTTTTGGCAACGCCAAGGATTTCGTAAAAGTCGCGCTTTGCCATGCTCTAAGCTCAGTAAGTGAAACTAAACAACACGCCCGGAAGGCTAAAAAGCGTTCCGGGCGGATACGATTTACTACGCAGCGATCATTTTGCGTCGCGCTTAACTTCTTTGAAGTCGGCGTCAACCACATTATCATCCGCTGGCTTACTGCCGCCTGCCGCACCGGCACCTGCACCTGCACCTGCCCCATCAGCGCCACCCCCGGCCGCCGCTTGTGCCGCTTGTGCTTCGGCATACATCTTTTCGCCTAGCTTTTGCGACGCCGTCCCTAAGGCTTCGACTTTGGCATCAATTGTGGCTTTATCCGCGTTATCTTTCAAGGCGTCTTCAACATCTTTTAAGGCCGCTTCAATCGCTGTTTTATCAGCCTCTTCGAGCTTATCCCCGTACTCAGTCATCGACTTACGAGTCGAATGCACTAAACCATCCGCACTATTGCGAGCCAGGGCCAACTCGGCCATACGGTGATCTTCCTCAGCGTTTGCTTCGGCGTCTTTCACCATCCGTTGAATTTCTTCTTCGGTCAAGCCTGAGTTCGCTTGAATTGTGATTTTGTTTTCTTTGCCAGTACCCTTGTCTTTCGCAGACACGTGCACGATACCGTTAGCATCAATATCAAACGTCACTTCAATCTGTGGAGTCCCACGAGCTGCAGGTGGGATCCCTTCAAGATTAAATTCACCCAAGGTCTTGTTACCCGCAGCGATTTCGCGTTCGCCCTGAAACACCTTAATCGTCACAGCAGGCTGATTGTCATCGGCCGTTGAAAACACTTGTGAATGGCGTGTCGGGATCGTCGTGTTCTTAGTAATCATCTTGGTCATCACACCACCAAGCGTCTCGATACCCAACGACAAAGGTGTCACGTCAAGCAGCAAGACGTCTTTACGATCGCCCGACAACACCGAACCTTGAATGGCAGCACCCGCCGCAACCGCCTCATCGGGGTTGACGTCTTTACGTGGCTCGCGACCAAATAGCTCTTTGACCTTTTCTTGAACCTTAGGCATGCGGGTCATACCACCCACCAGGATGACATCATCAATCTCGCTGATCTTGACGCCTGCGTCTTTAATCGCGATTTTGCATGGATCCATCGTGCGCGAAATCAACTCTTCAACCAGCGACTCGAGCTTGGCACGCGTCATTTTCAGGTTCAAGTGCTTAGGGCCTGAGGCATCTGCAGTGATGTAAGGCAAGTTGATCTCAGTTTGCTGCGCTGACGACAACTCGATCTTGGCCTTTTCAGCAGCTTCTTTTAAGCGCTGCAACGCCAATACGTCTTTCGACAGATCAACACCCTGCTCTTTCTTGAACTCAGCAATCACATACTCGATGATGCGTTGGTCAAAGTCTTCGCCACCCAAAAACGTATCGCCGTTGGTTGACAGCACTTCAAATTGCTTTTCGCCATCCACATCAGCGATTTCGATAATCGAGATGTCGAACGTGCCACCGCCCAAGTCAAACACGGCGATCTTACGATCACCTTTTTCAGACTTGTCCATACCAAACGCAAGCGCAGCTGCAGTCGGCTCGTTGATGATGCGCTTAACGTCCAAACCGGCGATACGACCAGCATCTTTAGTGGCTTGACGCTGGCTGTCGTTGAAGTACGCAGGCACAGTAATCACGGCCTCGGTGACGGTCTCACCCAGAAAGTCTTCGGCGGTCTTTTTCATTTTGCGCAAGACATCTGCAGCAACCTGTGAGGGAGCGAGTTTTTTACCCTGCGCTTCAACCCAGGCGTCGCCATTGTCAGCCTTGACGATTTTGTAGGGCATCAAATTGATGTCCTTTTGAACTGCGTCTTCGGTAAACTTGCGACCGATCAGACGTTTCACGGCGTACAGCGTGTTCGTGGGGTTGGTCACAGCTTGGCGCTTGGCGGGTGCGCCAACGAGTGTTTCACCGTCTTCCATATAGGCGACGATTGAAGGCGTAGTGCGGGTGCCCTCTGCGTTTTCAAGAATTTTTACTTTCCCGCCATCCATCACTGCCACGCAGCTATTGGTGGTGCCAAGGTCGATACCGATAATCTTGCTCATGGTCAAACTACCTTTTTAAAAATCAGAATTAGGATTTACTGCTTCTATGAGTAGTAATTGGGGGGGAATTGGGCAATTTCAAGACTAAAACCCTCTTTTATTGCCCAAAACCACAAAAAACTTAAGTCTTCAATCGGGCTCTCATTGCGCTGGCGGCAAGCTGCAATATTTTTTTGCGCCTAGCGTTCATTCAACCAACTTCACGCCGCAAGCCTTTTCTAGGCCCCATCCTTGATTTTGCCGGCTTGGCGACGCCACTTTTGTTCAAGCCAAAAGATTAAGCCGCGACAGTGACCAGAGCTGGGCGCAACACGCGGTCTGCAATCAGATAGCCCTTTTGCAACGTTTGCACCACAGTATTGGCCGCCTGTTCAGCCGGAATCGTCGCGATCGCTTGGTGTTGGTGTGGATCAAACTTGGCACCGGCTTCAGGCGCAATTTCTTTCAGATGATTGCGGTCGAACGCACTGGTCAACTGTTTAAGGGTGACTTCAATCCCCGTACGCATGGTTTCGGCAGTTTGTTCAGCCTGCGCTAGGGCGGCCTCTAAACTATCTTTAACCGGCACTAAGCCCTCAGCGAACGACTCAATGCCAAACTTCCGTGCCTTAGAGACCTCTTCTTGGGCGCGACGGCGAACGTTTTCCATCTCTGCGTGGGCGCGCAAGGCTTGATCTTTTTGCTCTGCAACTTGGGCCAACGCGGCAGCGAGTTCAGCTTGCAATTGCTCGATGGGGTCTAGGACAACCGCCTCTTGAACGACCTCAGCTGCTTCCTCTGCGGGTGCTTCGGCCATTACGGGGTCGTGCTTATTGCCATCAGTCGAGTCTTGGGGGGATGCCATGTACTTCTCCAGAAAAATGCTTGATCTGAAGTAGCAATTGGGGCTAAATCCAATAATTCAAGGGTTAACCACGAAAAAAGTGCCCGGATCTTACAGTGTGCGTCGAGGCTAAGACCATAGATTGTCTAAAAGGCGTGGCTCGACAGAGCGGCCACGGCGCAGGCAGCTAGCAACGTCTGACTAAGGCTCGATTGGCCAGCCCTGCAGATGACTCAGCACCATATCGCCCAGCGAGGTGACCCAGGCTTGGTCGTCGTTTAGGGCTGGGATATACCTAAACCGTTTGCCGCCCGCATGCATAAAGGCTTCGCAGACCTCGACCTGAATTTCTTCAAGCGTCTCAAGGCAGTCGGCCAAAAAGCCGGGGCACACCACATCAATGTCAGTGACCCCTTGTTGCGCAAGCTTTTGTAGCGTTGGTTCGGTGTAGGGTTCAAGCCATTTGGCGGGGCCAAACCGACTTTGAAAGGTCACCTGATAGGCTTCATCAGACAAGCCCAAATACTGAGCTAAGGCGCGTGCCGTTTCGTAGCAATCACGGCAGTAGGGGTCGCCGAGATCGACACACTGCCTAGGCAAGCCATGAAAACTCATGACCAGCTTTTGCGGCTTGCCATGCTGTTGCCAAAAGGCTGCAATTTTGTCGCCCAACGGACGGATGAAGGCGAGATCGGTATGAAAGCGCTTGATGAAACGCAAGGCAGGCTGATCGCGCATGTGGCTAGCAACCCGAGCCACCTCATCGACCACCGTCGCGGTGGTGCTTGAGGCGTACTGCGGATAAAGCGGCACCACAAGCATATGCTCACAGCCACGCTCGCGCAAACGCAGCATGGCGTCTTTAATGGAGGGCTGACCATAGCGCATGCCAGTCTCAACCTCGATGGCAAGCCCGCGTTGCGCAAACAGTTGCCGCAGCCCCTCAGTTTGGCGTTGGGTGTAAACCATCAAAGGCGACCCACCTTCCATCCAGACGCTTTTGTAGCGCGGTACCAACTTGCGCGGCCGCGCCATCAAAATCGGACCATTCAAGATCGGCCACCACAGCCACTTGGGGATTTCAATGACACGCGAATCGGACAAAAACTCGCGCAAATACCTGCGGATCGCTGGCGCGGTGGGCTCGTCGGGCGTACCTAAATTGACAAGAATGACCCCAACACCGCCCGTTTTAAAGGGCTTGGGCCAAGAGATGAAGCGGGAGGTGCGATCAAGATCGCGCTTGGGTTCAGGCCAAAAACGCATGCTGTTAACGCTCGTAAGGGGGGTGGCTAAGCGCGCTTGAAAGCAGGCGCGCCGTAATATCGACGATGGGAATCACACGCTCGTAGGCCATCCGGGTGGGGCCAATCACGCCAAGCGTGCCGATCACATGGCCATCAATGCTGTAAGGCGCCGTCACGACAGATAAATCTTCAGTGGGCACCAACTGCGAATCGCCACCAATATAAATCTGCACGCCTTGAGCCTGACTCGAGACTTCGAGCAATTGCAATAAATCGGTTTTTTTCTCAAACATCGAAAAAGTTTTACGTAAGCGATCCATATCCGACGCTAGCTCGTTGACATCTAGCAGCTTGCGCTCGCCCGAAATCACCACGGTTTCAACCTCGTCGGCGGCTTGCGCTCCGGCCTCAACTGCCGCTTGCATCAAGCGCGACATATCGACTTGCAGCCGTGCTAAATCGTGAGCCAGTGTTTGTCGCACAGCAGCAAACGATTTACCGGCAAAATTGTGATTAAAAAAGTTGGCTGCCTCAATGAGAGACGTGGCGGTGTAGTCGCGCGGCGTCAACAAAATGCGATTTTGTACATCGCCATCAGGCGTCACGATAATGAGCAAAATGCGTTTCTCAGAGAGACGAATGAACTCAATCTGATGAAACACTTGGGCGCGACGTGGCGACAATACCACCCCTGCGAATTGACTCAGGCTTGACAACATTGCCGCGGCGGCCTGTACGGCACGAGCCGGGTCAGAGCCGCTTTGCAAGTCGCGCACGGTCGACACCGGATGCAAATCAACGGGTTGCGCTGTGAGCATCGTGTCGACAAACACCCGATAGCCGCGCGGGGTGGGTATACGGCCCGCCGAAGTATGCGGGCTATGAATCAGGCCGAGCTCTTCGAGATCGGCCATTACATTGCGGATAGTCGCCGGCGATAACTCAAACATTTTTGAGAGCGTGCGCGAGCCGACCGGCTGGCCATCGTCGATATAACGTTCAATAAGCGCTTTGAGCAGCGCGCGCGCACGATCATCCATCATTGCCCTATTTTACCTTTGTCGACCCTATAATCGGTTAGATTTTCGCGGATTATGAAACCTATGCATTTTCCTATTATTGCTCTAGTTGGTCGCTATCAGGATTCAGACCTGCACGCGCCACTGCGTGCCTTGGCAAAGTTGTTAGTGCGAGAGGGCTCGCAAGTCTTGGTCGAGGCCGATACGGCTCGCCAAACGGGTGTGACCGAGTACCCAGCCGCCAACTTTGCCGAAATTGGACAACAGGCCAGCCTTGCCATTGTGATGGGGGGCGACGGCACTATGTTGGGTGCCGCCCGCCATTTGGCACCGTTTGACGTACCTGTGGTCGGGATCAATCACGGACGTTTGGGCTTTATCACTGATATTCCGCTGCAAAATTCGACTGAAGCGCTCACTGATCTACTGCAAGGCCGCTACGAAACCGAAACCCGCATGCTGCTCAGCGCAACCGTTTGGCGCGGCACCGAGCAAATGTTTGCTGCAACCGCGCTCAATGACGTGGTACTCAATCGCTCGGGGCGTGGCGGCATGATTGAAGTGCGCGTCGAAGTCAACGATACCTACATGTATACGCAACGAGCCGACGGTTTAATTGTGGCCACCCCAACAGGCTCAACCGCCTACGCATTATCTTCGGCCGGCCCGATCCTGCATCCTGAAGTCAGCGCCATGGTCTTGGTACCTGTGGCGCCACAAACGCTGTCGAATCGCCCGATTGTGATCCCCGCCGACGGGGTGTTGAACATGACGCTAACCGCCATGGGCCGCAGTGAAGGGGGCGCAAGCGTACACTTTGATATGCAAACTTGGTCTGACCTGACGCCGGGCGATCGCATTGTGGTGCAGCGTGCCTCGCACAACATTCGGTTTTTACATCCCGCAGGCTATAGTTTTTTCTCAACCCTGCGCCGCAAACTCGACTGGAACCGCATGCCCCGCTCGGGCACCGAGGCCGAATAGCCCATGCTACGTGGCTTGCACATCCGAGACTTCGTCATCGTCACCGAAGCCGACATTAGTTTTGACGCGGGTTTTACCGTTTTTTCAGGCGAAACCGGCGCTGGAAAATCGATTCTGATTGATGCCTTAGCGTTGACGCTGGGCGAACGAGCCGATTCATCAGTGCTGCGCGAGGGTGCCAGTCGCGCTGAAATCAGCGCGGTGTTTGAGACACCCGACGCGCTCACCCCATGGCTAACCGAGCATGATTTACACCCCGATCAAGAACTGGTCTTGCGTCGCGTCATTGACGCGCAGGGTCGCAGTCGAGCCTACGTCAATGGCTCGGTTGTCACAATCACGCAACTGCGCGAGATTGGCGAACAACTGATTGACATACACGGCCAGCATGCTCATCAAAGCCTATTGCGTGCCGATAATCAACGCGAATTACTTGACGCTCACGGCAACCTTCAGCCGTTGCGGCAAACCACCGCACTCGCCTTTAAAGCGTGGCGCGCTGTTGAAAAGCAATTAGCGTTATCCGAGCAAGACGCCAGCAGCTTAGCGCAGGCACGAGAGCGCCTTGAATGGCAAACCGGCGAGCTTGCGCGTTTGTCACTTGGAGCCACAGAATGGGGCGATATTTCAGCCGAGCATACCCGCTTAGCCAACGGTCAGTCGCTCTTGGATGGCGCGGCGCAAACGCTCGCGTCACTCGCTGAAGATGAAGCCTCGGTGCAGCAGCAGTTAGGTGCAGCCGTGCAACGAATTGGTCAGTTATTGCGTCACGACTCAAATTTAAAAACAGTGTACGACGCAATCGATTCGGCCCATATCGCGGTAGGCGAGGCTGTGTCCGACCTCAACAACTATGTCTCACGCGCCGAACTCGATCCGGCCCGCTTGGCTGTACTTGACAACAGACTGCGCGCAATTTTTGAATTGGCACGTAAATTCAAAACCGAGCCTGATGACCTGTACTCCCTTGAGCAAACGCTCAAAGCCGATCTCGCCGCCCTGCAAATTTCAAGCGATATTCAAGTGCTGCGGGCACAGGTTGTCGCGCGACAGTCAGAGTACGAAGCTGCGGCCAAAGTCTTGTCTGCGGCGCGCACCAAGGCTGCAACCGACCTTGGTAAACACGTTAGCAAGGCTATGCAAACACTGGCGATGGAGGGCGGGCAATTCAGTATCGCCATGCACCTGGGCCCAGCCGCAAGCCACGGGCAAGATCAAGTTGAGTTTTTGGTCGCGGGGCATGCAGGCAGTACCCCGCGCCCTTTGGCAAAAGTGGCGTCTGGTGGTGAGCTCGCCCGTATTTCACTGGCGCTCTCTGTCATCGCTAGCCGTGCAGCACGTGTCCCGACCCTGATTTTTGACGAGGTGGATAGCGGCATTGGCGGCGCTGTCGCTGAGGTGGTCGGTAATTTGCTGCGTGAACTCGGCGCACGCCATCAAGTCCTGTGCGTGACGCATTTGCCTCAGGTCGCTGCGCGTGGACAACACCACTTTCAAGTCAGCAAGCAAAATGTCAAAGGTAAAACGCAATCCAGTATTGCTTTGCTGCAACCGCCAGAACGCATCGAAGAAGTTGCCCGCATGTTGGGCGGCATCAAAATTACCAGGACCACGCGCGAACACGCTAAAGAACTATTGCAGCCTTAGTCAACGCCTGGCTTCGTCAGGGCGCCCGAGCCTCAACCAACGCTCGGCTTCATCAGGACGCACGAATCCAAATCGGGTAACTATCGACCCGTCCCGTGGCAGGTCGTACAGACCCCATACAACACCATCGCATGGCTTTCTAAAATAAAACCATTGTCACGCGCGACCTTATGTTGCCGTTTTTCAATATCAGAATCAGTAAATTCAGCCACCTTGCCGCAATGCGTGCAAATCAAATGATCGTGATGATCCCCATCATTGAGCTCAAAAATCGCCTTGCCGCCGTCGAACTGGCTTCGCGCCAAAATGCCGGCCTGCTCAAACTGCGTCAATACCCGGTACACGGTGGCTAGGCCAATGTCGATACTCTCGCCAATTAACGCACGGTAGACGTCCTCGGCACTCAGGTGACGCGCGCCGGATTTACGAAAAATATCGAGTATTTTCAGACGTGGAAACGTCGCCTTTAAGCCCACGTTTTTAAGATCGTTCGGGTCGTTTTCGGTGTACATCGGCAATTCCTCGTTTTGGCTCTGAATCACTCAGCGTTTATGGCGAAATCGCCAAAAAATCTGCAAGATCGTATGAGAGACCAACGTTTGACCGCGTAAACCTTTATGATAACGTCTTTGGCTGTTTATCCGATAGAGGTTCGCAGTGGTCAAGTTTCATACTTTCGCTTTGCATCTGCGCACTGGCTTGGCGCTCGCCCTACTGGTGACGGCCGCAGCCGGCTGCAGTTCAAACCGCTGGGGCTTTCCGTACAAAGCCAGCGTTCAACAAGGCAACTGGATCACCAAAGATCAGGTGAGCCTGCTGCGTCCTGGCATGACACGCGAACAAGTTCGCTACGCCTTGGGCACACCCATGCTAACAAGCGCCCTGCACGGTAATCGTTGGGATTATCCCTACTATTATCGTGCTGGCACCGGCAAGATCGAAGAACGCACTCTCACGATTTTTTTTGACGGCGCTCAGCTTGAAAGCTGGCGTGGCGAAGAGCAACCAGAGATACAACCGTTTCAAATTGCACGCGAAGAAGTGCGCACCGTTGTTCGCGAAGACAAGCAAATTAAACTTGATAACGAACGCATGAACAACGATGGCAGTGCAGCCGTTCAACCCATCCCCGGGGTCAGTATCGATCAGATGCAAACAAGCGGGCCGCCCCTGAGCGATCCACAAGCTTTGCCTGGCGCGCCCGAAGATGCGCCAGTGCAGCTGCGCTAATCAACGACTTTAGGTAAGCTCGATATGATGCGAATTGCAATTGCTGGTGCCAGTGGCCGTATGGGCCGTATGTTGATTGAGTCGGTTTCTCAGTCAACCGATCTCACGTTGGCTGCGGCTCTTGATGTGGCCAGCTCTCCCATGATTGGCCAAGACGCCTGCGCCTTTTTAGGCAAACCAAGCGGCGTGCTCATCACAGAGCATCTGTCAGTCCTCAAAGGCGCCGACTGTCTGATTGATTTCACTCGCCCCGAAGGTTCGCTGCAGCACTTGGCAGCCTGCGCGCAGTACGGGATCAATATGGTGATTGGCACCACAGGGTTTGACGAGGCCGGTAAAGCCGCAATCGCTGAGGCTGCAAAAACAATCGGCGTGGTGTTTGCGCCAAACATGAGCGTTGGCGTCAACGCAACGCTTAAGTTATTAGATATGGCAGCGCGTATTCTCAACTCGGGCTATGACGTCGAAGTGTTTGAAGCACACCATCACCATAAAGTTGACGCTCCGTCAGGCACTGCGCTCAAAATGGGCGAAACCATTGCACAGGCTTGGGGCAAGCCCCTTGACGACATCGCCACCTGGACGCGCGAGGGTCACACGGGGCCACGTGAGACTGGCACGATCGGATTTTCAGTGGTGCGCGGCGGCGATATCGTCGGCGACCACACAGTGTACTTTTGCGGCATCGGTGAGCGTATTGAGATCAGTCATCGTTCGAGTAGCCGCGCCGGCTACGCTGAGGGCAGCTTACGTGCGGCGCGGTTTTTGAAAGACAAAAAAGCGGGCTTGTTTGATATGCAGACCGTTCTTGGGCTCTAAACAGCTGCGTTCAAGACTCAGCGACGGCGCGGCACCTAACGAGAGCCTTCCAGAGATTGACCTCCTGCCCGCCCTCAGTGACTGACTAACGCTTACGCGAAAAGACGGGCTAGGCACGCCCTAGGCTGAGCGCTAGACGGTGATGTTTCAGTCACTCAAACGATCACCGGCTCAATCTCGAGCCGGACACCAAAGGTTGTCTGCACTGCCTGACTAATGGTGCTTGCGAAAGCGAGCAACTCGTCTGCTTGGGCATGACCATAATTCACTAGCACCAAGGCCTGTTGAGCGTGCACCCCGACCGCGCCTGACCGCAAGCCTTTGAAGCCACAGTATTCGATCAGCCAACCTGCAGCGAGCTTAAAGCTCCCGTCTGGCTGCGGGTAGGCGACAAGCTTAGCAAAGCGCGCTTGCAGCGCTTGATATTGCGTTGCAGACACCACTGGATTTTTAAAAAAGCTGCCAGCGTTGCCCAGCACTGCAGGGTCTGGTAGTTTGCGGCGTCGAATATCGCACACGGCGTCTAGCACAGCCTGCGCGGTCACGGATTGTGAACCCAACACAAGCTGCGGATGGCCCGCCAGATCAGGATAAGTCAGTACCGGTTGCCAAGCTTTGGGCAAGACAAAGCGCACCGAAACGATTAGCCATTGACCACGCTTAGCGCGCTTGAAAATACTATCGCGATAGCCAAAGTCACACTCTGCGCGCGCCAGAGTCACATACTTTTGTTCGGCGACGCGCCAAGCCGTTACCGACTCAATGAACTGACATAACTCAACGCCATAGGCACCAATATTTTGCACTGGAGCGCCCCCCACCGTGCCCGGAATCAACCCAAGGTTTTCAAGGCCCCACCAAGCTCTCCCCGTAGCGGTGACAACCCAGTCGTGCCAGTTTTCACCGGCGGCCACATCAATCAACCAATGATCAGAAGTGCTCTGAACAAGCTCGATACCTTTGAGCGCAACACGCACCACTAAAGACGGCAGCGTGCTTGGCAAAATCACATTGCTGCCACCGCCCAGCACCACAAACTCAGGAGCGTCAAGAAGTTGGCGACCCAGTTCGTTCATTTGCTCGAGACTTTGCAGGTCGACAACCTGCTCGGCCTGACACTGCAACCGCAGGGTATTGCATGAAGACAAGTCTTGAGCCTGCGCGATCAACAAATGTTGCCCCTTTTGTAAGAATCGATTTGACATGATGGGGGATAGGTATGCTATAGTCGCTGACGTTGTGAATGATACAGCAGTACACAAGCGGGAGTAGCTCAGTTGGTAGAGCGCAACCTTGCCAAGGTTGAGGTCGAGAGTTCGAGACTCTTCTCCCGCTCCAGATTTTTTCTGGAATCAAGTCAGCAGCAGTTTTCCGTTAGTCGCAAAAATTATTTGTACAAAACGGCACGTCACTGCACAGAGGCGATTGAGTTGAGTCCCTTGCCCAAGCCCTCCTACAAGCACACTACCCAATATAAAAAGCCTCAAAAGAGCTCGCTTCTACAGTGCGCCTTGAAGACATCGCTATTCGTCGCATTGGGCTTGCTAAGCTCAAAGGCGGCTCAGGCTGAATGGGTTGAAATCGCTTCAAATGCCACGGTCAACAAAACCTTGTATATCGATCCCTCCAGCAAAAAAAAGAATAAAAAATTCGTCACAATCTGGGCAATGTACGACGACGCCAAGCCCCAGTTGATTAACAACAAACCCTCTCTGTCTTCGATTCACGAATATCAAGTGGATTGCAGCATCTCGTGGCAACAGTCAATGCGCAGAACGTTTTATGAAGGCCCTAAGGGTACGGGCATAGAAGTTGGTAGTTCGATCGACACCAACTGGGTGCCGATCAACCCCGCGACCGTCGCCGAGGCGATTTACAAGGTGACCTTGTCACAGGCACTCATTCAGGCGGCCTGCTCAAAAGACTAGTGGTAACGGCCTAATCCAACTTTGCGCCGGACGTTTTGACCACTTCGGCCCAGCGTTTGATTTCAGCACTGACAAACGCACCAAATTGCGCGCCTGTTAAATCTGGAAACTCGGCACCATTTGCAGCCCAACCGTCTTTTATCAATGCATCCAACGGTAGCTTTTTAATTTCGGCCAACATCCGAGCCTGCGCTTCTGGAGGCGTGCCCTTTGGCGCCCAAAGACCGTACCACGTCGTAACGGTATAGTTAGGAAAGCCTAACTCGGCTGCGCTCGGCACATCAGGGATAGCAGGATTGCGCACGCTGCCAGCCACCATCAAAGCATTGAGCCTGCCACTTTTGATATGTTGTGCAGACGAGCCTAAACCGTCAAACATCAGATCAACGTCACCGGCTAGCAAACCTTGCAAGGCTGGGCCCGCGCCTTTGTAGGGAATATGTGTGAGGTCAGTTTTTGACTGGATTTTAAAAAGCTCGCCGGCCAAATGGTGCGAGGTGCCGCTACCGGCAGAAGCGTAGTTCAGTTTGCCTGGATTGGCCTTTGCCATTTCAAGAAATGCCTTGAAGTCACCAGGCACCTTTTTAGGATTGACGACCAACACTTGTGGTACGCGCGCCACCATCGCAATGGGTATGAAGTCATTTTCGATACTGTAATCAAGCTTAGGGTACATCGAAGGTGCGATCGCGTGATGGACCGCACCCATAAACCAGTTATACCCATCGGGCGCCGCACGTGCGGCCAACCCCGCCCCCAAATTACCACCTGCACCGCCTCGGTTATCAATCACCCATTGCTTGCCCAGCGATTTTGAAATGACTGCCGAAATCGGTCGCGCAAAGGCATCGGTTCCGCCGCCTGCCGGAAAAGGCACAATGACCGTCATTGCTTTTGAAGGCCAATCAGCCTGAGCCCATACCGGCAAGCCAGCTAGCCCAACCGACCCCACGCCTACTTGCAAAAGCGCCCTACGCTTGTTGTTGATCATCACAATGCCTCGATATTTTTATGCTTAGCCCTTCAATGAACTACACGTCCGGGAAGGGCAAACCGTTGTTCTTGTCAAACACTCACCCAACACATCCGAAATCGCCTTGGCTGTATTTGTATGCCACCCAAGCCGGAGCAGTCTTATTCAGACACAACCCAAATCGCCTAGTTTTTTGTTTATTCTTGTACTGTAATGCAAATGCCATAAAAAAGGAAAACCTCCTTTTGTAGTATGATCGCCCTCCGGCAAGCTCAGCATTGACGGCGCAATGGCAGAGTGGTTATGTAGCGGATTGCAAATCCGTCAAGCTCGGTTCGATTCCGGGTTGCGCCTCCAAAAAGCGGTTACGCCCTGTCGACTCAAAATTATGACAACTACAGCGGCACCCGGCTCACAGACCCCCTCTCCCTCCTACGTAACTGGGTTTTTAGGCGTCAGGATTTTCTTAGCCTTCGCCTCTGGGTACTTTCTTTCCTATGCACTGCGCGCGGTCAATGCTGCGATCGCCCCTTTCTTGGCTGAGGACCTGAGTCTGTCAAATAGCGCCCTTGGGTGGTTCTCTTCGGCATACTTTTTAGCCTTTGGAGCGATGCAGATTCCGGTGGGCATCTGGCTTGACCGCTACGGTGCACGACGCACTGAGGCTGCTCTCTTAGTGGTTGCTGCGCTTGGCTCGCTCTTGGTCGCTATTGGGCAATCCCTATGGATGCTGTTTTTAGGTCGCATCCTGATTGGCATTGGGGTGTCGGCCTGTTTAATGGCCTCGTACTCGTATTTCAGGCGTTGCTACCGGCCAGAGCACCAAGCGCGCTTGGTGATGTGCATGTTAGTCGCGGGTACAGGCGGGGCGTTAATTGCCGCCCAACCAGCCCTCTTACTGGCCGAGGCTTTAGGCTGGCGTCACGTATTTAGCTTAGCCAGCTTTGCACTGCTGGTCTCTGCAGGTCTGGTGTTCTTTGTGACCGGTGACTATGACCGCCAAACTATCAATCAAACTAGCGCCTCAACTGACGCCGACAGCTTCTTGTCTTTATGCAGGCATCCGATCATGCTGCGCGCGATACCGCCCTCCATTCTGATCATCGGAGGCTTTGTCGCCTTGCAAACACTGTGGGTGGGCCCGTGGCTGACGCAAGCGTTAAACATGACGGCCGAGCAGGCTAGTCAAGTCTTACTTTACCTAAACGCAACGATCCTGGCTTCGTACCTTGCAATGGGGATTCTGAGCCCGTGGCTGGTCAAGCGTGGCGCCTCGTTATTCAAACAGTCCTCGATCGCACTGCTTTGGCTGACGCTCTGTTTCACCGCAATCCCAATATGGCAAACTGAATCGTCTTGGTTGCTTTGGCCGCTCATTGCGTTAGCAGTCCCCGCAATGTTTTTGCTGCAAACCCAAACGGCACTCGAGTTTCCCAGCGAGGTCGCTGGCCGCGTGCTCACCACGCTTAATCTGATGATTTTTGCAGGCACCTTCATTGTGCAATGGGGGCTGGGTGTCGTCACTGATGTGTTTGTCTCAAGTGGCTTTGATCGTACGCAGGCACTGACTTACGCACTACTTGTTTTGGCGGCTACGCAGTGGTCTAGTTTGCTTTGGTTCTGGATGAAAACACCGCATGGATCAATCCGTACTTGATGCCCAAATTCGCTGGCCCGATGTGCCCGCAGCGTATGGCTGGCTGTCTCTCTCGGCTCGCGGTGAGTGGCGCCTGCATCCACTAGGCGATGCCCACGCGGGCGGCCAAGGTCAGGGAATCAGTAACATTCAAATCTTGAGCTTCATTGGCAGAAACTACGCCTCTGAGCCTAACGGCGAATGGTTTTTTCAAAATGGCCCACAACGAGTGTATGTGCGTCTGGATGCCGCACCTTTCGTGCTACGCCTAGATCCCAGCCTGGGCATCTTAGTCACCCACAATGGGCAAGCCATTACGCGCGTGTCGCGTTGGCTGCTTGATGAGGACGGGCAACTCTATGCGCAAACCAACCTAGGCGCCGCCAGAATCGATGACCGCGACCTAGGGATCTTAGCGAATTGCCTGAGCACGTCAGATTCGCGCAACTTGCTAGAGGTGCTTGAACAAAGCGATCTCAATCAAACGCCTGCTAACGGGCTCAGCTTTTTTGACCAGACCGAGGTCTTTGCTGCACTCGCGCAACCCGCTTCTTTTTTGATCGTCCTAAGAAAAGAGTTGCCAGGCATCTTAAATTTCGTTGCAAATCCGACCGGCCCACCTACCCAGTCAGCCGCTTTGGCCTTAAAATAGCGGCCTATGAGCCACCCATCTGAGTTTTATTTTCCGGCGCCGCGACAGCAAAAATTTTGCAGTCAGTGCGGTACGCTAAACGTTCGCAAACTTCTCGAGGGCGACAATCGCGAGCGAGACCTTTGTGAAGCCTGCGGTGCCGTGCATTATCAAAACCCACGTTTAGTCGTGGGCACGCTGCCAATTTTGGGTGACAAAATTTTATTGTGCCTGCGCGCGATCGAGCCGCGCGCCAATACCTGGACCCTTCCCGCAGGGTTTATGGAGCTCGGCGAAGCGATGGATGAAGGCGCTGCTCGAGAAACCCAAGAAGAAGCAGGCGTACGCATCGAACTTGGTCAACTCTACACTGTGATTAATATTCCGCATGTGGATCAGGTCCACGTGTATTTTTTAGCCAAGGCTTTAGGCCCCGAACTTGACCCAGGCCCTGAAACGCTTGAGGCGCGCTGGTATGGCCTAGATGACATTCCCTGGGATAACCTCGCCTTTAAATCTGTTTCAACTACGCTGAAGCACTATCTTCGCGAGCGCGAAACCGGTCACTTCGAGACGCATCATTACTCGCTAGGCCTGACAAAACGTTAAGGATCTGAGTCGATCTTGGGGTCTTTGCCGCTAACTTGGCTCGAGCCAGACTCACCGTTTCCACCGGTCTCTCAGGCGCTAGCCGAACCTGCAGGTTTACTGGCGGTAGGCGCAGATTTATCCATCCCACGTTTGCGTTCAGCTTACACACAGGGTATTTTTCCGTGGTTTTCACACGACGAGCCGCCCTTATGGTGGTCGCCTGATCCGCGTATGGTTCTCAAATGTGACGCGCTTCATGTGTCGCACTCGTTACGCAAACGGTTGCGTCAAATTGCCACAGCCCAACGTGCTGCAAACTTTGAGGTCGTCGTAAAGGTCGATACCGATTTCGCTGCGGTGATGCGAGGCTGCGCCCGAGCTGCAGCCGGCGGTCAGCCTGGTACTTGGATCACTGCCGAGATGCAGCTGGCCTATCAGGCGTGGCATCTTGCGGGGCAAGCACATAGCATTGAAACGTGGATCAACGGCCGCTTGATGGGTGGCCTCTATGGCGTGAGCATCGGTAAGATGTTTTTTGGTGAGTCAATGTTTAGTCGGGCAACTGATGCCTCAAAAATTGCGCTGGCACACCTAGTATGGTTTTTACGGCAACAGCAGGTCAGCTGGATTGACTGCCAAATGCAAACCTCTCATTTAGCGAGCATGGGAGCGTGCCCGGTGCCACGCGAACAATTTCTTGCGCATGTGCGACAGCACACGGCTGCCCCAGATATTGCCTGGCAAACTGGCTGGTTAGATGATGCGGGCGTTTTACACCATCCCCGCTCGTGCCAATTGTGACGATCTGTACTATTCTTACAATCATCACACAGGCGCTCTTTAGACGTTTCGCATGAGTCAAATTAAAGAACTACCGTTCGCTGCGCTTCAGTTTTACGCGACTGCACCCTACGCCTGCAGCTACCTTCCTGAGCGCCAAGCGCGCTCGCAGGTGGCAGCACCCAGTCACCTCATCAACAGTGACACTTACTCACAACTCGTTGACGAAGGGTTTAGGCGCAGTGGGTTGTTTACGTATCGACCGCACTGTGACGACTGTCAGGCGTGTATACCGGTTCGGGTAGACGTCAACAGTTTTACACCTGGCCGTACACAAAGACGTGTTCTGAAACGACACCAAGATCTGCGCCCGTTGGTCGCCAAGCTAGCTTGGTCACAAGAGCACTACTCGCTCTATACGAGCTATCAGGCCGCGCGCCACCCTGGCGGGGGCATGGATGAAGACAATCAGGCCCAATATGGTCAATTTTTATTAGCGAGTCGAGTTAACACTAGGCTGGTTGAGTTTCGCGACGAAGACGGCAAGTTGTGTATGGTGTCAATTATCGACGTGCTTGAACAGGGCTTATCGTCGGTGTACACCTTTTACGATCCTGCACTCACAGGCAGCTTGGGCACCTACAGCATCCTGTGGCAAATTCAGCAGTGCCGTCAACTCAATTTACAATGGTTGTACTTAGGCTACTGGATCGAACAGAGCCCCAAGATGGCCTACAAATCAAACTACATGCCTGCGCAATATCGCTACCGAGGCGCCTGGCATAACGACCCGCCCGCCCCTGTTCTCGAACGGTAATTTTTAAAATCCTTAGTCTTCCGCTATTTGATCTCTCGATTCCGCTATTTGATCTCTCGATTTTTTACATCTAGATTTTTTATACCTATTTGTTTACACCTAGATTTTTAATCCTAGATTTTTTTAAACCTCTACATTTTCACACTGCTTATGTCATTCCTTTTTCAAGCCTATCCACTTGCACGCCAGGCGCTTTTTGCGCTTGACGCCGAAGCTGCTCACGAGACCACTCTGCATACCCTGCAAAAGGCCTACGATTGTTCGCTGACACGCGGGATGATGCATAGCAGAGTGTCCGATCCCGCCACGCTAATGGGTTTGCCCCTGCTCAATCGCGTTGGGTTGGCTGCCGGACTCGATAAAAACGGGGCGCATATCGACGCCATGGGCAATCTGGGTTTCGGTTTTATCGAGGTCGGCACGGTGACACCTCGAGGGCAGACTGGCAACCCAAAGCCCCGCATGTTCCGGATCCCACAAGCCCAGGCCTTAATCAACCGGTTAGGCTTCAACAACTTAGGGCTTGATACGTTTTTAGCCAACGTGTCACGCAGCACTTGGCGCAGCAAGGGCGGAATCGTCGGGCTCAACATCGGAAAAAATGCCGATACGCCGATTGAACAAGCCGCCAGTGACTATTTGATTGGCTTGGCTGGTGTGTACCCGCACGCCGATTACATCACGGTCAATATCTCTTCGCCAAATACAAAAAACTTACGTGCACTTCAGGGCGAGCACGAGCTCGATCAACTGTTATCTCAGCTCCAACAACGTCGGCTTGAGCTCACCGAGCAGCATGGTCGACGTGTTCCCTTGGCCGTCAAGATCGCACCCGATTTGAACGAAGAACAAATCGATATCATTGCCCAAGTGCTACCACGACACGGTATTGACGGTGTCATCGCCACCAACACCACACTTGAGCGCTCTGCGGTGCAAGGTATGCAGCACGCAGAAGAAGCCGGTGGCCTGTCAGGCGCCCCCCTACACGCGCGGTCACTCGAAGTGATCGCACGCTTGCGACAGCGCGTAGGGGCAGAACTCGCGATTATTGGGGTAGGAGGGATTGTTGCTGGTCAACATGCCGCTGAAAAAATCGCTGCGGGTGCGGATGCGGTGCAGGTCTATACCGGGCTGATCTATCGCGGGCCAGCGCTAGTGAGTGAATGTGTAAAAGCGATGGCTGCTGCACGGCGGTAAGCGCCAAGCTGACACGCGTCACTCACCAAAATGCCCGAAACGTACGATAAAAAGCCTTTTGCCCACCTAGCGACTGCAACCAGATCCATAACAACTAGAAGTTGTCGGGACTAGATGCAACACCCTGGCGGGCAAAAGGCTTTTACAACTTACCGAACTGCATCACGACTCAGTTCAAACAGCCGCGACTCAATTCAAACAGCCACTAAAGCAAGGTTTTTACTTAAGCTGCTTTACGACCACGTGTTGTGGCTTTCACTGTTTCAGCTGCATCACCGGCGGCTTTGAACGTTGCTGCGGCGGCCGCAGTCAGGTTCTTTTCAGCGGTTTCGGCGGCTTGTTTAGCAGCTTTGGTCATTGCGTCGTAAGCAGTTGTGGCTTGAGCCAGACCGCTTTTAATCATGGCGACAGCGCTTTCTGAACCAGCAGGAGCATGCTTGCTAAACTGTTCAATCGCGTCATGCACATGCTTTTGACCTTCAGCAGCATGGGTCTCACCAAGCTTAGTGAGGTCGGCCTGAACACCAGACACGATGTCATACACGTGCTTGCTGTAAGACATGGCTTTCTCAGCGGCAGGTTGAGCCAGATTTGACGACAAAGCAACAGCCTCTTGTGCGTCTTTGATACCGGCAACTTGTTGTGATTTTTGCGACACTTCATCTAAAGTCGCTTTCATGACTTTCAGGTTCAGGTCAACGAATTTTTCGAAACCAGTGAACATGCTGGTTTGAACGGCGACAAAGGTATCAATAGCAGCTTTTTGGCTGTTAAGAACTTGCTGAGGGATAGCTGACATGGCGGGCTCCTGGGGTTAGGATCAAAGCGTTTTGCAGAATTTGCTGCACTGCACAAGTGTCATTTTAAGCAATCCCACCCGTCTGTCAACAATTTTTTTGTTGCAACGCACCAAAATACAACAAATTGATCGACTTTGGTGCACTTCTCCCCTCGACTACCTAGCATTGACTCAAGGAATCTACATGATGGCTCATCTCGGTAAATACTCTCAATCTGCCTCTCTCAGGCGCCTGCTTTGCGCCGCTGCCGTTTTGGGCACCCTGCTCTGCGTGGCGCCTCTTGTCCATGCCCAAGCCGCGCAAAGCGCAGCCGAGTACCCAACCAAGTCAATCAAAATCGTTGTCGGCTTTGCCCCAGGTGGCGGCTCAGACTTCATTGCGCGAATTGTGGCGCAACGTCTGACCCCAAAACTCGGACAAACTGTCTATGTTGAAAATCGGCCCGGCGCGGGGGGTAATTTGGGCGCTGAAGTCGCACTGCGCTCTGCCGGTGATGGCTACACGCTGTTTTTAGCTGCCACAAGCTACACAGTCAACGCCAATCTGTATACGTTGCCTTTTGATCCAGTCAAAGACATTACCGCAGTTGCTCGCCTGGCGAGCGGCCCCTTCGTGATCGCCACAAACCCCGGTACACAAATCAAGACTCTCAAAGAACTGGTAGAGCGTGCAAAACAAGAACCCGGCAAACTGGCCTATGCCTCGTCAGGTAGCGGTAGCATCACTCACATTGCAACAGAATATTTCTTAAGCGCTGCCGGTGTACAAGCTCTTCATATTCCCTATAAAGGCACCTCTCCAGCTCTAACCGACACGATCTCTGGCACAGTTCAGTTTATGTTTGGCACGGTGGCCTCAACGGTACCGCACGTCAAATCAGGCAAACTGCAAGGCTTGGCGGTCACCACGAAAGAGCGGCTCGCTGCGCTGCCCAACTTGCCGACAGTGATCGAGTCGGGGTATCCAGACTTTGACGTTGCCGTCTGGCACGGTCTGATTGGCCCCAAGGGTATCCCCAAGGGTATTGTCGACAAATTAAACAAAGCCATCATTGAAGTGCTCAGTGACCCAGCGACTGCCGAGCAGTTAGCCACCGATGGCTTGACGCCAGCCAAAGACTCACCCGAAGCCTTCGCCCAACTGATCGAACTCGAGGTCAAGCGCTGGGGCGCGCTCGTCAAAGAACGCGGCATCACTTTAAAGTAGCGGCGTTGCAGTCTGACTTAGCCTAGGCGCCGCTGGCTTCATAGCCAAGCGCCTCTGAAATGCTGCCAGCGGTGGCAACTAACTGGGGGATCCAGGCGTCTTGCAAGCGCCCCGATGGTGCTGAAATCGATAGCCCTGCCACTAGCTTGCCCGTATCGTCGTAGATTCCGGCGGCGATACAACGGACACCTAGTTCAAGCTCTTCGTTATCTCGGGCATAACCAAGCTGGCGTACTAACAATAATTCTTGCTCGAGTTTTTCGAGTGTCGTGATGCTATTTGCAGTGCTTGCTGCGAGCCCCGTTCGCGTAGCGTAAGTACGCACCTGCCGAACATCTGCCGCCGAAAGAAACAACTTACCATTTGAGGTCAAGTGCAACGGCGCACGACCACCAATTGCGCGTACCACTTGCATACCCGAGCGTTCGCTCCAGGCGCGGTCGATGTAAATAATTTCATCTCCCTGCTGTACCGATAAATTGACAGTTTGCCCAGTCAAGCGGTGTAGAGCGTGCATGGCTTCGTGGGCCGCTTCGCGAACGTTCAAACGCCCTTTCACCAACGAACCCAACTCAAGTAAGCGCATACCGAGTTGATACAACCCGTTGTCGACCCGATCAACATACCGCCCAATCACCAAATCACTCAAAATACGATGTGCGGTTGAGGTATGAAGCCCTGTTGTTTTTGCCAAATCTTTTAAAGCAACTGGATCGGGCTGCGCCGCCAACGCATCCAGCAGTTGCGTGGCGCGCCCTAGCACCTGGATCGCCATATCCATGGAGTCAGACGATGGTTGCGCGGACACTGAGGCCAAAGATGAAACGTGACGAAGCATATTGAAGGTAAAGATAGGCTGAACGAACGCGATTTGGCGCGATGCAACATTCATTCTATCCCATATTGTGAAATATTTTTTCACGTCTTGGTGATAGAAACTCTCGATTGAAACAAGTCTGGCTTGAATTCTTAGGGTTTTCATGTCTTTTTGATTACAGCGTGACTTGGCGCAAGTAATATCAAGCCCTCGACAACACATCCTCATCGCCGGATCCCTTTGACATGCGCAGTGACCTTGAAATCGCTCAGGCCGCGAATAAACGCCCAATTCTCGAACTCGCAACAGACCGACTCGGAATCGCCACAGAACAACTCGAACCCTACGGGCGCTTCAAGGCCAAGCTTTCGCTTGAGTACATTGACACGCTCGCCTCACGACCCAACGGCAAGCTAGTGCTGGTCACCGCCATTTCGCCGACCCCAGCGGGCGAAGGCAAAACCACCACCACCGTTGGTCTGGGCGATGCCCTGAACCATATTGGCAAGCGCGCCATCATGTGTTTGCGCGAGCCGTCTTTGGGCCCTGTCTTTGGCATGAAGGGCGGCGCTGCGGGCGGCGGCATGGCGCAAATTGTGCCGATGGAAGACATCAATTTACATTTCACGGGCGATTTCAATGCAATCGCTCTGGCCAACAACCTGCTGGCCGCGCTGATCGATAATCATATTCATCACGGCAATAAACTCGGCATCGACGTCCGTCGTGTGAACTGGCGGCGCGTGGTTGACTTAAATGACCGTGCCCTACGAAACATCGTGGTGGGCTTGGGCGGAACCGCCAACGGCTTTCCGCGCGAAGACCATTTCGATATCGTTGTAGCCTCAGAGATCATGGCAATCTTTTGCCTGGTCAAAAATTTAAAAGACTTGAAAGAGCGCTTAGGCAATATCGTCATCGGCTACTCGCTGACCGGCAAACCAATTTTGGCGCGTGATTTGCAAGCGCAAGGAGCAATGACTGCACTCTTAAAAGAAGCGCTCGCTCCAAACCTTGTACAGACACTTGAAAACAATCCTGCGATCGTGCACGGCGGCCCCTTTGCCAATATTGCGCACGGTTGCAACACGGTATTGGCTACAGCCACCGCGTTGAAACTCGCAGATTACGTTGTCACTGAAGCAGGCTTTGGCGCAGACTTAGGCGCCGAAAAATTCTTTGATATCAAATGCCGCAAAGCCGGGCTCACACCCTCAGCCGTGGTGTTAGTCGCCACCGTGCGTGCACTCAAGTATCACGGCGGCGTCGAAGTGAAAGACGTCGGTACCGAAAACCTTGACGCACTGCGCGCCGGGCTCGTGAATCTTGAGCGTCATATCCATAACATCACACAGAATTTTGGACTGCCTTGCGTGGTGGCGATCAACCATCGTACAGAAGACACTGACGCTGAAATTGCCTTGTTACAAGCCACAACCGCAGCGCTTGGTGTAGAAGTGGTACTCGCGAAACACTGGGCACAGGGCGGCGCGGGCGCAGCTGACTTAGCGCACGCTGTCGTCAAACTCTGCGAGCAGCCGAATCACTTTAAATTTTTATATCAAGATTCAGACTCGCTGTGGGACAAGGTGCAAGCCATTGCAACCAAAACCTATGGCGCGGCCAGCATCACCGCCGACGCGAAAGTCCGTGCGCAGATCGCACAGCTTCAAAGCGATGGATACGGTGATTTACCGGTGTGTATTGCGAAGACACAATATTCGTTTTCGACCGATGCCAAATTACGAGGCGCACCGAGCGGTCATGTGCTGACGATTCGTGAAGTCAGGCTATCGGCAGGTGCTGGCTTTGTGGTGATGGTGTGTGGGGATATCATGACTATGCCGGGGCTTCCTGCTGTACCTGCGGCGAATGGGATTGATGTGAATGATGCGGGGCAGATTACTGGGTTGTCTTGAGTTTTGGGGGGTTCTTTGTGCCCTGACTTTTCTGGTGCTGGGCGGGTGGCTGTGGCCGGATGTTTGAGGCGCCGAGGATTTTGCAGGATTGGCGGATGAAGGCGGCCCTTGTTTGAGCGAAGCGAGTTTGGGCCGCCGCCGCCAAGACAAAAAATCGGAGGGGAGTCTGCGCAGCAGACCGACTCGGTCAGCCGGCCACAGCCACCCGCCCAGCGCCAGAAAAGGCTACCGAGCCCGAAGCCCCCCCGAAGTAAAGTCCTACTTCACTACCACCGGAATCCCAGCAATCCGCGCCGACCACTCTTTTGGCCCCGTCGTATGCACCGAAATACCATTTGAATCGACTGCCACTGTCACGGGCATATCCACCACATCAAACTCATAGATGGCTTCCATCCCCAGATCAGCAAAGCCAACCACCTTAGCAGCCTTGATCGCTTTAGATACCAGATACGCCGCACCACCCACGGCCATCAAATACGCAGACTTGTGCTTACGAATCGATTCGATCGTTGCGTCACCGCGCTCGGATTTACCTATCATCACCGCCAAGCCCGTTTGCTCGAGCATCATGTCGGTGAACTTGTCCATGCGTGTCGCGGTCGTTGGACCTGCAGGGCCAACCACTTCATCACCGACAGGATCCACAGGACCAACGTAGTAAATCGCCTTGCCACGAAAATCGACAGGCAATTTTTCGCCCTTGGCCAACATATCTTGAATACGCTTGTGCGCCGCGTCGCGGCCCGTCAGCATTTTGCCGTTGAGCAACAAGGTCTGACCCGGTTTCCAGCTAGCAACTTCTTCAGGCGTGAGTTTGTTTAAATCAACTTGACGCGACGATTTGTAATTTGGCGCCCAGTTGACATCAGGCCAGTCAGACAGCGATGGGCGATGCAAGTGTGCAGGGCCCGAACCGTCTAACTCAAAGTGCGCATGACGTGTGGCCGCACAGTTCGGAATCATTGCCACAGGAAACGACGCTGCGTGTGTGGCAAACGTTTTGATTTTTACGTCAAGAACTGTTGTCAAACCACCCAAGCCCTGCGCACCAATGCCTAAGCCGTTTACCTTTTGATACAGCTCGATACGCAACTCTTCTATTTTGTTGCTTGGCCCACGCTCTAGCAGCTCGTACATATCGAGATCTTCCATCAGCGCTTGTTTGGCCATCAACACAGCCTTCTCGGCCGTACCGCCAACACCAATCCCCAACATGCCTGGCGGACACCAACCCGCACCCATCGTGGGCACTGTCTTTAACACCCAGTCAACGATGGAGTCGTTAGGATTCAACATCGCTAACTTAGACTTATTTTCAGAACCACCGCCCTTAGACGCCACTTGTACGTCTACCTTATCGCCTTGCACCAACTCTACGCTGACAATACAGGGGGTGTTGTCTTTAGTGTTTTTGCGCAAAAAGATTGGATCATCCAACACCGAGGCGCGCAAAGGATTTTCTGGATTGAGGTAGCCGCGACGCACGCCCTCATCACATAATTCTTGAATATTTTTCTTGGTATTGAAACGAACATCCATACCAATTTTTAAAAAGACATTGACGATACCGGTGTCTTGGCAAATCGGACGACGACCCTCTGCGCTCATGCGCGAGTTCGTCAAAATCTGCGCCATCGCATCTTTGGAGGCCGGACTCTCTTCGCGCTCGTAAGCACGCGCTAGATGCTTGATGTAATCAGCCGGATGGTAATAGCTGATGAACTGAATCGCATCAGCAATCGACGAAACGAAATCTTCTTCTTGAATAATGACCGACATAAAAGACACCTGCTAAGAAAGGGAGCTAATGAAAAATGAAATGAAACACTGAACGCGCTCAAATACAAAGACACTGGTGATGCGATGATCGTACTGATACAGTGAGCCAATCCAACCTTCTACAAAAAACCTATTTGCCCTGCCACACCGGTTTACGCTTTTGCGCAAAGGCGGTTGCACCCTCTTTGGCGTCATCCGACATGAAAATGTGATGAATCAACGGGCGTTGCAGGTCAAACATTTCATCAGCGGCAAAGTCGCCCCCCTGATTGACTACACTTTTAGAGGTTTGCACTGCCAAAGGACCATTTTCGCAGATTCTTTGTGCGAGTTTAATGGCCTCGGCGAGCGCCTGCCCGGGGTCGGTCAACACGTTCACCAAACCATATTGGTGGGCACGCGGCGCTGGCAGCATATCGCCCGTCAAAATGATCTCCATTGCAATGTGATACGGGAGTTGACGCGGCAGACGCAACAAACCACCCGAACCCGCCACCAAGCCCCGTTTCACCTCTGGCAGACCGAACATGGCGTTATTGGCCGCTACCACCAGATCACACGCCAGTACCATCTCAAAGCCACCGGCCACAGCGTAGCCCTCAACGGCGGCGATCAAAGGCTTTTTTGGGGGTGCCTCGTTTAGCCCGCCAAAGCCCTTGCCCTCAACGAGCGCGCGCTTACGGGTTTGCGCAAAATCTTTTAAATCCATCCCCGAGCTAAAGGTGCCCCCCGCTCCCGTCAAGATTCCGATACGAATATCGTCGCGCGCATCGAGCTCATCGAAGGCTGCCGACATCTGATGCGCAGTCTCAACACTAATCGCGTTGCGCGCCTCAGGGCGATTAATCGTAATGATTTGAATTCCATCCAGATATTCGACAACTACCAACACTGACATACTGACTCCTTTGACGTACCCTGAATCATAGGCGATTCGTTCGCCGAACTCGGTTGGGTACCTGATCTTCGGGCCAAATCATGCCCCCCGGTGGCGCCTCGCCACCCACCGAGCCTGCCCCACGGTAAAATGATTGATTAAATAGCCATCGCCACGTTCACACCTTCATGCTCACTTTTCAGCAAATTATTCTTCGCCTGCAAGAGTACTGGGATCATCAGGGCTGTGCCCTGCTTCAACCCTACGATATGGAGGTCGGCGCAGGCACCTCGCACACGGCGACCTTTTTGCGTGCGATCGGGCCCGAACCCTGGCGAGCTGCCTATGTGCAACCGTCACGACGTCCGAAAGACGGGCGCTACGGCGAGAATCCCAACCGCTTGCAACATTACTACCAGTACCAGGTTGTACTTAAACCAGCGCCGACCGATATTCTGGATTTGTATATTGGCTCACTTGAAGCGCTGGGTATCCGTCCTACCGAGCATGACATTCGCTTTGTTGAAGACGATTGGGAGAATCCCACGCTGGGTGCCTGGGGCCTGGGTTGGGAAGTTTGGCTCAACGGCATGGAAGTCACGCAATTTACCTACTTTCAACAAGTCGGCGGTTTGGACTGCACCCCCACTACGGGTGAAATCACTTACGGGCTTGAGCGCTTAGCTATGTATCTGCAGGGTGTTGAAAGCGTCTACGACCTGGTCTGGACAACTGGGCCCAAAGGCTCGGTGCTCTATCGCGACGTCTTTCATCAAAATGAGGTCGAACAATCGACCTACAACTTTGAACACTCTGATGCTGAAATGCTCTTTAGGCACTTCACAGATCACGAAACCAATGCAAAACGTCTGATTGAGATTCCGCTGGCGCTGCCAGCCTACGAGGCGACGCTCAAAGCCGCGCATACCTTCAACATGTTAGATGCTCGTGGCGCCATTAGCGTCACCGAGCGTGCCGCGTATATCGGCCGGATCCGCAATCTTTCTCGAGCTGTCGCGCAAGCCTACTACGACTCTCGCGAGCAGTTGGGTTTCCCTATGTTGAGCGGCGACCGTACAGCACTCAACGGTACCGAAAAAGGGGCTCAGCCATGACGCAAACTATCAAGCCTCTGCTGATAGAGCTCTTTACTGAAGAGCTCCCACCAAAAGCTTTGCCCAGACTTGGCCAGGCGTTTGCGCAGGGTATCCACGACGCCTTGCACGCCCAAGGTCTGGTGCTGAGTCACAGCACCACGACTTCATTCGCTTCACCGCGCCGCCTAGCTGTGCGTCTGTCGCAAGTCCTGGCGCTCGCACCCGAGCAAAGTTTTGTTGAAAAGCTGATGCCAGTGAAAGTGGGGTTTGACGCTCAGGGCCTGGCAACGCCAGCTCTGCAAAAAAAACTTGCCGCCAAGGGTTGGGCAGACATGCCCATCAGCGCACTCGAGCGAGAATCAGACGGCAAACAAGAGTATCTGGTGGCGCGAGGTACCGCGCCAGGTGCCGCCTTAACCGAGGTCCTGCAAGCCGCGATCGAGACATCAATCGCAGCCTTGCCGATACCGAAGGTCATGAAATATCAATTGGCCGATGGCGTCACCTCAGTAAAATTCGTGCGCCCCGCTCACGCCCTGATTGCTTTGTTTGACACGCAGGTGATACCCGCAACGGTGCTTGGCTTACAGTCTGGGCGCCTCACCTTCGGTCATCGCTTTTTACATCCCGCAGCAATCAGCATCGACCGTGCTGACAGCTACGAGCAACAGCTTGCACAAACTGGTCAGGTGATTGCCTCATTCACAGAGCGCCGTGAACAAATCGCAGCCTTACTTGCGACAGAAGCGCAAAGGCTCAACGCCACGCTTGGGCAAGATCCTGCAGTGCAGGCCCTGCTTGACGAAGTCACGGCCTTGGTTGAGGCGCCGGTGGTTTACGTGGGTGCCTTTGAAGAGCGTTTTTTGCAAGTGCCGCAAGAATGCCTGATTTTGACCATGCGTCTCAATCAAAAGTACTTTCCATTATTCAATCCAACGTCGGGCGTGCTCACCAATCAATTTCTGATTGTCAGCAATATGCCCACAGACAACCCTGTGGCGATCATTCAAGGCAACGAACGGGTGGTGCGCCCGCGTTTGGCAGATGCGCAATTCTTTTTCGATACCGACCGCAAAACGCCTCTGCATCAGCGGGTGCCGCAGCTTGCTTCGATTGTGTATCACAACAAGCTCGGTACGCAGTTGCAGCGCGTGGCACGCGTACAAACGATCGCAGCGTGGTTAGCCAACGCCTTACAGGCAGACAGCGCGCTCGCCGTGCGTGCGGCGATGCTTGCCAAGGCCGATCTCAACACCAATATGGTTGGCGAGTTTCCTGAACTGCAAGGCATCATGGGCTCGTATTACGCCCGCGCCGATCACGAGCCCGAACAAGTGATACAAGCGCTTGCCGAACAATACAAAATTCGCCTTGAACAGCCCGTGACTGCTGCAAATATGACCGCTGCAATTCTGTTTATGGCAGAGCGCGCTGAAACACTCATTGGTATCTGGGGGATCGGCTTAGCCCCTACCGGCGAGCGTGACCCTTTCGGCCTGCGCCGCGCTGCCTTGGGTCTGATCAGTGCATTTGAACAACTGACCGCGGGTGGTTTTTTACCTATTCAGCAAAACGGGCCCTTAACACTCGAAGGTCTGCTACAAGTTGCCGCACATACCTTTGAGCCCGCAGCCCTCGCCCAGACAACGGTCACAGACGTACAAGCCTTCATCCTTGAACGACTGCGTCATCAGTTAATCACGCAGTTTGATCGCAACGCCGTCGAGGCCGTACTGGCGATCGCGCCGCCTCTGCATCAAATACTGGCACGTGTGCAAGCTGCCGCCACGTTTGCGCAAGGCCCAGACGCCGCAAGTTTGGCTGCCGCAAATAAGCGTATCGGTAATCTACTGAAAAAATCTGAAACGGGTTTTCAGCCTCTGAATCAGGCACTGCTCACTGAACCCGCCGAGCAAGCACTGGCAAAAACAATTGCCCAGCTGCAGCCGATTGCGCAACAACGTCTCGACGCGGGCGACTACCAAGGCGCGATGGCGACACTCGCGCAGGCACGCGCACCAGTTGATGCGTTTTTTAACGACATCATGGTCATGGCTGATGATCTTGCCGTGCGCAACAACCGGCTAGCGCTACTGGCTCAGCTTCACGGCTTGATGAATCAAGTGGCCGACATTTCAAGGCTGGCCGCATGAAGCTGATTATTCTGGATCGCGACGGTGTGATCAATCACGATAGCCCTGATTACATCAAGCACCCAGATGAATGGATTGCGTTACCGGGCAGCCTGCAGGCCATTGCAAGACTGCATCAAGCTGGCTACACAATCGCCGTGGCCTCAAACCAATCGGGTTTGGCACGCGGCTTGTTCGACATCACAGCACTCAATGCCATTCATCAGAAGCTGCGCAAAGAGTTAGGGCAACTGGCTGGTGCGATTGATGCTTTTTTTGTGTGCCCTCACGGCCCCGATGAACAGTGCGTGTGCCGCAAGCCTTTACCGGGGCTCTTTGAAGATATTGCGAAGCGCTACGATACTGAGCTTGTGGGCGTGCCGGCGATAGGCGACTCGCTGCGCGATCTTCAAGCGAGCGCGACCGCAGGCTGTACCCCGTGGTTGGTGCAAACAGGCAATGGTGCTAAGACACTCAAGCAAGGCAATCTTCCCGAAGGCACACGGCACGCCAGTGATTTGACCCATGCCGTCGACCAAATTCTGACTCAGGCGGCCTGAGACCATGCTGATCCTGCGTGCCGCACTCTACGCATTATTTTTGCTAGTGACCGTGATCCCCTATGCGTTCGCCTGTTTACTCTGGTCTCCCCTGCCCTTGCACTGGCGCTACAAATTAACGATGGGTTGGCCGCAACTTGCAGCGTGGGGGGCTAAAGTGATTTGCGGTATCCGCTGGCAAGTGCAGGGCACTGAAAACCTTCCTGACGGTCCTGCGATCGTCCTGTCAAAGCATCAGTCTGCCTGGGAGACGCTCTTTTTGCCCTCTCACCTACCTCGGCAAATCTGCTTTGTTTACAAACGAGAATTACACCGCGTGCCATTTTTCGGTTGGGGGATCGCCCTGCTAGGGATGATTCCGATCGATCGCTCCAAGGGTCGTGACGCCTTCGAACAGGTCGTCAAAATTGGACAACAGCGCTTAGACGAGGGTCGCTGGCCACTTTTGTTTCCAGAGGGTACGCGCATAGCACCCGGCAAAATGGGGCGCTTCAAAATGGGCGGGGCCTTACTGGCCACGCGCACCGGTGCTCCTGTCATTCCGATTGCTCACAATGCAGGCGAACTCTGGCCACGCAATGCCTTTATTAAAAAACCTGGGCTGGTCACCGTCTCAATTGGCCCAGCCATCCCCTCGGTTGGTCTGACTCCCGAAGAGTTAAACGCAAAAGTGTTTACTTGGATCGAAGCAGAAATGCATCGTCTCAACCCAGAGCGTTATCCCAAACCATGAGTCAACTCGAGCTGTTGCTTTCAGACACAAGCACGCCGACACCGGGCTGGCTGGTTGCGCCTGAAACCATTCCGCTCGGCGGTAAATGGCGAGTGGTGCGACATGGGGATCAAGCGGTTGGCTTCGTGCTGATTCGCTCGCGACGCCGCAGTATCGGCTTTGCCATCATTGAAGAAGGACTACGCATCACAGCCCCGAACTGGGTCACCTTAGGTCAGATTGACGAGGCTGTGGTTGAAAAAATGCCTTGGATTTTGTCCAAGCTACAAGACTGGCAGGCGCGCAAAGCTCAGCTCGCGATGGCGCACACGCGTTGGAAATCTGGCGGACAGCTGCCCTATATGGGGTGTCAAATTACCTTGCAGCTTGGGGTGCCCGGCCCTCACGTTCCGCACGGCCGAGCACATTTCGAGGGTAATCACGATGCACCTGAGGCCGGTCAAACGCTATGGCTGCCGCTGCCGAACGACGCCGACACGCATCGAATGCGCGAGATGACTCAAGCCTGGCTGCAAAGTCGGGCCGCGGCATGGTTCGATCAGCGGATTCGCTATTTTTTAGAAAAAACCGGGCTCACCATTCGACGCTGGCGCTTATCCTCAGCGGCAACCCGTTGGGGGTCGTGCACAAGCGACGGCAATATCATGTTGAATTGGCGTTTGATTCATTTCTCGCCGATGGTGATTGACTATGTGATTGCGCATGAACTTGCGCATTTGCGCGAAATGAACCACAGCCAGGATTTTTGGACAGAAGTTCAACAGCTGTATCCTGACTACCATACTGCCAAACAAATGCTGCAAAGACACACGCCGGAAGGCGTGCCCGAGATTTAAGTTTAAATTTCTAGATGTATTTAGACTTGCAGCTAGAGCTAGATTTAGACTTTGATTTTTTATTTTTGATTTTTGATTTTTGATTTTTGATTTTTCAGGAATGATCATGCGAATTCTTCATACGATGGTACGTGTCGGCAATCTTGAGCGCTCAATCGAGTTTTATACCAAGGTGCTAGGCATGCGCTTGTTACGCAATACAGAATATCCTACGGGGCGTTTTACCAACGCCTTTGTCGGCTATCAAGACGAGCGCGATGGCCCGGTTCTTGAACTCACCTACAACTGGGATACCAGCGCCTACGACTTGGGTACGGGTTACGGTCACATCGCGCTTGAAGTCGACAACGCCTATGAGGTGTGCGACAAAGTGCGTGAACTAGGCGGCAAAGTCACTCGCGAAGCGGGCCCCATGAAACACGGTACAACAGTGATCGCGTTTGTTGAAGATCCGGATGGCTACAAGATCGAATTTGTACAAAAAAAGACAGCCTAAGCATTCGTCGTGAAAATCGTTATCGCCCCCGACTCGTTTAAAGAAAGCCTCTCTGCGCCTGAGGTGGCCGCAGCGCTGGCCAGAGGCGTCAAGCGCGTCGCGCCTGAGGCGCAGATTATCTGTGTGCCAATGGCCGATGGCGGCGAAGGGACTGTTCAAGCGGTACTTGGTGCGACGCAAAGTGAACGGCGCAGCAATCTGGTGCAAAACGCCTTGGGGCAGCCCATCCAAGCTCAATGGGCCTTGCTACCCGATCAAACTGCAGTCATTGAAATGGCTTGCGCCGCAGGGCTTGAGCACATCGCACCGTCACAACGCGACGCCCTGCGAGCAACCACCTTTGGCGTTGGCGAGCTCATCAAGCACGCACTTGATGCAGGCGCACGCCATATTGTTTTAGGCTTAGGTGGCTCGGCGACCAACGACGGCGGTGCCGGCATGCTGAGCGCCTTGGGTTTGCGTTTACTGGATGCGCAACGCACACCCTTGGCCGCCGGAGGTGCCGCGTTAACCGCGCTTGAATTCATCGACGCCAGCAACTTTGATTCACGTTTAGAACAGACAAAAATTACCATCGCCTCAGACGTCAATAATCCTCTTTGTGGCCCATTAGGGGCCTCTGCAATTTTTGGTCCGCAAAAAGGCGCCTCCCCCGAGCAGGTTCAAATGCTGGATGCCGCCTTAAGCCATTTTGCGGATGTCTGTGCACAGCAACTTGGACACGACCGTCGCGACGCTGCGGGCTCTGGCGCAGCTGGAGGCGTGGGTTTTGCAGCACACGCGTGGATGCACAGCACCTTTCGTCCAGGCGCAACTGTGATTGCGGAAATCGGCGGGCTTGACCTGGCTGTGCAAGGCGCCTCGTTTGTCATCACGGGCGAAGGTCGAATGGATGCTCAAACGCTACTTGGTAAAACGCCAATGGGGGTGGCACAGATTGCACAACGCGCCGGTGTACCCACGATCGCAATCGCTGGATCTCTTGGACCCGGCTATCAAGGTTTATATCGCGTTGGTATCCAAGCCGCGTTTAGCTTGGTCTCTGGCCCAATGACATTAGCACAGGCCTGCGAACATGTTGGCAGCCTGCTTGAAGACCGTGCTGAAGACGTGGTCAGGTTATGGCTAGCTGCAGCGAAGCACTAGCCTGATTTACGCCCGCACTGCGGCAGCATGCAACGCGTCTGCCATCGCGATGAACTTGGGCACAGACACCTGTTCTGCACGCCAGGTCGGTTCAATTTGCAAAGCCTCCCAAGGGATCAGGGCTGTCCAGGCGCCTAATACACCTCGTAACATCTTACGGCGCTGAGAAAAGGCGCGCAGGACTACCGCTGCAAACAAAGACTCATCAACAGCACGGGCACGTGTTTGAGGCAGAGGCACCATACGCACGATTGACGAGGTCACCCTTGGCGCAGGGTCAAAGGCCTCGGGCGCCACATCAAAGATTTTTTCAATGGTGTAGCGATACTGCAACATCACAGATAGGCGGCTGTAATCGCCCGAACCAGGCGCGGCAACCATGCGGTCCACCACTTCTCGCTGAAGCATAAAGTGCTGATCGGCAATCTGATCGGCGTACTCGACCAAAGTGAACAGCAACGGGCTTGAAATGTTGTAGGGTAAGTTTCCTACAATACGTAAGTGATCACCAAATTGAGAGAAATCAACGTTCAGTACATCGGCCTGCACAATGGGCAGCCGTGTTTCAGAAAACCGCTGACGCAATCT
>CAMDEF010000004.1 GCA_945895265.1 Bordetella parapertussis | reverse complement strand
CAATAACCGACTACGCTAATAAGTAGGTAGAGACGCCATCAACTACTTTAAAAGAAAATGCCCCGCACGAAGCAGGGCATTATTTGATTTTGGTGGCCCGGGGCGGAATCGACCAGGGCCTAGGATACTATAACCCTTTATTTTCCCTCAACAATATAGGTATTTCCGTTAGCGTATTTGTTGCGGGCAGCCTTCATTAAAGACAACATCAGCAGATTAAAATACTGCCGATCCTTGAACTGTTGTACGGTGCATTAAGCGATGTTGCTCTACCCCATAATCCGGTATAGCTAAATGCTGAGTAGCGCAGTTATCCCACATCAGCACATCCCCTACTTGCCATTTATGGCGATACATAAAGTCTTCCGACTGACAATGCTCATATAACCTCTCAAGTAATTTTTTACTATCAGTAGTTGGTAGACTTAGAATCTCAGTAGTAAAACCCTCATTTACATAAATCGATTTTTTGCCTGTAATGGGATGGGTTCTAATGACCGGATGGACAACTTCAGGTACTTGTTTTTTTTGTTCCTCGGTCAGCGGTGGCCTCGTACTTTTACCCCCCTCTTGTAATTTAGCATAACGAGAACTATAAGAATGTCGTGCTTTTAAATTCTTAAGTAGATTTTTCGTCTCTTCGTCTAAAGCCTCATAGGCCGCAGTCGTGCTAATAAAACAGGTATCCCCAAATGTTTTTTCTCCCTGTGGGTCAGGGATTACTTTAGATAAAAGAATCGAGCAGCGACTGGGATGACTCATATATGACAAATCCATGGTTCAGGGCTATCGATTTATCCGCAAAGTACGCAATTTACAAAAGAAGCTGTATTTATAATTCGATCCAGCGAGAAGCGTGTTGCGTACTTTCAATGTTCTCAGTATAGTGAACTGATGTTAATTTAGTACCACGATTAAAGAGAGTATTCATATCTTATCATTGGATCATGATGGGTTGATTGTGGATAATTTTTGGTACTTGAGTTTGTGGTGCTGGTGGTCGATAACCTAAGGCACTGTGAGGCCGAACATGGTTGTAATGCTTGACCCAATCGCCAACGACAACCCTCGCTTCTTTGAGGCTATAAAAGAGTTCACCATTCAGTAGATTATCTCTGAAGGTTCCGTTAAAGCTTTCACAAAAGCCATTCTCCCAAGAGCTGCCTGGTTCAATATAGGCGATCTTGACACCAATACCACTTAACCATTTTCTAAGATCTTTGGCAATAAACCCAGGTCCATTGTCACTTCGAATATATTCAGGGATGCCATGAACTACCATCGCATTGGCTAATTGTTCAATCACTTGGATAGAGCCTATTCTTCTAGCGCAGTGGATCGTCAAACACCTTCTACTAAATTCATCAATCATCGTGAGCATCCTTATTTTACCGCCATAGGCATCTCTAATAAATATAAAGTCATAACTCCAGACATGGTAAGGATGTGTGGCTCTGAGTCGCATGCAACTTCCATCGTTTAAACATAGCCGACATCTTGGCGGCTGCTTTTGTGGAACCTTCAGTCCTTCTTCTCGCCAAATACGAGCAACTTTAGCCGATGTCGCACTGAGCCAACCAGCGTTCCTCATTAGTCCAGCGATTGTTCGATAACCATAGCGACCGTAGGTACTAGCGAGACGAATCACTTCTGCCCTCATCGGCGTTTCATTATCTCTAGAGATAGGTAGATGACGCCAAGTTGTTCTAGACAGCCCCACTAAACCACAGGCAGATCGCTCAGAGATCTGATACTTATCCATGAGCATCTGCGCTGCATTTTTGCGTTTAGCAGGGCTTAATAGTTTCCCCTGATGGGGGGTAGCGTACAAACTAAAACACCCTAACCATTCGATTAGGGTGTATCAGTGTTATCTATGGTGGCCCGGGGCGGAATCGACCAGGGTTGAGGACGCCCGACTCTATCTAAGAAGTCTATCTAAAAATTTCCGAGTCTTCTCTTGAGACTCTTTTGTGACACTTGGGTCATATCTATGTAAAAAATTCAGGCTTACAGAACTAGGTATAGATACGTCAAATGCATGAGTAGCGCCCAGGTATTTATGAACGTCGTATAAAGGATCATTCAGCGGACTACAGAATCCAATGAATGCCAGCGTGTCATCACCAGCCAAATGTATTTGAGTAGGAATGGTTGGATTTATTGGGGGTGGACTAATTGTACAACCTGGATAAAAAGCAACCGCGGCGGTATATGGAATTTTTTCGCTCTTTTTAACGATTTTAAAATATTCTACATCTTCCTGAATAGCAACTAACGCTAAAACTCCTGCTCCGCCCTGACTAAATCCAATTACACCCATCTTTCCCTGGTGCCAAGGTTGCGTAGATATCCAATGACCAGCATGAACCATATCTCTCGCACGATCTTCTCCCCGAACACCGGCTAGAACTTGTCCTGTATGAACGCCTACTCCACGCAATGAATAATGATCAATGATGACAGCGTTATACCCCCAAGATTGAATTCGAATTGCCCATTCCCTATGGAAATTTTGTACGCCGTCAGATCCGTGAGCAATCAAAACGGTTGGGGCTGTTTTTTTCTGATCAACTGGATATGCTCCAAGCAAAACGGGGATGGAGTTACCATCTCGATCCTTTAGCGAATATGTTGAACACCCACTGAGCATCAACATGATACAAACAATCAATAAGTGTTTAAATTTCAAGAATGCTCTCTCCTTTAACTTAGATATTAGCATTAGATTCTTTTGTCGTTTTAAACGACATTCCGAGTTCATATACTCAATGAGCGTCGATTTAAGCGACGCTCCTCTATACTAATCACATACCAAAGGATAAAGTCCCTTTGTCTTACCGATGGAGCACTTTTGATCCTAGCCATATAGCACTCTTACAATAGGGATTAACTATTACCATCTCTACTGGCTGTCCAAATATTTCTTCAAATCAGCAAGAAATTTGTCTCTTGCGGTTGAGTCTGCACCGGTCCACCCATACCGTTTACTACTTCCAAGCATACTCTTTGAAATTGACCCTATGAACATACCATGAGCCGCGTTGTCGTACCACCATATATCTATGTTAGCTTTCTTTTTCTTTTGTTCTTCATACCAATCAATTGGCGCAACTGTCAAGTTAGATGGGTTAGTAAGCATATTACAATTTTCCGAATTACCTTTGGGTTGAATATTATCTTTAGGGTCTCCGTTGCGCAAGCACAACTCCTGAATTTTCCAGCGCCACTCATCCTGCGCTCTACCACCGTAATTATCCAAGCGTCCATAAATTAAACGCACAGGAACCTTTAGGTCATCAGGGAGTCCTATCCCGTCTACTAGTGTACCTTCTGCAAATACTCCCCTAACATGGTTTGGGTCTACCACTCCAGCAACATTCACAACGGTTGTAGCCCCATTTGATAGACCATGAAAATAGATGCGATTCGTATCTACCTTATCATTTTTAATTGCCCAATTATAAGCACCTAAGGTGACCTTAAAATTCATTCTCTGCTTAGCATTGTTTGTGACAGTGTGTGACCAAAACTTCCAGTCTCTGTATAGTTCATTCATTTGATAAGCATCATAAATTAACGTTGCAAATCCAAGCCCCCGAAACGCATAAGCCATATCTTTTTCAGAAGGACCTAAGCCACCACCTCCATGTGAAATAATCATTAATGGCGGCTTTGTAGCGCCGAATGGTAACTTTAAGTCAACAGATCTATGACAAGGATCAAAGTCTGCCAATACGCCTTTGATCCAATAAACCCCGCTCATTTCTTCCAACACCGCTCTTCCTGAGGGTTGTGGATTACAAGTTTCTGCCTGTGCTAGCGCTATAAAAAACAAGCCGATTATAAAAAGAATCTGGTTTACTAAAAACATAGTCGCCCCTTAAGTATGATGCCCATCAATCTATACGAGCTATAGTAAAACTATAAAAGACCCGTTCGCGCCACAAAATGAGAATTTAACCTTATCATAAATCCGGTCTGACAAAACCAGGAAAAAGATATTTAATTTTGTTTATTGGTGGAAAATGATCTGTCCTTTTAAAGGACAAGTAATCCCGCAAATATCAACCGTTACGTAACCGGACGCTGATCCCAAACAAGACCACTTGAATAGCAGATACGGTCAAACAGGATTACTCATCCTGAAACTAGATTAGAAGCTCTAAACACTGACATAAGGCGCTAGGACTAAGGTGGGCTCACCATCAACTACTTTTACGCAAACTGAAATGAAAAAACCACCCGAAGGTGGTTTTGGTGGCCCGGGGCGGAATCGACCAGGGCCGAGGATGTGGGGCTCTAATCCTAGGCTATCATTTTAAACAACATAATTAACTTCTTGGCTTAGTCATTGTGAAATTACTAATTTTGGTAACCTATATACAGCAATTGCATTTTCATAGGCTAACTTTTTGGCAACCGATTCTGGTAAAGAGCCCAGCAATTCCCTTGTTCTATTCACCCTTCTTTCAAATGTATTACCGCTTTCCATGGTCCACCTACTCTGATGGGCCACATCCATCCCCACAAAAAACCGATCTGGAAAATCTAATATTAACTTCTTATAGGGATCATGAAAGACTCCTTTAGTCTCAAATTTATAGGTAAAGTCTTCTGCTCTTGGCCACCCACTTCCGTAGCCACCGGTGTTCGTCATATTCGACAGATCACAATATAAGTTGGGGTGACTTACTAGTAAGCCTCTTATGACCTCTGGTCCAGACCTCCCACAACCATGTGCCCAGACCAGCCTTAAATTTGGCTGTTCTTTCAATACGGCATCTACTTCTTTTACGAGCTCAGGATAGCCTTCCATATGTATAACAACAGGTACTTGGTGTTTTATGGCAATTGTTGCGATTTGCCTTATGAAAACCGTATCAAACCGCTTATCAATTTCGGCATGTTGCCCTGTCCGTCCTTCATTGGCATACGCCCAGTGCCGTACTAAAACTTCACCTATTCCATAGACTTTCTTTTCTTCTAATTTTTTATCAATCTCTTTTAATATCCTTTGAGAGCTGCTATCGGGTGAGTTCCAATTCATGTAAGTGAAATCAGGCCTTTGCATACCCGCTAGTACAAATATTTTATTGGGGTGCCTTGCCGCAATTTCTAACACGCGCTCATCCGTTGTTGGCCAATCTCCTTGGACCCCTAAATATCTTGGCATTACTATCTGAGCAACTACACCACTTTTGGCATATCTATCTAGCACGATCTCTTCATTGAAGCTATCGCCCCAGTGTGCATGGCCATCAATCATAGGCCCATCATATGCAAAACAATTAATGGCAACTAAGCCAAAAATTATCGGGGCAATTTTCTTTCTAAGATTCATAGGTAAATCATATTCGATTTGAATAGACTCCATCATTAAATTCTGGGCTCATTCATTGATTCACCTGCCGTTTAAAACGACATTGAGTAACGCAGGGATGGGTAATTGATTTGTCCTTTTAAAGGACACTTCTTGATGGGGATATCCGAGTCTAATGGCGCCTACCCCTGCCAAGCCCGAAAAGAAAATAGCCCAACAAGTGGGCTATTGAGGTTCTTGGTGGCCCGGGGCGGAATCGAACCACCGACACAAGGATTTTCAATCCTCTGCTCTACCGACTGAGCTACCAGGCCATTAAAAGAAGTAATTATAGCTTAAGTGTCTGATAAGCTGAAGAAATGTGTTCAACTGTGGCCGACCCAGCCAAATGTTCAAGTGCTGGGGATGGCGATGAGTAATCCTGCCGAACGGTGGGGTGATTGGGGGAAAAGCGATGGGTGCAAGGATTGATATAAGCGTAAATTAAATTGACGCTTGTTTTGCGTGAGCCTCGTTATCAATCTTAGACTGAGCGTTTTTAACAATTCTACTTACAGTTGCGCTCATTTTATTACGTTTAACAACCAACTCTTCTGCCGAGTCATTTGGGGTAGGTAGCCACTCTTTCCTACCCAATTTCAACTTAAATCCAATTTCCGCTAATGTAATATTTGAATTTTTCTTCTTTCGCTTTTGCCAATATTCATAAACATCCATATTAGGCTTGTTTACGGTACTCTCTTTTTTAGCTTTTGCTGGACGCGACTTGTCGGGAAATCGTCCTAATGCTGTATTGGCAATAATGCTTTCTGCGTCTCTTATATAACGACTGACGGTGGCACTCATCTTATTTCGTTTTGTAGTCAATTCTTTTGGTGTGTCTTTTGAATTAGGGATAAATTCCCTAACTAACCTTAGTTCAATACCAATATCTGCCAATGTTTTATTTTGTTTGGATTTGACAGATTCTTGCCACGCATCATAGACTGTTAGTGTTTGCTCTAATGCGGATACACTAGGTGTTGAACAGAATGGGTATAAAGCTGTACTAACGACTTTTCTTCTACCTCGTTTGGTTTGATGCTTGTCCCGCAAAAATAATTTGAATGACTTAAGTAATTGTGACTTACTTTCATTGATTGGAATCCGAGCCAATATGATAGATGGATTTTGTAGAGCTTCGGTACACTTCTCCATACTACTAACTTGATTAATCCTATCGTTTTTCTCTTGCTCACCAAAAAGATAAGCTCCTCGTTTTAACCTACCCCACCATAGTCTAAATTCCAACTCATATACATCACCAAAATCAGCATAGAGTTTGGCAAGTTTCCCCTTACCATCTTGTGCGCAACATTTACGATACTCTTCGTTTTTTTGTAAGTATGCCCACCACCAGTAATAGGGTGACACTTTGCTGTAGCTTATCGGTAGCCTATTTTTCTCGCCCCTTCCAAACTTGGGGTACTTGTATTTGAAGCTTCTTACCGAGTCAATTAAGTTCATAACAACTCCAATATTTAATATAAACCAATTATTACATATTATGTTGTAAACGTTGTTTATTCTATACTTTAATTATTGATAAACAACTACTTAATTGTTTATCCCTCTTTAACAATTAGTCGATTTTGTAGTAAATCCAAGCGTAGCTTTTTTTGACGCTTGTATGTAGTAAATGCGTAAGCAATTTAGCGAGCGCATTCCTTTATTAACGCCATTTTCATATAGGAGGACATATGGCTAAGTCAATAAGTAATAAATCAGTAATGTCAGCACAGGCAATCGTTGCGAAAGCGGATACTTTAGTAAAACAACGAAAAGACTTTGAACAGAATGAGTACGCGCGCAGTAATAAGCGATTGTATGAAATTTTGGCTGAAGTGTTAGATATGTATGAGCAAGCACGAGTTAGCAAAGCAACATTAGCTGAAGCTGTTAAGCAAATGAAAGCTAATTTAGAAGCAAACAAGGTGCGTGTTCAAACTAATACGCTGGCATTAACGTTGTTTGTGCGCTATGTATTTGGCACAGATAGACAGCGCAGTATGAACTACAGCAGAACTTTACAAGCCGCTATACAGCAAGGCATAAGTGCTAAGCAGTTAGCGCAGTTTATAGAGGACTGTGGTGGCGTAGAGTCGTGTAAGAAGCAATTTACTAAGTCGTCAGTAGTTGTAGAAAAAGAAACAAGTATTGCTAACAATATGACTTTAGTAGATGAGACATTAGCGAACGCAATACTAAATCCATTAGCGGAATTTAAGGTTGCGAATAGCTTTGTTGCGGAGACTTATAACAAAGACTTTGTATTTGTTATCGGTAAAGCTGACAAACAGGGCAATATAAAAGCACTAGGTGCTGTACCAGCGTATTCGGCTGGTATGACTAAGTGGGCTAAACAGCAGTTAGCTTTGTTTTTTAGCAAACAGCAGGAACTTGCTAAAAAGAACGCGAATGTTAAACGCAAAGATACAGCACTTGCTAACGCAAAGTCTGCTGTAAAAAGCAAAACGCCCACTGAGACAGTAGGCGAATTGTTAGCGGCTTAACTTACATAAGTTGTTTTTAACTAGGGCTGGGTGTTAGCGCACTCAGTCCACAACATAAGGATAAAGTATATGAATACAAATTACAAGTATCGCCCTCAGACTATAGATGATTTTGTTTTCGCAACGCCTAAATTGGAAACAATAATCAAACGCTATACGAAGAGTAAATCAATGTTACCTTTAGTTCTATATGGTAGCTACGGCACTGGCAAGAGTTTGTTGGCAGACTTAATACCAAAAGCAATAGATGGTGATGATGTAATCGTCAGCAGAGTAAATGCTGAGGAGTTAAACAATGCTAAAGATGTAAGAGATAAATTCTTTCGTTCACCGCATTATGACAAGTTGTTTAGCACAAACGGGCAGAAGAATAATTACACCGTAATAGAAGAAGTAAACTTCGACCCCAAAGCCAAAGGTGCATTACGAGTGTGCTTGGATGGAATGGCTGAACGAGAACTGTTTATCTTTACAACGAATGAAGTTGAAAAGATAGACAGGGGCTTGTTAAGCAGAGCAGAAGTAGTTGAGGTATTACCTGCGCCACCTGACTGTTTCTTCCCTCGCGCACAACATATCTTACGAAGTGAAGGAGTTGATTTAGACGATAGTGTATTGCGTGATGTGTTGGAAACGGTATATGAGAATGATTACGACAATCGCGCTTACTATCGCGCCTTAGACGAAATTATTGAAGCGTGGAATGACAATACGCTACACCAATAACCAAGCGTAGATTTTTTTGACGCTTAACTTTTAAGCCCGCTTATTAACTTAGGCGGGCTTTTTTTATACCAACTCTACTGCCCGACGCAACATATCATCGTTAGCGTCCACATAAATGGCGGTAGTTGACACAGACTTATGCCCCATCAGGCGCATAAGCACACGCAGGCTTGTTCCGTTGCTTGCTATGCCTGTGGCGTATGTGCGTCTGCCACTATGCGATGAAGCGCCACTAACGCCAGCTTTGCGATACAACCAAAAAAACCACTGAGTTAATGTATTCGCCGAAAAGCCCTTTGATTTTTCTGTGGCAAACAAAGGCACTGATGTGTCTTTGGGGGAGAAATACTTTAAGTAAGTGGCTAACTCAGTGCGTAGCTTCTCATTTACAAATACCACTCGTCCTTTGTTCCCCTTTGTTTGATTTGCGGACAAGCGTATTTCGCCTTTAACAGTCCCATCTTCATTTCGCACATCAGATATTCTTAGTGCGGCAATCTCCCCTACACGCATACCACTCCAATAACTTGTAAGTAGCATTGCCCTGTTTCTAATGCTGTATTTCTGCTTGGCGCTAATGTAGCGCAGTACCATATCAATTTCTGACTGATTTAATGTTTTTGCTTGTGCCATTTATTACCTCCATAAAAGAATTTATTGTTATTAGTATGTTTTCTTATTGGCAAAATTCCTACCGAAAATTGACAGAAAAAGAGTTTCCAATAATCAATGACTTACAAAGTCAAAGTGGGCTGTTATAAGAATTTCGTAATTTTCTTATGTCTCTGTCGTCAATAAGCCACACCTATAACAACCCCTACACGCTGTTATTTAAGCGTTCTGTTGCTTGGGCATTACTTCAGTCAGAATTGTGCTTTATACGAATGATTTGAGGTATTGCTACTTAAGATACCCAATTTCAGTTAGTAGCTGTAATTTTTTATAGCACAGTTTTTATAGGTATGTGAAATGTTAACTATAGGTGATTTAATCTAAGTCGTTTATGTATAAGCGAACGCTGTTCGCTTGTGTTTCCCATTCGCTATCGCTTCTGCTCACACATTTTCTTCTTCTCTAATTATTTTTATGAAAGGGAATAATAGTTTTGTGAATACTTTTGATAGATTCAACCTACACTGAGCCTTAAGCAACAGGCTCAGTTATAGAAAAGTTCTTTTGATGAGTTCTTTACTACACCACTATAAGCACAACCAAAATTGGTAAGGGCGGTTTCGCTATCTCCTTTTAAGTGCGGCTTAAAACGCAACAATGACAAAAGCAATAAGTGGCTACCTTTGTCTTGTTTGAAAGTTGCTGTGTAAGCAGGGCTTTCTCGTGACGCTCACAGCCCTATAGGCTGTCGTCTTTGTGCTGTATACATATACTTGATTCAATTAGTTAGCAAAGTTAATAGCGTCCTGTTAAGGATAGTGAATACAAGTCTCTGCTACCGTACAGAATTTCCGTCCCTGCGACTCTTAGTCCAGTTTTTGGGCGACATATCAACTGAGTGTCGCTACTCGTTATCGGTAGTAATTGTTGGCATATAGAACTTTCCTCTGTTCTATTTGTCACATTTATTTATACGAGTGATAAGAATTGCTATAAAAAAACCGGCTTTTTATTTGGTAAGACTGGGAAAGGAACAACAAATCACTTGTCCAATCCGAAACTCTGGCAATAAATTAACTGTGTCCATTAACAACGAGGAGAAATGATATGAATACATTAAGTACATTGAAATTGGTTGCGGTGAAAAAGCCTACGCACATACCGGCGATTCAGCATCGTAGAAATAAGTTATCAGCCAAGTTATGGGAACAAATTAATTTGGCACAGAGTCAAATATCCGGCAAACCCTTTTTTGTAATGAAATATCGTTCTATTAATGATGCAGAAACTGGATTACGCAAACAGGTGGAAATTCCCAAGCGTATAAAAGCGTGGTGGTTTGTTGCTGAATCAGGTAAGGTATGCTTCTCCGTCAAATACGGCAGTAAGACATTAGAGTTGGCTAAAGGCAAGCCTAGTGTTCAAGTAGACAATGCTGAAGACTTAGTTAAGGCATTAGCCGCTATTAAGTCTGCTGTAGAAGCTGGTGAACTAGATAGTCAGATTGAAGAAGCGAGTAATACGCTCCGCAAAGGATTTGGGAAATAACTTGGCTGACTAAGTACTGAATAAATAATTGTATGAATAAGTATGTAGCAACTGTGCGTGTAGGTGGTACTTATGTAAAGACTGCTGTTTTTGCTGATAGTGCTATACACGCACGCTTGCTACTTCAGTACCAATTTGGTATGAACTGTATTGTTAACAGTCCAACGCAAACTAATGAGGATACTGGGGGTTATAAAACAATAGAGGAAGTACTTGCTACTATCAAACCTATAAAGCCTCTAACACCTCAACAAGCACGGATAGATGGATTAAAGAGGCAAAAAGATAATGTCACTAAGCAGTTGAAGGCTGAACGCGACAGGCAGAAGCTGGTTAAAGCACAGCAACAGATTTTCAATTTAAGTCGCTAAAAATTTGTTGCGCAGTTTTCAAACACACCACAGAACCTAACCCCCACCAGTTTTAATCTAATACCCCCCAGCCATTTGTTAATAAATGAATAGTGTGATTTGACGCAAAATGTGGTGATTTTTGGTTTTTTTATAGGTTATTTTATTTTTTTGATTGTTGGGATGAGAGGTATAGCTAAAATACTTTCAGCTACTCTGAGCGTATATTATTTTGACGCTCACGCTTCGTATAATATTTCTTAGTTTATTCAGCTCTTAATAATTTAAGAACTGAACTTTTTTGAAATATTATTTGGATGTTGGTTTTACTAAACTTTCAAACTGAGGGCTTCTATAAATCTTACCAACTAAGTTTTGAACTGCAGGCATAAGTGCATCAGATGTATTTTTACAGGCAGTCACTGCATCATATCCTGATTCAAACTCATAGTACTCGTTAACTTGCAAGGAGTTTCCATTGGTTGAGATAACTTTTAATTCAATGTCATAGTATCCCTTTGTTAACCCTTTACTGCTTGACATATTAAATTTACTAATTTGTCCCATTAAAGTTATTTTTGGATTTTGATAGGCATAAGCATCTCCGATTTTTAATTCATCTTCCATTGCTTTTTTTACATACGATGCAAGTGATAATCGGTTCGGCAATATTATTGGGCCCATAGCTCTACATCCTAAATCTATAGCTGTTGATGCACTCACATCTCCTACGGCTATAGATTCGTTCAGTTTCAAATTTTTAACGGAACGAATCGTGTCAGGTGAAATGCTATATGTTTGAGCAGTATATGATTGACAGGCGCTTAATGCTACAGAGATTAAAATGGGTATTATTAACTTATAATTCATTTGATTCCTTACAAAAAAGCCACTCTAAGAGTGGCTTAATAATTGATAATTATTATTTAGAATTTATATCCGAGACTTATGCTTGGCCCAGTGATTGATACTCCATCTCTGTTGTAGTAAGACATATAATCTAAAGTAGCGTAAACATCCTTATTGAAACTTGCTTGAATACCGGCCCCATAAGACAGACTTGTTCCGCTACTATATCCACTACCAAACCTGCTAGATGCAGAAACAGTTCCATTAGTAAATCCAGCTTTTGCATATAACCCTACTGTTTCAGTCAATTCAACTGTGCCTTTGCCATAAAGTCCATAAGCGTTTTGAACTTGAGCTGTTACAGATGTTGTGCCAATAAAAAAACTTGCACTCCCGGTATTTCCTGCGATTAATCCTTCTATTGCATAATTTTTATCTATGTTGTATCCAGCTTTTAACGCCGCCATACCGTTATTAAAACTTGCGACACTTTCACTGTAATATGCCTGCATATATCCAACTTCAGCATAAAAACCAGAATCTTTCTTTTGAGTTTGCGCAAAAGTGTTTGTTATACCTATGCTAAGTAACGCCACCATCATTATAAATTTTTTCATTTTATTTCCTTTTTAATAATTTTTTTATTTTAGTTGGTTACATAAAATACCGATATATAAGATAGATATGAACTTCGTAGCTTAAATTCGTAGGAATTTCTAAGTGCTGAAATTACAGTACTTGTATGCCAGCTAATTCAAATTACAGCGAAAATCAACAACAATATGTTGTTGCGACACTTACTCTTATTCGTAAGCAAAGTAACGCTTACTTACCAATTGGGCACTCGTTTATTCCTTTCGACATTCTTGTGACTGTCATTGAAAGTTTCACAAGTAATAAAGAGTTAACTGTTAAAGCTTTATTTGCCTCTTTACCATACAGCGATATGGGCTTGCGTTATCATTTTCGTAAATTACTAGAAACTGGTTGGATTGAATTACATTCAGTTACTGGAGACGCTCGGGTAAAGCAAGTTAAACCCACAGACAAACTAGAAAAACATTTTGAATCACTTTCTCACTCCATATTTCCTTTTCTTAATCATTCCCCTGTCGTTAATAGTAATTAGGCTAATCTCTCTGCCGCCATTGTTGCCGTCAACTTGCTGTAGTGCCGTTCTATCATTCCAACGCTTGTGCCCATTTGTTTGGCTAATGTGTGTATGTCAATGCCTGTTGCTAATGCTTGTGTAGCGTAGGTATGTCGTAGGCTATATAGCGTTCTATTTTGTCCACCAATATCCGTTCGCATTTGACTACGCACCATTAAATTACGAAAGATGTTTTCCATATTGCTAATCTGCTTGCCATTCGGTAAACAGAAAACCACTTTGTCCAATTTCGCTTCTATTGCCCCATTTAATCCTGTATAGCCCAACTTGTGCCAACGCATTAGTCGCTCTAATACAGTAATTACTTCGTGTTTAGCAATGAGGTAGCGTGGTCCGGTTTTACCACTCACCCAAATACGCAAATATTTTTTATTTCCAATCCAGTGCCACTGTAAATGTTTCCAACGAATATTAAGTGCTTCTGTTCCGTGCCTTACACCTGTGTTTACCAAAAACTCTATATAGGAAATACATAGCGTTCTCATATTGGCAGTCTGTTCTGTATAGCTACTTTTCTGCCAAGTATCTGTGTAACAAAGTAACTCCCTAATTTCTTCTTTACTAAACGCTGGGCGAGGCTGACTCTTTTTTCCCTTGCCATCTAACATTGGGACTGTTTGGTTATTTCCAACATACCCTAATTCTTTCGCAAGATTGATTACACGAATATAGGCGCTGGCGTGATTGCGCTTGGTACTTCCAACAGGCACTTTTCCCATTTGACTTATTCGCCAACTGTCAAAGTCCGCCAACATCTCTTTTGTGATTTTTTCTATTTGATAATTACCAAAAAATGGAATGAGGTATTTGTTAATGGCAAAGATGTAGTCCCTGTAGCAACTTTTACCAACCTTATTTGCCAATGCCTTTGTCATATTGGCTATTTCGTCTAAAGCTACTTGCTTAAAAGTTTTTGTCCTAATAGCCAAGCCGTTATCTGTTTTAACTTTGACTATTTCGTATATGGCTTTCGCTTGTAGCTTGGCTTTTTCTAAGTCGTCTGTTTCAGTACTTGTACTATGCCACTTGCCATTTGCCAATTTGAATCGGCATTGATACTGTGCTGACTGTGGACGCTTGTATACGGTGAGATTGCCGTTCATCAGCGTGACTGATGTTGGCTGTGTATGAATTTCGTTTGCGAATAGATAATTGAGGTTCAACATAACAAGCGTCAATTTAATTTACGCTTATTGAGTGTGTACTCTCTTTATTATTTTTCCTACCTATATTATTTTTTCGTCGTCAAAAACTCACGCGACCGTCTGTGAACAAAAGTTGATTGCGTAAGTAAATTATTGCGTGCCGTTGATTTTTGTGTGTACAGAACAGCAAAGTGTTCTGTAGCTTAGAGTCAATGAACAGAACTGTCGTAGTCCTCTGTCCATCGTTTTCAATCCTCTGCTCTACCGACTGAGCTACCAGGCCATCTGAAGGGCGAAATGATACACCAAAAAGGGTTTTCTCGCCTTTCTACGAGATAGGAAGCGAGATCCGGCTTTATAATGGACTCGTTCTGAGGGCTATTTCGAACGTTTCCTTTCAAGATTGTTTCGGTTGCTAATGTCAAATCAACCATTGCAACTGCAAACGCGCTGATGTTTTAGCTTCAAGCTTACCGTCCGTCATCTATCTTTTTGTCGTTACCGCAATCTATGTCCGTCAACGTGCTCGCTTTAGGGTTAAACCACGTCTCTGCTCCAGTTTCGGTGCGCGAGCGCGTCTCGTTGCCTGAAGACTTAGTGCGCCCGGCATTAAACGCGCTACGCGAGGCTTTTGGCGGTGCGGTTAAAGAGGCGGCGATCCTCTCAACCTGTAATCGCACCGAACTGTATTGTGCCGCAGAGCCCCAAGTGGCAGAGCGCTTGCCCGATTGGCTGGCAGACTACAACAAGCTCGATGCTGGCGATTTAAGGCCCCACGTTTACGTGCACGATCGTGGCGATGCCGTCCGGCACGCGTTTCGTGTGGCAAGCGGGCTTGATTCGATGGTGTTGGGTGAGCCTCAAATTTTGGGGCAGATGAAAGACGCGGTGCGTGCAGCCGACGAGGCGGGTGCCTTGGGTACTTTGTTGCATCAATTATTTCAGCGTACGTTCTCAGTTGCTAAAGAGGTTCGTTCGACCACAGCCATTGGTACGCAATCTGTTTCTCTTGCCGCTGCAGCTGTACGACTCACCGAGCGAGTATTTGGCGATTTGCGTAGCTCGAAGGTGTTGTTCATTGGTGCGGGCGAAATGATCGAGCTCTGCGCCACGCATTTTGCAGCGCGTGAGCCGTCATCTATCGTTGTAGCCAACCGCACGATCGAGCGCGCCGAATCGTTGGCCAAGCAGTTTTCTGGCACCACGATGCGCTTAGCTGACCTGCCAGAGCGTTTGGCCGAGTTTGATGTAGTGGTGTCCTGTACGGCTAGTACCTTGCCTATTTTGGGACTTGGGATGGTTGAGCGGGCAACGCGCCAGCGTAAGCGTAAGCCTATCGTGATGGTTGACTTAGCGGTGCCGCGCGATATCGAACCAGAAGTTGCACGTTTGGATGATGTGTATCTGTACTCGGTGGATGATTTGGGTGCGGTGGTGCAAAGTGGCACTGAAGCACGCTTGGCGGCTGTGGTTCAGGCTGAAACCATTATCGACGAACGCGTGTTGAATTTTATGCATTGGATGCAGGTCAGAGCCAATGTCCCGATTATTCGCGACCTGCAGCAAACGGCTCAAGCGGTACAAGCCCAAGAACTTGAGCGCGCGCGCAAGATGTTAGCCAAAGGTGATTCGCCCGAAGCAGTGCTCGAACAATTAGCACACGGTTTAACGCAAAAGTTCTTACACGGCACCTTAGCCTCGCTCAATCAAAGTGAAGAGGCCGAGCGTCAGCAGTTGTTAGCGTGGCTGCCGCGCATTTTCCCAAAGGGCTCTGATCGGCGTTAGCTACGCTGTCAGCCTTCTTGTGTGAGCCTTCGCCTTTGGGCTTCGTTGTTTATTCCCCCGTAAAGACATTCATGAAATCTTCAATGCGCTCTCGTTTAGAGCATCTCTCTCGTCGCTTAGTTGATCTTGACGCGATTCTGTCTGAGCCAGACGCGGCTAACGATATGAATCAATATCGCAAGCTGTCGCGCGAACGTGCAGAGCTTGAGCCGGTTGTGAAGGCCTTTGAGGCCTTCGAGGCGGCTGAGACTGATTTAGAGGGAGCACGCGCGATGCTCGATGACCCTGAAATGAAAGCGATGGCACTTGAAGAGATCGACGATTGCAAGGGACGGATTGAAAAGCTCGAAGCCGATTTGCAATTGCAATTGTTGCCTCGCGATCCCGACGATGGCCGAAGTGTATTTCTCGAAATTCGTGCGGGTACGGGTGGTGATGAAAGCGCCTTGTTTTCTGGCGATCTGTTGAGAATGTATAGCCGTTATGCCGAGCAACAAGGCTGGAAAGTTGAATTGATGTCTGAAAGTCCCTCAGAGTTGGGCGGCTATCGCGAGGTCATTGTGCGCTTGGATGGCGACGGGGTCTATGGGCGTCTTAAATTCGAGTCGGGTGCGCATCGCGTGCAGCGGGTGCCTGCAACCGAGACGCAGGGGCGCATTCATACCTCTGCCTGCACCGTTGCCGTGATGCCCGAAGCCGACGCCGCCACCGACATCGTGATCAACCCCAGCGAGTTGCGCATCGATACCTTTCGGGCGAGTGGGGCAGGCGGGCAGCATATTAATAAAACTGATTCTGCCGTGCGAATTACCCATTTGCCCACGGGCTTGGTGGTTGAGTGTCAAGACGATCGTTCGCAACATCGCAACAAAGACAAAGCCATGCAGGTGTTGGCGGCAAGGCTAAAAGACAAAGTTCAGCGCGAGCGCCATGACAAAGAGGCTGCTCAGCGCAAAAGTCTGGTCGGTTCGGGGGATCGGTCTGAACGGATCCGCACCTACAACTTCCCGCAGGGTCGCTTGACCGATCATCGAATTAATCTGACTTTGTATAAGCTTGGTTCGATTATGGAAGGCGATTTAAACGACGTGACGGGCGCACTCATTGCCGAGCATCAGGCAGAGTTGCTAGCGGCCTTAGGTGATGAACACTGATGCAAACGGCGCAATCGCTGATCGCAATCAGTGGCTTGCCGCGCTTAGAGGCTCGAATGTTGCTTGAGTTGGTGCTGAGTAAGCCGCGTGAATGGTTACTTGCACATGATACTGATCCTGTAGCGCCTGAAGCGGCTGCGCATTTTTTGACCCTGGCTGCACGTCGCCGCCAAGGTACGCCGATGGCGCATTTGGTCGGACACCGAGAGTTTATGGGACACCGCTTGAGTGTCTCGGCCGACGTTTTGATTCCAAGGCCAGAGACCGAGTTGTTGGTGGAAATGGCGCTGCAAAGCTTGGAAGACTGTACTAAGCGTTCTTTGCCACGCCCGGCCACGGGCAACGGTTCAGGTTGCTCTGTACTTGATTTGGGTACGGGCAGCGGCGCGGTGGCGATAAGCGTTGCACTCGCGTGCCCAACCGCTCGAGTCGTTGCAACAGATCTAAGCGAAAGCGCGCTGGCGATCGCACAAAAGAATGCCCATCAACTAAGCGTATCCGTCCAGTTTTGGCTGGGAAGTTGGTACGAAGCCCTACCGCCAGAGGGGCGATTCGATGTGATCGTTTCAAACCCGCCGTATATTGCTCTTAACGACCCGCACTTGACGCAAGGCGATCTTCGGTTTGAGCCAGTTGGGGCCTTGACGGACGGTGCAGACGGTTTGGCGGCGTTGCGGCATATTATCGTTGGCGCGCCGCAGCATTTAGTCAACGGTGGCTGGTTGTGGCTTGAGCATGGTTACGAGCAAGGCGAAGAGGTTGCACAGTTACTACTACAGGCTAGTTTTAACGCAGTCCAGACAAAACAAGATTTAGCGGGTTTGCCCAGAATAACGGGCGGATCTTTGTAGGATCCTTATAATTAACTATTCACTTTTATTGACGAGGGACAGCATGAGCGACGTTCAAACTTTTATCCGCGACACGGTCACCAATAACCCAGTGGTGCTTTTCATGAAGGGCACAGCCCAAGCCCCGCAGTGCGGCTTTTCAGGCAAGGCAATTCAAATTTTAAAAAGTAATGGCGTCACCACACTGGTCACAGTCAACGTGCTTGAAGACGAAGCTGTGCGCAGCGGTGTCAAAGAGTTTTCACAATGGCCCACCGTTCCCCAGTTGTACGTAGGGGGTGAGTTCATTGGTGGCTCAGACATCATGACTGAGATGGACCAAAGTGGCGAGCTCAAGCAGGTATTAACCGCAGCTGGAGCCGCGGCTTAACTGCTGAAACTACACGCGGGCTAACGGTTTAATAAAACGCATCACTTGTTGGTTTGCGCCCAGTGTTGAGGGGCCTGCTTCGCGCAGCTCATCTGTACTCGCCTCTTGCAACTCGGTTGTAGTTTCAAAACTCGGCGGATCAAACGCCATATCCCCCTCGGGGTCGGCGAGCCCATTTGGTTTAAGCCCAACAAAATCGAATAGATTACGATCCATTAAGTGCGATGGCCCAACGTTCGCGAGCGCATTAAAAATACTCCACGCGCGCGACGGGTGCTTTTTATCCCATTCGGCAAGCATACGGCTCACTTCTTTACGTTTGAGGTTTTCTTGCGAACCGCACAACGTGCAAGGAATGATTGGAAATTGTTTCCAGTCTGCATAAGCGATTAAATCTGTTTCTTGAATGTATGCGAGCGGCCGAATCACTGTGTTCTTGCCGTCGTCTGAAACGAGTTTCGGTGGCATTGCCTTCAGTTTGCCACCATAAAACAGGTTTAAAAAGAAGGTTCCTAAAATATCATCACGATGATGACCCAATGCAATTTTGGTAGCGCCCAATTCGCCTGCAACCCGATATAAAATTCCGCGACGTAAGCGCGAGCAAAGTGAACAGGTTGTTTTCCCTTCTGGGATCAGTCGTTTAACGATTGAGTAGGTATCTTGATTTTCGATATGAAAGGGGATGTCGCGTGCGCGCAGATAGTTTGGCAAAACATCTTCCGGAAACCCTGGCTGTTTTTGATCAAGATTCACCGCGATGATGTCAAAATCAATCGGCGCGCGGGTGCGTAGTGTCAGTAACACATCGAGCATTGCGTACGAATCTTTTCCGCCTGATAAACACACCATGACGCGATCGCCGGCTTCGATCATGTTGTAGTCACCAATCGCCCGCCCAGTTTCTCGCATGAGGCGTTTCGATAATTTATTGTGCTCGATGCGCTGCTTTTCGCTGACGTCGTTCATCTTAAAATCCTTTGTGAAGCAAATATTCGGTGACTGCCGCGCGATCGCCCGAAAAAATCACGCGCGCCAGTTTGCTCGTGCGTTGATGTTCATACATGGGATCGTAATACTCGCTGAGCAGGGGCCGAATCCACTCGCGATGCAAGTCAAGAGTCCCCTTTGACTGTTGTTCGTCTAACGCCGCTTGCATGGCTGTAGAGAGGCGGGTGTGACGCTCGCCGCCTAGTCGTTTAATCAAGTTTTGCAAGCTCTCAAGCAGGCGCGCCGAGAAAGCGTCGAAACCCGCCGTGGCCCCAAGTTTGGCTGCAAATTGTGCACCCAGATCTTCGACGTAGTCGTGCAAAATTCGCTCAACGCGAATCTCCATCGGCTCTTCAAGCCAAACAACCGAACTGCTTTGCATTTTTTCGCGCAAGCGAATCGGAAGCGCGCAGCGGCCAATCATGCGAGATTCATCTTCGAGCGCGATGCGCGACTTTCCTTGAGCGTGCAAACGTAACAGAGCAATCGCCAAGCTGTTGTCAAAGTTAATTTGTACGGGTTGATCTGTCGCGTGTTTGCCAAAGCTCGAGCCGCGGTGATGTGCAAGCTTTTCGAGATCAACAGTCGAACTCAGTGCCTGAACCACCTCCGTTTTGCCAGATCCCGTCAGGCCTGAAACCAACACAAAATCAGAGAGTTCAATGTGTCTGGCGAGTGACTCGAGCAAAAAAGTGCGCATGGCTTTGTAGCCACCCACGATACGCGGGTATTCGATGCCAGCTTCAGCTAGCCACGCTTGTGAAATGCGAGAGCGTAGCCCCCCTCGAAAGCAGTAGAGGTAGCCTTCGGGATGTGTTTGCGCAAAAGTCTTCCATTGTGCGACCCGTGCCGCTTTGATATCGCCTGATACCAACTCGTGCCCGAGCTCAATGGCAGCTTCTTGGTTGACCTGTTTATAGCGCAGGCCAACTTGATGGCGCTCTTGGTCATTCATGAGCGGCAGATTGGTCGCGCCCGGGAATGCCCCTTGTTCAAACTCGAGCGGGGCGCGTACATCTAACAGTGCCACTTCTTGTGTAAAAAGAGCGGCAAAGTCATCTGTGTCGGGGCGCTTCATAAAGGGGTTGTCATAGGTTTGAGTTGGCATTGTGTTTGAGCGGGGGCTGCGAGCTTAACCGAAAACTCACGCAACTCATCGCGCCTAAACACATGGACCTTGACGCGCTCGCCCGACACATGGCGGGCCAATACACTTTCTAACGAATTGTTCACCGAATCAATGCGTACGCCATTAATCGCAACGAGTATGTCTTGCGCTGAGAGGCCACCTTGATGAGCAGCGCCGTGTTCAAACACGGTGGCCAGCACGACCTGATCACCTTGTTTGCGCGTGCGAACGTCAAGTGTTGGCAAGTGATTGATTGCGCTCCAGTGCATATCAATGCGGTGCTGGGCAAACAGTGCGCGCAAAGGGACATCTTCGCGGCCATAGACCCACCTGGCGATTTGCTCTGAAATGTCGACGCCAGTGCAGTCTAATACCAAGCGGACGAAAGCCTTCTCTTTTAAACCGCGCGCCGCACCAAGATAAAAATCCCGCCCATACTGCTCCCACAGCCTTCGCATGACATCATCTAAGCTAAATCTTTGGTTGGTGGCGCCACGAATCGTTAGATCTAAGCCCAACGCAATTAAAGAGCCTTTGGTGTAATAACTCACCAAGGCATTTGGGGAGTTTTCGTCTTGCTTGTAATAGCGTGACCAAGCGTCAAACGAACTCTCGGCCGCTGATTGTTTGTGCCGTCCGGGCGTTGCGTGTACGCCGCTAATTTGCTTGCCGAGCGTTCGCAAATAGTCAGACTCATTAATCACGCCACTGCGCAACAGCAGCAAATCATCGTAGTAAGACGTGAAGCCTTCAAAAATCCACAGCAGACGTGTGTGCGTTTCTTTTGCTAGGTCGTAGGGCGCAAAGACGGCTGGTTTGATGCGCTTGACGTGCCAGGTATGAAAATATTCGTGACTGACTAAGCCCAAAAAGGTTTGATAGCCCTCTGGCGCTTTTTTGTTTCCGATGGTGGGAAGATCTTTGCGCGCAGCCATCAAGGCAGTTGAGGCGCGGTGCTCGAGGCCGCCGTAGCTGTCGCCCGTGACCATTGTCATAAAGACGTACTTCAGTGCAGTGTCTAAAAATGGCGCTAGAGCGGCATCAGGTTCAAAAAAACGAATCTGTGTTTCGCAAATTGCTTTGACATCGCGCGCGATACGTTTGAGATCTAAGTTGGGGATGAGACCCGTAAACACCATCTCGTGAGGTGCGCCGCAAGCTTCAAATCGAACGACTTGAGGTCTGCCCATTTCGACGGGGTGATCAAGCAAGTCATCGTAATTAAGCGCTTCATAGACGCCAAAGCCATTGGCGTAATCTCTGGCTATTTTGGGGCTAGAGATCGGTTGAACGGTTTGAGGCAGGCTTGTGAAGACTCGCCAATTTGCTAGGGCCGGTGCAATCAGCGTGACTCGGCAAGGCTGCTCTTCGAATCCGTGGGGCCGTAAGTAGACACTTGTACCGTTAAAAAAGCCGTGCGTTTCATCGAGATGCGCCCCGCGTACCGAAAGATCCCACGCATAGACGGTGGTCGTAATGTGTAGAGGCCCTGCGCAAGGCTCTACGCGCCAGCTATGGCTATCAAGCTTGACCAAGCTCAAGCGGCGATTGCCCGCGCGAGCCGAAATTGTCTCGATTTGGCGTGCAAAGTCTCGAATCAGATAGCTGCCAGGAATCCAGGCGGGCAGTGACAAGATTTGGCCTTGCGGATTGGGCTTGAAAATCGTGAGCGTGACGCGAAAGCGGTGTCCCGCCAAATCAAAAGGCTCTAAACTGTAAAGTATGGGTTTGCTTTTCATATCGCTATCTTATTTCACATTTTCCAGGATTTCCTCATGAGCGAAGCGTTAATACTGATTGAAACTCGAGGCCGTGTCGGCCTGTTGACCTTGAACCGCCCCAAAGCACTCAATGCCCTGAACGATGCGTTGATGAACGAGCTTGGCGCCGCGTTACTTGCCTTTGATGCCAATGATGAGGTGGGTTGCATCGTCATCACGGGCAGCGAAAAGGCGTTCGCTGCGGGTGCTGACATCGCTGCGATGAAAGATTGGTCGTATATGGATGTCTATCGCACTGATTACATTACGCGTAACTGGGAAACCATACGCCGGGTTCGTAAACCCGTCATTGCTGCGGTTGCTGGGTACGCGCTAGGCGGTGGCTGTGAATTAGCCATGATGTGCGACTTCATTATTGCTGCGGACACGGCCAAGTTTGGTCAGCCCGAAATCAAGATCGGAGCGATACCAGGTTCGGGCGGGACCCAGCGTTTGCCACGCGCTGTCGGCAAATCCAAGGCGATGGATATGGTGCTGACCGCCCGAATGATGGATGCAGTCGAGGCAGAGCGTTCGGGGTTAGTGTCGCGTGTGGTCGCTGCCGACCGTCTGCTGGATGAGGCGATCGAGGCCGCGACCGTTATTTGCGGCATGTCGCTCCCTATGGTCATCATGGCTAAAGAGTCGGTTAATCGTGCATTTGAGTCTTCGTTGCACGAAGGCGTTTTGTTTGAACGCAGGCAGTTTCACGCCTGTTTTGCGACCGAAGACCAAAAAGAAGGTATGGCCGCCTTTGTTGAAAAACGGAAGCCAAATTTTAAGCATCGATAGCTAGCGTAGATTGAGGCTAAGCGAGCCCTTTGGCCAAACCTTTCGGTGGTGAGAGGGGCGGTTAAGGGTTTGCACGGGGGCGTAAAAGCCGATACAATGCCGTGGCTTTGCTGTGAGAGAAATGTGTACGAACCTGAATCCACAGACAAAACGATTGTTCTGACAGATGTAGAGCGGCGGCAGATCGATATTCGCGCTAGGCGCGACCTGCTTGAGGTAGTCGTTGCTCAGCTATGTTTGGGGCTCTTGGTTGCAGCGCTTAGTTGGGCTGCGGCAGGGTGGATGGCAGCAGCGTCTTCATTGGCGGGGTCTGCAGCCTACTTGCTACCAAATGCGGTGTTTGCTTTAAGGTTGTGGGCGTCAACTTATCGTCCGGGCGGGGCTAGCCCCGAGCTGTTTTTTATAGGCGAGTTTTTAAAAGTTGGTGTTGCTATTGTGCTGTTGTGGTTGATTGCAAAGGTAGGTGGCGATCAAGTGCAGTGGCTGGCGGTATTGGCTGGTTTAGTGGCCACGCTAAAAGGCTATGTTGTGCTGTTAGTGTTTAAAGGCTCTCGGGCTAAATGAATTGTGTGGGCTGGCTGTTGTGGCGGGCCTTTTATAAATAAGCATTGCAGCGTTTACGCGTTGCGTTTGGTCAAGACTCAAAGTAGAGATCACTATGGCTGCTGAAAGTGGCGTATCGCCCCAAGCTGAATACATCCAGCATCATTTGGTGCATTACAACAATCTGGGTGAAAAGCAGGGCTTGATCGTTGACTTTAACGTCATCAATTACGACACCATTTTTTGGTCGGGCTTGATGGGGTTTATCGCCTTGTTTGTGATGTGGCTTGCCGCCCGTCGCGCCACTTCTGGCGTTCCCAGTCGCCTTCAAAGCGCAGTCGAAATGCTGATCGACATGGTTGATCAGCAAGCGCGCAGCATCGTTCCTAGTGAAGCGACGCGCAAATTTGTATCTCCTTTGGCGCTCACCGTGTTTGTCTGGATTATCCTGATGAACACGCTGGATTTGATGCCTGTTGACTTACCCCACAAGATTTTTCACTTGTTCGGGTTTGGTGACAAGGTCGGTGATCCTCTGTACTACCACCGCATTCTTCCGACCGCCGACTTAAATGCTCCAATGGGCATGGCGCTGGGCGTATTGTTGCTGATGCTCTACTACGGTATCAAGATTAAGCATCCTGGTGGTTTCGTTAAAGAGCTCTTTACGGCGCCATTTCATGGTCATGGCCTGACTGCAGTGCTTTTGGCTCCTGCTAATTTGTTGCTGAATGTCATTGAGTACGCTGCAAAGTCCGTATCGCTGGGCATGCGGTTGTTCGGTAACATGTTTGCCGGCGAACTTGTGTTTATGTTGATTGCGTTGCTAGGCGGCGCCTGGACCGGATTTAACGTGATGAGCATTAGCCTCGGGATCGGTCACATTTTGGCCGGTTCAGTCTGGGCGCTGTTCCACATTCTGATTGTTTTGTTGCAGGGCTTTATTTTCATGATGCTGACGCTGGTGTACATTGGTCAGGCTCACGAAGGGCATTAATCGAAGGGCGCTATTACCCGTAAAAAAGGTAAATGGCGCAATCAAGGTTTATTTGGTTTTTTCGTTTTTATTCATTTTTTGATTCTTAGATACTAACAAGGAGTTGTCATGTCCAACGTCGCTCTCGTTGCTCTCGCTTGCGGTTTAATCATCGGTTTGGGGGCATTAGGCGCCTGCATCGGCATCGGAATGATGGGTGGCAAGTACCTCGAGTCTGCAGCACGTCAGCCAGAGCTGATGAACGCTTTGCAGACCAAGATGTTCTTGTTGGCTGGTCTGATTGATGCGGCTTTTCTGATTGGCGTGGGTATTGCCATGTTGTTTGCGTTCGCGAACCCGTTCGGTAAGTAATTGCTTTACCTGCTGGCCTCAATGAGGCTAGCGAACCCACCGTTTGCAATGTTGTCGGCGGTGGCTCATTGATCTGTGCTCTTAGACCTTTTGTCAAAAGAGCTCAAGTTGTAATAGGGAAACGACCGTGAATCTGAACGCGACGATCTTTTTCCAGATGATCGTGTTCTTTGTCTTGGCGTGGGTCACGATGAAGTTCATCTGGCCTCCTTTGACAAAGGCAATTGACGAGCGACGCCAAAAAATCGCTGAAGGCTTAGCTGCTGCCGAAAAAGGCAAAGCAGACTTGGCTCAGGCTCAGGCGCGTGTCAGTTTGATCGAGGCATCTGCGAAATCTGAATTACATGCACGCATGACGGATGCTGAGAAGCGCGCAACGCAGATCATTGAGCAGGCGCGAGCTGAGGCCGAAGTTGAGCGTGCGCGCATTTTGGCGCAGGCAAAACAAGACGCTACTCAAGAAGTGATGCGTGCTCGCGATGTGCTGCGCAACGACGTGGCCATCTTGGCCGTGAAAGGCGCTGAGCAAATCCTCAAACGAGAAGTCAACGCAAGCGCTCACGCCGAGCTGCTCACGCAGCTTAAGGCTCAGCTTTAATTAGAGGACGTTATGGCAGAACTTTCCACTGTTGCCCGCCCGTATTCAGAGGCTTTGTTTGCTGTAGCTCAGGCAGGCCAGGGCAGTTTGGCTGTTTGGGCTGAACAGGTACAGCGCCTCGCGCATGTGGCTGCCAATGCTGATGTGCGCTCGGCGATGGCTGATCCACGTCTGGATGATGCACAGCGGGTCAGTATTTTTTTAAGTATCGTTCGGCCAGCCGTTGACAAACAATTTCAAAACTTTGTTGAAGTGTTGATGGCCAACGATCGCTTATTACTGTTGCCGCAAATTGCTGAACAGTTTGAAGCCCTCAAAGATGAAGCTGAAGGTGTAGCGCAAGCTAACATCACCAGTGCTTTCCCGATGTCTGAAGATCAGGTCTCTCAGCTTATCTCGCTGTTAGAGCCGAAATTCGGACTCAAGCTCAAGCCCCACGTGACTGTGGATGCCTCCTTGATTGGTGGCGTTCGTGTGCATGTGGGTGATCACGTACTCGACACATCCGTGCAAGCCCAATTAGTACGTATGCGCGACACGCTGGCGGCTTAACGTCAGTCAAAAGATTCCAGGAGTCTGAACATGCAACTCAATCCGTCAGAGATTAGCGAAATTCTCAAGAGCCGAATCGAAGGTCTGGGCACTTCGTCCGACATTCGTACACAGGGCACGGTCGTTTCCGTGACCGACGGCATTACCCGTATTCATGGTCTGTCAGACGCGATGCAAGGTGAAATGCTTGAGTTTCCAAACAATGTGTTTGGATTGGCCTTGAACCTCGAGCGCGACTCTGTTGGCGCCGTGATTTTGGGCGACTACACCGGTATTTCTGAAGGCGATCCAGTTAAAACGACTGGTCGTATTCTTGAAGTCCCAGTTGGCCCCGAACTGCTAGGTCGCGTGGTGAACGCCTTGGGTGTGCCAATTGATGGCAAAGGCCCAGTCAACGCAAAAGAAACCGACATTATCGAAAAAGTGGCACCGGGCGTGATTGCACGTCAGTCTGTGTCGCAGCCAATGCAAACTGGCTTGAAGTCGATTGATGCCATGGTGCCAATTGGTCGCGGCCAGCGCGAATTGATTATTGGTGATCGGCAAACAGGTAAAACCGCTGTTGCTGTTGATGCCATCATTAATCAAAAAGGCAAAAACGTTAAGTGTATTTACGTTGCTATCGGTCAAAAAGCCTCGACAGTTAACAACGTGTTGCGCAAGCTCGAAGAGCATGGCGCCATGGAATACACCACGATCGTTGCTGCAACAGCATCTGACTCGGCTGCAATGCAATATTTGTCAGCCTATGCAGGTTGCACGATGGGCGAATATTTTCGTGATCGCGGCGAAGATGCACTGATTGTTTATGACGACTTGACCAAGCAGGCGTTTGCCTATCGCCAGGTTTCACTGTTGCTGCGTCGTCCACCAGGCCGCGAAGCCTACCCAGGCGACGTGTTTTATCTGCACTCACGTTTGCTTGAGCGTGCTGCTCGCGTAAACGAGGCGTATGTTGAGAAATTCACAAACGGTGCTGTTAAAGGCAAGACCGGCTCGTTGACTGCGTTGCCAATTATCGAAACGCAAGCAGGTGACGTGTCCGCTTTCGTGCCGACTAACGTGATTTCGATTACCGACGGTCAGATCTTTCTTGAGACCGACTTGTTTAACGCTGGTGTGCGTCCCGCTATTAACGCCGGTATTTCGGTCTCGCGCGTGGGTGGTGCAGCTCAAACTAAGATTATCAAAAAGCTTTCTGGCGGTATTCGTACCGACTTGGCGCAGTATCGCGAGCTAGCAGCTTTCGCTCAGTTTGCGTCTGACCTTGATGACGCGACTCGGCGTCAGCTCGAGCGCGGTAAGCGCGTGGTTGAACTCTTGAAGCAGCCACAGTACCAGCCTTTGCAAGTCTGGGAGCTCGGCGTGATCTTGTTCGCAGCGAATAACGGTTACCTTGATGATGTCGAAGTTTCGAGAGTTCTGCCTTTTGAGAAAGGTCTGAAAGACCATCTCAAAAATAAAAATGCCGCAATGGTCGAGCGCATCGAAAGTTCAAAGGAATTGTCGAAGGATGACGAAGCTGAACTCGTTGCTGCATTGGTCGAGTTTAAAAAGCACGGCACGTTCTAACGAACCCGCTATCGGATCATTGCAGGCGGTTGCTGCGAGCAATGATCCAAAGCAAATGGTCTGATACCTGAATGCAGGTCTGACACAGGAAGCGAAATGGCAGGAATTAAGGAAATTCGCAATAAGATCAAGAGCGTGCAAAACACGCGCAAGATCACAAAGGCCATGGAAATGGTGGCGGCCTCGAAGATGCGCAAGGCGCAAGAGCGCATGCGTGCGGGCCGGCCTTATGCAACAAAGGTTCATGCGATTGCCTCGCACTTGATGCAGGCAAATCCCGAGTACACGCATCCTTACTTGGTTGAGCGTACAGAACTGAAGGCGGTTGGTATTGTTGTTGTGTCAACCGACAAGGGTCTTTGCGGTGGTTTGAATACCAACATCATGCGTTTGGTGCTCTCGCGCACGCGTGACTTCAACGACAAGAACATTCGGACACAGTTCACAGCCTTTGGAAATAAAAGTCTGGGTGTGTTGACGCGTATGCGGGCTGAGGTCGTTTCGCAAGCAGTTGGGTTGGGCGATAAGCCTGAGCTCGACCGTCTGATTGGAGCAGTGAAAGTCCAGTTAGATGACTTTTTGGCAGGTCGCATTGATGCTGTTTATATTGCGACGAACCGCTTCGTCAATACCATGAAGCAAGAGCCAACGTTTGTTCGTTTGCTGCCGTTACCGGGAAAATTAGCAGACCTCTATAACTTAGCTTCGGCAACTGCTGCTGTAAACAGCGAGAGTGCAACAGCAGACCATGGCTGGGATTACATCTACGAACCTGATGCTCAAACAGTCATCGACGAGTTGTTGCAGCGCTACGTCGAAGGCCTTGTGTATCAAGGTGTCGCAGAAAGCATGGCCTCAGAGCAATCTGCCCGAATGGTGGCAATGAAAGCCGCTTCGGACAATGCGAAGAAGGTAATCGGTGACCTGCAACTTGTCTTTAATAAGACTCGCCAGGCTGCTATTACCAAAGAAATTTCAGAAATCGTGGGGGGCGCCGCGGCTGTCTAGTTGTTTAGATTGCCTCCCGGTATCCCATCAGAATTTACAAAGTAAGGATCAGACATGAACAACGGAACCATCGTTCAGTGCATTGGCGCAGTGGTGGATATTCAGTTTCCCCGCGATCACATGCCAAATATCTATGAGGCTCTTCGCCTGACAGATGAATCTTCAGCCTTTGCTGAAAAGGGCTTGACCTTCGAAGTCCAGCAGCAACTGGGCGACGGCGTTGTCCGTACTATTGCACTCGGACCAAGCGATGGTCTGCGTCGTGGTATGGCTGTTGCTAAAACTGGCGCACCAATTTCGGTACCAGTTGGAGTGGGCACCTTGGGTCGCATCATGGACGTTTTAGGACGCCCCATTGATGATGCTGGCCCGATCCAAAGTGAAGAGCGTCGTGCGATTCACCAAAACGCGCCAAAATTTGATGAGCTGTCCCCTTCAGTCGAGTTGCTCGAAACTGGTATTAAGGTGATTGACTTGGTCTGCCCCTTTGCAAAAGGCGGTAAGGTCGGTCTGTTTGGTGGTGCAGGTGTGGGTAAAACCGTCAACATGATGGAACTCATCAACAACATCGCAAAACAACACAGTGGTTTGTCAGTGTTTGCCGGCGTGGGCGAGCGTACTCGCGAAGGGAATGACTTCTATCACGAGATGGAAGAGTCAAACGTGCTTGATAAAGTGGCGATGGTGTTTGGCCAGATGAACGAGCCCCCAGGAAACCGTTTGCGCGTCGCGCTGACCGGTCTCACCATGGCTGAAAAGTTCCGTGACGAAGGCCGTGACATTCTGTTCTTCGTTGACAATATTTATCGCTACACCTTGGCCGGTACAGAAGTGTCCGCGCTGCTGGGTCGTATGCCTTCAGCTGTGGGTTACCAGCCAACCCTGGCCGAAGAGATGGGTAAGTTGCAAGAGCGTATCACTTCAACTAAGCAAGGTTCGATCACTTCGGTACAAGCTGTTTACGTGCCTGCCGATGACTTGACCGATCCCTCCCCTGCAACGACCTTCCAGCATTTGGACTCAACAGTTGTGCTATCGCGTGATATCGCTGCGCTTGGTATTTATCCTGCGGTTGATCCGCTCGATTCGACCAGTCGCCAGCTCGATCCACACGTCGTGGGTGAAGAGCATTACAACGTGGCGCGTGGTGTGCAGCAAACCTTGCAGCGTTATAAAGAATTGCGCGACATTATCGCTATTTTGGGTATGGATGAGTTGTCTCCTGAAGATAAGCAAGCTGTTGCACGTGCTCGTAAGATTCAGCGTTTCTTGTCTCAGCCTTTCCATGTGGCAGAAGTGTTCACGGGCTCGCCTGGCAAGTACGTTCCTCTTTCTGAAACCATTCGTGGTTTCCGTATGATCGTCGAAGGCGAGTGCGATGCACTTCCTGAGCAGGCGTTCTACATGGTCGGATCGATCGACGAAGCCTTCGAGAAAGCCAAGAAACTCCAATAAGGATTAATCATGGCTACCATCAAAGTCGACGTCGTCAGTGCAGAAACATCTTTGTACTCGGGCGATGCTAAGTTTGTAGTACTGCCCGGTGAGTCGGGTGAGTTGGGTATTTTGCCCGGCCATACTCCTCTGATCTCGCGCATTCGACCTGGTTTGGTGCGCATTGTTCTCGAAGATGATTCTGAAGAGAGTATTTTCGTGGCAGGCGGTTTGCTAGAAGTACAGCCAGGGCACGTGACTGTGCTGTCAGATACTGCTATTCGTGGTGGTGATCTTGACGAGTCGAAAGCCGAAGCTGCGCGTCTAGCTGCTCAGGATGCCTTACGTAACGCTAAAGATCAGGCCAGCATGGATGTGGTCAAAGCAGAACTCGATATGTTGGCGGCACAAGCCTCAGCTGCTCGTCGTATTCGCGAGTTAACTAACAAGCACTAAGCGCAGGGCGCGCTGCCGACGGTGGCAGCCCTGTTGCAACAATAAATGCGCCCTTGTGGGCGCATTTGTTTTCTCAGGACTTGTCGCGACCACGCCTGGGGTTGGGCATAGTATGGACTCAGCCCATCGCCTCTGCGAATCGTGAGCGCATCGGCCGGTATCAGACCTCGTAAATCTGCTGATGCGTTAACTCCGACTATTCTTCAAGGCATATCAAGCCTAGCCTAGCGGTTTTTGCTTGGAGAAAAACGATGCGACAACAAATAGACTGCGCTGTGTTGAGGCTAGCTGCTCACCATGTGTGGCTTGAAGAGGTGCTGAACGGGGCGGCACCCGCTTTGACTCGGGTCAGGCTACACCAGCTTGAATGGGAGGCAGGACAAGACCTCGAGGTCAGCACAAAGGACGTTGTGACGTTGCCAGTCCAAGCGCTTGCTCAGGCTAGCGTTAGCCTGAGACGGTTTGACTTGTGCTTGCTGCCGGTATCGGTCGATACGTTGGCGTGGACGCGACAAGCACTCGCAAGGATCCCGCGCGGACCCTTTTTACCGCTCGTTGGAATCTTTCAAAACTTGAAGTCTGCTGCCATGCAAGATCTGCTCGAACTCGGTGTGTCTGATTTTGTGAGATTGCCCTTGTGCCTTGATGAGTTTCGTGCGCGCGTACTTACGACGGTCTCGCGCGTGCCAAGGCCCGGCATCTTGCGCGAGCCTGAGGCTAGCTACAGTGGGCCTGAATGGCCAAGTGGTGGGGTTGAAACGAACCACAAATCCTCAGCCATTGATCAGAGACCGAGTTTGAAGGGAAAATCTGCTGTCTGCACCTCTGCCCATGGTTCGCGGGTGTTTATAAATGCCAAACCAGTCAAGGCGAGCGTTAGCCGAGGCGTTGAGCACCAACCCCTTCAAAATGCGATTGCCTTCAACGCTGTGCGCCATGAGGCTAGCCCGTTAGGTTCTTTTCGCGACGCAAAAAATAACCTTGTCAGTCATTTTGAGAGAACCTACATCACCCAAGCGTTAATCAAACATGGCGGAAACATTGCAATGGCGGCTCGAGCTTCAAGTAAACATAGGCGAGCCTTTTGGGCGTTAATGCGTAAACACGACATCGCTGCTGAACTGTACCGAGAAGGCGACAGCGAAGAGTAAAATAGTGGTCTGATAATCGAAGGGCTAGACACGACGCATGTCTAGCTTACGACTTTAAAAAGGAACTCTGTGGGCGCTACACCATTACAAAACGATGTATTTTTGCGCGCACTAAAACGTGAAGCGGTACCGTACACCCCGACGTGGTTAATGCGACAAGCGGGGCGTTACCTGCCTGAATACAACGCGACTCGCGCACGTGCCGGCTCATTTATGGGCTTGGCACAGAGCCCAAGTTATGCGGCTGAAGTGACGCTTCAGCCGCTTGAGCGTTTTAATCTTGACGCGGCGATCTTATTTTCAGATATCTTGACCGTGCCTGATGCAATGGGTCTAGGGCTTTCGTTTGCTCAAGGTGAGGGCCCACGGTTCGCGCATCCGGTGCGTACCGAGCAAGATGTCAACAAGCTGCAGGTGCCCGATTTAGCAAAGCTGCAATATGTTTTCGATGCAGTCAGCCTGATACGCACTGAGTTAAATGGACGAGTGCCGCTCATTGGTTTTGCGGGCAGCCCGTTTACGGTTGCCTGCTACATGGTCGAAGGCCAGGGGAGCGACGATTATCGCTTAATCAAAAGTATGCTGTATGCGCGTCCTGATTTGTTACACCGTATTTTGCAGATTAACGCTCAAACAACAGCCCAATATTTAAATGCCCAGATTAAAGCAGGCGCCCAGGCCGTCATGATTTTTGACAGTTGGGGCGGTGTACTTGCGGATCAACTGTTTCAACAATTTTCGTTGCACTATACCCGTGAGGTGGTGCAGCAACTCATTAAAGAACACGAGGGTCGTACTGTTCCATCGATTGTGTTCACCAAGGGTGGTGGACAATGGCTTGAGCAAATAGCAGCATGCGGGGCCGATGCCGTAGGGCTTGATTGGACTGTCGACCTCAGTCTCGCAAGAAAGCGCCTGTCAGATTCGGTAGCCTTTCAAGGTAATCTCGATCCAATGGCACTTTTTGGGGGCGAGTCCGCAATTCGGGCAGAAGTCCGCCGTGTGCTTGAGGCATACGGTGAGGTTGGGCGTGGTGGGCATGTGTTTAATCTTGGACATGGCATTTCACAATTCACGCCACCCGAAGCTGTTGCTGTGTTGGTAGACGAAGTTCGGGCTTACAGCCCCCAGTTTCATGGTGATTGCAGCCAGAGCTAACAACGATGTACTTTTTGAGGCGATTTTGCTTGAAAAGCCCCGCGAAATAATGATACTTTTTTGTAAGTTATGCACAAAATTTGCAAAATTAGTAAAACCCCTTAAATTTTAATAAGCACTTTGAAATGGTGATGTATCTCATTGAATAAAAACAATAAAAGTAAATTTTTTCAAAAAGACAATGCTGCAATGCAGTTCTAAATTGTGCAATACCGGTTTTGTATAAACGAGTTTTCCCCAAAGTTATCCACAGGGGCTAAGGAATTATTTTTAAACCCCTGTTTCTCAGTACTTTAGTGCATTAACAAAGAAACCACTTTAACTACATGGCTGACATTATTCCTACCCAGTGCGTCCAAGCGAGCGCTACGATACAGTGGGTTCGAGTTGCGTTAGACGTGCCCTTGGCCGATTTATATGACTATCGGTCTACCGAGCCTGTTGAAGTGGGTGATCGCGTCATTGTTGCATTTGGGCGGCGCAAGATGATTGGCGTTGTCGTCGGCTTGCCAGAGGTGCCTGGGTATGACCCCAGCAAGGTTAAAGACGTGCTGGTAGTGTTGAAAGATATCGCGCCTTTGAGTTCAAGTTGGCTGCATTTTGCGACTTTCGCGGCTGAATATTATCAACGTCCGTTAGGCGAAGTGATTCTGCCCGCACTGCCGATGCCCCTGCGCAGCGTGTCCTCTTATCAGGGCAAGCGCTCGGGCGCCGGCCCCGTTGTGCGTCTTGCTGCGCGCCGCGCCTCTAAACAAGAGGCTACGGCAACCTCGGTCGTGCCTCAACTGAACAGCCATCAAGAACAGGCGGTCACAGCGCTCGTGACGGCAACGGGTTTCAAAACCTTTCTGCTCTATGGGGTGACTGGAAGCGGCAAAACAGAGGTGTATCTGCATGCGGCCGCACAGACCTTGGCGCGCGGCAAACGCGTGTTGATGTTAGTACCTGAGATTAACCTCACGCCACAATTTGAGCAGTCCTTACGGGCGCGTCTTGAGCCGGTAGCGGGCGTGAACGGAGTCGCGGTCATGCACAGTGCCCTGTCGGATGGTGAGCGCTTACGCGCTTGGTTGCGTGTGCAACGCGGCGAGGCCCGCATTGTTCTCGGTACTCGTTTAGCCATTTTTGCGCCGCTTGACGACCTTGGTTTGATCATCGTTGATGAAGAGCACGATCCCTCTTACAAACAACAGGATGGGTTGCGTTATTCGGCTCGAGACCTGGCGGTCTGGCGGGCGCATGATCTGGGCATTCCTGTCGTGTTGGGTTCTGCGACTCCATCACTCGAGAGTTGGGCCAACGCTGAAAAATCCATCTACCAAAGGCTTGACCTGCCCGCGCGCGCGCGCGCGGTGACACTACCCTCGGTGCGTTTGGTCGATACGCGACGCTTACAGATGGACCACGGTTTGTCCCCTCATCTTGTAGAGGCGATGCGCGCGAGGCTTGCTAACCACGAACAGGTATTGATATTTTTAAACCGTCGGGGCTACGCACCTGCATTACATTGCAATTCGTGCGGCTGGGTGAGTCAGTGTACAAGGTGCACAACTTTTACTGTCTTGCATCGACTGACGGCGCAACGCGCGCAGCTGCACTGTCATCATTGTGGCCTGGCACAAAATGTGCCAAAGGCGTGTCCAGATTGTGGCGATCAAGATTTACAGCCGATGGGCCGAGGCACACAGAGGGTCGAAGAGCATCTCGCCGAATTGTTTCCGGAGGCACGGGTGGTGCGAATTGACGCGGACAGCACTCGTAAAAAAGGCTCGGCCCAAGCGCTCTTTGCCAGCGTGCATGCCGGAGAGGTCGATATTTTAGTAGGCACGCAAATGGTAGCCAAGGGCCATGACTTTGCGAATCTTGGGTTGGTGGGGGTGCTCAACGCCGATGCAATGTTGTTTTCGCAAGACTTTCGGGCGCCAGAACGCTTATTCGCACAGCTGATGCAGGTCGCTGGGCGCGCTGGCCGTCATAGCGGACACGGCGAGGTCATTGTACAAACGGGCTATCCAGAGCAAGCGGTCTATCAGGCGTTGCTGAAACACGATTACGCTGGCTTCGCACGACACTCGCTTCAAGAGCGCAAGGCCGCCGCCTTGCCCCCCTTTTCGTACCAAGCGCTTTTGAGCGCCGAGGCGCGCGAGCTGCCGGCTGCGCTTGATTTTTTACGTGATGCCCGTGAGCTTGCAAGCAAGTTATCTGCGCATTATCAGACTGAAGTGGTGCTGACGTTGTACGACCCAGTGCCGTTACGAATCGTGCGTGTCGACAATATGTGTCGAGCCCAGTTGCTACTTGAATCTACTAATCGCCCTGCGTTGCAATTGTTGCTGCGACACTGGCTTAAATTACTACCCGAGCAGCCTGATGCACGTCGCGTGCGATGGCAGCTTGAGGTAGATCCACTCGAAATTTAATACGGTGCTATGTCAACATTTGCAACAAATGGGCTGAACCCGACGCAGCGCGAAGCTGTGTTGTACCTAGACGGTCCTTGCCTGGTCCTGGCAGGTGCGGGCTCAGGAAAAACACGTGTTATCACACAAAAGATAGGGTATCTGTTGCGCGACTGCGAGTACAAGGCGCGCAATATTGTTGCGTTGACCTTCACGAATAAAGCGGCTCGCGAGATGGACGATCGCGTCAAACGCCTAGTCGACCCAGCTCTTGCTAAAGGGCTAACCATCAGTACCTTTCATTCGCTTGGTGTTCGAATTTTGCGCGAAGAGGCGCAGCATGCGGGTCTTAAGCCGCAGTTTTCTATCTTTGATTCTGATGATGCAATGGCGATCGTGCAAGATTTATTGGCGACGACCGATCGCGCACGCCTGCGCGCTGTGCAGCAAACGATTTCGCTTTGGAAAAATGGCTTGATTGATCCCGACGCAGCGGCTGCCCAGGCTGCGAGCGCCAGCCAAGTCGAGGCAGCACGCGTGTATCGTAGCTATAACGTGACACTCGCTGCTTATCAGGCTGTGGACTTCGATGATTTGATCGCGCTACCCGCGCAAATCTTTGAACGCGAAGCCCAGGTGCGAGAAAAATGGCAAGCACGTGTACGTTATTTATTAGTGGACGAGTATCAAGACACGAACGTCTGTCAGTACCGCTTAGTGCAATGGTTGACTGGCCCTCGTGCCATGTTTACTGCAGTGGGTGACGACGACCAGGCCATTTATGCCTGGCGTGGCGCAACCATTGAGAACCTCGCGAAGCTCACCACTGATTACCCCCAGATCCGGTTGGTCAAGCTCGAGCAGAACTATCGCTCAAGCCAAAGTATTTTGGCTGCTGCAAATCACGTGATTGCAAAGAATCCAAAATTATTTGAAAAAAAATTATGGTCAGAGCATGGCACAGGCGATGCGATTAGTGTGACGGCCATGCCAAACGATGAGGCTGAAGCTGAAAACGTCGCGATAAAAATTTCGGCAGCTCGCTTTGAAAAACAGGCCTGTTGGAAAGATTTTGCGATTTTGTATCGTGGTAATCATCAGGCCAGAATTGTTGAGCAAGCGATGCGTAATTTACATATTCCGTACTCGATTTCGGGCGGGCAAAGTTTTTTCGACAAGGCTGAAGTGCGAGATATTCTGGCCTACTTACGCCTGATTGCCAACGAAGAGGATGATCCGGCCTTTATTCGCGCGGCGACGACGCCTAAGCGAGGTATCGGCCAAGTGACGTTGCAAACGCTTGGTCAATATGCCGGTGATCGAAAAATCTCCTTGTTTAAAGCGGTCTTTGAGATGGGGCTTGAGTCACGCTTGAATCCACGTCAGCTTGAGCCGCTGCGTCATTTCGCTGACTTTATCGTCAGGATTCAAATACGGGCTGGGCATACGGCAGTTGGGCAACCTGTAAAGGCCGCCGAACCCGCTGGTGTGATTCTTGATGATTTGCTCGGCGCCATTCAGTACGAGCGCTATCTGTATGACATGCTAGATGAAAAACCCGCCCAAAATCGCTGGCAAAATGTTTTAGAGTTGGTGGGATGGCTTAAACGTAAAGCCGAAGCTGACAGCATGGGCCTACTCGATCTAGTCCAACACGTTGCTTTGGTGACGATGCTTGAACGCAGCGAAGAGCAAGAGCAAGACGCAGTGAAGCTATCGACCTTACATGCTTCAAAAGGGCTTGAATACCCTCATGTGTATTTGCTGGGCGTTGAAGAGGGGCTTTTACCGCACCTAGGTCGTGATGACGAGGATGTTGATCCCGCTAAGGTTGCTGATGCTTTAGTGTCAAGGATACAAGAAGAGCGCCGACTGATGTATGTTGGCATCACGCGCGCGCAGCGCAGTCTGCACTTGAGTTGGTGTCAGAAGCGCCGTCGCGCGCGCGAAGATTTGGTGCGCGAGCCGTCACGGTTTATCGAAGAAATGGGTTTGTCGGTGGCGCTTGATCAAAAGCCCGTCGAAACCATGAGCCCCAAGAGCCGCCTTGATGCGCTTAAGGCAATGTTAAACAAGAGCGTTTAATGCAGCAATGACCCCAACATTATTTTGCGGGAGGCGTGGGTGCGACGGGTTCAGGAAAACTTGAACCAGCAGCATTAGTCATGTAAACGACAGCGCGGGTAATCTCAAAATCATCAAGCGAGGGATTGCCGCCCTTTGCAGGCATCGCATTTTTACCTTTCACGACACTTAATACCATCGCGTCTAGGCCGGTTTTGATTGGGGCAGCCCAGGCCGCCGTGTCGCCAAACTTGTGGGCGCCGGCAACGCCAGCCGTATGACAGCCTGCACATACGGCCTTATAGACTTGTTCGCCCGTCTTGAATACTTTAGGACCGCTGGCATCGACGACTTCAAGCTTTGCAACAGGTGCAATCCGTTTGGCCGTTGCTTCGGGGCCTAGCGCATCTGAGCCAGCCACAGGTGCATTGCCTGCGGCAACCATATTGACCAGTAGGATGATGATGATAATTGGAACCACCAAGGCGAGCACAATTATCGTGATCAATTGCTTAGGCGTTTTGATGGGTGAACTATGTTCTTCGTGCTGTTGCGTGTCGCTCATGACCAAGTCCTGCATGTCTTCGCCGAGTTGACCAACGTCTCAGTATCGATAACTGGAACGTTGTCCAACCAGGCGGCTGGATTAAAGTGGTGTGACTGCTTTCGTATAAACCCTCGGATTATAGCGGGATCGGCTCGACTCGGGGTATTACCGGGCGGTGTTCTTGGCTACCGCTATAATCTCGCCTCTTGCGCCCGTAGTTCAATGGATAGAATAAGAGTTTCCGAAACTCTCGATACAGGTTCGATTCCTGTCGGGCGCACCAAGTGTTGGTTTCAAAAATAGATGCCCTTACCAGCTTAAGACTGGCTAGGATGCTTCAGTGCTCTATGAAACCGGGCAACATACTCATCAAAATTTTCGGTATCTCCGGCTTCGAGGGCAACTTGGTCAATCAGGGATTGTTCAGCCTGTTTGGCTGCCAACGCACTCTCGGCTGGGCTCAGGCCAGTTTGACGTAATCTTTGAGCGTGCGCGCCGCTCTGCTCGAGCGCATAGTCTTGATACGAAACGCCCGACGTTTTTAAATGGGCTAGGACACAAGCCGACGGGGTAGCCTCTGGGTTGAGAATTTTTTCGCGCTGTGCAGAAACCGACTGTGCGTAGCGAGTGTCACCCAAGGCGCCATCAAGGGTCTCGGCGCAAAGGGCAATCTGCACAAGTAATTGCTCAGCCCAGTTTGCCAGCGATAGGTCTTTGCCTTGGTGTTTGAGTTGCAAGCCAGGTAGGCGCCCTTGTTTGACCACGCGGGCAAAGTTACTGGCGCTTTCGGGGCACCAACCACTGTCGGCAAACGGTGGGCTTTCTTGGATCGCACAAAAGAGTAAAAAGGCGTCAACAAATCTTGCCGTCTGCCCGGCAATACCCAAAGGCTCTGTGGGGTCGATGTCTAGGCAGCGTACCTCGACGTACTGGATGCCACGCTCGGCGAGCGCCGTAATGGGTCGTTCGCACGGGCCGGTTGTACGCTTGGGTCTGATGCTTGAATAAAACTCATTTTCGATTTGCAAAACGTTGGTATTGAGCTGAATCCATTGACCGTCGCGGTGGGTGCCAATTTTTTGATAATCGGGCCATGGGGTTGTGACGGCGTCGTAGAGCCGTTCTAAGAACATTGGTAGATCGTTGTAGCAAAGTTTTAAGCTAGCTTGGGCCTTGTTTTGATAACCTAGATCGCTCATGCGTAGGCTGGTTGCATAGGGAAGATAAAGGGTGTGATCCCCGAGCGAAGCTAAGTCAGCGGTCTGCCCTCGCAAAAAGTCGCGTGACACGGCGGGTGACGCGCCAAACAAGTACATGAGTAACCAACTGTAGCGAGTGAAGTTACGGATCAGCGAGATATACCCCGTAGACCGCCTATCTTTGGAGTCGGTTTGAGGTAGATCGAGCGCGCTCCAAAACGACTCATCAAAAGAAAAGTTGTAATGCACTCCGGCGATGCATTGCATGGTTTTGCCGTAGCGCTGTGCCAGCCCTCGTCGATAAACGTGTTTAATCATTCCGGTATTCGAGGTGCCGTACCAGGCGATCGGTATGTCAGCTTCAGCTGGCAAGTGTGCCGGCATTGAATGATTCCACAACAGTTCGTCATGTAGGTTGGTGGCCACTACGCGATGCACCTGATCGAGTTCGCTCATTAAAGCGTCGACATTTTTGTGGGTGCCGGTAATGAGCTCAAGCAACGCTTCTGAATAATCTGTAGTGATGCTAGGGTGAGTAAGCGCCGAACCAAGCGCCGTTGGGTGCGGCGTGCTGGACAGCAGCCCCTGTTGATCAACCCGCAAGCCTTCTTTCTCGATCCCACGCAGTGACTGACCCAAAATTGTTGGGTTGGCTTGTAGTTGGGCCAAATGTTTATACAGGGTTGAGGTCACAGACAATCCTAATGCAAGGCAAAACCTGATTTTAAGGGAATTGCGAGGTGATTATTTTCTGGGCAGCTAGGCGGCCCTCTTTAACCCGAGGGACGAGGTTTGACGCGCCTGTCGATCAGGGACAATATGACGGTTGAAGGTTGCAATCTGTAATAAAACAACGGTTTTAATAAAAATGATGGTTAAAGTTAAATTTCTATTAGTACTGTTCTGCCTGCTTTGGCTGGCTGGCTGTACACCAGAGTACAACTGGCGTGAGCTAACCGTCGCAGACGAGCGTGCGATGGTGATGTTTCCGTCGCGGGTAAAAACCGAGCAGCGCCCGATTCGAGTCGACGGTGTCGAGCTGATTTTTTCGCTGACGTCTGCCGCGGTCGATCAGTCTGTATTTTCGGTCGGCTATGCACCCTTGAGCTCGGCGCTAGATTCTGCCCAAACTGAACGGCTGGTGCATGCGTTTGCGACGGCGCTTGCCGCTCGAGTCGGTCAGCCACTTGCGCCGCAGGCGTTAAACGGCGAGGTGTTTGAGCTTGAATCCGTGGTAGCAGGTCAACCCTCGCGCTTGCTGGGTCGAGTCTTGATACACCGTGGCATGTTGATTCAGGCGGTTGTGTCGGGCCCCCAAAAGTCATTGTCAAAAGAGAACGCGACTGAGTTTATGCGCTCGTTGGTTCTGCGATAGAGGCAAGAGCTGCGGATGGTTCTTTAGCGGCAGTCGCAGGTCGAGAGGGTGAGCCATGCAAGAGGTTTTGCCGCAGCGCCAGCGCGACCGCGGCTTGACGACCGTAAACATTGAGTTTGCGGCAAGCGTTTAACAAGTGAAAATTGATGGTTCGTTCGCTCACGCCCAAAATAATGGCGGTCTCCCAGCTAGTTTTGCCAAATGACACCCATTCGAGGCATTCGAGTTCTCTTTCTGAGAGCTTTGGTAGGGTCATGGGGTGTCTGGCTCCTGCAGCTGCTAATTTCAAGTGCACAGTGTGCCTTGAACCCACGAGTCTGGAAACTCGCAAAACCCCTGTAAAACGATAAAAATTTGTAGCCAATTGTAAGAAATTGGGACGGAACTGATTCGAATTGTAAGCAATGTATTTGTATGTACGCGGTAAGCGCCTCGCAATGCTAAAATTTGTCCGAGTTGGCGCCGATTTGCTCGATCCGCTTGCGGGCGCCTCATAAATCCCGCTAAAGAAGGTCCGTATGACCAAACAGTTCGTTTCACAAGACGCGCATGCTGTCCAGACGCCCACCGAAGCTGAGGTGGGTTCAGTGGGCGTTGTCCATACCCAGTTTTTGCAATTTCACGAGCCTCTGCCTTTGAGCAACGGGCAAACGATTCACGCTTATGAACTGGCGATTGAAACCTACGGTACGCTCAATGCCGAGGCTAGTAACGCAGTATTGGTGTGTCACGCACTGAACGCTTCGCACCATGTTGCGGGTCGCGCCGCCGACAATCTTGAAGACATTGGTTGGTGGGATAATTTGGTGGGTCCTGGCAAGCCTGTCGACACCAATGTGTTTTTTGTGATCGGCATCAATAATCTTGGCTCGTGTTTTGGTTCGACAGGCCCTGCCTCGATTCGACCCGAGACAGGCAAGCCTTGGGGGGCTGCGTTTCCGATGTTGACCGTTGAGGACTGGGTGCGCGCGCAGGCTCGCGTGGCCGACAAACTCGGTATTCGACGGTTTGCTGCAGTCATGGGAGGCTCTCTTGGTGGCATGCAGGCACTCAGTTGGGCGATCACGTTGCCAGAGCGGGTTGCGCACTGTGTGGTGGTGGCGTCGACCCCCAGGTTGTCGGCACAGAATATTGCGTTTAACGAAGTGGCACGGCGTGCGATTATTACTGATCCCGAGTTTCATGGGGGTGACTATTACGCGCACAAGACGGTTCCTCGCCATGGTCTGTCGGTGGCCCGTATGGTCGGTCACATCACCTATTTGTCAGACGATGACATGGCTGAAAAATTTGGTCGAACCCAACGCGAACCGGCCGCAGGCGGAGCGTTTCATTATGGCTATGGTGTTGAATTTGAGGTCGAGTCTTATCTGCGCTACCAGGGTGAAAAATTTTCGCGCTATTTTGACGCCAATACTTATTTGTTGATCACGCGCGCGCTTGATTATTTTGATCCTGCGCGTGCGACCAACGGTGATTTAGCCAAAGCGCTGGCGCCGGCGACGGCAGATTTCTTATTGATCTCGTTTACGACGGATTGGCGCTTTGCACCGGCGCGCTCGCGAGAAATCGTGCAGGCGTTGCTAAAAAATGAACAGGCTGCAACCTACGCTGAAATTGATGCGCCGCACGGCCATGATGCGTTTTTGCTGGATGATGCCCGTTACCATGGCTTAATGCGCGCCTACTTTTTACGGATCGCAGCGACGCTGACAGACGTGACGACCCACCCCAGGGCGCAGCCATGAATCACGAGATAAACGCCACAAGTCAGGCATCGGCAGCGGGTCAGACTCGCTTGGCCAGTCAGATGTCATCGCCTCAAGCGGCAGAGTTGCGCGGTGACCTTGCCCGTATCGCGCAATGGGTACGCCCTCAGACACGCGTGCTTGATTTGGGCTGTGGCGATGGAACTTTGCTTGCCCATCTCAAGCTCAGCAAAGGCGTACAGGGGATTGGAGTTGAAATTAGCGACGAACGCGTGTTGAGCTGCGTGCAACGTGGCGTGCATGTTATTCAGCAGAATCTCGAAGATGGTTTAGCCATGTTTGATGATCGGCAGTTTGATACGGTAGTGCTGTCCCAAACACTACAGTCGATGCACAACACTGAACATATTCTCAGAGAAATGACGCGCGTCGCGCGTGAAGCGATTGTGTCTTTCCCCAATTTTGGTTATTGGCCGCACGGCTGGTCGATTCTGCTAGGGCGTATGCCGGTGACGGGGCAAATGCCTTACGACTGGCATGACACGCCTAATATTCACTTGTGTACATTGAAAGATTTTGAACGTCTTTCTTTGAAATTGGGTTTCAGTATTCTTGAGCGCGCAACATTTAATGACCAGCGCGAGGTAAAGTTTTTGGCGGGATGGCGCAGTACTCTCGCGGCCTATCGGTTTACTGCAGAACCCCACACGCTCTCACGGACAAGCGCATGACACAGCCAACTTCGCCAGTCATTACTCCGCTCTCGGCCTCAAAGCTGTACACCAGTCGGCGCGTTGCACCTTTGTTGGCACTTGGTTTTGCCAGTGGATTGCCTTTAGCGTTAACCGGTGGCACCTTGCAGGCCTGGGCCACGATTGAACAAGTCTCGCTTCAAGAGATTGGTTTTTTAACTTTAGTGGGCACAGCCTACACCTTAAAGTTTTTATGGGCTCCCTTGGTAGACCGTTATGCGCCGCCTTGGCTTGGGCGCCGACGAGGTTGGATGGTCTTGATGCAGGTGCTGTTGGCCTTGGGGATGTTGGCCATGGGGTGTCTCTCGCCCGGTCAAAGTTTGTTGCCACTGGCGTTGCTTGCAGTCTTTGTTGCATTTTGTTCGGCTACGCAAGATATTGCCTTTGATGCCTATCGTAGCGATGTACTGCGCAAAGATGAGCGTGGTGCGGGGGCGGCGTTATCGGTCTTAGGTTACCGGCTGGCGATGTTGGTGTCGGGCGGGTTGGCGTTGATCATGGCAGATCAATGGTTAGGTTGGGGAGCCACCTATATGTTGATGGGGGCCTTGATGTTGTTGATGGCACTCGCAAGCTTTTGGGCGCCTGAACCTGAGGTGCCAACGCAAACTCCGCGTTCATTACAACAGGCCGTGCTTGAACCTTTTCGGGAATTTTTCGGACGACCCGAGGCAGTTACCGTGTTGGTTCTGATTGTTTTGTATAAGTTAGGTGATGCGTTTGCAGGGGCCTTGTCCACCACTTTTTTGATTCGTGCTGCAGGTTACACCGCATCCGAGGTGGGTACCGTCAATAAATTATTAGGCTTGGCGGCCACCATTGTGGGGGTCTTGGCGGGCGGCGCTTTGATGGCGCGCCTTGGCTTGTATCGCTCGTTGATGCTCTTTGGCTTGCTTCAGGCGGTTTCAAACTTGGGATTTTGGGTGATCTCGGTGGGCCCTCACAATGTGTGGATCATGGCCGCTGGTGTTGGCATCGAAAACTTATGCGGCGGCATGGGTACCGCTGCCTTTGTGGCGCTCTTGATGGGACTGTGCAATCAACAGTTTTCTGCCACGCAATTTGCCCTGCTCTCGGCGTTAACGGCTGTGGGGCGCACCTACCTTGCGGGCCCGTTGACGCCACCGTTAGTGCAGTACGCGGGATGGCCGACTTTCTTTTTACTGACGGTATTGATTGCGCTGCCCGGCCTGTGGCTGTTGCATTGGCGCAGACGAGACATTGACCGTATTGATGCGAAGGGGCTCTGAGCAACGGCACTCGTCGAAGGCCAAGTGCGCTGCGCGCTGCGTCACTTCAACGTAAAGTCGTAATCAATGGTCAGCGGCGCATGATCTGAGAAGCGTTCGTCTTTGTAGATGCTGGCCGCTTTTGCCTTTGCCGCTAAGCCAGGCGTGACCAACTGATAATCAAGCCGCCACCCTACGTTCTTGGCCCATGCCTGTCCGCGATTGCTCCACCAAGTGTATTGCTCGGCGCGCTGATCGAGTTGTCTGAAAACGTCGACAAAGCCTATCTCGTCGATGACGCTCGTGACCCAAGCGCGTTCTTCGGGCGTAAAGCCCGAGTTTTTTTGATTCGACTTCCAGTTTTTCAGGTCGATTTCTTTGTGTGCGATATTCCAGTCGGCGCAAATGACGTACTCGCGTTTGGTTTTTTTATGATCATCCATCAAGTTTTGCATCCAGGGCCCAAACTGAGCAAGAAAGCGGAACTTGGCCTCTTGGCGCTCAGGCCCGCTCGAGCCAGAGGGTAGATAAGCGCTGATCACAGAAATATTTGACCAATCTGCCCGAATCACACGGCCCTCAAGGTCGAACTCTTCACAGGCCATCCCCTGAACTACACGTTTTGGCTCGCTTTTTACGTAAAGGCCTACGCCGCTGTAGCCTTTTTTTTCGGCAGCATAAAAGTGACCGGTATAGTCTTGAGGGTGTTGAAAATCGTCTTGAATGTCAGCGAGATGCGCTTTGAGCTCTTGCAGGCAGAGGATGTCGGCCTCGTGTGTTTTTAACCAGTTCGCAAGCCCTTTGTTATAGGCCGAACGGATACCATTCAGGTTCAGTGAGGTGATGCGCAGCAAGGTAGGGCTCCTAGTCAATGAGATAATGCCATTCATCGAAATACTTAAATCACGAGGTTTGCGATGTCGACGGGTTCAGAACGTAGTGCGTTTGTGCAGTTTGCCTTAAACGAAGGCGTGCTGCGGTTTGGTAGTTTTGTCACCAAATCGGGGCGTACCAGCCCCTATTTTTTTAATGCAGGCCTGTTTAATTCAGGTGCCTCGGTAGGGCGGTTAGCTCAATTTTATGCTCAAGCCTTAGTCGATTCTAAACTGCCATTTGATATGCTGTTTGGCCCGGCTTACAAAGGCATACCGCTTGCTACCGCAACAGCGGTTGCACTCGCGGCTCATCCCGCGATGACAGGACGTTCAATCGACTTCGCTTACAACCGCAAAGAGGCGAAAGATCACGGTGAGGGCGGGGTGTTAGTTGGTGCACCACTAAAGGGCAAAGTCGTCATCATTGATGATGTGATCACCGCAGGCACTTCAGTGCGCGAATCGGTCGAGATCATTCGTGCAGCAGGCGCAGAACCCTGTGCGGCGCTGATCGCCATGGATCGCATGGAGCGCGCTGGCGCCGACGGGCAGCTCTCGCCTCACTCAGCGGTGCAAGAAGTGCAGCAGCGCTATGGCTTGCCTGTTGTCACGATTGCTTCGCTTGACGACATCTTGGTGTTACTTAAACAGAATGCCGAGTTTGCGCAGTATCGCGAAGCGGTGCTCGCATATCGGGCGCAATACGGTATCTAGTAAAAGAGCTAGCGTTGCGCACTCATTTAATGCTCAAACGCTGCGCTCTTCAAAAATAGTCGCTCGCCCCAGCGCTTGCGCCGGGGGGCGCATATGGCTTACGCTTGATCGAGCTTGGCCTTAAGCAAGTCATTCACCTGTTGAGGGTTTGCTTTGCCTTTGGCCGCTTTCATAATCTGACCCACTAGCGAATTGAAGGCCTTTTGTTTGCCGGCGCGGTATTCGGCGACGATCGCAGCGTTATCGGCTAGCACGGCGTCGATCATTGCTTCAATTGCGCCAGAGTCGTTGATCTGAGTGAGTCCCTTCGCTGCGATGATGGCATCGGGTTGACCGTTTTCTTCGCCGGCCCACATCGCTGCAAACACGTCGCGTGCAATTTTGTTTGAGACGGTGTTGTCTAAAATTCGCTTGAGTAGCGCGGCCAATAAGGGCGCCGTCACTGGGCACTGCGCGATGTCTTTCTCTTCGCGGTTGAGCGTTGCCGAGACTTCGCCCATCAGCCAGTTGGCAGCAAGTTTGGCTCGAGCAGGGCGCAGTGCCATGACGTTCGCTGTATCGGCTGGGCTCGCTTCAATAGCGTTGACCACGTCTAAAAAATACGTTGCCATCGCGCGGCTACTGATCAGTTGCGCAGCATCAATTGGAGCAATCCCATAAATTTCAACCAGATTTTTTCTAAGTTCTTCTGGTAAGCCACCCGCTTTGTGCATCTCTGCTTTAACTTGATCAATCCATTCTTGGCTAATCAACAGAGGCGGTAAATCGGGATCGGGAAAATAACGGTAGTCGTGAGCGTCTTCTTTGCTGCGCATGCTGCGTGTTTCGTCAAGATCGGCGTCGTAGAGGCGGGTTTCTTGAACCACCTTGCCGCCGTCTTCAATGAGTTCAATCTGACGGCGCACTTCGTAGTTGATGGCGCGTTCGATAAAGCGAAAAGAATTTACATTTTTGATTTCGCAGCGCGTGCCAAATTCTTTTTGACCAACAGGGCGCACTGACACGTTGACGTCGACCCGAAACGAACCTTCTTGCATGTTGCCATCACAAATGCCCAGCCACATCACGAGGCTGTGCAGAGTCTTGGCGTAGGCAACAGCTTCGGCAGCTGAGCGCATTTCAGGTTCAGAGACGATTTCAAGCAGTGGTGTACCGGTTCGATTTAAGTCGATGCCGGTTGAGAGCTCACCATGCGGGCCAATATAGTTATCGTGCAACGATTTGCCTGCGTCTTCTTCGAGATGAGCGCGAGTGAGATTGATGGTGGTTTCTTTGTCGCCGACAAAGAAGGTTAAGGATCCGCCCAGGACAACGGGGATTTCGTATTGGCTAATTTGATAGTTTTTGGGCAGATCAGGATAAAAATAATTTTTGCGCGCGAAAATCGAGCGAGGCGCGATCGTGGCACCAACAGCTAGACCAAGACGGATGGCATGTTCAACCGCTGCGCGGTTCATGACCGGCAAAGTGCCTGGCAATGCCATGTCGACTTCGTTGGCTTGCGTGTTGGGTTGTGCACCATAGCGCGTGCTGCTACCTGAAAAAATTTTGGTCTGGGTCGAAAGCTGAGTGTGTGTTTCGAGACCAATGACGATTTCATAAGCCATTATGCTTGCCCCGCGCTACGTTGATGCCAATCGGTGGCAAGTTGATATTGATGTGCAATCGCCAGCAGACGACCCTCATCAAAATAGTCACCAATGATTTGTAAGCCGATCGGCAAGGGTTTGCCCGCGGCGCTTTGACCAAAACCGCAGGGAACCGACATGCCGGGTAATCCGGCCAGGTTCAAGCCAAGCGTATAGACGTCGGCCAACCAGTCTGCGGTGGGATCGTCTTGGTTGTCGCCAATTGCCTTGGCAACTGTGGGCGTGACCGGGCCCATAATGACGTCGCATTTTTGTGCAAATGCGGCTTGAAAATCGTCGGCGATCAGGCGGCGCAAACGTTGAGCCTGCAAGTAGTAGGCATCGTAATAGCCGTGCGACAGCACATAGGTGCCGACAAGAATCCGGCGCTTGACCTCTGTACCAAAGCCCTCGGCCCGCGAGCGGCCGGTCATGTCAGCGAGGTCGGTATACGAGTCGCTGCGATGTCCGTAGCGCACCCCATCGTAGCGCGACAGATTACTTGAGGCTTCGGCGGGCGCGATCACGTAATAGGCCGGAATCGACAGACGCGTGCGTGGTAACGAAATCGAGACACGTTGTGCGCCAAGTTGCTCGAGTTGAACCAGAGCAGCCTCGATGGCCGCCCCGACTTCAGACGAAAGCCCCTCACCAAAAAACTCTGTGGGCACGCCAATACGTAAACCCTTCAGCGGCAATGAGGCTTGAGATTGAAAGTGAGCGCTTGCTTTATAAAATTCGCTTTGAATGCGGCCAGGTGCGTTGGGCACACCGTGACATTGCTCAGCACTGGTAGCATCGCGCACGTCAAAGCCACTGATCGTGTCGAGTAAGGCAACTAGGTCGGCTGCCGCTGGTGCGAGGACGCCTGCTTGATCCAAGCTTGAGCCGTAGGCAATCATGCCGTAGCGCGAGACCGTACCGTATGTGGGCTTGATGCCGCTCACGCCGCAGAGCGCCGCCGGCTGACGTACCGAGCCCCCAGTGTCTGTGCCGGTCGTCGCAAAAACTAGTCGAGCGGCTACGGCGGCTGCCGGACCACCAGAGGAGCCACCTGGCACACAACTCAAATCCCAAGGATTATGGGTCGGCCCGAAGGCAGAATGCTCGTTGCCCGAGCCCATCGCGAACTCGTCGCAGTTTAGTTTCCCTAAGCTGACACAGCCGGCAGTCAGCAGCTTACCCACGACGGTGGCGTCAAACGGACTGACGTAATTGTTAAGCATCTTGCTACCAGCTGTGCTGCGCCAGCCCTGAGTGACAAACACATCTTTGTGGGCAATCGGGATGCCCGATAAGGGGCCGGCTATACCCGCGGCACGGCTGGCATCGGCGGCGCGTGCTTGCGCAAGAGTGAGCTCTGCGTCAACATGTACGAAGGCATTGAGCACCTGTTGGGCTTGAATCTGTTTGAGGCAATCTTGGGCCAGTTCGGACGCACTGAGTTTGCCCTGCGCTAAGGCGCTTTGGAGGCTCACCAGGGTTGGAAAGTTGTGAAGTGCTGTGCTCATTTATTCAATCACCTTTGGAACCAAAAATAGCCCCTCAGCCTTGCCTGGTGCATTGACCATCAGCGCCTCGCGCCGCTCGGGTGAGGATGCCTCGGTGATGACGTCTTCGCGCAGTCGCAAGTGGACGTCACGCAGCGCAGATAAGGGGTGAGCGAGCGGTTCGACCCCATTGGTGTCGACGGCCTGAAGCTCTTGGATCAGCCCAAGAATTTTGGTCAGATCACCCTGGGCCTGCCTGTTTTGTTCGGCCGACAAGGTCAGGCGGGCTAGTCGGGCAATGCGGGTGACTTCTTGTTCAGTAATGGCCATAGGTCGTTGCTTTTTAAAAAATAAAAGGCGGGTTTAAGCGCAAAACACCGCCAAAATGCGCGGTGCAGGGCATATGCCTGAATTTGAAAGACAAACATCGAAGACAGAGCCCGACTCAGCCCATGCAAACCATTCTGGCCAGTGCCTGATTCTGGCTAGGGCAAACCGGTTTCATCACAGTGGTTCTGGCCTCGTAGCTTTGCGAGCTTGACGTTAGCCCGTTTTGCCGATCTAAACAGAATTATAAGTTATGATGGAAGGCTATTCACGGCATGTTACGTGCATCAACTTTTATTCTGGCTGGGCTCTCATGTTCGGATTCCTGCGTAGTTATTTCTCAAGTGATATGGCGATCGATCTCGGTACCGCCAACACTCTTATTTATGTTCGTGGCAAGGGAATTGTGCTCGACGAACCCTCTGTGGTGGCGATTCGTCACGATGGTGGCCCCGGCGGTAAAAAAATCATTCAGGCGGTAGGTCGCGAAGCCAAGCAGATGTTAGGGCGTGTGCCGGGCAATATTGAGGCGATTCGCCCCATGAAAGACGGTGTGATTGCCGACTTTACCGTGACCGAGCAAATGCTCAAGCAATTTATTCGCATGGTGCATCCGCGCAATATGTTTGCGCCGAGTCCGCGAATCATCGTGTGCGTGCCTTGCGGCTCAACGCAAGTAGAGCGCCGGGCCATTCGCGAATCTGCTTTAGGCGCTGGTGCTAGCCAGGTGTACCTGATCGAAGAGCCGATGGCCGCCGCGATCGGTGCTGGGCTCAACGTGTCAGACGCCAGTGGCTCGATGGTGGTGGACATCGGTGGTGGCACGACCGAAGTTGCGGTGATTTCGCTAGGCGGTATGGTTTACAAGGGCTCTGTTCGTGTGGGCGGCGATAAATTTGACGAAGCGATCGTTAATTACATCCGGCGCAACTATGGCATGCTCATTGGCGAGCCTACTGCTGAGCACATCAAAAAACAGATCGGCTCCGCATTTCCTGGTTCTGAAGTACGCGAGATCGAGGTAAAGGGTCGTAACTTGGCAGAAGGCGTCCCGCGCAGCTTCACGGTGTCTTCCAACGAAATCCTCGAGTCCTTAACTGACCCATTGAACCAAATCGTCTCAGCGGTCAAAATTGCTCTCGAAAACACACCACCCGAGCTAGGTGCCGATATTACCGACAAGGGAATTTCTTTGACGGGAGGGGGCGCCTTGTTGCGTGATCTTGATCGTTTACTGCAAGAAGAGACCGGTTTGCCTGTGATCGTGGCCGATGATCCCTTGACGTGTGTGGTGCGTGGTTGTGGCGATGCTCTCGAGCATCTTGAAAAACTGGGCGCCATTTTTATTAACGACTAGTCGTGCCGCGCATCGACAGGCGGTGAGGGGCGACACCAGGCAGCTGCGCGAAACCAACGCAACCGGCGCCTGCAGCGCCCAAGCGGTGAGTGATTAAGTACCGAGCCATCATGCAACGACCCGCCACCCTTAGGCTTTTTCGACGCGGCCCGGCCGCTGAAGTGAAACTGACTCTGCTCGTGTTGGTGTGTTTCGCATTTTTGTTTACAGATGCGACGTACAAAACGACAAACCCAGTGCGTGAGTTGTTGTCTGCAACGTTGTATCCGTTTCAACGTTTTGTCATGTTTCCGCGTGACATCATTTCGATTGGTCATGACTGGTTTGATGCCGCTGCGTTGATTCAATCTGAAACTGAGGCGTTGCAAAAACAACGTATCGAGTTGGCGCAGGTAACGACCAATGCAGCACTTTTGAGCGCCGAAAACGCGCAACTGCGGCGGCTACTAGGTGTTTTTGAAAAAGCTGCAGAGCATCCGTCTGTAGTGGTCGAGGTTCTGTATGAGCCCGCCAATACTTTCAGTCGTCGGCTAGTCTTTAACAAAGGTAGCCGAGCCGGTATCTCAGTCGGGATGCCGATTTTGGATGAGGGCGGTGTGGTCGGGCAGATCACACGTGTTTCGCCCATGACCTCTGAAGCCGCTGTGTTGACCGATGAAATTATTTCGATACCCGTGCAGGTGTTGCGTAATGGCTTACGTTTGATCGCCTTTGGTTCAACGACGCCGGGTAAGGTCGAAGTGCGCTATTTTTCATCCGATGCCGATATTCGCGAAGGCGACGTTCTAGTCACCAGCGGAGTTGGGGGGGTGTTCCCGCCCGGGCTTTTGGTTGGACGCGTCGATCAGGTCCAGCGCAGTTCAGCCTCGGGATTCGCGCGCGCTGAAGCGTTGCCGTCCTCGCACCCAGAGCGGTATCGACAATTTTTGGTGTTACAGGTACCAATCGAGGCTGATTTGGCGGTCAGCTCTGTGAAGCCCGCTGCGACAACGGAGGCTCCCCGTGCAAGATCGAAATCGAAATAACGGGCTGAGGTCTTCGCGTGACGGTGGTGCGCCTCCGCCCGTGCCTTTGCCACTCCCAGTGGGCCCGAATCCAATTGACCACGCAATAAGCCTCGCTTTTATCTGGGCGACCCTGCTCGGTGTTTGGCTACTCTCTTTGCTGCCCTGGCGCACCTGGCCGATTTCACCTGATTTGCTCTTACTGGTAATCGTGTTTTGGTCGTTGCACGATGCGCGGCGGGTCGGTTTACTCACCGCGTTTGCTTTTGGATTAGTCATGGATGTGCATGATGTTGGTCCCTTGGGTCTACAAGCGTTGACTTATACCCTGACAGTGTTTGGTGCACAGTCATTGCAACGGAGGTTGCTGCGCTTTGGACTGGTGAGTCAAGCCATGCACTTGCTGCCACTGTGGGTCGTGATTAAAGCAGTTGGGGCGTTGCTTGGCGCTTTTCTTGTGAGTGCGTGGCCTGGCTGGTCGTGGCTGTTTGCAGCCCTCTTGACCGCTGCGCTCTGGCCCTTGATCGCGTGGTTGTTATTACTACCCCAGCATCGATTGCAAGACCCCGAGACGACAGCAAGTTAATACCCCACAGACATGTTCGACTTTAAGAAAAACGATCAGCAACAAAAAAACAACTTTACGCTGCGAGTGCTCGTGGCGGGTTTATTTGCGGTCTGTTGTTTTGGTTTATTGTCGTTGCGATTTTGGGTGCTACAGGTCGATCGGCATGAAGGATTGTCCGCCCGTGCTGACAGCAATCGCTTGGCGGTGGTGCCTATCGCGCCGCGTCGAGGTGAAATTGTTGATCGAAACGGCGAGGTGCTTGCGCGAAATTATTTGAGTTACACGCTTGAGGTGGTGCCTGCTCGAGCGGGAAATATCGATGAACTCTTCGCAGCGCTGACACCGATCGTGTTTATCAGTACGGCCGAGCAGCGACGTTTTAAAAGACGAGCTGCTGAATCTGGCAAGTACGCAAGTATTGTTTTACGTAATAACTTAAACGAAACAGAGGCAGCATTTTTTTCGGCAAATGCCTTGCGATTTGCTGGTGTGCAGTTGCGCGCGCGTTGGGTACGTGAGTACCCACAAGGAAAATCTGCCGGGCACGTTGTTGGCTATGTAGGACGTATTTCAGAAAGCGACGTCGCAGCGCTAGAAGAGCGCGGTGAAACTGGCAACTATCGCGGTACCGATATCATTGGTAAAAAGGGGATCGAAAAAACTTACGAGGCAGTTTTGCATGGTAAGGCAGGCCTTGAAGAGCTCGAAGTGACTTCGCGAGGTAAACCCGTGCGAGTGCTCAGGCGGGTTGATCCGACGCCCGGCTCAAATTTGGTCTTGTCTTTGGATATGGGGTTGCAACGCATTGCCGAAGAGGCGTTTAAAGACTTGCGAGGTGCGTTGGTCGCTATCGAACCAGCAACCGGTGACGTGCTGGCGTTTGTGTCACAGCCATCTTTTGACCCCAATTTATTTATTGATGGTATCGACGTAGAAAGCTGGCGCCTGTTGAACGAATCGCCCGATCACCCCTTAATTAATCGTCCGGTATACGGCACCTATCCGATTGGTTCGACTTATAAACCGTTTGTTGCGCTGGCCGCGCTTGAGTTGAATAAACGACGCGCGACCGAAGTGATTTCGGATCCTGGCTTTTTTGAATTTGGTGGGCAACGTTTTAGAAACTCGGGCTCAACGGCCTTTGGTACGCTAGATATGCATCGGGCGTTGGTGGTGTCGTCTGACACGTATTTTTATTCGCTAGGCCCCGAAATTGGTGTGAACAATCTGCATGATTTCATGAAGCCGTTTGGGTTTGGACAACTCACCGGTATTGACATTGAAGGTGAGCGGCGCGGCGTGTTGCCCTCGACGGATTGGAAACGCGCAGCCTATAAAAATCGCGATCAACAGCGTTGGTATGCGGGTGAAACAATCTCAATTGCCGTGGGTCAGGGTTATAACTCCTTCACGTTGATGCAACTTGCGCAGGCAACGGCCGTGCTGGCAAACGATGGTGTGTATATGAAGCCGCATCTAGTGCGTACCATTAAAAACCCACGAACCGATGAGCAGACACAAACTGTCGTTGAGGCGACTCATAAAATTGCGTTAAAAAAAGAAAATATCGAAGTGATTAAGCGTGCGTTGGCTGAGGTAACGGTGTCTGGTACGGCAGCGGCGGCGTTTGTTGGCGCGCCTTACACCACGGCCGGTAAAACCGGTACTGCTCAGGTGTACAGTTTGCGCGGTGCCAAATATCAAAGTAGTGCGATCGATGAGCGACTGCGTGATCATTCGTTGTTTATGGCCTTTGCTCCTGCCAATCAGCCAAAAATTGCGATCGCAGTGGTCGTAGAGAATGCGGGTTGGGGGGGCAGCGTTGCGGCACCTATCGTGCGTAAAGTCTTTGACGCCTGGTTGTTGCGTGACGCAAAAATTCAGCCCTCACCGGGCGGTACGCCACCCGTCCGGCGTACCGAAGTGGTCGTGCCGCAGGCCCCTCTTGTGGCCGCGATGCCAAGGGCTGTGCCATGAAAATTATTTTTAGAATGGTGTTTCGCAGCCTCACGTCAATCGATTGGCCCTTAATGCTGATTTTGTTATTGCTTTGCGCAGTGGGGATGTTGGTCATGCAGTCTGCTGTGGGTGGCACCGACGCTCGTTTTGCTGATCAAGCGCGTAATTTTTATGTGGCATTTATCGCGATGTGGATGATGGCTGTGACGCCGCCGCACTGGATTTTGAAACTTGCGGTGCCGTTTTACGTGCTGGGGATCATCTTACTGTTAGCGGTCATGTTTGTAGGTGATACCAGTAAAGGGGCGACGCGTTGGTTGAACCTAGGCATCACGCGAATCCAACCTTCTGAAATGATGAAAATAGCCTTGCCGCTGATGTTGGCTTGGTATTTTCACACGCGCGAAGGCCCGATGAAGTTTATAGATTTTTGTGTGTCAACTGTGCTGTTGCTGATACCGTTTTTGCTGATTGTCAAGCAGCCCGATTTAGGCACCGCTATCCTTGTGTTTGGCGCAGGCTTTTTTGTGATTTATTTTGCTGGACTATCCTTTAAATTTTTGATCCCAGTAATGTTAATTGGCGCGATCGGTCTGGGTGCGATCTATGCCAATCAAGAGAAGTTATGTGATGCTAAGTTTGATTGGGTGGTGTTGCATGATTATCAAAAACATCGAATTTGCACCTTGCTTGATCCCAGTACAGATCCGCTAGGCAAAGGATTTCACACGATCCAATCGATGATCGCGATCGGCGCAGGCGGTGTGTATGGCAAAGGTTACATGAACGGAACGCAGACCCATTTGGACTTCATTCCTGAGCGAACAACCGATTTTATCTTTGCGGTGTTTGCTGAAGAGTTTGGTTTGTATGGTGGTGTAACGTTGCTGGTGCTCTACCTATTATTGATTTTTAGAGGATTGGTGATCGCGGTGGGCGCCCCGAATTACGGTGAGCGGTTACTTGCCGGTGCGTTGACGATGGTGCTATTTATTTATGTGTTCGTGAATGTGGGGATGGTCACGGGTATTTTGCCGGTCGTGGGCGTGCCTTTGCCGTTGTTGAGCTATGGCGGTACTGCTTTGCTGACAATCGGCATCGCTTGCGGCATTTTAATGAGCATCAGTAAATACCGACCGCCCCAGCCAACGAGTTAAGCCAGTAAGCGCGCCGCGAGCAGTCCGTCTAACAATTTGCGTACGGGCGCGGGTAGCCCGCGCTCATGAAGACTGTTGAGTGGTACCCATTCTCCTCCACTGACGAAAAGTGCAGCCTTCTGAGCGTGCGCAGCACGAGCTGGTTTTATTTGTACGAGGTGAGGGCGAATCGTCAGTCGATAATGGGTAAAAACGTGTACAAATTCAGCTAGCGTGTCTGCTGTGCTGAGCGCTAGGCCGAGCTGTTCACAGGCGAGTGCCGGTTCAAGCGCTGGGTCGCACTCTGGCAGGCTCCAGAGGCCACCCCAGATGCCCGTTGTTGGTCGTTGTACCAGCAAGAGGTAGCCCGGTCGATGCGCGATTAACATTCCAGTGCTGCGCTCAGGCAAGACTTTACGTGCACGAGGCCAAGGTAGTTCGTCGCAGCGTCCTTGCAGTAAGGCCAGACAGTCTTTTTTAAGAGGGCACGCTTCGCACTTGGGGCGGCCACGGGCGCACACTGTTGCACCCAGATCCATCAAACCTTGGGTATAAGCCGACATTGAGTCGGGATCTTGCGCGCAAGCGCGAGCCGTGGGTACCAAATCGCGCGCTAGCGACCACAGTTGCAACTCAACGGGGCGACTTGTTGGGTCGCCTTCGATGGCAAAGAGCCGCGCTAACACCCGCTTGACGTTGCCGTCGAGTATTGCCGCGCGCTCGCCGTAGCAAAAGGCGGCGAGCGCAGCCGCGGTCGAGGGGCCGATGCCGGGCAGTGTGGCCAGGCCCGCAGCATCGGGCGGAAATTTTCCATTCCACGTATTCATGACTTGCTTGGCACAGGCGTGCAGATTTCGAGCACGGGCGTAATAGCCTAACCCCGCCCACTGTGCCATCACTTGGTCGGCGGGTGCTTCGGCTAAAGCTTTGACGGTCGGAAATTGACTCAGAAAACGTTGGTAATAATCGAGTACTGCAGTCACTTGAGTTTGTTGCAACATGATTTCAGAGAGCCACACTCGATAGGGGTCGCGTGTGTTTTGCCAAGGCAGGCCGTGGCGACCGTGCTTGCGTTGCCACGCTACTAAGCGAGAGGCGATTTTCATATCTTTCTTCTGTCACATCAGCGTTCTGGGGCTCGAGGGTACTAGCGTTGCATTATGCCTGTCTCAGACAGGACTTGCCGCAGCGCCCAGACGGGGTTAAAACAGAGCTAACGTCACTTGAATAAGACGTATCCCAAGCCTTAAATATATGCCCGAGGTTGACTAAGTTTCTTCACAAGAGCGATCGACGTCAATGGCAGCGGGCCAAACTACTCAAAAGGAGTCAAGACAAATGAATGCCCCGTTTTCAGACAAACAGTTGCAGGCCTTAAACGCCGTCAAGCTAGACGACAAATACGATCTTGCCTCAGGCCGTGCGTGGCTCAGCGGTGTGCACGCACTCGTGCGCTTGCCGATGAATCAACGCGTGCGCGATGAGCGCGATGGGTTCAATACCGCGGGGTTTATTTCTGGCTATCGGGGTTCGCCGCTAGGCGGCTTAGACCAAAACCTCTGGAAGGCCGCCGAACGACTTAAGCAACACCATGTGGTGTTTCAGCCAGGCGTGAATGAGGATTTAGCGGCGACCTCTGTGTGGGGTTCGCAGCAGGTCAACATGTTTGAAGGTGCCAAATATGATGGCGTCTTTGGTCTTTGGTACGGAAAAGGCCCCGGCGTTGATCGGTGTGGTGACGTGTTCAAGCACGCCAACGCGGCTGGCACCTCACCGCGAGGCGGGGTATTGGTTGTTGCGGGCGATGACCATTCTGCAAAGTCGTCCACCTTGCCTCATCAAAGTGATCATATTTTGAAGGCCTGCGGCATACCCGTCTTGTTTCCCTCTAGTGTGCAAGAGATTCTTGATTATGGGGTGCTGGGTTGGGCAATGAGTCGTTATGCGGGCCTGTGGGTGGGGATGAAGTGCATTACCGATATTGTCGAGGTCTCAGCCACTGTCGACGTCGATCCTGAACGCGTTCAAGTCAATATTCCGCAAGATTTTATGCTCCCCGAAGGCGGCTTGAACATTCGCCTTGGCGACACGCCGCTCGCTCAAGAGGCGCGCCTGCTCGATCAGAAGCTGTATGCTGCACTGGCCTTTGCTCGTGCGAACGGCTTGAATCGCCAGCTTTGGTCTGTACCGGATGCGCAGGCACGTTTTGGCATCATTACCTCAGGCAAAGCCTATTTAGACACGACGCAGGCCTTGCTCGATCTAGGGTTGACGCCCGAGGTCTGTCAACAAATCGGTGTGCGGCTCTTCAAAGTGGGAATGGTGTGGCCACTTGAGTCGACTGGTTTGCTCAGCTTCGCAGAAAACCTCGATGAGATCTTGGTTGTCGAAGAAAAACGGCAGATGCTCGAGTATCAAGTCAAAGAAGAGCTCTTTGGCTGGATCGGCAGCGGCAAAAAAATCCCGCGGGTCGTGGGTAAATTTGATGATAAAGATGGTGGTGAATGGGCGGTGCCGCAAAGCCCCTGGCTATTGCCGGCACATTACGAATTTTCTCCGTCGATGGTGGCGCGTGCAATTGCCACCCGCTTGTTACGGCTTGAATTACCTCCACTGGTTCGTGCACAGATCGAAGCTCGCTTAGCTTTTATTGCGGCACGTGAGCTTGAGTTGGCACGCCCACGCGTGGTGGCTGAACGCAAACCGTGGTTTTGTTCCGGGTGTCCGCATAACACTTCAACGCGTGTGCCCGAAGGTTCCCGAGCGATGGCTGGGATTGGCTGTCACTATATGGCGCTGTGGATGGATCGCAGCACACATGTCTTTACCCAAATGGGCGGCGAGGGTGCACCTTGGATCGGACAGTCTCCGTTTACGAATGAAAATCACGTATTCGTCAATTTGGGTGACGGTACGTATTTTCATTCTGGGCTATTGGCCATCCGTGCTGCAGTGACGGCTAATGTCAACATCACTTACAAGATTTTATTTAATGATGCGGTCGCCATGACGGGTGGTCAGCCTGTTGATGGTCAAATCACCGTGCCGGTGATGGCGGCCCAAGTGCTGGCAGAAGGTGTGGGTCGAGTTGTGGTGGTGACCGACGAGCCTGAGAAATATACACAGATGGCTGGGTTGCCCGGTGGCGTGCCCGTGGTGCATCGTGATGAACTTGATCGCGTTCAAAAAGAATTGCGTGAAGTGTCTGGGGTGACTGCCCTGATTTACGACCAAACCTGCGCCACTGAAAAACGTCGCCGGCGCAAACGTGGAGCCTACCCTGATCCTGCGCGACGTGTGGTGATTAATTCACGTGTGTGTGAGGGTTGTGGTGATTGTTCAACGCAATCAAATTGCTTGTCGATTGAACCGCTTGAAACAGAGCTTGGTCGCAAGCGCGTGGTTAATCAATCAAGCTGTAATAAAGACTATTCGTGCTTAAAAGGCTTTTGCCCGAGTCTGGTGACCGTTGAGGGTGGGCAGTTGCGTCGGCCCAAGCTGATTGAGGCGAACGACACTCATGCGCAGGCAGTGCCAGACCCAGAACTGCTTCAATTGACGGGCTCTTACGGTATTTTTGTGGCGGGGGTAGGTGGCACAGGTGTGGTCACGATTGGTCAGTTGCTTGGGATGGCGGCCCATCTTGAGGGCAAAGCGGGCTCGGTGCTTGATATGGCGGGTTTGGCGCAAAAGGGCGGGGCCGTGTTTTCTCACGCAATCATTGCGCCGACGGCTGCAGATATTTTAAATACGCGTATTGCGCTGGGGCAGGCGGATTTGGTCTTGGGCGCTGATTTGGTGGTGGGGTCGAGCGTCGAGGCGGTGACGCGGATGCGACCAGCGCACACTCGGATGTTGTTAAACGCTGATGTTGCTCCGACAGCCGCGTTTATTAGCAACCCCAACTGGACACTGGCGGCACGCGAGTTACGCCAAGAGCTTGAGCTGGCGTGTGGCGAAGGTCGCATTCAAAGTGTGGATGCCTCTGAGATGGCAGTGAAGTTGCTAGGCGATGCGGTGTACGCGAATCCGCTCTTGATGGGGTTTGCCTATCAGCAAGGTTGGATCCCGTTGCACCACCGCTCGCTTGAGCAAGCGATTGTTCTTAACGCTGTCCAGGTCAAAAAGAATCTCGAAGCCTTCAATTGGGGGCGCCGCGCTGCGCACGAGCCGCAGTTGGTGGCTCAGTTACTTGGGGCAGGGCATCAGGCGTCTAATCCGACACCACACGGCGCAACGGTGGTTGAATTTAAACGTACGGGGACTGAGGTTGAACAAGTGCGCGAGCATCGGGCTGCGTTCTTGCGCGAGTATCAAAACGAGGCCTACGCGTCAGAGTATGTCTCGTTTGTGAATAGGGTGTCGGACGCCGAAATGCAGGCTTGCGGTACGCAGCGCTTGACGCTGGTTGTTGCGCGTTATTTGTTTAAGCTGATGGCGTACAAGGATGAGTATGAGGTTGCTCGGCTCTACACCGATGGTGAGTTTTTACGTGGTTTGGATGAGCAGTTTGAAGGGGACTGGTCGGTGCACTTTCATCTGGCGCCACCACTGTTTGCCAAGCGCGATGGTAAGGGGCATTTGATTAAGGCGAAGTTTGGGCCTCGGATGTTGGTGGCGTTCAGGTTGCTAGCAAAGTTGAAAGGCTTGCGTGGCACTTGGATGGATGTGTTTGGGTATACGGATGAACGGCGTGCTGAGCGGGCGTTAATTGTTGAGTACCGTGAGACGGTGTTGGGTATGTTGGATAAGCTTTCGCGGGGGTCTCTAGAGAAGGCGGTTGAGGTGGCTGGTGTGCCTGAAGAGATTCGGGGGTATGGGCATGTGAAAGAGGCTGCGTTGGTGCGGGCTCAGGCTGTTCGTGCTAGGTTGCTGGGTGAGTTTGAGGCGGACGGGGCTGGGGCGGGGGGGAGCCGGGCTGCTTAGGTATTTTTCTTGCGCCCGCACTTTGCCCGCCCCGAACCGGTGATTTTTTGGCTGAGCAAAAAAATACGCGGCTTCGGGTTGTTCAAAGTGCTGGGGGTTGAGGATTGCCTAGATTGTTTTAAGCTGGGGTGAAGCGGCTTAGGGCGACTTCTGGGGTGACGTGTTCGAAGGTGACTTTTAGGGGCATGCCGACGTGGACGTTGGCGGGGGTGGGGCCGCTGAAGTTGCTCACCATGATCGGGCCTTCTTTGAGTTGCACTAGGCAGGCGTCGTAGGGGATGTCTTGCATGAAGCCGTCCCAATAGGCGCGGTGAAACTTGACCCAGGATAAGAGGGTGGCCTGGCCGCTGACGACTAGCCATTCTTGTTCGTCTGACAGGCATTTAGGGCAGACGGGGCTGGGCGGAAACTGTAGGTGGCGGCAATGGGTGCAGGCTTGTACTGACAAGCGGTGCTCAAGGGCGTGATCCCAGAAGGGTTTGCTGAGCTCGTCAATAATCGGCAAGGGCTTGTCATAGGTTTGGGTCGTCATGATTTAGCCTTTTGTGTAGATGATTGAACGGGTGCAAGGGGTCGAGGCGATGTATTGCACAACGTTGCAATTTGCGACTTGTCGTGCACCGCATTCTCCGCGTATTTGACGCACGGCTTCGACATTTAAACCCCAGCCTTGCATGTACGAATTTGACAGATGACCGCCGTCAGTGTTGGTGGGCAGTTTATTACCGAGCTGTAGGGTACCGCCTTCGACGTAGGCGCCTGACTCGCCTTGGCCGCAATAGCCTAAGCCTTCGAGGCTGAACAACACGGTCGGGCTAAAGTTGTCGTAGCACATCAGTGCGTCGACATCGTCGTGAGTGACGCCAGCCATTTCGAAGGCTTGCGTGCCTGCATCTTTAATTTCGTTGTACCAAAACTCTTGATCAAAATTTGAGATCGCGCTGCGCTCGAACGAATCGCGGGCGCCGATACCTGAAATCATGACGGGCGGTTTCGCGAGGTCTTTGGCACGATCGGCGGTAGTTAAAATCATGCAGACGGCACCGTCGTTGATCAGGCAGTAATCAAGAAGGCCTAAGGGTTCGGTGATGCGTCTGGCGGTTGCGTGGTCGTCAGAGGTGATCGGTTTTTTCATGACGGCGGTTGGGTTGAGCAACGCGTGCTTGCGAAAGGCCACCGATACTTCAGAGAGTTGGCGTGTCGTGGTGCCGTATTTGGCCATATGCATACGAAACATCATGGCGTGTGCGGCACCCGGAGAGGTAAACCCCCAGGGGTTCCAGAAGCTCGAGGCGTCTTCGCCGCCATAGTTCACGCGGCGTGAGCGACCGATGTTGGTATAGATCAGGGCGACGTATTTTGCGGCGCCGGTTTCGAGTGCCAGCATAGCCTCGATGATTGACATGCCAGACATACGACCATGTCCGGGTAGGGTCATGGTCCAGCGCGGGTTCAGGCCAAGCACCTCGCCCATGCGGGCATAGGACGGCACGCGGCACACGAGTAAGCCGTCAATCTCGTCTTTGTTGAGCCCACAATCTGAGATGGCAGATTTAAACGCCTGTGCGCCCAAGCCGTAGTCGCTGATTAACGGGAAATCGCCATAAGCGGTATTGCCAACCCCGACGACTGCAATTTTGTTTTTTAGCGCGTGTAGTTCATTCACAGCGAAATCCTTTGGCGTGAGAGCTCTGAGGTCTGGGTGCCTCAGTGGCCGACGCCGAGATAAAACACACGGCGCTGTTGCATGATACCCATTTTGTGGGGCATGATGCTAGCGATCAAAACAAATAGAAACAAGGTCAGATCCCTTTTTGAGGATTGCTCGCCTTGAGACAAAGCAGAGGACCACGTTATGTCGCAGTCGCCTTTCAATGCCGCAGAGTTATTCGCTAATCCACAAGATAAGCCTGGAATGTTGGCCGGCTTACGTGTCATCGAGGTCGCCGACGAGTTGGGTGAGTATTGTGGCTTATTGTTGGCCGGACTGGGTGCTGAGGTCATCAAGATCGAGCCGGTAGGCGGAAGCCCGACTCGTAATATCGGCCCATACTTGGGCGAGCAACCTGATCCCGAGAAATCGATTTTCTTTTGTGCTTACAACCGCGGCAAAAAATCGATACAGCTCGATGTCAGTACAACAGAGGGTCAGGCGGCTTGTTTACAGCTGTTAAGCACCGCGGATATTTTTTTAGATAGCACCTGCGGTCAGTTCTTGACTCAACTTAAGCCCGCGCAGTCGTTAAACAAGCTATTTCCTACGCTGATCACAGCGCGCATTACACCTTTTGGTGACACCGGCCCCTGGAAAGACTTCAAGGGTTCAGATCTGATCCACTTGGCACTTGGCGGCGTGATGATGTGCTGCGGCTATGACCGTAACGCCGATGGTCACTATGAACATCCACCTGTCGCCCCTCAGGTTTGGCATGCGTACCATATCGCTGCCGAGCAGATGACGGCAGCGGTCGTGGCTGCGTTGATTACGCGCCAGTCAACCGGCGAAGGGCAAGATTTATCGTGCGCGGTGCACGAAGCGGTTGCAAAAAATACTGAGCTTGATGTGATGTCGTGGGTGATGCGCCGAGCGCCGCTGTATCGCCAGACGGCTCGTCATGCGGTTGAAAAGCCAACCCCAATCCCGAACGTGAGTGCGACCAAAGACAAGCGCTGGAATATGACGTGGGGCGTGTCGGCGCGCGACAAAGCCAAACTGGTGCCTTTCTTAGATCGTTATGGCAAGGCGGCCGACTTACAAGCGCCGTCGGCGACTGCTGATCTCAAGGCGCGCAGCACGCCCGGCTCTGCGGGGATGGATGCTGAAACGGTGCGTATGCTTGAAGTGATTCGTGATTTTGTTGGCTCGTATGACTATAAAGATTTGCCTTGGCGCGAAGCGCAAGACGCTGGTTTATTGTGGGCACCGGTGCGCAAGCCGCATGAAAACGCCTTGGATGAGCATTGGTTGATGCGCCATTCGTTCACCGATATCGAACACCCCGAGTTGGGTCGTGCCTTGCGTTACCCGACTAGCAAGTGGTTGAGCACTGCGACGGCCTGGCAGGCCGGCAAGCGTGCCCCGTTGTTGGGGCAACATAACGCCGAGTTAAGCGCGCTGCTGAGAGCACCTAAAAATATCGACGCCTTGAAGGTCGGTGCGCAGGCCCCGTCGCCAACCGGGTCTCAGACGCATGGTCGTGCTCAACTATTTAAGTACACCCCAACAGTCAAAAATATTTCAGCACGTGGCGCACCCTTTGCTTTGCAAGGTATCAAGATTCTTGATTTCTCTTGGTTTCTGGCCTCGGCCGGTGGCACGCGTATTCTTGCTGCCTTAGGCGCTGAAAGCATTAAGGTTGAGTGGAAAGAAAATCCCGATACCAGGCTGGCTGCGATGTCGCCCGTGGGTGGCCGCGCCGCACGTGAAGTGGCGACCGCGCCATTGCCTGGCGTGACGGACTCGGATATGGGCGGGCAGTTTAATAATAAGAACGCCGGCAAACGTGGCATGTCGTTGAATATTCGTCATCCGAAAGGTCTGGCGATCGCCAAAGAGCTTGCACGTCAATCAGACGTTGTCGCTGAAGGTTTTTCTCCTGGTGTGCTCGAGCGTCTGGGCTTGGGCTACGAGGTGCTCAAGTCGCTCAAGTCTGACATTATTTATGTCCAGCAATCGGGCATGGGTGGTATTGGTAAGTATGGGCGCTTTCGCACCGTCGGCCCCGTAGCAGCTTCGTTTGCCGGCACGACAGAGATGTCTGGCCGTCCTGATCCGGCGATGCCTGCAGGTTGGGGGTACTCGTATCTGGATTGGATTGGCGCTTATGGTTTTGCGCTGGCGACGCTTGGTGCGCTGTATCACCGCAACCGAACCGGCGAGGGTCAATGGATTGACGCCTCGCAGTGTGAGGCGGGTATTTATCAAACGGCGACTGCGGTGCTGGATTGGTCAGCGAATGGTAAGGAATGGACGCGTTATGGCAACCGCTCACCTTATAAGCCGGCGGCACCTCACGGGGCCTATCGTTGCGCTGGCGACGATCGTTGGTTGGCTCTGGCGTGTTTTGATGACACCGAGTGGAATGCGCTGGTGAGCCAGGCTGGCCTGACCGAGTTGCAATGGGATTTACGCTTTAGTACCTTGGCCTTGCGTCTGCAAAATCAAGATGCGCTAGATGAAAAAATCAGTGCTTGGGCGTTGACTCAAGATGCAAGCGAATGCATGGCGCGCCTGCAAAGCGCCGGTGTGCCAGCGGGTGTGTGCCAGACGGCAGCAGATCGTTACGACACCGATCCTCAGTTAAAAGAACTCGAGTGGTTGACTGAAGTCACCGGAACCAAAATTGGTCGCTGGCCAGTCAACGAGTTTCCGGTCAAAATGAGTGCAACACCAGCGTATGCAGGGGGCGTCATTGATCGGGGTGCACCTGGCTATGGTGAAGATAACGTGCATGTCTTGAAGCAGATGCTAGGCTATTCGGACTCAGAGATACAAGACTTGATCGAACAAGGAGTGTTGTAAAAAGGGTTGTTGTAAAAAGGGTTGTTGTAAAAAGCTCAGGGGTACTGTAAAAAGAGCTAGGTGTGCTGCAAAAAAAATAACAACTTTCGGAGACTTTCACCATGAGCATGAAGACATTGCGCCGTACTTTCTTGGCCGTAGCGATCGTGATCGCTAGCGTGGGCAGCCTAGCGCATCAGCGCACCGCGTTGGCTCAAGCGAAGCCACAAACGGTTGTGCGCGCTGTGATGCACTCTGATCTGAAAATTGTCGATCCAGTTTGGACCACCGCGTATATCACGCGTAATCATGGTTATATGATTTACGACACCCTGTTTTCGACCGACGCCCAGGGTGTCGTGCAGCCGCAAATGATTGATACGTACCAACTTAGCGAAGATAAAACGGTTTACACCCTGACCCTTCGGGATGGGCTGTTATGGCATGATGGACAGCCAGTCACTTCAGAGGATTGCATCGCTTCGATCAAACGCTGGGCCGCACGCGATGTTGTGGGGCAAGCGATGATGGCTCGTGTCAAAGATTTTGTAGCGGTTGATCAAAAGACTTTCAAAATTAATTTAAAAGAACCTACGGCTGCAGTCATGCTTGGCCTAAGTCGTGCGTCTGGTACGGCTTTCATGATGCCTAAGCGGGTGGCAGATACGAGCCCCCAAGAGCAAATTTCTGAATATATTGGTTCGGGTCCGTTTGTGTTTAAAACCAACGAATGGAAGCCAGGCAGTAAAGTGGTTTACGAAAAATTTGCGCAGTACAAGCCACGTGCCGAACCGCCGTCTGCGATGGCGGGCGGCAAAGATGTGAAGGTCGATCGTGTTGAGTGGCTTGCGATCGCAGATCAGCAAACTGCCGTGAGCGCGCTCTTGGCTGGCGAAATTGACATCATCGAACAGCCCTCGCACGACTTGCTGCCGTTGCTAAAAAAGAACGCCAATATTCAGTTCAGTGATTGGAGTTCTTTGGGCAATCAGTATGTGTTTAGGTTTAATTCGCTGAACAAACCTTTTGATAACGTCAAGGCACGCCAAGCAATTTGGTATGCCTTTAATCAAGAAGACTTCTTGAAGGCTGTGATTGGTGACCCTGGTTACTACAAAGTGTGTAAATCAATGTTCTACTGCGGGACTCCCTTCGGTACGACCAAGGGCATGGAAAACTTGCTTGAATCGAACTTCAAAAAAGCACGTGAATTAGTAAAAGAATCTGGCTATGACGGCACACCCATTGTGCTATTACATTCAACCGATCGCCATGTTTATGCCAATCTGGCGCCGGTTGCAAAGTCTTTGCTTGAAAAGGCAGGCTTTAAAGTGGATATGCAGTCGATGGACTGGCAGTCAGTCGTTGTTCGTCGCTCCAAAAAAGATCCGGTGGCAAAAGGCGGGTGGAACCTCTCCATCACTTCAACTAACAATGTGCTCAATCCGCTTGAGTCTAGTTACCTGAATGCTGCATGTGAAAAGACGACGTTTGGCTGGCCGTGTGATGCCCAGATTGAAAAGTTGCGCAATGATTTCTCGCGCGAAACGGATCTCACCAAACAACTCGCGCTTGTTGAAGCAGTACAACTACGAGCGATCGAGTATCCGGTCTATATTCCCTTGGGACAGTGGTACCAACCTATGGTGGCGCGTAAAAGCTTAAGTGGCTTGATCAAAGCCCCCGCGCCAGTGTTCTGGAACATCACGAAAACCGGCAAGTGACGGACTGCTGAGCCGTGTTTCGTTACATTTCAAAACGTGTCTTTGCCACCGTGCCAGTCATGGCGATCGTGGTTGTGCTGGTGTTTTTGATGTTGCGTTTAAGCTCAGCCGATCCGGCCGCTATCATTGCGGGCGATAACGCCACCACTGAGGAAATTCAAGACATACGCGTCAAGCTTGGTTTGGATCAACCCGTGCTCGTGCAATTTGGCGTCTGGCTGACAAAAGTGTCGACAGGCAACTTGGGCGAATCGTTTTTCTTTAAAAAACAAGTCTCAGAGCTTATCCTCGACCGAATAGAGCCCACGCTGTCACTTGCGCTATGCACCATCATTTTGTCTGTAATGATTGCGGTGCCGCTTGGCGTGTTGGCAGCCTATTACACCGGAACCTGGATCGATCGGCTCGTGATGGGCTTGGCGGTGCTGGGGTTCTCGATACCCGTTTTTGTGGTCGGTTATCTCTTGATGTATGTGTTTTCGATCGAGCTCAGTTGGTTGCCTGTGCAAGGGTATCAGCGCTTGTCTGAGGGCTTTTGGGGTTGGTTGCAAAAGTTATTGTTACCTTGCTTTGCGTTATCGGCCGTTTACTGTGCGCTGATCGCGCGCATCACCCGCACAAGCGTGCAAGAGGTGTTGGGCGAAGATTACATCCGCACCGCACATGCAAAAGGATTGACGAACAAGATCGTGCTGATGCGCCATGCTTTACGTAACGCTGCAGTCCCCATTGTGACGGTGATCGGGATCGGCATCGCTTTGTTGATTGGTGGTGTAGTGGTCACCGAAAGTGTGTTTAGTATTCCAGGTCTGGGTCGCCTCACGGTCGACGCGGTGCTTGCGCGCGACTTTCCAACTGTTCAAGCCCTTGTCTTGTTGTTTTCGTTAACGTCAGTGATGGTTAATTTATTGATTGATCTGTCGTACACCTTGTTTGATCCGAGGATACGGTATTGAGCGCCGTCAATGCGTCGACAGGTCGCGTGTCGGTCTGGCGCGCGCTCGTGCGAAGTCCAAGTGTGATGATTGGCGCTGCGATTTTGTTGTGTGTGTTATTCATTGGGTTAGCGGCGCCGTTTTTGCATACCATGAGCCCCGATGAGATTAACCCCAGTGTGCGTAACAAATTGCCGGGCTATGAGTCGACCCTGCGCGATGACGACGGTAATAAAATTAAATTTGTTCATTTGATGGGAACAGATTCGCTTGGTCGCGATATCTATAGCCGCGTGGTGTATGGCGCGCGAGTCTCGTTACTGATTGGTGCGACGGTGGCTGCGATGAGCGCGTTCATTGGCCTGATATTAGGTCTGTTAGCGGGCTATTTTCGCTGGGTCGACGCCATCGTGATGCGGGTAATGGATGGGTTAATGGCGATCCCCGCGATATTACTGGCGCTATCAATGGTGGCATTGCTCAAAGCTGGCTTGTCAACGGTCATTGTGGCGATTGTGATCACAGAGATCCCAAGGGTGGTCAGGCTAGTGCGTTCTGTGGTGTTGTCGGTGCGCGAAGAGCCTTACGTCGAAGCCGCGATTTCGGTGGGGACGCCCACACCCGTATTGCTGGTTCGTCATATCCTGCCCAATACGATTGCACCGCTGATCGTACAAACCACTTATATCGCTGCGCACGCCATTTTGGTTGAGGCGGTGCTGAGCTTTCTGGGCGTTGGCATTTCTCCTGAAACGCCGACGTGGGGCAACATCATGGCAGAAGGACGGGCCATGTTTGTCATGTTGCCACATAATATTTTCTTTCCAGGTGTGTTCTTAGCCGTGACGGTGCTCGCCGTGAATCTGTTTGGCGATGGCCTTCGTGATCTGCTTGACCCACGTATGAGAAAACGCTTATGACCGGTTCAAACGTAAGCGATCACTTTAGTCAACCAAGTGGTGCACCTCAGTCATTGCACGCACAATTGACGCAAACACAGGAGCTGCAAACGTCTGGGACACAAACATACGCTGCACCAGCAAGGCCCGTGCTTGAAATACAAGCGTTAGACATTTCGTTGCCGCGCGGTGCAGATCGTGCCCATGCGGTCGCAAAGGTAAGCTTGACGGTCAACCCGGGTGAAATCGTTTGCTTGGTTGGCGAGTCTGGTTCAGGAAAATCTGCCATCGCCCACACCGTGATGGGCTTGCAGGCTAAGGCCTTGGTGCCAACTGCAGGCAAGATTTTGTTGCAGGGTGAAGACGTCTTAACGATGGCACCAGCGCGACTGCGGCAATTGCGCTGCACCACCATGTCGATGATCTTTCAAGAGCCCATGACGGCGTTGAATCCGGTTTTTTCGTGTGGTGAGCAAATCGATGAAGTCTTGCGTACGCACACAGCGCTGACGGCCTCAGAGCGCCAGGCACGTGTGCTCGATATGATTCAACAGGTCGGGCTTCCCGATCCGCTCAGAATGCTACGCTCGTATCCGCATCAATTGTCGGGTGGCCAGCGTCAGCGCATCATGATCGCGATGGCTCTGGTATTAGAGCCGCTGTTATTGATTGCTGATGAGCCCACCACGGCACTTGATGTCACCACACAGGCTCAGATTCTGGCATTGATTCGTACCTTGCAGCGCGAACATGGTACCGGCGTGTTGTTCATCACACACGACTTTGGTGTGGTGGCTGAGATCGCTGACCGAGTTGCGGTGCTGCGCCAAGGCGAGCTGGTTGAATTTGGCCAGAAACAGCAAGTGCTAGAGCATCCCGAGCATTCGTACACTCAAATGTTGATTGCAGCCGTACCCAGTATGACGCCGCGCGTGCGTGAGGCATCGGCGCGGGGCGAGGTGATCTTGCATACTGAGAGATTGGTCAAAATCTATCCCAATAGTCGGACGCCGGCGGTCAACCAAGTCGCGCTTGAACTGCGCCGCGGCGAAACACTAGGCATTGTGGGTGAATCAGGCTCAGGAAAATCTACCGTCGCGCGTTGCGTAGCAAAATTGATTACGACCACAAGCGGCTCGATTTTTCAGCACGGGCAAGACATTGCGCCGTTGTCGAATCGGCAAATGCGACAGTTACGAAAGTGTGTGCAGATCGTCTTTCAGGATCCTTATCGCTCACTCAACCCGCGTCGCACCGTTGGCGACTCGATTATTGAGGGGCCAATGAATTATGGCGCAACACGCCAAGATGCTTGGAAACACGCTAGCGAGTTAATGGAGCTCGTGCGACTTGAACCGACGATGCTGCAACGGTTTCCGCATGAGTTTTCGGGTGGTCAGCGCCAACGGATTTGTATTGCGCGCTCTCTGGCGATGAAGCCCGAGATTTTGATTGCCGATGAAGCAGTGTCTGCCCTCGATGTTTCAGTGCAAGCGCAAGTGCTCGGTTTGTTAGACGAGGTGCGTGAGCAGTTGAATTTGGCCATGCTATTCATTACCCACGACTTGCGCGTGGCGGCGCAGGTTTGCGACCGGGTCGCGGTCATGTCAAAAGGTGAGATCGTTGAAACCGGTCGAACGGCTGATATTTTTTTAGCGCCAGCGCACGCTTACACGCAGACCCTGTTCGCGGCGGCACCAGGACGCGATTGGCTGTTTGAAGCCGGTCGCGCCAGACTCAAAAAGGCAGGCGATATCTACTAGGCCGAAAGCCTCGGTCCCAAATGATGACAGCTCGCTAAGAGAACAATGGCGTATCAAAAAGACAACTTTAAAGCCTAACAAAGACAACGACGACGCACTACAAAGACAACGATGAATGACTTGAAAAATAAAGTCGTGCTGATTACCGGTGCGAGTTCGGGCATTGGGGCTGCTGCCGCCTTAGCGTTTGGTCGCTATGGCGCGCGCGTAGCGGTGCATTACCGTGCGCAGCAAGACGCCGCCTTCTCAGTGGTGGCACAGATTCAAGCGGCGGGCGCAAGCGCTGAGGCGTTCGGCTGTGACGTGATGGATTCGGCGCAGTTAGTTCAATTAGTGCAGGACGTGCACGCGCGCTTCGGTCGTATCGATGTGCTGATTAACAACGTGGGTGGCATGATTCGCCGCATCGCTTTGTCTGAGGCCAGTGATGCAGCGATTGATGAGGTGTTTCATTTCAATGCGCGTTCGATGATGGTGCTGTGTCGTGAAGTGATCCCCCATATGCGAGCGCAAGGCGGTGGCAGCATTATCAACATCACTTCGCAGGCCGCCAACACGGGTGGCACGCGAGGCGCGGGCTTGTATGCTGCTTCAAAGTCTTACATCACCACCTACACAAAGGGCTTGGCTCGCGAGGTGGTGCGCGAGGGGATTCGTGTGAATGCGATGGCACCAGGTGTGATTGATACGCCTATCCATGCAGCGCACGCTAGCAATAGCGTCACGAGCAAAGATGACCTGCAGGCGAAATTAAAAAAATCGATACCGATGGGGCGCTTGGGAAGGCCTGAGGAATGCGCAGGCGTATTGCTGTTTTTAGCCAGTGACGAGCTCTCGAGCTATGTCACGGGTCAAACCATTGGGGTCAATGGTGGCAGCACGATGGCGTAGTGTGGCGCACCGCCCAGTGAGTTTGCGTCTGGGTGCTGGGGAAAAGTGATGCGCGCCTTAATAGGTGGCGCTTTAAAATTTTGTGTTGCGCTGAACCGACCAACGTGCAGACAGTGCGCCCAGCACGGCGACCGAGACGACTGCGGTCGCGAGCATCCAGAGGGGGGGCAGCGACAGGGCAAACTCGGCGTCGTAACTGCGTGCCAAACTAGCCAGCGCGTCATTTAGTGGGATCAGTGCTGCGCGTGCAATGCCAATTCCAATCAGTGCCGCAAAGCTGCAGGTGACCGAGCCTAAATACAAAAATGGTCGACGGACAAAAGACTCGGTCGCGCCGACCAAGCGCGCAACGCCGATTTCTTCGCGCTGCGATAAAGCTTGCATGCGTACAGTATTAAATACTGTCGCCAGCACGACGAGCGCGACGCTTAAGGCAAGCAGCAGCAGACCAATGCGGCCAAACCTGAGTAGTGCCTCTAGGCGTTGTACCCACGCCGTATCAAGTTGCACGAGGTCAACCCCCGGCCACTTGCGCCAGACTTGTGCAAGTTTGTCGGCCCGCTCTGCCAGTTGGTCACTCGGCGTAAGGCTGACGACAATGGCATCAGGCAGTGGGTTGCCAGGTAAGACCTTGAGCGCTTGTTCCCAGGCTGGATTGGTGCGCAGTTCGGTGAGCGCACGGTCTTTGGTGACAATGCGCACCCCCGCGACTTGTTCTGCGTGCTCTTTGCGAATACGCGTTGCAACTTGCTCGGCGGCAGTTTTTGGCGCATCAGTCTTTAAAAATACGGTGAGTTCTGGGGTCACAGAGACCTGGCGCGCGACTGGCTGCATCGATACCAAGAGCGAAGCGCCAAGCAAAGGTAACGAAAGCGCCAGCGCGATGACGAGCAAATTCGTCAGCGACGAAATCGGTGCGGCCGCCAGTCGGCGCAGCGTGACAGCTAGCGCGTAACGGTGTTGGCGTAACAGGCTCTTCATTGCAAGGTCTCGCCTCGCGCTACGCGGGCGTCCGTCTGTTGCTCTTGAACTTTATCAATAACTTTGTAGTAAGTGTGCGCTTGCTCACGGGCAGAGTCGGCAAACTTACCAGGTTCGATCTTGAAGGCTCGCGTGGCGTACTCGGCCATCAACGCGTCGTCATGCGAGGCAATCACAGTCGTGACCCCAACACGGTTAAAGTCTTTGAACATCGACATAATTCGTCGAGCTGTGTCGATATCCAAACTTGCAGTTGGTTCGTCGGCAATCAAAATTGCTGGACGATTCACGATCGCGCGCGCGATCGCTAGTCGCTGTTGTTCACCGCCCGAGAGTTCGATCGGGCGGGTATTTTCTTTTGACGACAGGCCAACTTTTTCAAGTGCGGCTCTGGCGCGCGCCCGAGCCAGACTAGGCGCAAGCCCCGTGACTGCGAGTGGCAGCAAGACATTATCAATCGCACTACGGTCATACAGTAGATGGGTATCTTGAAGGATGACACCCACTGCCCGTCTTAAATAGGGACGCTCTCGCGCAGAGAGCTGGTCGAGTCGGTGCCCATGCACTTGAATCGAGCCGCTACTAGGGGGTTCTAGGCCCCCAATCAGCTTGAGTAAGGTTGATTTGCCGGCACCTGAGGGGCCAGCAACGTACACGAACTCGCCGGCCGACACCTTGAAGGTTAGGTTGGCCAGAATAGGACGGCCTTGGCCGTACGACTTGTAAACATGCTGAAATTCGATCATGGGCTATCGCTTTTAGACCCTAATCATAACTCTGCTCACGATTTCGGGGATTGACGGCGAGGGATTTCCCCCATACAGTGTTTCGAGGCGTGCAGCTACTATCTGTCGCTCTCAAGCATCGGTTGCCACGGCGAGCCTTTTCGGCCGCCGCCCCCCCAAAGTTGTTATCCGGAGATTTAGCCATGAAATTTCTTAAATTAGCTGCCATCGGTGCAGCGCTTATCGCTGCCAGCACTGTTGCTCAGGCGGGTGCTACGTTTGATAGCGTCAAAAAGAAAGGATTTGTTCAATGCGGCACAAATACCGGTTTAGCCGGTTTTGGCGCACCCGACAGCAAAGGCGTTTGGTCTGGGCTCGATATTGACATGTGCAAAGCGTTCGCTGCTGCGATGTTTGGTGACCCAACAAAATTTAAAGTGACGCCGCTGACAGCCCAGCAACGCTTTACAGCGCTGCAGTCAGGAGAAGTTGATGTGTTGGTGCGTAACACCACGCAAACCATGACGCGCGATACGTCATTAGGTTTGATCGGTGTGGCCGTCAATTTTTATGACAGCCAAGGCATTATGGTGCGCAAAGACAGCGGCATCAAAAGCGCAAAAGAGCTCAATGGCGCCACGATCTGTGTGCAACCAGGCACCACAACAGAACTCAACTTGGCAGACTGGTTTCGGGCCAACAAACTCTCGTTCAAGCCTGTCGTAATTGAAAAGCTTGACGAAGTGGTTGGTGCGTTTGTGGCCGGGCGCTGCGATGCCTACACAACAGATAAGTCGGGCCTAGCCTCTTCGCGTTCTTCGCAAGCCAAACCCGATTTGTATGTGATTTTGCCCGAAGACTTTTCTAAAGAGCCGCTCGGGCCGTTGGTTCGTCAAGGTGATGAGCAGTGGCTCAATCTCGTGCGCTGGAGCTTTAACGCCATGGTTGAAGCCGAAGAGTATGGCGTTACTCAAAAGAATCTTGACGAGATGCTGAAAAGTACCAACCCCAACGTGCAGCGTATCTTGGGCGTGACCCCTGGTATGGGTAAAAATCTGGGTGTAGACGAAAAATGGGCCTACAACATCATCAAGGCAGTCGGCAACTATGGCGAAAGCTTTGAGCGCAACATTGGCAAAAATACGCCTTTGCGCTTAGAGCGTGGCCTCAATCAGCAATGGACGAAAGGCGGCATTATGTACGCCTGGCCAATTCGTTAATCTATTGCTGACTTTACGGTGGTCGCCAAGCTGTTGCTCGTTGACCACCGACTCTGATGATGAATATCAAATCGACCGCAGTGGCGCAGGCGCCTAAAAAGCGTTTGTCCTGGAATAATCCAGACGTGCGCGCGATTGTTTACCAAATACTAGCGGTCGCCCTCGTGGGTGGTGCTGGCTGGTACCTTGTGCACAACACCTTGCACAACCTCTCTGTACGAAACATCAACACGGGTTTTAGTTTTTTGAGCCGTGAGGCGGGCTTCGCCATTGGCGAAGGCATGATTAGTTTTACACCGGCTGACACCTATCAGCGTGCCATCACGGTAGGCGTGCTCAATACTCTGCGCGTGGCACTTTTGGGTATCTTGTTTGCCACGATTCTTGGCACCATTATCGGTATCGCTAGGCTTTCAAAGAACTGGTTGGTCCGAACGGTTTGTAGCGTATATGTTGAAGTCATGCGCAACATCCCTTTGCTGTTGCAACTGTTCTTTTGGTATGTCATCCTGATCGAAACAATGCCTGGTCCTCGGCGTGCGTATCATCCGATGCCAGGCGTGTTTGTATCTAACCGCGGTATACAGATGCCCACCGTTCATGGCGAGGGGATAACGTGGGTGTTAGCCGGTTTGGCGCTAGCGGTTGTGCTGTGTCTGGTTCTTCGTCGTTGGGCCCGACGGCGCCAAGAGCAAACCGGTCAGGTCTTTGCGTTGGGGCGCGTAACGATCGCGTTGCTACTGGTGATGCCGACGCTGGCTTGGTGGTTAAGCGGCGCACCGTTGTCGCTTGATATCCCTGAACTCAAAGGGTTTAACTTCGCAGGCGGCATGACACTGACGCCTGAGTTTGCCGCACTGTTGTTTGGTTTAGTGATCTATACCTCGGCGTTTATTGCCGAAGTGGTGCGTTCGGGCATTCAATCGGTTGACCGAGGTCAATGGGAGGCCGCCGGCGCACTGGGCATTAAAAACAGCCTCGTTCTTCGCTTGGTCGTGCTGCCGCAAGCCTTGCGCGTGATCATCCCACCCATGACCAGTCAATATCTGAACATCACTAAAAATAGTTCGTTGGCCGTGGCGATTGGTTACCCTGATTTAGTTTCGGTGATCAACACCACGCTAAACCAGACCGGCCAAGCAATTGAAGGTATCTTGATGATCATGGCAGCCTACCTCACCGTGAGCCTGTCAATTTCGGTGTTTATGAATTGGTATAACAAGCGTATTGCGTTGGTAGAAAGATAAACATGAATGCTGCACCCAACGTGAATCCGTCTTCTGCACCGAGCGCGTGGTCGAGTGTGGCGGCGCTGTATTGGCTGCGTACGCAGTTATTTTCATCACCGCTCAACACGTTGCTGACCTTGCTGACGCTTTGGTTATTGTTGGCGACCGTGCCTGCCATGGTGGATTGGTTTTTTCTGAATTCCACCGTGACGGCCACGAGTGCGCAAGAGTGCCGTAAAGTCACCGGCGCGTGTTTGGCAGTCATTGTTGAAAAGCATCGCTTGATTCTGTTTGGTGTGTATCCCTACGAAGAACAATGGCGGCCTTTATTAGCAACCTTCCTACTGTTGGGCGTGATTGTATTGAGTGGTGTGCGCCGGTTCTGGAACTTCTCACTCTTGTTATTTTGGGTGATCGCGTTGTCGGCTGCTGCGATTTTGATGTGGGGCGGAGTCTTTGGGCTGACCTATGTTGAAAATAGTCGTTGGGGTGGGTTGCCCCTGACGTTAATGCTCTCGACGTTTGGTATTGCCTTTGCGTTTCCGCTTGGGATTGTGTTGGCCTTGGGGCGTCGGTCAAACATGCCGGCCATTAAAACGATTTGCATCGTGTATATCGAGTTGATTCGCGGCGTACCCTTGATCAGTTTGCTGTTCATGTCAGCTGTCATGTTGCCGTTGTTTTTGCCTGAAGGGCTCACGATTGATAAGTTATTGCGCGCGCAGGTTGCCATTATTTTGTTTGCAGCCGCCTATATGGCTGAAACGATTCGGGGCGGTTTACAAGCGATCCCGAAAGGTCAGTTTGAGGGTGCCGATTCGCTTGGGTTGACCTATTGGCAGCAAATGCGATTGATCGTCTTGCCGCAGGCACTGAAGATTGTTATCCCACCGCTTGTTGGCTTGTTTATTGCCTTGTTTAAAGACACTTCGCTTGTGGTGATCATTGGTATTTTTGATCTGACTCAGGCAGCCAAGGCGGCGCTCGTGGATCAAGCCTGGCGCGGCTTTAGTATTGAAATTTATGTTTTCATTTCGGCAATTTATTTTGTGTTTTGCTATTCGATGTCTAAATATAGTCAGTCTCTCGAAAAGCGGCTGGCCACAGAGCATCAGCGCTAGAAAGTTGTTTTTAGATAGCAGGCGCGCCCTATTCTCGGAGATCGTGTATGGCAGATGCCATCATTCGCATGCAAGACGTCAACAAGTGGTTTGGTAAGTTTCACGTGTTGCGCAACATTAATTTAGAGGTGGCGCCAGGCGAGCGCATCGTGATCTGTGGCCCTTCGGGCTCGGGTAAGTCGACGCTCATCCGGTGTATTAATCGCCTCGAAGAACATCAACAAGGTCGGATCGTGGTTGAAGGTACCGAAATTACCAACGATATTCGTCATGTTGAGGCGATTCGTCGTGATGTTGGTATGGTGTTTCAGCATTTCAATTTGTTCCCCCATTTGACCGTGCTAGAAAATCTGACCCTTGGGCCGATTTGGGTGTTAAAAACCCCTAAGGTCGAGGCCGAAGCGCGTGCGATGAAATACCTTGAGCGGGTGCGCATCGCCGAGCAGGCAAGCAAGTTTCCGGGTCAGTTGTCTGGTGGGCAACAACAGCGTGTGGCAATTGCCCGCTCGCTGTGCATGGATCCCAAAGTGATGTTGTTTGATGAACCGACCTCAGCGCTCGATCCTGAAATGGTGAAAGAGGTGCTCGATGTGATGGTGAATTTAGCCGAGGACACTGGCATGACCATGCTTGTCGTGACGCATGAAATGGGCTTTGCTCGCAAGGTGGCGGATCGGGTGATTTTTATGGACCAGGGCGAAATCATTGAACAAAATACGCCTGATGCGTTTTTTGATCATCCCCAAAACGATCGAACCAAACTGTTTTTGAGTCAAATTATTCATTGAACGATTCGCAATTCAACCCCTAGCGCTGAGGCAGTGATGTTTAATTCAATCATGCGTGTCCGACCACTCTTTGCGGCTTTGTTAGTGTTGTGGCTTGGCTCGTTCGTCAGCGAGTCTCAGGCTCAAAGCACTACCTCAGTGAGTGATTCTGCAGCGGCGAACTTTCCAACCAAGCCGTTGCGCTTTGTCGTTCCTTATCCACCAGGTGGCCCACTTGACGTGATGGCGCGAGTCTTGGCAGAGAAAGTGAAAGCAAGCTTGGGTCAATCTGTTGTGGTTGAAAATAAGCCTGGCGCGGGGGGCAACATTGGCGCGGATTTAATCGCGAAAGCGCAGCCAGATGGATACGCCTTGGTGATGGGGGCGGTCGCCACCCACGCCATCAACCCTTGGCTGTTTGCTTCGATTCCGTATGACTCGCTTAAAGACTTTACGCCGGTCGTGCTGGTAGCCTCGGTACCCAATGTGTTGTTGGTCAATCTTGATTTCGCTCAAAAAAATAATATTCAAACCGTGCAAGATCTTGTCGCGTATGCGCGTAAACATCCAGGACAATTGAATTACGGCTCGGGTGGCTCAGGCAGCGCTGGACATTTGGCGGGTGCTTTATTAAGTGCGCGTGCGAAGGTTGAGATGGTGCATATTCCGTACCAAGGTGCAGCGCCCGCGCAATTAGCGTTGCTGTCAGGTCAGTCAGCCTTGATGTTTGATAACTTGGCGGCAGCGGCTAACTTAATTCGCGAGAAAAAAGTGAAAGCCCTGGCGGTGACAACGAAGGTACGCTCAGGGTTATTGCCCGAGTTGCCCACCATGCAAGACGCGGGCATCGAGCCGTTTGATATTGGCACTTGGTTTGGTGTGTTTACTACCGCAGGCACCCCCGCGGCGGTCGTCGACAAGCTGCACACGGCTTATATGGCGGCTCTTGCTGAACCTGAAGTGAAAGAGCGTTTAAAAGCCATGGGCTCTGAAGCCGCGGCGTTGTCGGTGGCGCAATTTAGTGCCTTTGTGGCAACCGAGCGGGCCAAGTATCAAGAGTTGGTCAAGCTGTCAGGCGCGACTAACAAGTGATCAAGAGTTGGTCAAGCTGTCAGGTGCGACTAAGCAGTGACCACTAGCTGGTCAAGCTTTCGGGTACGACCAACTAGCGATTAAAAGCGGGCTAAGCTTTTAGGCGCGGCATGTTAACCAGGTCGATTTTGGCGCAAACTTTCGCCAGCATCAGCTGGTAGCCGCCAGAACGCAAAGCTTGGCAAGGCACTCAGCACGCCAATCACGACAAAACCGACGACGACATCGGCTGCGATGAGCTGACTCGAGCCTCGCCACAGCATACTCAGGTGAAGCGCTTCTGCGGCCACCCCCACCCCTAAGCTCACACCAAGCTGTTGCCCCATTGCGGCAAAGCTGCTTGCGCGGCTCATGCTAGTCTGCGAGATGTCGGCATAGGCCAAGGTGTTGATCGCAGTGAACTGTAGCGACCTAAAAAAACCACCCAACAACAACACGCCAATCATGACGACTGCCGGCGTGGAGGCGGTAAACAAGGCGCAACTGGTAAGGCTTGCGCCGGTAAAGATCGCATTGACAGTCAGCACGCGCCGATAGCCCCAGCGATCAAGAATGCGCGGCGCCGCAATTTTCATGGCGAGTGCTCCGACCGCGCCAGCAAAGGTAATCAGGCCCGCTGATAGCGCACTGAGCCCAAAGCCGATTTGCAGCATTAAGGCTAACAAGTAAGGGACGGCACCTACCCCGAAGCGACAAAGATTGCCCGCAATCGTTGAGACCCTGAACGTGTGAATTTTCAATAAAGACAAATCCAAGATTGGATCTGGATGGTGCTGCGAATGCCAGTAATACAGCGCACCTGAAATCAGGCCGGTTGCAATCAGGGTTGCCGACACCGCAATGGAAGGGCCACCTTGACCTAAGGACTCAAAGCCCGCAACCAAGGTTGCCATGCACAACGCGCTGAGCACAAATCCTAACCAGTCCAGCGGCCGAGCTTGGTGATCAGCGGGTAATTCGCGTACGAAACGCAAAATCATCCAGATCCCTAAGATGCCAATTGGGAGGTTGATTAAAAAGATCCAGTGCCACGAGGCATAGGTCACTAAAAGTCCGCCAAGTGGGGGCCCGGCCATCGGCCCAATCAACGCCGGCATTGATAAAAAGGCCATGGCCTTTAATAGTTCGTGTTTGGGGATCGTGCGCAACAGAATGATTCGCCCGACGGGTACCATCATGGCCCCTCCGATACCTTGAACGATACGCGACAAGACAAGCTCTGTGAGCGTGGTTGACAGCGCACAGGTCAGGGAGCTCAGTGTAAACAGAGCGATGGCGGCAATAAAGACGCGTCTGGCCCCATAGCGATCAGCAGCCCAGCCACTAATTGGTACAAAGACGGCTACGGCAAGCAGATACGAGGTGATTGCAATATTCAGGCGTACAGGGTCGGCGCCCAGATCAGCTGCCATGGTTGGCAAGGCCGTCGTGACCACGGTTGAGTCGAGCATTTGCATGAGCAGCGCGCAACCGACGATAAAGGGCAGCATCCGCTCGGGTTTCGCCTGATCTTTTGGTGAAGGTAAGGCTGGTTGTGGGCGGTTTAGCCCAGATGGAGCAATCGACATCGCGGCAATCTTAGAGGGTCAAGGCACTAATCATCAAGGGTCAGGCTCTACAGTACACTAGGCACTAGTCCAATTATTTATAAAAACGCCATGGCTGAGAACTACACTTCAGAAATTACCCAATTTCTTCAGGCTTACAAAGCCGCTCACACTGATGTTGAACAACGCCAGCGTGATGGGCGCGCGCGCTTATGGGATAAGTCGCAAGACCCGGAACTGGCTGAAGGGTTCAAACAGGCGCGGGTTCGTCAAAGCCCCTACGTGTATCAAAATAGTTAGTTTTCATGGCTTCGACTCAAGTCTCAGGTGACAGCCTGACTGCGCTTGTAACGCCTTCGGTCGATACGACTCCTGACGTCATCGACGCCGTGGCGCTTGCCCGTCTGTATGGCGAGCCGTTGTTTTCGTTGCCTACCGATCTTTATATTCCGCCCGATGCGCTTGAGGTGTTTCTCGAGACGTTTCAAGGCCCACTTGATCTTTTGCTTTATCTCATACGCAAGCAAAATTTCAATGTGCTTGATATTCCGATGGCCGAGGTGACTAGGCAATATCTGTCATACGTTGATCAGATCCGGATGCACAACCTAGAGCTTGCGGCAGAGTATTTGTTGATGGCCGCGATGCTGATCGAAATCAAAGCTCGCATGTTGCTGCCGGTTAAAAAATCCGATACCGGTCAAGAAGTAGAAGATCCGCGCGCCGAGCTTGTGCGTCGTTTGCTTGAGTACGAGCAAATTAAGCTCGCTGCCCAAAAGCTGGATGCCTTGCCGCAGCTGGGCCGTGACTTTCAACGCTCGCAGGCCTTTGCCGACTTGCGTGTTGAACGCGCTTTGCCTGATGTCAGTGTTGAGGATTTACGGCAGGCTTGGGTCGATATCTTGAAGCGCGCAAAGCTCAATGCACATCATCACATCACCCGCGAACAATTGTCAGTGCGCGATCATATGACACATATTCTGCGGCGCTTAAATGGCGTACGCTTTATTGAGTTTAGCCAGCTTTTCATGGAGCGGATTGCCGAGGGTGCACCGATCGCTGTAGTGGTAGTGCATTTTTTAGCATTGCTTGAGTTAGCGCGCGAAACCTTGCTAGACATTACTCAAGCTGAACCCTATGCGCCGATTTATGTGCGTTTGGCCTATACAAGCGCGGCGGTTTAGATCGCACTTGGCCGAGACACGGAGACAAAGAATTGAAGGTTGTTCATACCATCCAAGAATTGCGTGACCAGCTGCGCGGACAGTTGCGTGTAGCCTTTGTGCCCACCATGGGTAACTTGCACGAGGGTCATTTGGCATTGATGAAACTTGCGCGACAGCACGGTGATCCAGTCGTAGCAAGTATTTTTGTCAACCGGCTGCAGTTTGCCCCGGGTGAAGATTTTGAAAGATATCCACGCACCTTACAAGACGATATTAAAAAGCTCCAGCGTGACCGCGATGTCTATTGCTTGTTTGCCCCAGACGAACGCGAGCTTTACCCAGAACCGCAAAACTACCGTGTGCAACCTCCTCAAGAGTTGGGTGATATTCTTGAAGGTGAACACCGCCCAGGATTTTTTGGTGGCGTGAGTACGGTGGTGCTAAAACTTTTTTCTTGCGTGCAGCCAGGCGTGGCGGTGTTCGGTAAAAAGGATTACCAGCAACTCATGGTGATACGCAATATGTGTCGCCAGTTTCAGTTACCCGTTGAAATTTTGGCACACGAAACAGTGCGGGCTGAAGATGGTTTGGCCTTGTCGTCGCGTAATGTTTATTTGCAGCCGCACGAGCGTGCTGAGGCACCGCAGCTCTATGCTGCTTTGCAACTCGTGCAACAGAGGCTCAGGGCGGGCGAACTCGATACCAACAGGCTCGGTAACGAAGCTGCCAACGCACTGCAGAGTCGCGGTTGGCAAGTTGACTATATTGCGATTCGTCGCCAGCGCGATCTCAATAAGCCGACGTCGCAAGACCTTGCTGCGGCTGAGCCGTTAGTCGTGTTGGCTGCGGCTAAATTAGGCGCAACCCGCTTGATCGATAATCTCGAACTCTGAGCGTTGCTGTCACAACCTAGGGTTAATCCGCCTGTCAGATTTGACAGCTATTCGTGTTTGCTCACTCATGACAGACTGCGCTTCGTGTTGACACGGAGGCAGTATGACATTTTCAGAAAACAGGGCAGACAGTGGCTGGAAAGCGCTGACCGCGCGCGAGCGTGATGTGATTCATCCTGTCGCCGAGGGCAAGTCCAACAAGTTAATCGCGAGTGAATTGGGGATTTCAATGCGGACTGTTGAGGCGCATCGTGCTCGAATCTTTCACAAAATGGGGGTGCGCAACGCTGCACAGTTGGCGCGGACGGTTTGCATTAGTCCCGAGCCACCGCTCCCGTCCGAGCCAGACTTTAGCCAACCGAATGAACTTGGCTGGATTCCAGATAAGGTCGATTAGGTCTCAGCGCGGCGTCGGCCAGTTGACGGCCTAACCAGAGATTACGGGCAGTTTGGTGCGGGCTTACCTTTCAATTCATCGATTGGGTCAAGATCAGGTTGACGCGCAAGATTGTAGGTGAGGTTCGCTGTGCCACCGTTCATTGAAATGAGTCGCAGCATATTGCCCGAGGTCATTGCGAGCTCGGCACGCACATTACCTTGATTGTTTAGCAGCACTACGCGAGGCACTGCTTGAGCCGATGCTCGCCAGCAGCCCTGATCGGTTTGCACGGCACTGTTCTTGCTGCTTTGGTCTAGGTAGGTTGCGCGCGCGCGCCAGCGGCCATTGGGTGCCAGCGTGATGGTCACGCGCTGGGCTGAACATTTCATTTCGGGATGAAAACAAGGCAAGGTGCCGGCAAAGCTTTGAGGTTCGGGGATCAGAGTGGCTTGCAGGCTTTCGGCTGGTGCTGCAGCAGCGCTCGAGCTTGAATCAACGGTTGAACCTGCGTTTGAGGGCGGGGCATCAACTGGGGCGTTGGCGCTGTCAGAGGTGGGGGCAGTGGTAGGGGCACCCGAGGTCATGTTGGTACCCGCGACTTGCCCGGCCGCCGCTGCGCGCGTATTTGCCGCGACAGCGCTTGGGGCCACCGTTGAAGCTGCCGGGTTTCGGGTCGCAGTGCCTGGCTGCTGCAGACCAATTTGGATCTGGCTTGGTGCACGCAACGTTTGGTTGTTATAGATGCCATCGCCTTGGGCGATCGCGTCAGTGGTTGTGCTGGCTGGGGGAGGGTTGTAGTAGCCCGCCTGCTGCATCTGAGCACAGCCCGTTAGCCCCACTGCTAATAAAGCAATCAAGTGAGGGCGAAATTTTAATGTGTGCTGGGCAAGGCGCCCTGTGCTTCGAAACATAATCGAGACTTCCTAATTCAAGAGACTTCGAGGATTCTATGCATTCTACGCATTTGGCACAGTCCATGCACAGTAACTTCGTAGCAAACCGCTATGTTTGAAAGATTGATGAGCGCTTTGGTGGTTGGACTGCCTCTGGGGGGGCTCAGTGCGTTGATCTTGGTGCCTTTTGCGCGCGAGTTGTCCGGACGCCTAATAGCGCAGTATGCGGCGACCGATGTGCTGACTGCAAGTGTGAGCTCATACTCGTCAGGAACAAAGTATTACTTAGATTTGCGGTTAATAGGCAGTCTGTGCGTCTGCGATGTACTTGTAGTGTTGAACTGGGGTGTCAGTTGGCAGGCCTGGATGGCCGCCAGTTACTGCGCGACTCTACAGGTATTGGCGCGGATTGATGTGCAGACCCGACTTTTACCTGACATGCTGACACTTCCACTACTTTGGGCAGGTTTGCTGTTTCACTGGTCAGGCGGGTGGATTGAGCTAGACGATGCCGTGGCGGGTGCCGCGGCGGGATATGGGATGCTATGGTTAATTTGGGCTGCGTTTCGGGGCTTCAGTGGTCGCGATGGCATTGGTTTTGGGGATTTAAAACTCGCTGCTGCAAACGGCGCTTGGCTAGGTGTCGAGGCCCTGCCTTGGGCGTTACTGGCGGCATCGCTGGCAGCCAGCGCGGCCGCGTTGTTTGGACGTGCGAGCGGGCGTCTAAAGGCGTTCGAGGCCGTGGCGTTTGGACCTTATTTGGCAATGGGCGCTATCCTCGTGCTATTTTGTACGCAAAATAGCTTGTCAGCTCTTTCATTTGGATTCCTGACAGGCCTGCACGTAAGGTAAATATGCAGACTTCGAAGTTTAAATTGGGCCTAACCGGAGGGATTGGTTCGGGCAAGACCCAGGTCGCCAACTTGCTTGCCGGGTGGGGCGCGTCGGTGATCGACACCGATCTGATCGCCCACAGCCTGACGGCCCCAGCCGGACAAGCCATCGACCCGATTCGACAAGCCTTTGGTGCTGATGTCATTGAGCCCTCAGGCGCCCTGAACCGAGCCCGCATGCGAGAGCTAGTGTTCAATGATCCGGCTCGGCGGGCTGAGCTTGAGGCGATTTTGCATCCGTTGATTGGCCAGACTGTGCGTCAAGAGGCTGAGCTTGCGCAGGGACTATATCTTGTATTTGTGGTGCCTTTGCTGGTTGAGTCGGGTCGCTGGCGTCAGCAAATTGATCGCCTGTGCGTGGTGGATTGCGATCAAGAGACCCAGATTCAGCGAGTGCAGGCTCGTAGCGGCATCGAACTTGCGACGATCCATAATATTCTGGCGGCGCAGGCAACACGCGAGCAGCGATTGGCGGTGGCCGACGATGTGATTGACAATTCAAAGGCGGTTTCGATGGCCGCCCTAGAAAAACAAGTATTGGTGTTGCACCAAGGCTGGTGTAACCTTGCACAACTTGCGTCCAATCGCGCATCCTAACTCGCCGAGTACTCAGCTAACTACATGCAAATATTGTGACTTTGTTCGAATATCCTTTTAATGAACGTATTCGGGCGCTGCTGCGCCTCGAGTCGTTGTTTGATCGAATGTTGTTTTTTGCTGGATTAAGCGATGCCCGTCAGCATCAAGTTGCACTCTCTGCCTTGTTTGACCTGATGGATGCCACCGAGCGCACCGACATTAAAGGTAGCGTTTTACAAGACCTTGAACGACAGCGTATGGTGCTCGTTGGGTTAAAAGATCACCCTGGCGTCGATACAAAAACTCTGAAAAGTATGTTGGCAGAAATTGAGAAAGCTGCCGCCAATCTCAATGCGAGTGGCCGTACTGGGCAGTCGCTGCGCGAAAATGAATGGCTCACTAGTTTGCGTGGGCGTTTGGTTGTGCCTGGCGGGGGCACTCAGGTAGACATGCCTTCTTTTCATGCTTGGCAAAGCTTGCCTGATGCCCAACGTCAGGCTGATTTGCAACGCTGGATTTCAAGTTTGATACCGGTCCACATTGGCATTGCGATCGTCTTACGATTGTTGCGCGACTCGGGTGAGGCAGTGAAAGCTGTGGCACCCCAGGGGGCTTACCAGCAAATGTTGGCGGGTAAAACCTATCAGCTTCTGCGTGTCTGGGTCGATGAGACTGCGGGTGTGTTTCCTGAAATCAGTGCCAATAAGTATATGGTCTGGATTCGTTATTCGGCGCAGCAAGGTGATCAGCGACCGCAAGCCGTGGCACAGGATGTTGCCTTCAAAATGACCCTTTGCGCCCTGTAGGGTCGCCTGGAAACGCTAATGGTAGAACGTTCGTCAACGCACTCTTTCGTGCGATCGCCGCTTGTATGGATCGTCAGTGTAGTGTTGGTGGCGCTCGCAGTTTGGTGGTTTATGCCTAGCGCGCCGACCCCTGCAAAGAAGGGGCCGCCAGCTGGGTTTGTGCCGTCTGTTCCAGTCAAGATCGACGTTGCTCGCGTGCAAGATTTGGATATATTTTTACGTGGTCTTGGAACCGTCACGGCCTTTAACACAGTCACGGTGCGCAGCCGCGTGCAAGGTGAATTAATCGAAGTCTTGTTCAAAGAAGGCGAGCAGGTCAAAGATGATCAGTTGCTCGCCAGAATCGACCCTCGCTCGTTTGAGGTAGCCCTCGAGCAGGCGCTCGGGCAGCAACAACAAAATGAATCCCAATACCAAAACGCCAGACGTGATTTACAGCGCTATCAAACCTTGCGCAAACAAGATTCGATTGCACCTCAGATGCTCGATACTCAACTGGCGCTAGTGAGTAAGTTTGAGGGACAACTCAAAAGCGACCAAGCAGCTGTAAATAGTGCACGATTGCAGCTTGATTACACCCGCATCACTGCACCGATTGCGGGTCGTCTTGGACTGCGGCGTGTCGATGCGGGTAATCTGATCAATGCCAATGACCCGCTGGGTCTGGTGGTGATCACGCAGACACAACCGATTACCGTGTTGTTTACTCTCGCCGAAAACGATTTGCCTGCCGTGCGTGCGCCCTTGCTTGCGGGGCAAACTCTGACAGTGCAAGCGTACGATCGCTCAGATCAGGTGCAACTGGCCCAGGGCGAGTTAATGACGATTGATAACCAAATCGATGTGACAACCGGCACAGTCAAGCTTAAGGCGCGTTTTAGTAACGAAGCGGATGCGTTGTTTCCAAATCAGTTTGTGAATGTGCGCATGAAGGTCAACACTGTGAAAGACGCGTTAACCATCCCGTCGGGGGCGCTGCAGCAGGGCAATCAAGGTGCTTTTGTGTATGTGATTTTGCCAGACGATACCGTCGCGGTAAGATCCGTCAAAACAGGTGCACGCAGTGGCGATCGGGTGGCGATCCTCGAGGGTGTTCAGGTCGGTGAGCGGGTCGTGCTTGAGGGCACAGACCGTTTGCGCGCAGGCGCAAAGGCACGCGTCATTAGTGGCTCTGAGGCTGCGGGTAGCCGTGCGCCTGGCGCGGGCGGGCGTGCGCCTGCAGGCGCTCCACCGGCTCAACCTGCTGGCCAGCCTGGCACCCCCGCGGCACCGCCTCGGCCGTGAACCTGTCTCGGCCGTTTATCCTTCGGCCCGTTGCCACAACACTGGCGATGGTGGCGTTGTTTCTGTCTGGGCTGATTGCCTATCGTTGGTTGCCAGTCTCGTCACTTCCCGAAGTCGACTATCCCACTATCCAGTCGACCACTTACTATCCAGGTGCTAGCCCCGATGTGATGGCGGCGCTCGTGACCTCGCCGCTTGAGCGGCAGTTTGGACAGATGCCCGGCTTGCGGCAGATGTCGTCTAGTAGTGCCGCTGGCACCTCAGTCATTACGCTGCAGTTTGCTTTGTCATTGCCGCTTGATGTGGCTGAACAGCAGGTACAAGCTGCGATCAACGCCGCAAGCAGTTTGTTACCGCGTGATTTGCCGGCACCCCCTGTATACAACAAGGTCAACCCCGCCGATGCCGCAGTCTTGACGCTGGCGGTGACGTCTCCCACGGTGCCTTTACCTCAAATACGGGATTTAGTTGATACCCGCATGGCGCAGAAGATCTCTCAGGTGGCGGGCGTGGGTTTGGTGACGGTGGCGGGTGGGCAGAGGCCTTCGATGCGCATTCAGGCAAATCCTCAGGCGCTGGCCGCCTACGGTTTGACGCTTGCTGATGTGCGAACGGCTGTTGTCGGCGCCAACGTGAATCAGCCTAAAGGTACGCTTGACGGCACGGTGCGCTCAACCACGATCAACGCCAATGATCAACTCAAAACACCACTTGAATATATGAACTTGGTGGTGTCGTATAAAAATGGTGCACCATTGCGACTCTCAGATGTTGCCACTGCCGTGTACGAGGCTGAGGATGCGCGTCTTGCGGCCTGGGCCGATACCGAGCCTGCAATCTTACTCAACGTACAGCGTCAGCCTGGCGCAAATGTGATTGAGGTGGTTGATCGCATACAAAAACTCTTGCCGCAATTACGCGTGGCTTTGCCGGCGAACCTTGATGTCAAGGTCATGTCGGATCGAACCCAGACGATTCGCGAATCAGTACGTGACGTGCAGACTGAGCTTTTGCTGGCGATTGGCTTGGTGGTTTTGGTGACCTTTGTATTTTTGCGTACCTTGACGGCCACCTTAATCCCCAGCATCGTGGTGCCGCTGTCGTTAGTCGGTACGTTCGGTGTCATGTACCTGATTGGTTTTAGCATTAATAACCTGACCTTAATGGCCTTGACGATTGCAACTGGTTTTGTGGTTGATGATGCGATTGTGATGATCGAAAATATCGCCCGCTACCTCGAACGCGGTGAAACGCCTATGCAAGCTGCGCTAAAAGGTGCCTCGCAAATTGGTTTTACGCTTGTGTCCTTGACGGTATCCCTGATTGCAGTGCTAATACCTTTGCTCTTCATGACCGAGGTGGTGGGTCGACTCTTCAGAGAGTTTGCTGTCACGCTTGCGGTAGCGATTTTGCTGTCATTACTGATCTCGTTGACCCTCACGCCGATGATGTGCGCGCGCCTGTTACGCGTAGGAGACCATCAAAGTGGCGGCCCCATAGCGCGTTACCTCAGTCAGAAAATTGACCAATTGATTGCAGGTTATGGTCGCTTGTTGCAGATCGTGCTAAATCACCAGACGCTCACCCTATTCGTCGCACTTGGCACGTTTTTATTGACGGCGCTACTGTATCTGGCTATTCCAAAAGGTTTTTTCCCGGCGCAGGATACGGGGCTCATCCAAATCGTGACGCAAGCGCCACAAAATCTTGCCTTTACAACAATGGCGCAGCGTCAGCAAGAGGCCGTCAAAGTCATCCTAGAAGATCCTGATGTCGCCACAGTGGCGTCGTTTGTCGGTGTGGATTCTGTGAATGAAACGGTGAACACAGGTCGGTTGCAGGTGGCTTTGCGTGCACATCACTTGAGAAATGATCAGGCCTCTGTGATCATCCAACGCTTACAAAACCGTTTGAGCGTCGTCAATGGCTTGCAGTTTTATCTGCAGCCGATACAGGATTTAACCGTCGAAGATCGAGTCAGCCGCACCCAATATCAGCTGACGCTTGAAAGCGCAGACCCAGCGTTGCTTGCGCAGTGGGTACCCTTACTCGTCGAGAACCTGCGTCAGCGTGAGTCACTAGTCGATGTCATTGATGATATGCAGAACGAGGGGCTCAATACCTTTATTCAGATTGATCGCGACGCGGCAGCCCGTGTGGGCGTTTCGACGGCGGCGATCGATGACGCGCTGTACGATGCGTTTGGACAGCGCCAAATTTCGACGATTTTTACCCAATCAAACCAGTATCGTGTCGTGCTCGAAACGGCACCGCAGTTTCGCCGTGATCCCTCAGCGTTCGGATCAATTTTTGTCAAAACAGCCGACGGCAAACCTATCGCCTTGACTAGTTTAGTTACCGTGACCGAAGGGCGTTCTGCGTTGGTGTTAAATCGGCTCGATCAGTTTCCGTCGGTGACAATCTCTTTTAACTTGGCACCCGGCGCCTCGTTGTCTGACGCAGTGGCCGCGGTCGCTCAGTCTCAGCAGGCGATTGGGATGCCTTTGGGAATTCAGGCCAGGTTTCAGGGGGCGGCGCGCGCGTTTGAAGCCTCGCTCTCAAGTACGCTATTTTTGATTCTGGCGGCTGTGATCACGATGTACATCGTGCTCGGTGTGTTGTACGAAAGCTTTATTCATCCGGTTACGATTCTGTCGACCTTGCCGTCGGCAGCGATTGGTGCTTTGTTGGCGTTGACGCTCACAGGGCGCGATCTAGATATGATTGGAATTATCGGCATCATTCTATTGATTGGGATTGTGAAAAAAAATGCAATCATGATGATCGATTTTGCACTTGAAGCTGAACGCAAGCACAAGATGCCAGCTCGCGAGGCGATTCAACAGGCGGCGCTCTTGCGGTTTCGTCCTATTTTGATGACAACGCTCGCGGCGTTATTTGGTGCCGTGCCCTTGATGCTCTCAACTGGGACAGGCGCCGAACTTCGGCAGCCGCTTGGCTTGGTCATGGTAGGCGGCCTGCTAGTGAGTCAAGTGTTGACCTTATTTACGACACCAGTGATTTATTTATTCTTTGATCGAATGTTTGTGGGCCGTCGCACCACGACAAGCACAAGCGATCCTGTGTCATGAGCCTTTCTGGCCCCTTTATCGTCCGCCCAGTTGCCACGATATTAATCTGGCTGGGTGTGGTACTGGCAGGTTGGCTCGCGCATAGTCTGCTGCCGATTGCACCGTTACCGCAAGTTGAGTTTCCGGTGATTGGCGTACGAGCGCAAATGCCCGGTGCAAGCCCCGAAGTGATGGCAGCGACGGTGGCGACGCCGCTTGAGCGCTCGCTCGGTACGATTGCGGGCGTGTCTGAAATGACGTCGCGCAGCACCACCGGCCAGACTCGCATCACGTTACAGTTTGATTTGAGTCGCGATATTAATAGTGCGGCCACGGATGTGCAGGGCGCAATTAATGCGGCCCGAGCGATGATGCCTAGCGGCTTGCGTAGCAACCCGTCTTACAACAAAGCCAACCCGTCTTCTGCACCGATTATTACGCTTGCCTTGACCTCCGAAACCTTGTCGCAGGGGCAGTTGTATGACATTGCCTCGACGATCGTGCAACAAAAGCTGTCTCAAGTCGAAGGTGTGGGCGAGGTGCAGATTGGCGGAAGCTCCTTGCCGGCAGTGCGTATCGATCTCGACCCTGACGCGTTGGCACAGGCTGGTGTGTCGCTTGAAGCTGTTCGAATCGCCATCGCTGCGGCAAACTCTACCCGACCCAAAGGTGCGCTTGAAAACGACAGGTATCGCTGGCAGATTATGGCCAACGATCAACTCTGGAAAGCGGCAGATTACCGACCACTCATCGTCGCTTGGCGCAATGGTGCACCGGTGCGCTTGTCAGAGGTGGCTCGCGTCGAAGACTCGGTTGAGGATACGTTCAACGTTGGCTATTTCAATAACAAACAAGCCATTTTGGTACCAGTGCGAAGTCAGGCTAAAGCTAACATCATCAAGACGGTGGATCAGATTCGGGCAGATTTGCCGGTGTTGCGTGCGATGTTGCCCGCAGATGTGACGGTGTCGGTGGCACAAGATCGTACTCCCAGTATTCGGGCTTCTGTGCACGAGGCCGAAAAGACACTATTAATTGCCATTGGCTTAGTGATGATGGTGGTGCTCGTGTTCTTGCGTAATTTGCGTGCTGCGTTTATCCCGACGATTGCAGTGCCTGTGTCTTTGATCGGCACATTTGGCGTGATGTATTTGTGTGGCTACTCTTTGAATACGATGTCGCTCATGGCGTTGATTGTGGCCACTGGGTTTGTGGTGGATGACGCGATCGTTGTGGTTGAAAATATTATGCGTCACGTCGAACGTGGTGAGTCGATCCAACGGGCAGCGTTACGCGGCACCCGTGAAGTTGGCTTTACTGTGTTGTCGATGAGCATCTCGCTCATTGCGGTATTTATTCCGATCTTGCTGATGGGCGGGTTGCCTGGCCGTTTGTTTCGTGAATTTGCGGTGACCCTGTCGGCTGCAATCTTGATTTCATTGTTGGTGTCGCTGACGTTGACGCCGATGATGGCCGCACATTTGCTCAAACGCCCCTTCAAAGATCGCGCCGCAAACGGTCGGCCCAATATTTTTTCGCGCTGTATTCAGGCGGTTGTTGACGCAACAGTGAATGGTTATGGGCGGTCATTAAACTGGGCTTTGCGCCACGGTCGTTTGATGATGTTGCTGTTAGCGGTTACAGTTGGCCTAAACTTTTATCTGTATGGCGTCGTACCAAAAGGTTTTTTCCCACAGCAAGATACCGGAATGATGCTGGGTTTTTTTTCAACCGATGACGGCACCTCGTTTGACTCAATGAAGCCTAAGTTGGATCGCTTTAGACAGGTGCTCTTGCGCGACCCAGCAATTAGCACTGTGACCGCGTACGCCAACGGGCGAGGCGGCAGCAATACTAGTTTTTTGGCCGTACAGCTTAAGCCTTTCGCTGAGCGAAAAATTTCAGTCAGAGATGTGATCACGCGGCTGCGGCCTCAGCTCGCGGGGATTCCGGGCGCGCGTTTATTTTTGATGGCACAACAGGACATCAGAATAGGCGGCCGACAAAGCAGTTCAGCGTTTCAATATACGCTCATGGCTAACGAGCTTGAGGACTTGAAAGAATGGATGCCAAAGGTGCAACGAGCGCTTGCAGGCTTGCCCGAGTTGATCGATGTGGATACCGATGTCGAAGACCGCGGTCGACAAGTCTCGTTACAGATTGATCGTGATGCTGCGCAGCGGCTGGGCGTGCCGATGGCGACTATTTCTGCTGTGTTGAACAATTCTTTCAGTCAAAGGCAAATTTCGGTGATGTACGGTGAGCGCAATCAGTACCGGGTTGTGATGGGGGTTAGTCCGCGTCACGCTCAAGACCCTGAGTCCTTGCGTGATGTGTATGTGTTGAGTCAAACAGGCCAACGTGTCCCGCTGATGGCAGTGGCAAAATTTGAGGTGAATAACGCCCCGCTGAGTGTCCGACATCAGGGCCTGTCGGCGGCCGATACGATTTCGTTTGATGTGGCGCCTGGGGTCTCGCTTGGGCAAGCCAATGCCGCGATTGATCAGGCGATTGCGAGCATTAATCTGCCGAGCGAAAAAATTCAAGCTGGTTTCCAAGGCACAGCAAAAGCCTTGCAGAGTGCGCTGGCGAATCAACCCTGGCTGATTCTTGGGGCGTTGGTCACCATGTACATCGTGTTGGGGATTCTCTACGAGAGCACGATCCATCCGTTGACCATTTTGTCGACGCTGCCCTCGGCAGGGATTGGGGCGTTGTTAGCGCTGTTATTGATGAAAACCGAGTTCACCTTGATTGCTTTGATTGGTGTTTTTTTGCTGATCGGGATTGTGAAAAAGAACGCGATCATGATGGTGGACTTTGCTCTTGATGCGCAGCGTAAACTAGGCTTGTCGCCCAGAGAGGCGATTCATCAAGCCTGTATGACGCGCTTTAGACCCATTCTGATGACCACGTGCGCGGCAATTTTTGGGGCGATACCCTTGGTATTTGCCTCGGGCGCTGGGGTTGAAATGCGCCAACCCCTCGGGATCACGATTTTAGGGGGGCTGTTGGTGAGTCAGTTGCTGACGCTTTACACCACGCCTGTGGTTTACTTATATCTTGATCGCTTTCGGCTATGGTTGTTGACCAAGCCATGGCGCGGTTCAAAACCTGTAGTGTTGCCTAATGGCGCTTAAACATGATTGACTGCTTTGCTAGTGTCGGGTTTAAGTACGTGGTGCGCGGCATGCGTGCCGCGTTAACGCTGGGCGCGCTGAGCCTTCTCACATCGTGCATGGTGGGCCCAGATTACGTACGACCCAAGATTGACGTTGGGGTGCAATTTAAAGAAACGCCTGGCTGGAAGCCGGCTCAGCCACAGCTTGCCGAGGTACCCAGCGGTACCTGGTGGGTAATGTATAACGACGTCACGCTCAATCAGTTGATGCAAGAACTCAATATCGCCAATCAGAACATCGCCCAGGCTGAGGCGCGGTTCAGGCAGGCGGTGGCCTTGACGCAGGGTTCGCGCGCACCGTTGTTACCCACCGTGTCAGCCACCGGTGGCGCCGCCCGCGCTGGGGGGTCTGCGACGGGCCCCGGCGGCGTGGTGAATAGCACTTCGATTAGCACCTTTAGTGCCAATGCCTTGGCGAGTTGGCAAATTGATATCTGGGGAAGCGTGCGTCGTAATATTGAATCGACCGATGCAACAGAGCTAGCGCTCGCGGCAGAGGTCACGGGCGCGCGGTTGACCGCGCAAACCGCGATGGGGCTGAGTTACCTTCAGGTGCGAGTATTAGACGAGCAAAAGCGCTTGCTACAGGCAACGGTCGCGTCTTACGAGCGCGCTTTGAAGCTGACTCAAAATCGTTATCGCGCGGGCATTTCAGGTCAGGCCGATGTGGCGGTTGCGCGCACTCAACTTGAGAGTACGCGTGCACAGTTAATTGACCTTGAGCAGCAGCGGGCAATCGCTGAAAATGCCGTGGCAGTGTTACTGGGGCGTGCGCCCTCAACATTTTCGATTGTGGCGCAACCGCTGTCGCTGGTGCCGCCTAAGGTGCCGGTTGGTTTGCCTTCTGAATTGCTTGAACGGCGCCCCGATATTTCGGCAGCCGAGCGGCGTGCCGCCTCGGCCAACGCTTTGATCGGGGTTGCCACTGCAGCATGGTTTCCAAGTCTGACGTTAAACGCCAACACAGGTTATCGCAGCAACGACTTCACTCAATGGTTTATTGCGCCAGCTCAGTTCTGGTCGCTGGGCCCGCAACTAGCGGCTTTAATTTTTGACGGTGGTGCGAGGCAAGCGCAGATCGCTCAGGCTCGGGCGCAATTCGATGTGCAGACGGCCGTCTACCGACAAACTGTCTTGAACGCCTTGCAAGAAGTTGAAAATGCCATGATTCAGATGCGGGTCTTCGAGCAAGAAGACGGGGTGCAGCGCTTGGCCGTAGAGTCGGCTCGGTTATCTCTCAAACTCGCGCGAAATCAGTACGATCAGGGGTTAATTGATTATTTGAGCGTTGCGGTGCTTGAAGCGACCGCTTTGAACAATGAGCGCACTTACATCACTCTGGTTGGAAATCGCTTTGCAGCTAGCCTGCGTCTCATTGCGGCGCTTGGTGGCGGTTGGTCAGCAGAAGAACTCAGACGGGTAGACGACTCAGGCAATCCAAGCGCGAATCCCAGCAAAACCGTGCCCACCAACCGAGCGGACTAGGGCGAGTGTTGAGGCAGACTGGCCGCCCAGCGCATAGACCGGCAGCCCCGCTTGCGCATTGAGTTCGGCAAACCCTGCCCACCCCATGCCGGGTACGCCAGGATGAGACGGTGTCGGTAAAACGGGGCCTAGCACAGCAAAATCAGCATTCAGTGCCCGTGCTTGAGCGAGCTCTGCAAGGTTATGCGCCGACACCCCGAGCAGTGCACCTTCAGTAAGCTTGGGACGCGTCGATAGGTTTGCAGCGTCTGTCGAGCGCAGATGCACCCCATCGGCCTGCGCCCACCATTCGACCGGATGAATGCTGTTGACTAGCACACGAGCCCCCGCAGCGCGGCAGCGAGCGATTACCGTCACGAGCGCCTCATGCAGGTCAGGCGCCGCGACCCCGTCTGGCCAGTTGGGTTCGCGCCACTGCAATAGACGTAAGCCCGCTGCTAAATTTGTGTCCAAGCGCTGTAAAAAATCTGGAAGATCTTCAGGTGCCCCAACCGCAGAAATTGCGTAGACCTCAGGCAACTGCAACCAGCGTAGCGGCGGGTAGGTTGCCGGAAGCAGTTGCGGCACCTCGTGAGCGTGGCGTAAATCGACCCAACGCAATTCTTGTCCTTCTAACCCCTTGGGTTCGCCGAGCCAGCCGGTGACCCGACAGAAGGCGAGTCGCACGGTTGTGGTGGGGTACTCGTGCACGTAGGTAACCCAAGGTGCTGAGACAGTGACCTCAATCCCGAGCTCTTCGTGAAGCTCGCGCGCTAGCGCCTGTAAGACGGTTTCACCGGGCTCAAGCTTGCCGCCAGGCAGCTCCCACCAGCCTGGCCAGGGCTTGTCTGCAGGCCGGTTACCTAAAAGTACGGTGCCATCGGGGCGTAGCAGTACCCCGACGGCGACGTCAATGATGTTATCAGGCATAGCGCGCTGACCAGTCGCGCGCAAAGTGCCAGGCGACTCGCCCAGAGCGTGAGCCACGTTCAAGCGCCCACTGCAACGCTTCGGTACGTGCTTCGGTGATGCTGGTTTCGGAGCAGCCTAAGGTGCGTAACCAGTGCGAGACGATATCCAGATAATCGTCTTGTTTGAAAGGATAGAACGACAGCCAAAGTCCAAAGCGCTCAGACAGAGAAATTTTTTCTTCAACAGTTTCGCCTGGGTGGACTTCGCCGTCGGCTTGGTGCTTAGCCTGCAGATTTTCACTCATGTACTCGGGCATGAGATGGCGGCGGTTTGAGGTGGCGTAGATCAGCACATTGGTACCGGCCGAGGCGGCCGAGCCATCGAGTACCGACTTCAGCGCCTTGTAGCCTGACTCGCCCTCTTCAAAGGATAGGTCGTCGCAAAAGACAATAAATTTTTCTGGCCGTTCGGCAACCAGATCGACGATGTCTGCCAAATCGGCTAGGTCGCTTTTGTCGACCTCGATGAGTCGTAAGCCTTTGGCGCCATGACTGGCCAGCATGGCTTTTACCAGCGAGCTTTTGCCGGTGCCCCGGGCACCGGTCATGAGCACGTTATTGGCGGGCTTACCTTCAATAAAGTGACGCGTATTGCGATCAATAATGTCGCGCTGTCTTTCAATGTGCTGCAGATCGCTGGTGTTGATCAGTGACACGTGAGCGATGGCATCGAGCCAGCCATGCGAGGCGCCACGCTTGCGCCAACGAAAGGCCAGTGCTTTCCAGTCAGTGGGGGGTGGCGTTGGCGGCAGCCAGGCTTCAAGCTGTGCTAACACGCGTAAGGCGCGCGCCAATAATTCTGCCGAGTCGGGCCCGTTTGATAAATTAGCGTTGCTCATTAGGATCTGTAATCTGCGTTGATGCTGACGTACTCATGCGAGAAATCGCAGGTGTAAACGGTTTGCGCGATCGCACCGCGACCGAGCGCGATGCGTACTAAAATTTCGGGTTCTTTCATGATGCGTTGACCGTCGGTTTCTTGGTAGTGAGGATTGCGCTCGCCCTGGTCGGCAACCAACACATCGCCCAGCCATAATTTGACGCCACGTACATCTAGGTCATTGATACCGGCATAGCCAATGGCCGCCAGAATGCGCCCCAAGTTTGGGTCGCTTGCAAAGAAGGCTGTTTTTACCAGAGGTGAATGCGCGACCGCGTAGGCCACCAATAAGGCCTCGTCGACAGTTTTGGCCTGTTCGACTTGGATCGTCATGAACTTGGTGGCGCCTTCAGCGTCGCGTACGATTTTTTGTGCCAAATCGATTGCTGCAACGGCCAAGGCAGCTTTCAGCGCGGCATAGTGCGGGTGCGCCACGCTGTCAACGAGCAGACCGCTTTTTCCGGTTGCCATGACAATGAATGAATCATTCGTTGAGGTATCACCATCGACTGTGATCCGGTTAAATGAGACATCGGCGAGTTCGCGCGCCAACTGAGTCATGAGCGATTGCGCAATACCGGCGTCGGTCGCCAGATAGCTCAACATGGTGGCCATGTTGGGCCGAATCATGCCCGCGCCTTTACTGATACCCGTGATTGTGATGGTTTTGTCGCCGAGTTTGACGCGCTGTGAATAAATTTTTGGCAGCGTATCGGTGGTCATGATGCCGTGCGCTGCTGACACCCAATTGCTTGCTGCTAAATTTTTAATCGCGCCAGGCAAGCCGGCCTTGATGCGATCAACAGGTAAGGGCTCAAGAATCACGCCCGTTGAAAAGGGCAAAATCTGAGCGCTCTGCAAGCCCAGTAAGTCGGCGAGCGCGTCGCAGGTCTCGTTAGCTGCTTTCAGGCCGGGCTCGCCGGTGCCCGCATTGGCGTTGCCTGTGTTGATCACGAGGGCGCGAATGCCTTGTTTGCCACCTAGGTGCTCTTGACAGACCAAGACCGGCGCTGCACAGAAGCGATTGCGGGTGAACACCCCAGCCACGCTCGTGCCCTCGGCCAGCCGAAATACGGTCAGGTCGCGGCGATCGGCTTTGCGAATGCCAGCTTCAGTGACGCCGATTTCAATGCCGGCAACAGGGTAAACAGCGTCGTCAGACGGAATATGCAGATTAACGGCCATGGTGGTTCGCAGTTAAAAAGGTGAAAGATGCGTGATTATCGCTTTTTTTGAAGATGGGCAGCGGCCGCCGGAGTTGCCTGCTCTATTTAGATCGAGCACGTTATCTGGGCGGACCGCATAAATCTAGCAAGCGCAACAATTTTTGCACCAACGGGCTGTCAGGCTGATTCAAGTGCAGCACCAAGTCAAAGTGATTGGTGTCAGGCATATCAACGTACTCGCCTTTAAATCCTTTGGCTTTCCAGGCAGCGAGAAAATCTTGAGATTGTTGCTTGAAGGTGGCCGTTTCGTTGCTGCCATAGCTCACGATGAGCGGCGGGCCGTTGTCGGGCAATTCAAACAGAGGACTGTTGCGCCGAGCGTCTTCGGGGCTTAGTCGCATCCATTCGTTAATGTGGGTATTGACCAGCGGGGTGATGTCAAACAGGCCGCTGAGCAGCACGGCGCCGGCGAGTGCACGCGCGTCAAAGCCGTAGGACGCTTGCCAGCCGCGAGCAAGCACCATGCCGCCAAGATGCCCGCCGGCCGAACTGCCAGAAATGATCAGTTTTTGACCATCGCCGTGGTAGTTGTCAATATTGTTCTGCACCCAAGCCATCGCCCGACGCGTCTGATCCACGATCCGATCCAGGCTGACAGCCGGTGCCAGAGAGTAGTTGACTGCTACGACAGTCATTCCGGCGGCAGTTAGGGCCGGCGCCATAAAGCTCGAGTCGTCTTTAGAGAGTAAGCGCCAGTAGCCGCCATGGAGGTAGATAAAAACGGGCGCGCGTGCCTTGCCTTGCGCAAAAAAAATATCCAACGTCTCGTCTGGGTGCTCGCCGTAGGAAACGTTGAGTGCGCAGGGCAGGGTTGACCGCGCCTGAGCGCTCAGCGTAGCGTAATCGCGCAGCATCGGCGCAATATCAGGCACGGTTGCTCGCGCGTTGTACTGCAGATCTAATTCTTCTTGCGCGGGCGTTGGTGTTGCACCGTTTATTGTGGTCATTTTGTGCGTTAAGCCCTTAAAAAGGCACCAAAGCGCCTATTTTGAGGGTAAAAGTTTGTCGTGGCAAAATAATTCTCACCTGCTACTATTTGACACTAATCATTATCGTGCCCAGGAGGCCTCTCATGCGTCTGTTTAAAAACCTCGTTGCAGCGGCTTTACTTTTGCCAGCCATTGCACTTGCACAAACCCCGATTAAGGTCGGTATTGCCAACGATTTGTCAGGTCCGTTTGCGGCACTTGGTGCCGAAGCGCGTGACGGCTTTAATCTGGCGATCAAACAGCTTGGCAACAAGCTCGGTGGGCAACCGGCTGAGTTTATCCAGACTGACATGGGTGGTAACCCAGATCAGGCGCGCCAGCTGGTCACCCGTTATATCCAGCGCGACAAGATCGATTTCTTTACCGGGCCGATTGGTTCAAATGTGGCGTTGGCGGTTGGCCCTGCATTGTTCGCCGCCAAAGTCCCCTACCTGTCAAATAACCCGGGCCCGAGCCAGTTTGCCGGCGCGCAATGTAACGACTATTGGTTTGGCGTGTCATACCAAAACGATGCCTTTCATGAGGCTGCAGGTAAAGTTGCCGCCGACCGTGGTTTCAAAAAAATGGTCATCCTCGCCCCTGATTATCCTGCTGGCAAAGATGCGTTAAATGGTTTTAAGCGTGGTTACAAACTTGCGCCAAACCAAGAGGTTTATACCAAGCTTGGGCAGATTGATTACGCTGCTGAACTGGCGCAGATTCGCGATGCCAAGCCAGATGCGATCTACATCTTCTTGCCAGGTGGGATGGGCATCAATTTTGTGAAACAGTTTGTTTCGGCAGGCTTGAATAAAAGTGTGAAGCTTGTTGGCCCTGGGTTTTCAGCAGATGAAGACGTGATTCAGGCCGTGGGTGAACCCTTGATCGGGATGTTTAACACCGCTCAGTGGGCACACGACTTAGACAATGCGCAGAACAAAAAATTTGTCGAGGCATTTCGTAAAGAGTACAACAATCGCTACCCCGCTGTGTATGCCGCTCAAGCCTATGACACCATCATGGCGATTGACGCTGCCGTTAAGGCTACGGGTGGCAAAGTGGCTGATCGTGAAGCCGTGATTGCTGCTTTGAAAAAAGCTGATTTTTCATCGGTACGCGGCTCGTTCAAGTATGGCGTCAATCACTTTCCGATTCAGGCCCTGTATGTTCGCGTGGTCGAGAAAGGCGCTGATGGTCGTATCACCAATAAGTTAGTCGGCAAAGTGTTTGATTCGTACCAAGACGTTTACGTGGGCGAATGCAAAAAGTAAGTCTCTTGGCTCGGCAAAAGGCACCTCGATGAGCGGCACACTGATTGCCGAGCAATTGCTCAATGGCTTGCAGTTTGGCTTGATGCTATTTTTGATTGCAGCAGGCCTGACGCTAGTGTTTGGGATTTTAGATATCTTGAACGTGGCGCATGGCTCGCTCTACATGGCTGGTGCCTATGTTGCAGCCCAAACCATGCAAGTCACTGGTTCGTTTGCGGCAGCCGTGTTGATGGCTGCTGTCATCACTGGCCTAGTCGGTTTGGTGCTCGAGTTGGTGTTGGTGCGTAAGTTGGTGGTGCGCGATCATCTGGCGCAGGTGCTTGGTACTTTCGCGGTGATATTGATTGCGAATGATGTCGTCAAAATGATCTGGGGGCCCGCCCCCATCATGATGAATATGCCCTCTGAGCTATCCGGTCCAGTGCGACTGTCGTCAGATTTTCTTTATCCTGCCTATCGCCTATTGATCATTGCTGTTGGTTTAGCGGTGGCGCTTGGGTTGTATCTGTTTGTCACCAGAACACGCGCTGGTGTGTTAGTGCGTGCTGGCGCCTCGAATCGACAGATGGCGACGTTGATGGGCGTGCGCGTGCCTTTGCTATTTATGGGCGTGTTTGTGCTGGGGGCGGTCTTGGCGGCGGTGGCAGGTGCCTTGCTGGGGCCGATTACGGCCATTCAGGCGGGCATGGGTGAGCAAATCCTGATCTTGGTCTTGGTGTGTATTGTGATCGGGGGCATCGGTTCGATTCGCGGCGCTTTTGTCGGGGCGCTGTTAGTGGGCTTTGTCGATACCGCAGGGCGTGCCTTTTTGCCGACGTTACTCAAACTGTTTTTTTCTCCGGCCGTTGCCTCAAGTGTGGGCCCCACGTTGGCAGCGATTGCGATTTATATCTTGATGGCTGTGGTGCTGGTGTTTAGGCCGGCGGGTTTGTTTCCGGCGCGCGGCTGATGATGAAGCGTTTGAGTCACTCTTGGTTGCCTCTTGGCTGCTTGCTGTTGTTGGTGTTGTTTCCGTTAGTTGCACCTGTGTTTGATCTTGGTTTTTATGTCTCGTTTGTGCGGCGCGTCTTGATCTACGCCTTGGTCGCCAGTAGTTTGAATTTTATTTTGGGCTATGGCGGGATGGTGGCGTTAGGTCACGCAGCTTTTTTTGGTGCGGGTGCCTACGTGGTGGCGATTTTGTCAGCTCAGGGCTATGGTCAGGCGCTTGTTGTCTGGCCGTTGGCGATGCTAGTGGCGGGCACCTTAGCATTGTTGATCGGAGCGATTTCGCTGCGCACGCGAGGCGTGTATTTCATTATGATCACGCTGGCCTTTGCGCAGATGGTCTTCTATCTCTTTATTTCATTGCGTCAGTACGGTGGCGAAGATGGCATCAACCTTTCGGCTCCATCTACCTTACCCGCTTTGAACTTGGGTAACGATACGCAGTTTTATTATCTAGTCTTAGGCATCGTCGCCGCATCCCTGTGGCTGATGCACTGTATGGTGAACTCGCGGTTTGGGCGGGCGTTGCAAGGGATTCGCGAAAACGAAACGCGTATGCAAGCCTTAGGTTATCCGGTGTTACGAATCAAGTTAGTGGCCTTTGTGTTTGCTGGTGCGTTGGCGGGCTTGGCGGGTGCCTTGCTAGCTAACCACAATTTATTTGTGTCCCCAAGTTTGATGCACTGGACAGCCTCGGCCAATCTCATCATTATGGTCATTGTGGGTGGTATCGGTTTGCGTTTTGGGGGCGTGGTCGGTGCCGCAGTGATGTTGCTACTTGAAGAGTTTTTGCGGCTCTATACCGAGTATTGGCATTTGCCGCTGGGTGTTTTGCTCTTGATCATTGTGTTGTTCGCCCCACGCGGTGTGGCGGGTGTCTTTTTACGGCGCACGACATGAGCACGAGATCTGAAACTTCGCCAGTGCTTGCCGCGACTCAACTCTCTAAGCGCTTTGGTGCTTTGCAGGCCTGCGATCAGGTTTCACTGTCTGTGTTACCAGGCGAGATTCACGCGTTGATTGGGCCGAACGGCGCTGGTAAATCGACGTTGATCAATCTGTTGTCGGGCGCTGTTGCGCCTGATAGCGGCGGCCTGTTGCTCAATGGGCGCGACGTGATACGCGCTCCGATGCAGCAACGTGTCGCAGCTGGTTTAGCCCGCTCTTATCAAATCACCAATATTTTTCAAAAGAGCTCGGTGATGGATAACTTGCTGATCGCCGTGCAAGCTCAGCAAGGCAGCCAGTTTAGTTTTCTGCGTTCGCGCGAGCGTGACACGGTTTTGTACAGCGCGGCACAGGCCTTGGCACTCGAATGCTCAATCGATGCCTCGTTATGGGATTTGTCTGCTGGGACGCTGCCCCATGGTGAGCAACGCAAGCTTGAGTTTGCGTTGGCTTGGGCGGCACGCCCCTCGGTGTTGCTATTGGATGAGCCTATGGCCGGCATGGGGCCTGATGAAACCTTGCGCCTAACCGAATTGATTGAATCGTTGCGTGGTCGCGCGGCAATGCTTTTAGTTGAACATGACATGCAAGCGGTATTTCGCTTGGCCGATCGTATTTCAGTGCTGGTGTATGGTCGTGTCATCGCGACAGGCACGCCCGAAGAGATTCGTGCGAATGAGACTGTGCGGCAAGCTTATTTGGGCGACGAAGGCTCAACATGTTAAGCATTAAAAATATTCAAAGTGGCTATGGCCTAAGCCAGGTCTTGTTTGACGTCTCGCTTGAGATTGCCGTGGGTGAAGTGGTCGCTGTATTAGGCCGTAATGGGATGGGCAAATCGACGCTCGTGCGTACGCTTTTCGGGCAGCTTGCTTTGCAAGCGGGTTCGTTGCAAGTCGACGGGCAAGACATTGCGGGTTGGTCTACCGATCGTATCGCGCGTTTAGGGTTGGCGATTGTCCCCGAAGGGCGACAGTGTTTTCCTAACCTGACTGTACGCGAACATTTAACGGCCTTTGCTGCGCAACGCAATGCCGCTTCAGTGCAACAGTGGGATGCTGAACGTGTCTTTGCGATGTTTCCGCGCTTGCGTGAACGCGCGGGCAATATGGGCAATCAGCTATCGGGCGGTGAGCAGCAAATGTTGGCGATTGGCCGCGCGCTAGTCACCAATCCACGTTTGTTGGTGCTTGACGAGGCGACTGAAGGCTTGGCACCCTTGGTGCGCGAAGAGATCTGGCAGTGCCTGGCGCGTCTGCGCCAAGAAGGGCAAACGATTTTGGTGATCGACAAATATGTTGAGCGGCTGATTAAACTCGCCGATCGCCACGTGATCCTTGAACGAGGCCGTGTGGTGTGGCAAGGTAGTTCAGCCGCGTTAAACGCAGACCGTGCCTTATGGGCACGGTATCTCGGCGTTTAAGTCAGATTCACTTTAGACAAGCATTTTTGACGAAATACTCAGTGAAAGTAAACGTCTAAGTCAACGAACAACAGGGACACCTGCGGTATCCACCCGACTCATCCTCACCCTGAACGGGGAGGATTTCCGCGCATTTGGTTAAAAAATCAACATGCACTGACTTTATCGCTAGGCCAACTTCGCGAACACTCGATCAGCGGCAGCCACCGTGGCGGCGATGACGTCATCAGTGTGTGTGGCTGAGACAAAGCCTGCCTCGTACGCCGACGGTGCAAAATACACGCCCTCGTCGAGCATGGCATGAAAAAATACTTTGAACATGTCGATGTTGCTGGCCGAGACTTCAGCGAGGGTGGTCGGGACGGTGTTTGAAAAGTACAAACCAAACATGCCGCCTTCAGAGTCGGCGCAAAAGGCAATGCCATGCTTACGTGCGGCGGCGGTTAAACCCGCTGTCAGCTTGCGTGTGCGTGCAGCAAGCGCTTCATAGAAGCCAGGTTTGCTCAGCAATTTAAGCGTGGTAATGCCTGCTGCAACGGCAACCGGGTTGCCCGATAAGGTGCCGGCTTGATAGACGCCACCAAGAGGTGCAATGTTTTTCATGATCGCAGCGCTGGCACCGAACGCGCCAATGGGCATGCCGCCGCCAATCACCTTGGCCAAGGTGGTGATGTCGGGTTTAATGCCGGTTAAGCCTTGCACGCCTTGTGGGCCAACGCGAAAGCCCGTCATCACTTCATCAAAAATGAGTAAGGCGCCATGTGCAGTACATTCACTGCGCAAGGTTTCAAGAAAGCCAGCGATCGGCTTGATTAAGTTCATGTTGCCTGCAATGGGTTCGACGATGATGCAGGCGATCTCTTTGCCATGTGTGGCAAACGCCGCGTTGACTCCGGCGATATCGTTGTAATCCAACACGATGGTGTGAGCGACAAATTCGGGTGGTACGCCGGCAGACGTTGGGTCACCACCAAAGGTGAGCAAGCCAGAGCCCGCCTTGACCAACAAGCTGTCGGCGTGACCGTGATAACAGCCTTCGAACTTGATGATCTTGCTGCGGCCGGTTGCGCCCCGCGCTAGGCGAATGGCAGTCATGGTGGCTTCGGTGCCAGAGCTAACTAAACGCACTTGCTCAATCGAAGGCATGCGAGCAATCAGCATTTCAGCGATTTCAATCTCGGCTTCTGTGGGGGCGCCATACGACAGGCCATGCACCGCGGCGTCTTGTACCGCCTTGACGACTTCAGGGTGTGCGTGACCTAAGATCGCAGGGCCCCATGAGCCAATGTAATCAATGTAGCGCTTGTCTTCGGCGTCCCAAAAATAAGGGCCTTGCGCGCGCGCGACAAAGCGCGGTGTGCCGCCGACTGAGCGAAAGGCGCGCACGGGTGAGTTCACGCCGCCAGGAATACTAAGACAGGCACGTTCAAAAAGTTCAGCGTTGCGAGACATAAGAGTAGATCCGCCTAGACCAGAGAAGAAAAGGGTTGCGAGAGCGCGCGAGCTGCGGCTTGGATGTCGGGTGCCATAAACAAGCTGCCGATCACTGCGAGTGAGTCAGCGCCGGCCAGTGCTAAGGCTTGCGCGTGCTGCGGTCCGATCCCGCCAATCGCCACCACGGCAGGGCGAGGCGCCGAATAACGTTCGCAAAGGTCGCGCCCCTCGCGTAAAACCGCTAAGGGTGCGGGGGGTGCCAGCGGTTTTGTTTGCGATGCGTACATCGCCCCAAAGGCGATATACGAGACTTCGTGCTGCAAGAGTTGTTGCGCAAGTTGTATGTTGGCGTAACACGACACACCTAAGAGCATGTTGGGGCCAATCTCAGCGCGCACTTGCGCAGGAGGGTCGTCGTGCTGCCCGAGATGGACCCCATCGGCCTTGAGTTCAAGCGCTAAGCGCCAGTCATCGTTGATGAAAAAGCTAACGTTAAGCTCGCGGCATAACGTCGCGAGGCCTTGTGCTAATTCTGTGCGCAAGCCGCGATCAGGCGATTTGTGGCGAAATTGCAGCGCACGCATGCCGCCACTGGCTGCAGCGCGCACCGCCTGTTTAAGTCTTTTGGCATCGTTCCATTCTGGTGTGACACCATAAAGCCCTGAAGGAAAACGCAGTGTTTTTATTGCTGTATTTGGTAAGGTCATGGTTTAACTCCCGAGAGCAAGCCGACGGGCAATGCGATTACCCATGCCTGGCTGAAACGATTGGGCAACCGCGCGTTCTGCGTGGCTACAGGCTTTCCGAGCAGCCTCGGGTACGTCTAGGCCTTGCGCCAGTAGGGTGGCCAGGGCTGTTGCCACCAGACCACTCGAGTCTCGCAGCCGGTCGGGTGGGGCCACCCACGGCCATGAAATGGTTTCGTTTTGTGGGCCGAGCAGAATATTGGCGTGATGCCCTGGGCGCTGTTGATGTCCAATCACCAGCACCCAACTTGCACCAATGGCTTGAAGGGCTTGTGGGCCGGCAGTCTGGCCTGAGGCTTCGAGCAAATCGTCTGTAACCCACTGGGTCAGACGCTTGCCATCAACCACTACCACTTGTGCCTGGGGCACTAGCAGCTCGATCACCGCGCCAATTAAGTCTTGCACGTCATCTTCGTCTTCGGTGGCTTCTTCGGTATCGATCTCTTGCTGACCAAGATGCAATACCATCGGGACTTGGCTGTAGTCGGCTGCAATCTGCGCGACCGCACTGGCGGCCTCAACTGATGATAATTGCCCGACTTTGATCGCTTGCACCGGGATATCTTCAAGTAGGCAGCGCGCCTGATCGTCAATTTGCTCTGCAGGGCACGGTAACACAGACTCGGTGTCGGCACTGTCTTGGATCGTGACGGCAGTTAAAGTGGCCAGCGCGTGCCCGTTGAGGGCGGCGCACGTGATGGCATCGGCCGGTAGCCCATCCGAACCTGTGGGGTCAAAGGGGCCAAAAATCAGAACAATCGAAGTCGAATTTGGTGGATTCATGTCAAAAAGGCAGGCAATAAACAGACAGCGAGCGGTTGGTTTCGGTAAGATTGACCCCATTGTAAAAGAACAACCGTGTTTGCCCCCTGTTATTGATGACGAACGGGGCTTAATTTAAAGAGAGAGCTATGCGTACTTGGATGTGTTTAATTTGCGGTTGGATCTATGACGAAGAGTCTGGTTTGCCTGAAGAGGGCATTGCCCCCGGCACAAAGTGGGAAGACGTGCCGCCAAACTGGGTTTGCCCAGAGTGCGGCGCACGCAAAGAAGATTTTGAAATGATGGAAGTCTAAATAATTTTTAAAAAGGTACGTATTGATGACGCCAGACCCAAAGATCACCCAAGACACCTCGCCAGACTTAGCGATTGACCTGTCAAATCAGTTTTTGATGGCGATGCCGGGTATGGTCACGGGCGAGTTGGCCGGGACCGTCATCTACGTTTGTGAACACGGCCCCAAGGGAGCGTTGGGGCTCGTGATCAATCGCCCAACCGACTTATCCTTAACGAGTTTGCTTGAAAAAATTGACCTGAAACTCGAAATAAGTCCGTTTCAGACAAACGTGGTGTTTTTTGGTGGACCCGTGCAGACGGATCGTGGGTTTGTGTTGCACACCCCCTTGGGCGACTACAACTCAAGTATCAAGCTTGGCAAGTTAGCGCTCACCACCTCGCGCGACGTGTTGCAAGAGGTCGCAGCGGGCAAAGGGCCCGAAAAACTGTTGGTCACACTCGGCTATGCGGGTTGGGGGGCAGGACAGCTTGAAAACGAGTTGGCGCAAAACGCTTGGCTCAATGTCGCCGCTGACACCGAAATCATTTTCTCGACGCCCCCTGAACTGCGGTACCCGGCGGCGTTAAAGTTGCTTGGTATCGATCCAATTATGCTCACCGGTGCGGCAGGGCATGCCTGAAGAAACGCTTCTGGCCTTTGACTATGGCGCTAAAAAACTCGGTGTTGCGCTCGGCAACACTCTTCTTAAGCAAGCGCGGCCCTTGGATTTGATACTTGAATCCACACGCGACGGGCGCTTTGCCCGTATTGAGGCGTTGCTCGCGACCTGGCAACCCGAACGCCTAGTCGTTGGCCTAGCCTTGGCAACCGATGGCTCTGAGCAGTATGCCTCGCAACACTGCCGACGCTTTGCCCGCCAGCTTGAGGGCCGTTTTGGGATACCTGTTGTGCTGGTCGATGAACGCGGCTCAAGCGTCGAGGCTCAGAAAATTACAGGCAATGCGCCCGACGATGCTGTCGCAGCGGCTATTATTCTGCAACGCTATTTTGATGCGCATTCCTAAGGCCTGCCCCCATGTCACAACAGCCGACCGCTTACACCCCTGACACGCTACCCGATGCTGAAACGCTCTACGCTGACTTGCTCGCTGCCGTCAGGCAAATCGTCCAGTCTTTGCCGATTCAACAGGTGCATTTAGTCGGTATCCATTCTGGTGGCGCCTGGCTTGCCGCACGCTTGCATCGCGACTTAAAGTTGGTGCAGCCCTACGGCACGCTAGACATCAGTTTTTATCGTGATGATTTTGACAAAATAGGCTTGCATAGCCAGGTGTTGCCGTCTGACATCTCTTTTCCGGTCACCGACAAGCATTTAATTTTGATTGATGATGTGCTTTACACCGGGCGCACCATCCGAGCGGCCATGCACGAACTGTTTGACTATGGTCGTCCCGCGTCGATTCGCCTGGCGGTACTGGTTGATCGTGGTGGGCGCGAACTGCCGATCGCAGCAGTCGCGGTCGGTGGCGTGGTGACGCCTGCTCCTGCGGGCACATTGGTGTTGTCGCAAACCGAAGACGGGACGTTAGTGTTGACGACCGAACCCAAGGAGAACTGATGCGTAATCCACAACTCAATCGCCATGGCGAACTGACGCATCTGTTGACGACTGAGGGTTTGCCGCGCGCAATATTGACGCATATTCTGAATACAGCGCAAACCTTTGTGCCGCTGGCCGAGCGCGACGTGAAAAAAGTCCCCCTGCTGCGCGGCAAAAGTGTATTCAATCTGTTTTTTGAAAATTCAACGCGCACTCGTACCACCTTTGAAATTGCTGCTCAGAGGTTATCAGCGGACGTCTTTAATCTAAATATCAATGTGTCGTCTGCGGCCAAGGGCGAGACTTTGCTGGATACCATCGCCAACTTAACGGCCATGCAGGCCGACCTGTTCGTGGTGCGTCACGAAGCCAGTGGCGCGCCCTACCTGATCGCGCAACATGTGGCGCCCCATGTGCATGTGATCAATGCCGGAGACGGGCGCCATGCTCATCCGACACAAGCCTTGCTGGATATGTACACGATTCGTCATTTCAAAAAAGACTTTTCAAACTTGACTGTTGCGGTGGTGGGCGATGTGTTGCACTCGCGCGTGGCGCGTTCGAATATTCATGCCCTCACCACACTTGGGGTGGCCGAGGTGCGGGCCATTGCGCCTTTAACCTTGCTGCCAAGTGGTTTAGATCAGATGGGCGTGCGTGTCTTTACAGACATGCGCGAAGGCTTAAAAGATGTCGATGTGATCATCACACTGCGACTGCAAAATGAGCGTATGCGTGGTGCATTGTTGCCCTCGTCACACGAATACTTCAAGCATTATGGCTTGACCGAAGAAAAACTTGCGTTGGCTAAGCCTGATTGCATCGTGATGCATCCGGGCCCAATGAATCGTGGTGTAGAAATTGATTCGGCGGTTGCCGACGGCAAGCAGTCTGTCATCTTGAATCAGGTGACGTTCGGCATCGCGGTACGTATGGCGGTGATGAGTATTGTTGCAGGAGCCTCAGCATGAAGCTACAGATCAAAAATGGTCGGGTGATTGATCCTGCGAACGGTGTGGATCGCGTAGCCGATGTATTTGTGAGCGATGGGGTCATCGCAGCGCTTGGCGCGGCGCCGGTGGGTTTCAAGGCCGATCGTGTCATCGATGCCACCGATAAGTTAGTGTTGCCTGGCTTGGTGGATTTGGCGGCACGCCTGCGCGAACCTGGGTTTGAATACCGTGGCACGCTCGAGTCTGAAATGCGCGCGGCATTAGCCGGCGGCATTACCAGCTTGGTGCTGCCGCCTGATACGGATCCAGCGCTTGATGAGCCTGGTTTGGTTGAAATGCTCAAGCATCGTGCGCGACAACTCGACCAGGTCAATTTATATCCGCTGGGTGCCATGACGGTTGGTCTCAAGGGTGAGGTCATCACCGAGATGGCTGAACTCACCGAAGCTGGTTGCGTGGCGTTTTCGCAAGCCGCTACGCCGATCGTGGATACCAATGTTTTATTGCGCGCGATGCAGTACGCGCGCACCTTTGACTTTATGCTGTGGCTGCGCGCGCAAGATCCCTGGTTGTCGGGTTCTGGTGTTGCGGCCAGCGGCGCCTACGCCTCGCGACTTGGTTTGCCTGGCATCCCAGTGCAGGCTGAAACCGTTGCATTAAACACGCTCTTTGACTTGCAGCGCACTTGCGGTGTGCGTTTACATATTTGCCGAGTTTCGTCGGCAGCGGGTATTGAGCTCGTGCGGGCCGCCAAGCGTGAAGGCTTGCCCGTTACGTGTGATGTATCGGCAAACCACGTTCATTTAACCGATGTTGATATCGGTTATTACGACAGTAATTTTCGTCTGGATCCGCCCCTACGAGGGCAGCGTGATCGCGACGCAATTCGTGCTGCGTTAGCAGACGGCACGATCGATGTCGTGTGTTCAGACCATACGCCGGTTGATGATGATGGCAAGATGTTGCCTTTTGCCGAAGCCGAGCCTGGTGCTACGGGGCTTGAGCTTTTGCTTTCATTGACGCTGAAATGGGCAACCGAGGCCAAGGTTGCCTTGCCTGAGGCACTGGCGCGCGTGACAAGCGGCCCAGGTCGCGTGCTTGCGGGCGCCTCTGTTCAAGCTACCCTAGCGGGTCAAATCGGCGTAGGTGCGCCCGCTGACCTGTGCGTGGTCGATCCAAAAGCGTTTTGGCAAGTCAACCGAGAGTCCTTCTTGAGCCAAAGTCAGCACACCCCATTTTTAGGAATGGAGCTGCCCGGTCGTGTTTGCCTGACGATGGTGCGTGGTCAGGTTGCCTGGGAGCTCGCTGGTTGAAGGTCTTGCGGTTCACGTTGCGCCTGGTGCTCGTGACATGTTGGATCCTTTGCGGCCTTTTGATCATCGCACTGACATACCCTTGGATTGGTTTGTCTGGGCGCCTTTGGGCAAAAAAATATTGGTCAAAAATACTGCTCGGATTGTGCGGCGTGCGCGTCATCCAGCGAGGTGACCCTGTTTTGCACGGAGGTGTGCTGTGGGTGGCGAATCACATCTCTTGGCTCGATATTTTTTTCTTGAACGGTGTGCGAGCTACAGCTTTCATCGCAAAAAGCGAAATTAGGCGTTGGCCCTTACTTGGTTGGCTCGTTGCCGGTGCCGGCACAATTTTTATTGAACGCGCCTCGCGCCATACCGTGCACAAAGTCGGCATAGCGATGCAGGCACACTTTGCACGCGAGCAGGCTGTGGGTTTGTTTCCTGAGGGAACGACATCACCCGGCTTTGATTTGTTGCCGTTTTATGCCAACTTGTTTGAACCTGCGCGCAAAGCGGCTGTGCAAATTCAGCCGGTGGCGCTACTGTATTTTCACCAGGGGCGGCGAAGCGATCTGGCTGCCTTTGTGGGAGAGCAGACTTTGCTTGATAGCGTGTGGTGCGTCTTAAGCACCAGCGGTCTATCCGTCGAAATCCATTTTTTACCGGTCATCCTCAAGGCGGGGGCTGAGAGCCCACCGCCACGTGCTGCGCTTGGCCACATGGCGCGTGACGCGATCGCTGCAGTCGTGTTGCCAAACACCTGAGGTACGCCTCGTGCGAAACAGGTCTAAGGTGCTTTCGGTGGCCCTCTAGCGTTGAAACGGTTGCACACCTCAGCGTAAAGTGCAACCTAGCTGCACCACGCGTTCAGGCTGTGCTTAGCAGCCTTGGCACCTTGGGTGCGCACGCAAACGCGGATACACCCCCAGCGCATTACTTGAAAAGATCTTTTGTTTTTGCGAGAGGTCAGCCGACGGCGAGGCGTCGATGTAGCGCTTGGTATCGTCAAAATAAAAATTGGTGAGCGGATCGATCCCTTGCACTGCCCCCACGGTTTCTGAGGCAAACAGAACGTTCTTGGTCGGGATCACTTTTAATAAAAGATCAATACCAGGTTGGTGATACACGCAGGTATCAAAGAACACGTTGTTTAAAACCTTTTGCTCAAGCGGTGGCAGGCCCATGTCTTGCGCAAGGCCGCGATAACGACCCCAGTGGTAAGGCGCTGCGCCACCGCCATGCGGGATAATGAATTTAAGTGTCGGGAAATCTTTAAAAATATCCGACGTCATGAATTGTACAAACGCGGTGGTGTCACCATTGATGTAATGCGTAGCCACCGCATTGAAATGTGGATTGCATGAGCCGCTGACGTGAATCATCGCAGGTATATCAAGCGCCACCATTTTTTCGTAGAGCGGATACCACCATTTTTTATCCCAAAGCGGCGGGTCGCCCCAGTGTCCGCCCGTGGGATCGGGGTTGATATTGGCACCGATAAAGCCATACTCGTTGATGCAGCGCTCAAGCTCTTCAAACATGCGGGCCCCAGGGGCAACGCCAGGTGCCTGAGGCAACTGGCAGACCCCGACAAAATTATCGGGATACATCTTGCAGACGCGATCAATGAGCGCGTTGTTGTAGCGTGCCCAAACGACATTGGTATCTTCGTTGCCGCGGTGGTGATCCATCGCCACTGCTTTGGGTGAAAAGATCGTCAGATCAATGCCCCGCTCGCGCATGATGCGCAGCTGATTGTTATCAATGCCATCGCGAATCTCGGCGTCTGAGACTGCTGGGGGTGGGGTAGTGGGTGCTTTGCCGCTTCGATCAAATTCGGCGATCTGATCGGCACGAAACTTAGCAACTTGAGGTGGCGCTGTCGTGAAATGGCCGTGAACATCAATAATCATAGGGCGGTGTATCTCAAGAAAATTTTTGTAACCCTGAGCGATGCTCAAGGAGTCAGTCTGCGTTGAAAGTATTGCGCTTGGCTTGAAAAATCCAGTCTTAACAGCCAAGTTCAATGCGATCGATACCGACCTATGTCATCTTGACTTCGTAGTTTTTCATCTATGAGGCCTTTGTTATATTCTAAGTCGGACAGGGAGGCAACAGGTTTTGTATTGGCGTTCGCGGCTCAGCCGTAAGCCTCCTTCTGCCAAAATCGCTTGGCGATATCCCGTGCCTTGGGCTAAAACCGTAGCATATTGATCAAAGAGATAAAGACATGGCGCAATGGAACGACCCCAACACTCAAGCTTGGATTGAGCAGCACGAACAGCGCGCGGTGCGTCATTCAGTGGACGTGGGTGATCACCAGGTGAGTTGGCGGCAATACGGCGACGCCTCGGGCGAGCCTTTGTTGCTGATTCATGGTGGCCACGGTAGCTGGATGCACTGGGCGCGTAATATCGATGTGCTCTCCGAAAAGTTTTCGTTGTTTGTCGTGGATTTGCCTGGCTACGGCGACTCGAGTGATCCGATGTTTGGCGAGTTCGGTGATTTGTTGACGGTGACTGAGCAAAGCATCACACAACTGCTCGGTGCAAACACGCCGTTTCAGCTATCGGGTTTTTCGTTTGGTGGTTTGGTTTCAGCCAATCTAGCGGCCCGCGGGATGCCAGTCAAAAGTTTAGCGATACTCGGGCCTGGTGGTCATGGTGGCCCACGACGCGAACGCGGCAAACTGGTGAACTGGAAGCGCGCTGTAGGCGACGAAGAGCTGCGCGAGGCCATGCGTTTTAATTTATGGGCGCATATGTTGTACGCCGACGAAGCGATTGATCCGTTTGCACTCGATATTCATACCTATTCGTGTGTACAAACCAGGTTTCGTAGTCGCGGGATTTCAGGGCGTGATTTACTTGGCCCCGCGCTTGACGATTACAGCGGTCAAGCCCTGATTGTGTGGGGTGCGCATGACATTACCTGTGACCCCGAATATTTGATGGCCAATATGATTGAGCCGCACGCCAATCGCAAAGGTATCATCTTGCCCGAGATTGGTCATTGGGTGCAATACGAGGCGCCTGTGCAAACCAATGCGATCTTGCTTGATTGGTTTACGCAAAAATAATTGCTGAAAGGCTCGAGGCCAACGCAGCGTCAATCTCATCGGCGGCCAATGACGTCAGGTGTAAGCGGACTAGCGCGTTAATTGCCGGCAGGCGCCAGGCTCTGCGGGCACGCGATGCGCACCGTGCGACGGTCTTGCAGCCGCACTGCCGTGAGTTCGCCGCCCCACACGCAACCGGTATCCAGGCAGATTGCGTTGTCGCGCAGCATGAGGTTTAACGTTGACCAATGGCCAAATACCACGGTGACGTCTTGTGTCGCGCGGCCTTTGATATCAAACCAGGGCATCAAGTCACCTTGATTGAGCTCTGGTGCGGCTTTTTGGGACAGCGCCATGCGCCCCGTGCTGGTGCACATACGCAGTCGCGTCAATGCGTTAATGATCACACGTAGCCGCTTACTGCCAGCGTGCCCGTCTTTCCAGTGATCAGGCTCGTTGCCATACATTTTTTCTAGGCTCTTGCGCCAATTGGGGCTGCGTAAGGCTTGTTCGACTTCATTCGCCAGCAACAGTGTTTTTTGCACATTCCACTTTGGCAATACGCCAGCGTGAATCATTAAATGGCCAAGCTCATAATGCGCGAGCGGCCGCCAACGCAGCCAGTTAATCAGGTCTTCACTGTCGGGCGCCTCGAGTATCTCGAGCAGCGTGTCGTTTTTGCCGAGGCGTCGCACCCCGGCTGCAATCGCAAGTAAGTGAAGATCGTGATTGCCTAAGATCGCAACGCTGCGTTCTTCGAGTGCCATCAAACGCCGTAGCGTTGCCAAAGACTGCGAGCCGCGATTAACCAGATCGCCGGCAAACCAAAAACGCGCCAGAGGCTCTTGTGCGATTTCAGGGTGTGCCAGTAGTTCGTCAAGAGAAGAACAGCAGCCTTGAATATCGCCAACCATCCAGATGCTACGCATACTCATGCCGTTGATCTTCTGCCTAACCAGACCCCAAAGGTCTTGTTGATGATTGCGTTGCGGTGCTCCATCGCCATAATCGCTGTCAGCGCTAGCACCGTTGCGCCAATGTTGGGTAGAAGCGCAGTGACAACCGGGGGCCATTTATAGAGCAACCCAACGTTTAGCGCGAGTTGGTTGATCATAAAAAAGCCAGTACCGAGCAAGATTCCAAGAAAGACTTTCGCACCTACGCCGCCTCGGCGTGTTTGCATAAAGCCAATCGGGGCCGCAATGGTTAACATCACAACAAGTGTGAACGGGTAGGCAAGTTTGCGCCAGACGGCCACGACTTGTCGATCAGACTGCAATTGATTGCGCTCAAGGTATTGGATGTAATCATGCAGGGCTCTGAGGGTCATACGTTCTGGCGTCAGAATCCGCGCGACCAGGCGCTCGGCAGTCAGGCTCGTCTCAACTTTGCGGTTAGCGAATTTTTCTTTGACAACAACTGGCTTGTCAGACACTTTGGCGTCTGCCAACACATCTTTGGTTTCGGGTGCGATTCGTGTTTCGAGCACATTTTGCATAATCAGCTGTCCGTCAGCAAAGCGCGCGGATTCGGCGGTTGATGTCAAGGATAGCGCTGTGCCGTCAGGAAATTCGTAGATTCGTAAATCGGCAGCGTTACCCGAGGCGAGCAGGCGACCGATATTAATGATGCGCGTACCACCCCCTTGCATAGGCTCTTTGAACCAATAACCGCTTGCAAGACGCCCACCTTCGACGCGACCACGCATGAGCAGATTCGCCTCGCTGCTTTTGATTTCGGCGATGGGGGTGATGATCTCTGAGAGCACGGTTGCGCCCAAGACGATCGGGATTGAAATCAGCCAAAGCATTTTGAGCAAACCCATGCCACTGACGCCAGAGACGCGCAAAATCACGAGTTCGTTGCGTTGTGCCAAACCTGCAAGTGCCAGAATGGCCCCAATCAGCAAACCGATGGGTAAAAGGTCGTAGAGCCGCGTTGGTACCGAAAGCGCCTGTAGATAAAACAAGGCAGTAAGCGGAAACTTGGCGCTCACGCTGTCGAGTTCGTCGACTAACGTGAAAAACATGAACAAGCCGAGCAGGGCGAGCAGCACCACGGCGGTGGAGCGATAAATTTCACGGGCGAGGTAACGACGGGCTGTACGCATAGGATTAGTTTAAACCCCAACGAAGCTCGGCACGCTTCAAACAGTGCATTTTATTTTGCGCCGATGAGCTTAGGGATGCTTTGTGCGCGAGGCATCAAGCTCAGCGCGAATCATCCGTAGCACAGAGCCGGTTTCTGGCCGCACGCCATGCCATAGATAAAAACTTTCAGCGGCTTGCCCGACTAACATCCCTAGCCCATCATGCGCCTGTTGAGCGCCGTCGGCTTGTGCTTGACGCATAAAGGCAGTGGGCTCGGCGGCATACATCAGGTCGTACGCGCAGCCGCCCGAGGCGTAAAGACCCGAGGGGACTTCAGGTGCGGCGTCACTTAGGCTGCTTGCGCTAGCGTTGAGCACGAGATCCCAACCTTGTGCGTGAGCGGCTTCTGCCAGGCCTCCTGCTGACAGACTGTCGGCTCTTGGCAGGTGCTCGCGTGGCCAGGCTGCAATCAGAGCATGCGCCCGTCCAGCGGTGCGATTGACGATGTGCAAATGCGCGCAGCCAGTGTCGAGCAACGGGCCAATGACGCCACGTGCTGCACCACCAGCACCAATCATTAAGATACGTGCGCCCTTTAGCGGGAGCGCAAGGCGCTGCAAATCCATGACCAGACCAACGCCATCGGTGTTGCAGCCGTGCAGGGCGCCGTTTTGCAGCCATAGCGTGTTGACTGCCTGGGCTAACGTGGCCCGAACGCTTAAATGCTCTCGGGCGATTTGCCACGCTTCAAGCTTGAAAGGCACGGTGACGTTTAAACCTTTGCCACCTTCTGCAAAAAAGCGCGTGACTGTGGGCACAAACTGATCGAGCTTGGCAGGCAGACGGTTGTATTGCACGGGCAGCTTAGTTTGCAGCGCAAATTGCTGGTGAATCGCGGGCGAGCGACTGTGTGAGACGGGATTGCCAATGACGGCGCACAGTATCGCTTGTGAAGAGCTTTGGCTTGCTGGTGTGGTGATGGTCATGGTGAACTTGCCTGTAGGGTTCCGTCGACAAAGTGCCAGGTTCGAGTGAGTACGATTTGATCGACATGCAATGCCATTTCGCGAGGAAACGGTGCAAAGGGCGAGGCCAGTTGGGCGATACGCGTGACGGCTTGATTGAGCAAGGCTTTATCTGAGGGACGATCAATGGTGATATCGATCAGTACGCCGTCTGAACGGATCGTCAGACTGGCCTGCACGGACCCATACGCTTTTCCTTCAGTGCCAGTTGGGTATTGTTGTGTACCAATCTCTTCGATTCGCAGGCGCCAGAGGTTGACGTATTCAGCAAAGCGGGCTTGCTGCGCCGAGGGAGCCTCAAACATTTTACGCGGGCGTTGGTTGGAGCGTTGTAATCGCTCTGACAAGGCAGTCAGAGAACTATTGAGTAGCACTTGTTCTTGATTACGTTCGTCTTGCCCGGGTTGTTGAGAGTCTTTCAAAAACTGTTCGGCGGGTCGGTTGTCTTGGACAAGCTGCTGAGAGCGCAGCTGAGTCAGTAGCTGTTCTTGGTCGGCCTCTAGTTGTAGACGTTGTTTGATTAGACGCTCTAAGACAACCGCCTCGGGCGCTTGGTCGAGGTAGGGAAGGTTGTTTGAGGCCACGCCGCTGGTCGCTTGCCCGCCGCCGTCAACGTTGACCTGTGCCAGTACTTGGGCTTTGACAGGGGCGCTGTCGGTGCTTGCGTTCATCATCACGATCTCAAGCTCTGAAGCCGGTGGGCGCACCGGTACAACGACTTGCCTTTGCCATCCCAGCAGGGCAGCATGACAAAGGAGTGAAAGCAAAATCGCCCAACGCAAGAAACGTGTTGAGGTGGCATCCGGTTCAAGTGGTTCAACCGGCGAGCTTGCATCACGAGAGGTCGTTAAAGTGTTCAACGCAAGTGTCAGGCAAGAGGTGGAGGAACGGCTGCACTGGTATTAGAGCTTTGTGGCTCGGGTGTTGCATCCGCTGCAACGGGTGCTTCGGTAGCCTCAAGTTCAGCCGTAGCCGCTTGGTTCGTCTCGCGCTCATCGGCAATATCCTCAGCCTCAACGACTGCATCCAGTAGGCTGACGTAGCGTGCCTCAAGTTCGAGAGCGAGTTCGTCGGCCCCTGTGATGTGCAGTTCGATTTGTTGACCACGGCCGAGTTGCGGCAGGCCAGCCAGTCGTGCCACGAATGGCGCGTTGTTGAGCCGGATCAAATCTTCTTTCAGAACGGTCGCAGTGCAGGTGGTGATCTGCTGCTGTTGCAGCCAGCGCAGGCACCAGAAGCGCTCCATGTTGTTTTGGAAGTCGTTCCAGGCGACGTACTGCGCTTCAAAACCGCCAATAATCGCAAAGAGGTCTGCATCACGAGGTTTGAAAGGTGCAACCAAGGGTGCAGATACGCCGTGCTCGATCGCGGCAATCAACTGCCACTGATTGACCAGATCGACGTAACGTCGAAGCGGTGAGGTGCACCAGGCGTATTGCGGCACGCCGATGGCCTCGTGCGGCAAGGCCTGTGTGCTCATGCGTACACGCCCCATTTGTTGCGAGCGATAAATGCCGGGTAAGCCGCACGAGGCTAGTAAGCCGCCCCAAGTGCTGTTGGCTAAGATCATGTACTCGGCCACCAAACGGTCAAGAGGCGCATTGCGACGGCGCGGCAAGATCCGCACGGGTGTGTTCGGATCATTTGGATCTCCATCGACATAGAAACTGTATTCGACGCGATTATTGTTTTCGGGTTTACCTCGGACTTGTTCACGCTGCTTGGCGAGCGCCAAGGCAAGTTGCCACAGCGGTCGAATCCAATCGTTGTACGGCAACACTTGTGTGGTGTCGGCAAGTGCCTCTTCAGTAAAGGCCTCGTCAAGAGAGTTGTGGCGCAAGTTTTCGCGTACGACCACGCGCTCAAGTCGGCTCTCATGACCAAGAATTTCGCCAGTGAGTGGATTGGCTGTGACATAGAGGGATAAGGCTGGTACCGGACGACCTGCATCAAGCGAAAATGCCTCGATGACCGCATCGGGTTGCATGGGTATTTTTTCGCCTGGCATGTAGACAGTCGACATCCGCGCGCGCGCCAAGGCGTCTAGGTCGCTGTCACGAGTGACTGCGAGGCCGGGGGCGGCGATGTGAATCCCCACTCGCACATTGCCATCGGGCAGGGTGCTGACCGAGAGCGCATCGTCAATCTCAGTGGTGGTGATATCGTCGACCGAATAGGCTTGAACCTCGGCTAACGGTAAGTCTTGCCCCACTACGGTGAGTACAACCTCGTTAAAGTGCGTGCCCCGCGGAAAATGCGTCGCCAGAAAGCGCCCTTTGTGCAGCGCCAAAGCGTGGGGCCAGGCACCCAGGCTGAGCAGCAGTCTTTCGGGCGTTTGACGCGTGGCTGCGCAGGCGGCGTCTAGCGCCTTCCAGGCTTGTGAATTTTTGTCTGGGCGAGTAATCAGATTGATAGCAAGTTCACTGACCTCAGCGGGCAAGGCGCCGGCGACCATTTGATCAGACCACTCTTGCGTGAGGGCTGCTTGACGTTGTTTTTTCTCAAGCGCCGCAAGTGCGGCTGCAAGGATTTCGGGTGGGGCTGGTTTGTAGCGGCCGCGACCGCGGCGATGAAAATACACCGGCGCGCTGTGCAAGCGCAGAAGCAAGGTGGTTTTTTCAAGCGCGTTGGGGGCGTGACCAAAATAGTCGGTACCTAATCCTTCGACGTCAAACTCTTCTTGCGGCGCGCACTCCCACAAGAACTGCAGATCGATGTCGTGCGATAGCGCCTCGGCTTGGGTCAGCAAGGCTTCGGGTGCAGGGTTTGCGAAGGTGTACAGGCAGTTGCTGCGCTTGATCTTGCTGCGCTTGCCTGAGCTCGATTCGACCTGCAGGGCGGCATCTGCCTCTGATAGGATGTGGCCAGTTTTAAACGCGCCATCTTCTTCAAATAAAACGTACATGCAGTGTTCCGGTTAAAACTAAAAGGGCGCGCTGGTTAAGCCCGCTGTGTCGCAAGCGCCTTAAGGAGTTTGGTATGAATGCCGCCAAACCCACCATTACTCATGACAACGATGTGATCGCCAGGGCGTGCTTGTGAGGTCAGCGCTAACACTAAATCATCAAGCCGGTGGTGCGCATGCAAGCGACTACCCAGTGAGGCTAGTACCACAGTGGGATCCCAGCCGAGCGCTTGTTTGCCTTCGTTCTGCCCAAAGCAAAACACCAAGTCGGCGGTGGCAAGCGCTGCGGGCAGGCGCGCGGCCATCGTGCCAAGTTTCATGGTGTTTGAACGTGGCTCAAGTACCGCCAACATTCGCTCAGCCCCTACCTTGGCGCGCAAGCCCTCAAGTGTTGTTTGAATGGCGGTGGGGTGGTGAGCAAAGTCGTCGTAGACGGTTACGCCGTTGATCGTGCCGCGGGTTTCCATGCGGCGCTTGACACCGGCGAACTGATTGAGCGCAGCGATGCTTTGGGCGGGTGATACGCCAACGTGTTCGGCGGCGAGTAGGGCGACCAAGGCATTATGTTGATTGTGCGCGCCGGTCAGAGACCACTGCACTCGCCCGAGCAGCTGCGTGCCATTCAATACGTTGAACGAAAGGGGATCAACGATTTGGGTGTGCCAACCCGTCGCCTGGCCTGTGTGAATCAGGTTGCTGTAGCAACCGCGTGCGAGCACGCGCGCTAAGGCCTTGTCTTGCGCTGGCGCAATCACTAGGCCACTGCGGGGCACGGTGCGTAGCAGATGATGAAACTGAGTTTCGATTGCCGCTAAGTCAGGAAAAATATCTGCGTGATCGTACTCAAGATTATTCAAAATTGCGGTGCGCGGCCGGTAGTGCACAAATTTTGAACGCTTATCAAAAAAAGCCGTGTCATATTCGTCTGCTTCGATCACAAAGAGCGAACTCTGCGGTTGATAACGTGCTGACACCTCGAGCCCAGGCGCCACGCCACCGATTAAGAAGTTTGGTTCGAGCCCCGCCTGTTGCAGAATCCAGGCCAGCATTGAGCTGGTAGTGGTTTTGCCGTGCGTACCCGCGACGGCTAACACGTGCTGCCCTTGTAAGATCTCTTGGCCGAGCCACTGCGGCCCCGAGATGTACGGCAAGCCCGCTTCAAGAATGGCCTCGATCAAGGGGTTGCCCCGTGACAGGGCGTTGCCAACAATAAAGAGATCGGGCTTCAGAGTCAGCTGGCTTGGCTCAAAGCCCTCGATGAGTTCGATGCCTTGCTCTTGCAATTGCGTACTCATGGGTGGGTATACACCTGCATCGCAGCCTGTCACGCGGTGGCCCGCTGAGCGCGCGATCAGTGCGAGCCCGCCCATAAACGTGCCGCAGATTCCTAAAATGTGCAAATGCATGAAAATTCTCCCCGCCTCATTGTAGAGTGAGACGGTATGATGCAAGCTATGAAACGACGAACTGTTCTGCTGGGTGTGGGCGGCTTGGCTGCGATGGCAGTATCAGGCTGGGCAGCATGGCGTGCCTCGTCACGTTCAGCACCGGCCGCGAACCGCGCGGTAGGGCCCTCGACTGAGCTTGCACGTGTGAGCACCAACCCCTTGGCCCTTTACGGCGCGCGTTTGCCTGGTCTTGATGGTCAAGAGTTTTCGCTCAGCACTTTAAAAGGCCGACCTCTTGTGGTGAATTTTTGGGCAACCTGGTGTGCGCCCTGCGTTCAAGAGATGCCGCATCTTGATAGTATGGCGAAAGAGTTGCCTGAAATAAATTTTGTTGGCATTGGTATCGATACACCACAAAACATCGCTCAATTTGTTGCTAAAATACCGATATCGTATCAACTTCTTATTGCTGGCCACGCCGGGATTGCGATGGTTCGCGAGTTAGGTAATAGTGCGGGTGGGTTGCCTTTTACCCTGCTATTCGATGCAAATGGCAGCATTTTCGACTCAATTCTTGGTCAAGTAGAGCCCAATGATCTACGGCAACGCATTGATCGTCTCGTTACAAAATCGAAGACGTAGATAGACAAATCGCAGCAATTAGCGTAAAAATGCGCTCTGTTTAGTTGGTTTTTTGGTTTTCGATTCGTTATCGTTTAACCTGTTATCCCTCACGCGAGCCCCACGCATGGCACAACGCCTTCTTGTCCTGAATGGTCCAAACTTGAACTTGCTAGGGTTACGCGAGCCACATCTCTATGGCCACACGACCTTGGCACAAATTGAGGCTCATCTCGTAGCTGTGGCAAGCGGTTTGGGCGCCACGCTCACGGCCTATCAAAGCAACCACGAAGGCGAATTGGTCGACCGCATCCAGGCGGCTCGTACCGACGGTACTGACTTTATTGTGATTAACGCAGGTGCTTATACACATACGAGTGTGGCGATTCGTGATGCCTTAGCCGCGGTCAAGATATCCTTTATTGAAGTGCATCTTTCAAACGTTTATAAACGCGAAACTTTTCGCCACCAGTCTTACTTATCTGAGTTAGCAGTGGGGGTGATTGTGGGGTTAGGCCCCTATGGGTACGAAGCTGCTGTTCGGTTTGCCGTGCAGTCTTCGCAAACGGTTTAAGGCCTGTTCGGCCCGAAACTGTTCAATTCAGAACTTTACGGAAATATCATTATGGATCTCAGAAAACTCAAAACCTTAATCGATCTTGTGTCAGAATCTGGCATCGCCGAGCTCGAAATTACTGAGGGCGAAGGCAAGGTCCGCATCGTGAAGTTCTCGCAAGCACAACAACCCGTTGCCTATGCGGCGCCGGTCGCAGCATCAAGCTACGCGCCCGCAGCGCCAGCGGCAGGCGTCTCGGGTAGCGCGGCCCCCGAAGCTGCTCCTGTTGCCGCTGGGCACACGGTTAAGGCTCCGATGGTTGGCACCTTTTATCGCGCCGCCAATCCGGGCTCTGCAGCATTTGTCGAAGTTGGGCAAACCGTTAAAGAAGGCGAGCCCCTTTGTATTATTGAGGCAATGAAACTCTTGAATGAGATTGAGGCGGATAAGTCTGGTGTGATCACCGAGATTCTGGTCGAAAACGGCGAACCCGTTGAGTACGGTCAACCGCTTTTTGTGATCGTCTGACATGTTTGAAAAGATTCTGATCGCCAACCGTGGCGAAATCGCGTTGCGTATCCAACGTGCTTGTCGCGAAATGGGTATCAAAACGGTAGTCGTACATTCTGAGGCCGATCGCGAGGCAAAGTATGTGCGTCTCGCTGATGAGTCAGTATGTATCGGGCCGGCTGCTTCACGCGATAGTTACTTAAATATGCCTGCCATTATTGCCGCGGCCGAAGTCACCGATGCCGAAGCCATTCATCCAGGCTACGGCTTTTTATCTGAAAACGCTGATTTTGCCGATCGCGTTGAGAAAAGTGGTTTCGTATTTATTGGACCGCGCCCAGAGTCGATTCGTCTCATGGGTGACAAGGTGAGCGCCAAGCAAGCCATGATCGAAGCTGGCGTGCCAGTGGTGCCTGGTTCGCCCGGTGCGTTGCCCGAAGACTCTGCTGAAATCTTGCGACTGGCTTCTGATGTCGGTTATCCCGTCATCATCAAGGCTGCAGGTGGTGGTGGCGGTCGGGGCATGCGTGTGGTGCACACTGAGGCCGCTTTGCTCAGTTCGGTGGCAATGACTAAATCTGAAGCGGGCGCGGCGTTTAACAACCCCGAGGTCTACCTCGAAAAGTTTCTTGAAAATCCGCGCCACATCGAAATTCAAGTGTTGGCAGACGGCGGCCGCAACGCAGTCTGGTTGGGCGAGCGCGATTGTTCTATGCAGCGTCGCCATCAAAAAGTGATCGAAGAGGCTCCGGCCCCTGGTATTGCCCGCAAATTGATCGAACGTATTGGCGAGCGTTGCGCCGAGGCGTGCCGCAAAATTCAATATCGCGGCGCCGGCACCTTTGAATTTTTGTACGAAAACGATGAGTTTTATTTCATCGAGATGAACACCCGCATACAGGTTGAGCATCCCGTGACTGAACTGATCACTGGCATTGATCTGGTGCAACAGCAGATTCGTGTCGCCGCTGGCGAAAAATTTACCTTACGTCAGCGTGATATCAGCTTTAAAGGCCATGCGCTTGAGTGCCGTATTAACGCCGAAGATCCGTTTACGTTTGTGCCGAGCCCAGGCCGCGTCACAAACTGGCACACGCCGGGTGGCCCTGGTGTCAGGATTGATTCGCATGTGTTCAATGGCTATTTTGTGCCGCCGTATTACGACTCGATGATTGCTAAAGTGATCACGTATGGCGATACCCGCGAGCAGGCCGTCGCTCGTATGAGCATTGCGTTATCCGAGATGGTTGTTGAGGGAATTAAAACCAACATACCTTTGCATCGCGACTTGATGGCTGACAGTCGTTTTATGGCCGGTGGCACAAGTATTCATTATCTTGAACATAAGCTTGCCGCCCGACCTTGAAGGTGCCTTGCTGAACGATTTTTCGAGTCGCTTCGCGCAGGGCTCCCGAAAGGTCGTTGTCAAGGCACATAGATTTTTAGCGTCTCGCTAACGGAAACTCTCATGCGTGAATTGGTGTTGTTGTGTCCGGGTGCCTTGGCTGAGTCGTTGTCTGACGCGTTACTCGAATGTGGGGCGTTGTCGGTGTCAGTTGAAGACGCCGACTCAGACACCGATGACGAGCAACCCTTGTTTGGCGAACCTGGCAGCGAACCCAACACGCAGGCCTGGAGTCGTAATCGAGTGATTGTCTTGCTGGCCGACGGCACCGACCCCGAGCAATTGCTTGCGGCAGCGCGCCTCGATCTTGACAACACCTCAGAGCTGCCTTGGCACCTGCGACAAGTGCCTGATGCAGATTGGGTACGTCTGACACAATCGCAGTTTGGCCCAATTACGGTAGGCACTAGAATCCTGATTGTGCCGAGCTGGCATGCTGATCAAATGCCGGTGGCGCCCGAGCCTCGCCGAATTGCGATTCAGCTTGATCCGGGCTTAGCCTTTGGTACAGGCAGTCATCCCACGACGCACCTCTGCTTAGAATGGTTGGCTGACGAATTACCTAAGGGTGCTACGGTGTTGGATTATGGCTGTGGCTCGGGTATTTTGGCGATTGCCGCCGTGTTGCTGGGTGCCGGGCAAGTGACCGGTGTGGATATCGATGAGCAAGCCGTCCAGGCAACGCGCGACAATGCGCAGACCAACAATGTCGAGGTGCATTCAATGCTACCTGACGACTTGTCTGACGGACATTTTGATGTGGTTGTGGCCAATATTTTGTCTAATCCGCTTAAAGTTCTAGCGCCAATGCTTGCAGGTCGTGTGCGTTCGGGTGGACAATTGATTTTGTCAGGGGTCCTTGAGCGACAGGCACAAGAGGTCGCGGCCGCGTACGCGCCTTGGTTGCTGCTGACAGTCTGGCAGGCACGCGATGGTTGGGTGTGTTTGGCTGGTAAAAAACCCTGACGCGAGTCGTGCTTATTGTTTAATGTTGACGTCGATTTCTGAGGCGATTGAATGAGTCTTGTCACGCGTTGTCCAAAGTGCCAAAGCGACTTTATGGTGTCGCTTGAGCAACTGCGCGTGCATGAAGGGCTAGTTAGGTGCGGCAATTGCACGCATATTTTTGATGGGCATGCAACCCTCGAAAGTCAACTGCCAGTGTTAACTCAACGCGCGGCCAACTTGAGCGAAACGTCGACTCCACCGATGCTGACCCCTTCTCAAGGCATCGAGCAAGAGCCTAGCCCGTCCGTGCGGCGCGCACTCAGTGCTGAACGTGAGACTGGGGCGAATCGTGTGCCTCACCGGTTATCAGTTCGAGGGCCCGCGCAAGAACTCAGTGCGCCATCGGTGCTGCGGCGTCGAGCGCAAACCGGCACCGAGCTTGAGCGTGAACCCGAAGAGCCCCTGGCAGCATTGCAGCCAGAGCCTTTTTTTTATCAAGCGCCGGCGCGAGAGCGCGAGCCAACCCTTGGCGTTGAGCCGACACTTGGTCTTGAGCCCGCACTTGAGCGTGGGTCGATGCTTCGAGTGCAAGGTGAGGCAAGGTTGCGAGGTTTGAATTGGTCATCAGTTGGACGCGGCACCCCAGATTTTTTAATTGATGAGACCCCTCTGGATGGCTTGCGTCGCGGACTTTGGTTCGTGATGGTGCTTTTGGCTGCGTCATTATTATTGATGCAGTTGGCTTATGTTTATCGCAACGAGTTAGTGACTCGTGTGCCCAGCCTGCTGCCAATGGCCCGCGCGGCGTGCGTTCAGTTAAGATGCGAAGTCTCGTTTGTGCGACACCTTGAGCGTATTTCGGTCACCCCCATCGCACTCGAACAACCTGCTGCCGGCCAAGCCGAAGGGCAGTCAAGCAACCTGACGCTGAAGTTTTCAATGCGTAATCGCCTAGACAAAATTCAACCTTGGCCGCATCTTTCAGTCGAGCTCAAAGATGCGTCGGGCACGCCGGTGATCAGAAAGGTGCTTGCCCCTGAGTTGTATTTGCCCGAATCCCTGGTTGCCAAACCGTTTGGTGCGAACCAAGAAGTGCATCTCAGCGTGCCACTCGTTGTCAACGGTTTACAGATCAGCAGTGCTTACCTCAATCGATTTTTTCCCTAAGAGACTAGTATGACTAAGCCGGTATTGATTTGTGGTTCAGTGGCCTTTGACACGATTGCTGTGTTTGATGGTCGTTTTAAAGAGCATATTTTGCCCGATCGTATTCATGCGTTAAGTGTGTCATTTTTGGTACCCAGAATGCGCCGTGAATTTGGTGGCTGTGCAGGCAATATTGCCTACAATCTGAAGCTGCTTGGAGGTAATCCGATACCGGTCGCAACCGTAGGTGAAGACGCGACTGACTACCTGCAACGTTTTGAGCAATTCGGCATCAATACGAGCATGATTCAGAGCTTGCCTGACACCTTGACTGCGCAATGCTTCATCACGACTGATCTGGATGACAATCAAATCACAGCGTTTCATCCAGGTGCGATGGAACGTTCTGCAGACAATAATTTAACCGGGCAACAAGCCGCTTGGGCGATCGTTGCACCTGACTCCAAGGCTGGCATGATGGCGCATGCACAGCGACTGCAGGCTCAAGGGACACCTTTTATTTTTGATCTGGGTCAGGCGATGCCCTTATTCGATGGCAAAGATATCTTAGAAATGGTTGCCTTGGCACAGGCACTGACTGTGAATGATTATGAAGCGAGTGTGGTTGAGCAACGTACTGGTAAAACGGTGGCGCAACTGGCAAAGAATTTGCAGGCCGTGGTCGTAACTCGCGGGGCGGGCGGAGCAACCCTTTACACTGAGGGGCAAGAGCATCACATTGCTCCAGTGATCCCTGCTGCAGTACTTGACCCAACAGGCTGTGGCGATGCGCATCGAGGCGGCCTGCTCTATGCGCTGACGCTGGGCTGGACTTGGATCGAGGCCTGTAAGCTTGGCAACTTGATGGGTTCAATTAAAATCGCGTCACGTGGGCCGCAAAACCACGCGCCCTCGCGAGCTGAAATCGACGCACTGTTGCACGCTCACTACGGTAGCCACTTACCAGGCTAGGTACTGAAATTTTTTGGAGTTTGTTATGAATTCAGTGATTTGCGTTGTGTCCAAGGCCAACGTCCGCTTGGCGCTCGGTGTGACGCTGCTCGCCAGCGTTGCCTTGGTGTCTGGTTGCGCCAAGCCAAGCGCGTCGGCCAACGTCTATACCTACGGGCAAGCGCAACGCGATCAAGTCGTGCGCAATGGCACGATCGTCAATGTTCGTCCGATCACGATTCAAAATGATCGCACGTCAGGCGCGGGTATGGTTGCTGGTGGTGCGGTGGGTGGCGTGGTCGGCAGCACCGTTGGTGGTGGCACCGGGCGCACGCTGGCAGTATTAGGGGGTGCCATCTTGGGTGCATTGGCCGGTGATGCCGTAGAAGACCGAGTCGGCAAAAAAGACGGCCTTGAAATTACCGTTCGGTTAGACAACGGCGAGACGCGCGTGATTGCTCAAGAAGCGGATGTGCCCTTGGTGCTGAATCAGCGGGTGCAGGTCGTGAGCGGCGCGGGCCCTACACGGGTTACACCGATGTCGGGTCAGTAGCTAAAGCGCGTTTGGTTTTGCTTGTGTGCTGGGGTGTAGTTGCACAGCCAACGGGCTCTCTTGATCAAACATCAAGGTGCGTTGCGGAAACGGTAATTCAATTCCGGCTTGCTCAAATGCCTGAAGAATCTTGATCCGCAGATCGCTTTGTATCTCGTTGGCTGGGACGCCAGATTGTAGAGAGACCCAAAAGCGCAGGTTGAATACGAGCCCGTTGTCGCCAAAGTCTTCTAAGGTAATGAGTGGGGTGGGCGTGCCTAGTACGTGTGGATTGTCTTTGCTTGCAGCAAAAAGAATTTCGCGAACGGTATCAACGTTTGAGCGATAGCCCACCGTGACACGTACATCTTTCCGAGCGCTCGGTGTCGAGTATGTCCAGTTGATAAGTTTTTGTTCAACTAAGACACTGTTTGGTATCAGGATGTCATTGCCTTGCGGGCCATGAACGGTTGAAAAGCGCATACCGATCGAGGTGACTGTACCAACAGTATTATCGATTTCAACCTGATCACCGATACGAATTGGTTTTTCAACCAGAAGCATGACGCCGCTGATCAGATTTTTTAAAACATTTTGCGTGCCAAAACCAACCCCAATTGCTAGCGCGCCGCCTAGAAAAGCAAAGGCACTGAGTGGAATATCCACAAGATTCAAGGCGGTCACAATGAGCGTAAAGCCCGCAATTAATGTGAGCCAACGTCCCCATACCACCGACTTGGTCAGCCCAAGATTAGCCTTGTTGACTGCGAGTGTCAGGGTGCGGCGAATTAAACCAGAGATCAGGCTAAAGCCAAAAACCAAAATAATGATGGCACCGGCGGTTTTTCCAATTGTGATGCCACGTTTGGTTTTAATCTCGCGACCATCAACCACCACCGAATCATCGATCACAAAGAGTTCATAATTCCAGATGCCTTTGCTCAGCCCTACAACGACGGTGCGCGCCGCCTCGATCCGTTGAATGAAGCTCTTGTTTGTGTCGGCATAGTCGAGTTCGGCTTTCACAATCTGCAAATATTGATGCATGCGGCCAATCAAGACATAGAGGCTACGCGTTGTATCAATTTGCTGAGAGATTGGGGCAAGCAACCCACTCAAAAAGGCTTTTTCTACAGGGTCAGTGGCTTGTTGAAGTTGTGTCGTGAGGTCGAACGCGGCTTGTGCTTTATCAGTAATGATTTGTGTCAGATAAGCCGACCCTAGGGCAAGTTGCTTAGAGAGGGTTTGCTGGCGAAGCGCCATGTCGCCAAGGTCACTTGCAATATCGGTGTTTGAATACAGTTTTTGCCGAATCTCCCAAAACTGTAGAGAAAGAAGATTTAAGTCAATCTGGGTGCGATACTTTTCACGCTCAATCAGAGATGCTTCGGCCATCACATCTGCGGTACGCCAGCTGCGGCGTGCAGCAACGATTAACTCGGCACTTACGTTGGGCGTCGCTTCAAGCTGATCTAGCCGAGCTTTGGCCAAGGCAGCTTGTTCGAGTGTTCGATTAATGCGATTGCTAGCCTGTTGCTCTTTGAGGCGGAGCTGTTCGATGGTCTTTTCAATATCCGTACTAGTCTTATTGAAGTCGTCAGTCGAAAAGCTAAAGCGGTGTTGGTAGAACTCCCAGGTTTGCTTGAGCGAAGCCAGCAACAGTGTGGCGGTGCGTTGCTCGACAAGAATGGTATCGCTATCAACCGAAAAATTGACGAGCTCGAGATTGAGGCGAACTAGACGCCGCTCATTGGCGTTTTGCAGTTTATTGCTCTGGGCGCCAGGTGCTGTGAGCCCCAGCGATTTTTGAGTACCTTGGCGCAACTCAGCCTCGACCGTTGCACGTGTTTTTTTGAGTTCAGAGAGTTGCTCATCAATAATTGTACGGCGTTGCGTTAAATACTGAATTTGCGATTGCGTACGTAGGATCTCAAACTGTAAATCGTCGGCAACTGAGAGCGGCCAAGGGGCAACGCCAGGAGGAGGCTTCCAAGCAAGCTTTTCTTTGCGGGCATTTTCGAGTTTGTGACTTAAACGGCGTAAATTTTTGAGATTATCAATAATCTGCGTATAAGCGTCGCTTTGGTGCGAAAGGTCTTCGAGGCGTTCTTTGGCAAGGGCTTGGGCGCTAGGGTCAAGTGTGCTGACCTCTTTAGAGGCATTTTGTGCTTTGATCAAATCGGCTTGGGTCGTAGCCAAGCGAGTTTGCATCTCTTGCTGTTGTGCATCAATGTCAGAGGCATTTCGCTCAGTGGCCTGAGAGGTGGGACTTGCGACTGGATTTTTTGCTGGGCTTGCCGTTGGAGTCAAGGTCGGGGATAGCGGTGCGGTTGGTAACGCTTGGGTACGGCCGAGTGGGGCCGTTGAACCCCACAAAATGAACGCACTTGTCAAGAGTGTTAGCAAACGGAGCGGTCGCTCACGTGTTGACGTAACCGCCGTGCATTGGTTTGGCCCGTTTGCCCGCACAGTCAAATCCCGAGTAATGAAAAGCTGATGCGGTTTAAGATCATCAGAGCGATTTGAGCCAAGACCAACAGAACCAGTGGCGATAGATCAAGCCCGCCCAGGTTGGGCATGATGCGTTTAATCGGCTCAAGCAGAGGGGCCGTTAAGGTACGTAGCACGGGCATGATCGGCGCCAGCGGATTAATCCACGACAGGACGGCATGGATCAGGGTGAGCCAGACGATTAGGTTGAACCCCCAGCGCGCAACGGTGACCAAGGCAGCCCCCAGTAAGCTTGGGATGAGCTTGGGGCTGAGCATGCTTCCCGTTGCGGCGAGCCATAGCAAAGATAAAAAAACGATTGCAATTAAATACGCGCCGACCAAACTGGCGCCATCGAAACCCTTACCTGAAGGGACGATGCTTCGCAGTGGTTGAACCAACCAGTTAGTCGCTTGGTGTATTGCCTGCGACATGGGGTTAAAGGGATGCAGCTTGACCGCATAGATCCAAGCCCTTGCTAGCAAGGCAGCACCCAACAGAGAAAAAATAATTTCGAGTAGAAAGCGTAGGACTTCGCCAAGCATGTGGCAACTCCGGTAAATGCCTCGTGGCGAGCACGAGATGGCTGACAAACAAGAGGCGACGCCTCGGCGTCATTATCGCAGCTTCTGACGTCGGTTGCGCACGCCTGGTGCGTGGGGGCGGGCATAAAAAAACCGTCCGGAGAACCGGACGGTTTGAACTTGCTAAACCTTCGCTATCAAGCTCAGGGACGGCCACCCGTAGGAAAAGGCCACGACGCTGCAGGATTCAGGGCAGTTTTTGCACCTGGTGCTGCTGCTGTCGAGGGGGCAGCGGCTGCCGGCTTTTTAGCTGCTGGCTTTTTAACTATTTTTTTTTTGCTGCTGGCTTTTTTGCTGCTTTTTTAGGAGCTGCTTTTTTTGCCACTTTCTTTACGGCTTTTTTTGCTGCTGGCTTTTTGGCCGCTGCTTTTTTTGCTGCTGGCTTCTTAGCCGCTGCTTTTTTTGCTACTTTCTTGACAGCTTTTTTCACGACTTTCTTAGCTGCGGCTACAACTTTTTTGACTGCTTTAACTGCCTTTTTTGCTGCTGGCTTTTTCTTAGCTGCGGCTTTCTTGGCAGGGGCTTTCTTTGCTGCTTTTTTGGCTGTTGCCATGGTAATACTCCTTAGTTCAGGGTCCCAAACGTTAAACCCGTGCTTGACTGATCCCACCATGGGATTTCGTGTCGCCCGAGTTATTCATCGGCACAAGCCGCTACCAATAATCGGTAGCAAAGCGGTTTGTGCTAATGAATCCGGCACAGCCATTTGAACTGCCTCTCGCTCAGGGGCGCGAACCAATTCAAATGGCACCAGAGGGCGGTTGTCGTCGCCTTCTGGCAAGTACTGCAGCGTCTTAAGCGCAAATTTGCGGATTATTCCCAGTTAAGGGCTCCGCCGGTTTGATACTCAATGACACGTGTTTCAAAAAAGTTACGCTCTTTCTTTAAATCGATCATTTCTGCCATCCACGGGAAGGGGTTCTCTTCTTGCGCGAATAGCGGCTCGATGCCGATCTGCTGGCAGCGACGATTAGCAATAAATCTGAGGTACGACTTGAACATGGGTGCATTTAAGCCAAGCACACCGCGCGGCATGGTGTCTTCGGCATAGGCGTATTCAAGATCAACAGCTTTGGCAAACAACGCACAAATCTCTTCGCGAAAGGCAGGAGTCCAAAGCTGAGGATTTTCGAGTTTGATGGTGTTGATCAGGTCGATGCCAAAATTACAGTGCATCGATTCATCGCGCAAAATGTACATGTACTGTTCTGCGGCGCCTGTCATTTTGTTTTGCCGACCGAGCGCAAGGATTTGCGTAAAGCCGACATAAAAGAATAGGCCTTCCATTAGGCAGGCAAACACGATCAAGGATTTAAGCAGCGTTTGATCATTTTCGAGCGTGCCAGTTTTAAAGTGTGGATCAGCAATGGCATCGATAAACGGGATCAGAAACTGATCTTTAGCGCGTATGGAAGGTACTTCGTTATACGCGTTAAAGATTTCTGACTCATCGAGATCCAAGCTTTCAACGATGTATTGGTAAGCGTGGGTATGGATCGCCTCTTCAAACGCCTGACGTAGCAAAAACTGACGGCATTCAGGGGCGGTAATGTGGCGGTAGGTGCCCAGAACAATATTGTTGGCAGCCAAAGAATCTGCAGTGACGAAAAACCCAAGATTACGTTTGATGATGCGGCGTTCGTCTTCAGTCAGCCCTGTGGGGTTTTTCCAGAGAGCAATGTCGCGCGACATATTGATTTCTTGCGGCATCCAGTGGTTGGCGCAAGTTGCGATGTATTTTTCCCAGGCCCATTTATATTTAAAAGGCACCAGTTGATTGACATCAGTTTGGCCATTGATGATTCTTTTGTCGGCGGCGTTGACACGGGTAGCCGTGTTGACCGCGACTGGGGATTCTTTGAGGCCAGGGGTTGGTAAAGCAGAGTCGCCAAACACGCCGCTTGCGGCGCGTGAGGGCAATGAGGCTGCCATGGCTTTCGCCAAGGCTTGTGGCATCAAGCCTGCGCCCGCTGGGGGTGCAGGTTGAGTGGCGGGTTCGTCGTTCCAGGTCAGCATAATCTTTTCTCGGTCACGTTATTGGCAGGCTTCGCACTCTTCAAAACCTGGGTCACCAGGTCTCATGGTGCAGGCCGCGCCCAAAATTTCGGGCTCGGGCATTGCCTGAGGCGCACTCGCCGCAAACGTACCACTGGTTGAACCGGCACCCGCTGCGTTGACCGCATTGAGTTCACCGCCTCGACCTGTTGATTTTTCAGCACTCGTTGCACCAAGCGTGCGCAGGTAGTAAGTCGTTTTCAAACCGCGCAGCCATGCAAGCTTGTACGTGTCATCCAGTTTTTTGCCCGAGGCACCAGCCATATAAATGTTGAGCGATTGCGCTTGGTCAATCCATTTTTGGCGACGTGCTGCACACTCGACAATCCAGGTGGGCTCAACTTCAAAAGCGGTAGCGTATAGGGCGCGTAAGTCGGCCGGAACGCGATCGATGCGGGACAAGCTGCCGTCGAAGTACTTCAAGTCGGCGACCATCACTTCATCCCAGAGGCCCAGTTTTTTGAGGTCGCGAACGAGGTGTTCGTTGACCACAGTAAACTCGCCGGAGAGGTTCGATTTAACGTACAAGTTTTGATATGTTGGTTCTATACATGCAGACACGCCAATAATATTCGATATTGTTGCAGTTGGGGCAATTGCAACGCAATTAGAGTTACGCATGCCGTGTGTTTTGATGCGTGCGCGCAACGAATCCCAATCAAGCGTTGTTGATTCATCGACTTCAACATAACCACCGCGATGTTCGCGCAGCAGTGCGATCGAGTCATGCGGCAAGATGCCACGCGACCACAACGAACCATCAAAGGTTGCGTAGCGGCCGCGTTCTGCTGCGAGTTCGTTTGAAGCGCTGTAGGCGTAATAACAAACGGCTTCCATCGAGCGATCTGCGAATTCGATGGCGGCTTGCGTAGCGTAAGGCACGCGCATCACGTGCAGGCAATCTTGAAAACCCATAATGCCTAAACCAACTGGGCGATGACGCACATTTGAGTTGCGCGCTTTGTCTACAGCGTAATAGTTAATGTCGATCACGTTATCGAGCATGCGCATCGCAATTTTGATCGTGCGTTGCAACTTGTCTTGATCGAGAGACTGGGTGCCATCGGCGTTGTGCTTCAGGTGCGCGAGCAAGTTAACCGAGCCCAGGTTGCACACTGCGATTTCAGAGTCGTTGGTGTTTAAGGTGATCTCGGTGCAGAGGTTTGAGCTGTGCACCACGCCAACGTGTTGCTGTGGCGAACGAATGTTGCAGGGGTCTTTGAAAGTGATCCAAGGATGGCCAGTTTCAAACAGCATCGACAACATCTTGCGCCACAGGTTTGTCGCAGGCATTGTCTTGTGCAGGGGCAAATCGCCACGTGCAGCTTTTTCTTCGTAGCCGACGTAGGCTTTTTCAAAGGCCGCACCAACTTTGTCGTGCAAGTCTGGGCAGTCTGACGGTGAAAACAGGGTCCAGTTGCCACCCTCTAGCACGCGCTTCATGAACAGGTCAGGGATCCAGTTGGCGGTGTTCATGTCGTGGGTGCGACGACGCTCGTCACCGGTGTTTTTGCGCAGTTCGAGAAACTCTTCGATATCTAAGTGCCATGACTCAAGGTAGCAGCAAACTGCGCCCTTGCGTTTACCGCCTTGGTTAACGGCCACGGCGGTGTCGTTGACGACTTTCAAGAAAGGGACGACGCCTTGGCTCTCGCCGTTGGTGCCTTTGATGTGACTGCGCATCGCACGAACGGGTGTCCAGTCATTGCCTAAGCCGCCGGCGTATTTAGCAAGCAGCGCGTTTTCTTTGATGGCCTCGTAGATGCCGTCGAGGTCATCTGACACAGTGGTGAGATAGCAGGACGAAAGCTGTGAGTGCAGGGTGCCCGCGTTAAAGAGCGTGGGTGTTGAACTCATGAAGTCAAACGATGACAGGATTTGATAGAACTCGATGGCACGCGCTTCGCGATCGATTTCAGCAATCGCTAAACCCATGGCGACGCGCATGAAAAATACCTGTGGCAGTTCAATGCGCTGGCCGCGCAGATGCAAAAAGTAACGGTCGTACAGCGTTTGCAAGCCAAGGTAGTCAAACTGCAGATCGCGACTGGCATCCAATGCTGCTGCCAGTCGTGGCAAATCGAAGCGCGAGAGTTCTGAGTTCAGTAAGCCGCCTTCGACTCCGCGCTTGATGAACTTTGGAAAGTACGTGGCGTAGCGGGTGTTCATCTCTTCTTGAGCCACTTCTTCGCTTAAGACTTCTTTGCGGATGGTGTGAAGCAAGAGGCGAGCGGTAACTTTGCTGTAGGCTGGGTCGTTTTCGACCATGGCGCGCGCAGCCAAAATGGCAGATTTGTAGACTTCGTCAACCGGCACGCCGTCGTATAGATTTTTGAGTGTTTCTTTTTGAATCGTTGCCGTGTCAACAAACTCACCTAAGCCAAAGCCGGCTGCTTCAATCGTGGACTGTAGTTTGGCCAGATCAAGTGGCTTGCGTACGCCGTTTTCAACCACGTTAAGGGTGGGGGCTTCGGTGGGTGCGGCTTCGGCTTTACCTTTTGAGCGCTCTTGTGCGCGACGTTCGCGGTACAACACATATGAGCGGGCGACATCGTGTTCGCCCGAGCGCATTAATGACAGCTCGACCGCGTCTTGGATGTCTTCAATATGGAAGGTGCCACCGTTGGGGCGGCTGCGCATCAGGGCCGCGACAACTTGGTGGGTGAGTGACTCGACGAGCTCGCGCACGCGGGCTGACGCGGCGCCTTGGCCACCATTGACTGCCAAAAAGGCTTTGGTCATGGCAATACCGATTTTGCTAGGCTCGAAATTCACGACTGCGCCGTTGCGGCGAATGATGTGATATTGCGCCCAGGCTGCCTCGCTTGTTGGCATCGCGGTTGCGATGAATTGCTGTTGAGTGGCTTGGCGCTCGACGGGATTTGTAGTTGTTTGCATTAAGTAGGGCTCCTGCGGTGCTAACGTGGCTCGGGCCACGCTGAAAATTCAATAAGGGTCGAGCAGTTCGTGCGTATTGCTGTCGTACGACAGTCATTAATCTGTCACGAGCGCTTTGGACAGGATATTTTTGTCGTGGGGCGGGGGCGAAGATTAACACTACATATGGTGTTTTTAAGATCTATCTGCACTAATTCTAGTAGTTCATGCGTCTATGCGCAATAGTCATATTTCAAATTGACTAGTAAGTGTTAACCCTTGAAATGATTCTAAAAATATGATGTGAAATGAAGCGAAGTAAGCACTTCGCAGGATACCTATGCAGAATTTGGATATCCCAATGAACGTGGGATATCCAAATTTATTTTTTTCTGAATAAAGTGTGGCGAAAATGCAAAAAAATTTGGTTTCACGGTGTCATTTCGATGCCAAAAATGTGTTGATCGCGTGGTTTTGCTGCAATATATCGGGGTCACCTCTAGATATTTTTAGTGGTGCGATCAATGTCCGCGCACGAACCTCTTTTTAAGGCGGGGCGGCATTTTCGAGTTGATAGCGATAACAATAGTTGGGGCGGCAATGTTTGATCGGGGCGTGGGCAGATGGTTGGTGTTTGGCTGCTTGGGGTTGCTAGCAGCCTGTGGGATTCCCCGCCCGCCTGATTCTGCTTTGATACTGGCCCCCGACGGCTTGATCGAGCCTGTTTGTGTGACGCCGCCAGCCCAGCATCCGTTGATCGGCAGCTGGTACATTGTGCGCAAGCAAGCTGGCGTCGCTGGAGAGATTCAAACGCTACTGACCTTATCCGCCGATGGGAAACTGCGTCAGCAGACGCGTGTCAAGCAGGGGCGCAACATCCGCTCTGAGTTGCGTGAGACGGGGTGCTGGGATGCGCCCACGGGTAAGTTGGTGGCGCGGGTTAGTCGCTCAAACGGTGAACTGGTTGATTACCGGGATCCGGTGTATACCAACACTTATATCATCGAGCGTAATGATTCGACTCGGCTGACGTACCGGGAAGATCGGGCTAACAGTCGGCCTGAGGTGGCACAGAAGGTGCCGGCTAGCTTTCGGCTACTTTAAACCATAGATCGCACGCACTGCTTTGCCTTTGATTACGCACGCACTGCCTTCCTCTTGTTTACGCACGCACTGCCTCAGCCCTGGCGCTGGTATTTTGGCTGAGCAAAATACGCAGCTCTGGTGCTGGTCAGTGCTGAGGTGGTGGAGTGCGAACGCTCGTTCATTGATTACGCACGCATTGCCCTCCTTTGATTACGCACGCACTGCCTTCCTCTTGTTTACGCACGCACTGCCTCAGCCCCGGCGCTGGTATTTTGGCTGAGCAAAATACGCAGCTCTGGTGCTGGTCAGTGCTGAGGTGGTGGTATGCGGTCAGATGTTGGCTAGGCGGGCTAGCACTGTTTCTTTGCCTAATATTTCTAAGACGGCGTCGACTGCTGGGGTTTGGGCGGTGCCTGCTACGACTACGCGCAATGGGATGGCGAGTTGGGGCATTTTCAGGGTGTGGGTGGCCAGCACGGTTTTGATTAGGGCGCCTAGGGCTTCGCGGGTCCAGGGGGTTTGGGCGGCTTGGGTTGCGAAATCGCGTAGGGCGTTGCGGGCGATTTCGGTTAGGTGTTGGGCGATCAGGTCGTCTGCGGCGGGGTTGAAGGGGCCGCAAAAGAGCAGGGCGCCGTCGGCGAGTTGTTCTAGGGTCTCGGCGCGGTCTTTTAAGAGTTTGACGACGGCTGATAGGTCGACTTGGGCTGGGTTGCCGCCGCGGGCGGTGATGCGGGGGGCAACGGCTTGGGCGAGTGCGTTGTCGTCGCTGTGCTTAATATAGTGTGCGTTGACCCAATTGAGTTTTTTTGGATCCCACTGGGCTGCTGACTTAGAAAGGTGCTGGGGGTCGAACCACTCAACGAGTTGGGCGCGTGAAAACAGTTCGTCGTTGCCGTGGCTCCAGCCAAGGCGAGCCAGATAATTAATCATGGCCTCGGGCAGGTAGCCGTCTCGATCGTATTCCATGACGCTCACAGCACCGTGGCGCTTTGAGAGTTTTTCGCCGTCGGGGCCTAAGATCATTGGTACGTGGCCGTACTCGGGGACGGGGGCGCCAAGTGCTCGCAAAATTGTGATCTGTCTTGGGGTGTTGTTGACGTGGTCATCGCCGCGCAAGACGTGAGTGATGCGCATGTCCCAGTCGTCAACGACCACGCAAAAATTGTAGGTAGGGGTGCCATCGGGGCGGGCGATGACTAGATCGTCAAGTTCGGTGTTCTCAAAACTGATCGGGCCTTTCACCAGATCGACCCAAGCGGTTGCACCGTCTTGGGGACTTTTGAAGCGCACGACTGGTTTGCGATCGGTGGGTAGTGGCGGCAAGACCTTGCCTGATTCGGGGCGCCAGGTGCCGTCATAACGTGGTTTCGCGCCTTTGCTGCGCGCAAGGTCTCGCATCGCCTCGACTTCTTCGTTTGAGCTGTAGCAATGATAGGCGGTACCTGCGGCTAGCATGCCTGCGACTACGGCGCGATAGCGCTCCATGTGCTGCATTTGATAGAACGGGCCTTCATCTGGGGTCAGGCCCAGCCAGTTCATGCCGTCAAGGATTGCCTGTACTGCCTCTGGGGTCGAGCGTTCAAGGTCGGTGTCTTCAACGCGCAAAATAAACGTGCCACCAAAGTGGCGCGCGAACGCCCACGAAAATAATGCGGTGCGCGCCCCGCCCAAGTGAAGAAAGCCCGTGGGCGAGGGGGCAAAGCGCGTGCGAACCGGGGTTGAAGCAGAAGTCATAAATGAGGCAATTAAAGTTTATAAAAAACGCAAATAGGATATCGGGCAATGCGCGGACGTCGGTGCAACCAGTAAAACTTGACAGCGACCAAGCCGAGGAAATCACCCAAGCCCCACGCCAAGCCGTCAATACGTAGCAATTTTAGAATGTGATCAGTCAACCGGGAACATGCCGATCTCGAAAAGAAACGAGCTCGAAAAACGTCACAGGTCTACACCAAAACGCTTTGTAAAAACTGCGAAATATCAGAGATCTCTTCGGGGCAAACGGAGTGCGGCATTGGGTAGGTGTGCCACTGCACCGTGTAACCAAGTTCTTGGAGCTTGGCGCGCGAAGTTTCGGCGCGCTCGGGTGCCACGACTGGGTCGTAGGTGCCGTGCGCTAAAAAAATAGGGGTGTCAAGATTTGCTGACTGATGCTCGGCCTGGGCTAGGTCGCCCAACGGCAAATAGCCTGACAGCCCCATGAGACCAGCAAGTTTAAAGGGCACCCGAATGCCCGTATGCAGCGTCATGGCGCAGCCTTGTGAAAAGCCGGCCAGCACAATATTGGCACTCGGCACGCCGCGCGCGTTTTCGCGGGCAATCAGGGCCAAAATCGCCTGCTCAGACACTCGAATGCCCGTCTCATCTTCACGCTTGACCAGTTGTGGGGTCAAAATGTCGTACCACGAGCGCATTGCCATGCCACCGTTAATGGTGACGGGTTGAACCGTTGCGTGCGGAAACACAAAGCGCACCGCTTTGGAAGCGGGCAGACGCAGTTCTGGGACGATGGGTGCAAAGTCATGGCCATCGGCGCCGAGGCCATGCAGCCAAATCACACTGTGGGTGGGCGCGGGGCCGGTTTCGTGCTCTACGCACTCAAGCAGTTTGTTGTCGTTCATGGTGCTGTGTCAGGATCCTGTAGGGTTTTAAGCGCCTGAAATAACGCGCGATAGTGTTTGCGCAAAGGGTCTTGGCCTGGTCGCAGATTTTCGTTTGCAGCAGCCTCTTTGCGTCCTTCGCGTATCAAGGTGCGCAGATGTTGAATATCCGCCTGGGGATATTTTTGTAGCAGCACGGTAAGGGCCGCGTCATCTTTTATCAAGCGGTCACGCAAGGCCTCGAGCCGATGCATGGCCTGTGTTTGCTCACGTGAGCCATTTTTCCAGGTGTCGAGCTGGGCTCGAATCTGGTCGGCGGGTGCGTCGCGCATGAGTTTGCCGACAAAGTGGACTTGCCGCCTCAGGCCTTCGCGGGCTGTGGTGCGTTGCGCCAAGCGGATCGCCTCGTACAGTCGCTCAGACAGCGGCAATTGCTTGAGTCGTTCGGGTGAGAGCTCAACGAGCTCTTTGCCAAGGTCGACCAAGGCAAGCATTTCGCGCTTGACGTGGGATTTGCTAGGGCCGTCATAAATTGAGTCGGGCGCGTCGTCGGGGGTTTCAGGTAATTCAGTCATCATAGAGCTATCATAAAGCCTCACGCGAATGGACCCCTAATGGCTACTTCAATTTCTTTTCTTCCCGTTGCCGAAAATCGCCCGATTTTCGAAGATTTAGTGACGCAAGCGCTTAAACACGCTAAAAGTCTGGGCGCAAGCGATGCTGCGGCCGAGGTCTCTGAGGCCCAAGGGCTGGCAGTCTCGGTACGTAAAGGTCAGGTCGAGACGGTCGAACAAACGCGCGACCGCTCGATGGACATTACAGTGTTTGCCGGGCAGCGGCGCGGTTCGGCTTCGACCTCTGATTTTTCACCGGCAGCGATGCGCCAGACGGTTGAGGCTGCCTGGCATATCGCGCGCTACACCGCAGAAGACCCGTCTGCCGGTTTGCCCGAGGCTGACTTGCTGGCTAAAGATGTCAAACATACTTTGCAGTTGCATCACCCGTGGGCGGTGAGTGTGGCGCAGGCCACCGAACTTGCTGTCGTTGCCGAACGCGCGGCTCTGGATGCCGATAAACGCATTACCAATACTGAGGGCGCGGGCGTTGATACGCACGAAGGCCATTTTGTCTTGGGCAACACCCGCGGTTTTCTGGATGGTTATGCGTACTCACGCCATGGCTTGTCGGTGGCGCCGATTGCGGGCCGCGGGCAGTCGATGCAGCGCGATTACTGGTACACCAGCGATCGTCGTGCGAATCGGTTGGCGGATCCGGCTGCAGTCGGGCGTTACGCTGCCGAGCGCGCTTTGTCGCGCCTGACTGCGCGCCGGATTCCAACCGGACATTTTCCGGTGCTATTCGAGGCCCCCTTGGCGCTAGGCCTAGTCGGCGCGTTGACGCAGGCGATCAGCGGCGGGTCGCTCTATCGCAAGGTGAGTTTTTTGGTTGACTCGCTTGGAAAAGAGATTTTCCCAAAGCATCTCTCTATTACTGAAGACCCACACCTTAAAGGCGCCATGGGAAGTTCGCCGTTTGACGAAGAAGGGGTGCGTACGCAAGCCCGTGATCTGGTGCGTGGCGGTGTGTTACAGGGCTATTTGTTGTCGACCTACACTGCGCGCAAACTAGGTATGACGACAACGGGCAATGCAGGTGGCTCGCATAATTTAGAGCTCACTTCAAGCGTAACGCGCCGCAAAGACGACTTACCTGCCATGCTTCGCAAAATGGGCACCGGTTTGCTTGTGACTGAGCTGATTGGACAAGGCGTGAACTACCTAACGGGTGACTACTCTCGGGGCGCCTTTGGCTATTGGGTTAAAGACGGGCAAATTCAGCACGCCGTTCAAGAAGTGACCATCGCTGGCAATTTAAAAGACATGTTTAATCAAATCGTGGCGGTAGGTGCCGACACCATCACGCGTGGTAGCAAAACGACTGGTTCAATTTTGATTGAAAACATGGCGATTGCTGGGACTTGACTTCCTCCCTGCCTTTAAACACGGGGATTCCTACGGCGAAAACCCTAAGATGAGGTCGATCGCTTCGATGGGTTCCTTCGGCTGCCGGCGGGCTGTCAACTGAAACGCCGACTGACAAGTGGACAGCGTCAGGGCACCCTGCGCTGCTTGAAGGACGGTGTGACAAGCGTCATCCGGTAAGCAGCTGCCCGTTCTGGCCGCAATATACACGGGCAAACACCTATTAACCGGTAGGTTTTAGTTTCAAGTCACCGGTGTAATATTCAAAGTTCTGAGCACCCCGAACTGCTCAAATCATTTTCAGGAGACTTCGAATGCAACGTCGTTCGTTTTTAAAGAAAGCCAGCCTTGGGGCTGTTGCCGGAAGTGCTGTTGTCGCAGCACCCGTTTTTGCGCAAGATGCGCCTACGCTGAACTGGCGCTTGGCCTCGAGTTTCCCCAAAAGCCTTGACACGCTGTTTGGTACGTCCGAGCTTTTTTCAAAGTATCTGTCTGAGGCTACCGGCGGTAAGTTTTCCGTGCGTAACTTTGCGGCCGGCGAAATCGTGCCACCCCTGCAGGTGCTAGATGCCGTGCAAAAGAACACGGTCGAAATGGGGCATTCAAGCGGGTATTACTACATTGGTAAAAACCCCTCCTTGGCCTTTGATACCGCCGTACCGTTTGGGCTGAATTCGCGCCAAACAAACGCCTGGATGTATGAAGGCGATGGCATGAAACTGACGCGCGATGTCTACAAAGAGTTCAACATCGTGAATTTCCCGTTGGGCAATACTGGTACCCAAATGGGTGGCTGGTATCGCAAAGAGATCAAAACGGTCGAGGATATCAAGGGTTTAAAAATGCGAATCGCCGGCCTAGCGGGCGAGATCATCACGCGTTTAGGCGGTTTGCCCCAACAGTTGCCTGGCCCCGATATTTACCCAGCGCTTGAAAAAGGCACAATCGATGCGGTCGAGTGGGTTGGCCCGTATGACGATGAAAAAATGGGTTTCGCCAAGGTCGCCAAGTACTACTACTATCCCGGCTGGTGGGAAGGTGGCGCACAGGTGGCTTTGTATGTCAACGACGGTGAATGGGCAAAGCTTCCTAAAACCTATCAGTCGATCATTGAAGCGGCGAGCCGCGCCTGCAATTCAACGATGCAGGCTCGCTATGACAACCTCAATGCGCAAGCGTTAAGGCGCCTGTTGTCGCAAGGCACTTTGCTGCGGGCCTTTCCTCGGGCTGTTATGGATGCTTGTTGGGATGCGTCGCTCAAGGTGTTCGTCGAGTACTCGGCTAAAAGCCCGCAATTCAAAACGATTCACGACAACTACATGGGCTATCGCGATCAGGTGGTGCCTTGGTTCAGACTGGCCGAGGCGTCGTACGATCAGTACGTAGGTGCTGCGCTGTCACGCCAAAAATAAGCGATTCAGTCAGTCGTTTTTACCCCGTTGCGCTTCATTTGAACGGGGTTTTAACTAAAAAGGGTGCTTGCCATTTGGTCAGCATCCTTTTTTTATTGTAGAATCAAAGGCTTTCCTCCAATAACTAGGTTGGTGCACGGGCGGGTTACACGCTTTGGCAACATCCAAAACGTTATTTGAGGGCCCGTCTGGGATGGTCCCGGGCAGGTATTTTTAGGATCCAATCATGAAGACATTTGTGGCTAAGCCGCATGAAGTCCAACGTGGCTGGTTCGTGATTGACGCGAAGGGCAAAGTCCTCGGTCGTGTGGCCAGCGAAGTCGCACACCGTTTGCGCGGTAAGCACAAGCCAGAGTTCACGCCCCACGTTGATACAGGCGATTACATCGTCATTATCAATGCAGCAGATATCGTCGTAACCGGCAACAAGACGCAAGATAAAAAATACTTCCGTCACACAACGTATCCAGGCGGTATTCGCGAAACAAACTTCGCGAAACTGCAAGAGCGTTTTCCGGGTCGTGCGATTCAGAAGGCCGTTAAGGGCATGTTGCCTAAAGGCCCACTGGGTTATGCGATGATTAAAAAGCTCAAGGTCTATGCGGGTGCAGAACATCCTCATTCGGCCCAACAGCCACAGCCCCTCGAACTCAAAGGATAGGCCATGATCGGTAATTGGAATTACGGAACCGGCCGCCGCAAGACTTCGGTGGCTCGTGTCTTCATGAAAAAAGGCGCAGGCAAGATTGTTGTCAACGGCAAGCCCGTTGACGAATACTTTGCTCGCGAAACTGGTCGTATGGTCGTGCGTCAACCGCTCGAACTCACCGGTCACTTAGCGTCGTTTGATTTTCATATCAATGTGCACGGCGGCGGCGAAAGCGGCCAGGCGGGCGCAGTGCGTCACGGCATTACGCGTGCGCTGATTGATTACGATGCAGCGTTAAAGCCTTCTCTGTCCAAAGCAGGGCTGGTCACGCGCGATGCACGTGAAGTTGAACGTAAGAAAGTCGGTTTCCACAAAGCACGTCGTCGGAAACAGTTCAGCAAGCGTTGATCGAACCGCCCGAGGCTGTATGTCGGCCTCAGTGCAAAAAGACCGCGCAAGCGGTCTTTTTTTCTGTCACACGCACATGGGATAATATTTACTTCACAGTGCCGCGTGTTTAGCATCTCGGCAGGTATAGAAACAGGGGTCTCAGCATGACACAAACTTTAGCAAAACGGATCAAAGTTGGCATTGTCGGCGGCACGGGTTACACCGGCGTTGAACTCTTGCGTATTCTGTCGCAGCATCCAAATGTTGAGCTCACAGCCATTACCTCGCGTCAAGAAGACGGCATGCCTGTTGCCAATATGTTTCCTAACCTGCGTGGGCACGTGAAGCTGGCATTTTCTGCCCCTGACAAAGCACCGTTGACAGGCTGCGACGTTGTATTTTTTGCCACACCGCATGGTGTAGCGATGGCGCAGGCCCCCGAGTTACTGGCTGCAGGCGTCAAGCTCATTGACCTAGCCGCAGACTTTCGCTTGCAAGACATTAAAGCGTTTGAAAAATGGTACAAAATCCCGCACACCTGCCCCGAGATTCTTAAAGAGTCTGTGTATGGAGTTGTTGAGCTGAATCGTGCCTCGGTAGCCAAGGCGCGTGTTGTCGGTAACCCCGGTTGCTATCCCACTACGATTTTGCTTGGGTTGGCGCCACTGCTTGGCGGCAAACCGTTGATCGATACCTCAGACCTGATTGCTGATTGCAAATCAGGCGTCAGTGGCGCTGGTCGCAAGGCAGAAGTCGGCAGCTTGTTATCTGAAGCCAGTGATAACTTTAAGGCGTATGGTGTTGCCGGGCATCGTCATCAAGCTGAAATCGACGAACAGCTGCAACGCTTGGCCGGTGGCTCCGTTGGGCTGACGTTTGTGCCACATCTGGTGCCCATGATTCGCGGCATGTTCAGCACGATCTACGCTCGGATCTTACCCGAGGCGCGTGGGGTTGATTTTCAAGCGCTCTTTGAAGCGCGCTACGCAAACGAAAGTTTTGTTGACGTGATGCCGTTTGGTAGTCAGCCTGACACGCGCTCGGTACGGGCCTCTAATACCTTGCGCATTGCGCTACAGCGCCCTGGTAACGGAGATCGTTTGATTATTTTGGTCGTTCAAGACAACCTTGTCAAAGGGGCCTCGGGTCAAGCGATTCAAAATATGAATCTGATGTTTGGCTTGCCCGAAAACACGGGTTTGAATCAAGTCGCGATTCTTCCGTAAGGCCTTTGAACGCATGGTGAAAGTCGGTGGGCGCGCTTCTGCCAAGGCGATTTGCGGTGGCTTGCTGTTGTTTGTGTTGGGCGGGCTTTTAGCAGCTTTGATCAGGCAAGGTGCGGGTACAGAGGCACAGCAACTGAAACTGCGCACAGAGCGTGCCGCCTTGCTTCAAGAACGCTCTGAGTTAGAGGCCGAGCGCGCTCAAACCGGTTCGCCCTTTCATCAAGCACAAAGAGCGTTGCTGACTGAGAGGGCTGCTCGCCTCGAACTCGAAAAAATATTAGCAAATGTTCAGTTAGAACTTGGCCGTGCGCAAGATCAATTGGCGTTCTTTGAAGATCTGCTGCCGGCCAGCGCTCACGGGGCGCTCGATATTCGGGCGGTTGACATTGAGCAACACCCCGAGGGGTTGCAGTATCGGGTTTTGCTGATGCGCAGTGGCAAAACGACTAAGCATTTTGTGGGTACCTTACAGTTTGTTGCCATAGGCCATTGTCGTGGGGATGTTGACGCCTCAGAGCAAATGGTTATTTTGCAGCCACTGCTGGCCAACCCCTTACCGGCTGGCCCTGAAGAGCTTGTGGCGCAGAGCTTGCACTGCAAGTCGCAACAGGCTGAACCGCAGCGGGGTAAGGGCCAGCAAAAGATGGGGCAACAGGTTGAGGCTCAACAAACTGAGGCGCAGCGCGCTGCCCTGCGTCTAGATTTTGCGCAGTTTCAGCGCGGGCAGGGTTTTTTGGCGCTTCCGCCCAGGTTTGCACCAAAGTCTGTCACGGTGCGCGTGCTTGACGGTGATATTGTCCTTGCCTCTAGAGTGGTTGCTCTATGAATGACCTAGGCACTTGCGGTATAGTTGACCAATGCACTCAGGTATCACGTCATTTAGAGTTTAGTATCGTCCCGCGGGACAGGAGTCACTTATGAACATCGCCACACAAACCGTTGATCTGCAAGCGCCGCCCACGCCGATTCTGTTTACAGACTCAGCGGCTGCCAAGGTTAAAGATTTATTGATCGAAGAGGGTAATTCAAACCTTAAACTGCGCGTGTTTGTGCAGGGTGGTGGTTGTTCGGGTTTTCAGTATGGCTTCACTTTTGATGAAGACGTCAACGAAGACGACACAACACTTGAAAAAAATGGCGTCGCCTTGTTAGTTGACCCGATGAGCTTTCAGTACTTGGTCGGCGCTGAGATCGATTACAAAGAAGACATCGAAGGATCGCAATTCGTCATTCGCAATCCAAATGCCTCAACCACCTGTGGTTGTGGCTCGTCGTTCTCAGTCTAAGCTGCACCAGTTAGGCGGGCCAAGTCGCTCCTAAAATTCGCGCGCCGCGCGCCCCGGTTACCTTGGGGTTGCCGGCAGTCACCTTGTGTTGATGGGCCCAAGCGAGCCACGCAAAGGCCAGCGCTTCAACATCCTGTGTGCCTACCCCCGCACTCTCAGTCGTTGATACAACGCAGGGCAGCGCCGCCTGCAGGCTTTGGCGCAACGCGCTGTTGTGAGCGCCACCACCGCACAGCAACACCTCTTGTGCGTCAGGCGCAAAGGTGTTGATCGCCTGCGCCGCTGTCGCCGCTGTGAAGGCACACAGCGTGGCCTGTACGTCTTGAGGCGTTAAGCGTTGGCCTGGCTCAAGTCGCCCGACGCAGTATTGCAGTCGAGGCGCAAGCCACTTAAGGTTGAATAAATCGCGCCCGGTAGACTTTGGTGGTGGCAACTTCAGCCAAGGCTCTGCGTTGTTTAAGCGATCGAGCAGCGCTTGATTGACCAAGCCTTGTGCTCCCCATGCTCCGTCAACGTCAAAGCTTTGTTGCGTATGCAACTGACACCAGCTATCCATTAGGGCATTTGCTGGCCCGGTGTCAAAACCAAGCGGGTCTGCATCCGGCCGCAATATTGTGATGTTAGCGATGCCGCCTAGGTTCAAAATCACGCGAGTATGGTCGGTAGAAAAAATCCCAGCGTGAAAAACCGGCACCAAAGGTGCGCCTTGGCCACCCGCTGCGACATCGCGACTTCTGAAATCGGCCACCACGGTGATGCCAGTGAGCTCGGCAAGCAGTGCGGGTGCGTTGAGCTGAATCGTGTAGCCAAGACTCGGTTGATGCCTGACGGTTTGCCCGTGGGAACCAATGGCTGAAATTTGCGAGGACGAGAGCTTGGCTTGTTCGAGCGTTTGAGTGACTAGTTTGGCATACAGCGCGACCAAGCTATTGGCGGCCAGTGCAGCGCGGGCGAGTTCGTCGGGGCCTGAGGTGTTTAACGAGAAGAGCGTTTCGCGCAACGCTGGGTTAAACGCACTTGACGCGTGGGCAATGACGGTAGGCTTGCCCGAGGGATCAAAGCTTGCCAGTACGGCATCAACCCCGTCTAGGCTGGTACCAGACATCAGCCCAATGTAGTAAGACGCGCTCACCACTGGGGCCGGTATCAGCGGACTGCTACGCTACTGATTTCGGGCATGACCTCTTGAAACTTGGCCAAGACTTGAAGCTGCTGACGATAGGGTGCAACCGCTTGGGCAAATTCAGCGCGCTGCTCGGGCTCAAGCGGGGTTGCTGCGGGCATGGCTGCGGTTGCTGAAAGTGGATCAATCGGCTTGTCAGCCACTCGAAATTCGTAATGCAAATGCGGACCGGTTGACCACCCCGTTGAGCCGACGTAACCGATTAACTGTCCCTGCGAGACTTTTGTACCGACGGTAATGCCATCGGCAAAGCGACTTTGATGTGCATACAGCGTGGTGATTTTGCTGTGGTGCTTGAGAATGATCGTGTTGCCATAGCCAAAGTGCCAGCCAACTAGCTGCACAACGCCGTCTGCAGTCGCGTGAATTGGGGTACCGGTTGGCGCCACATAGTCAACGCCTGGGTGATGTCCGGACCAAGCCTGATTATTCGCAATGGTGCGTAGCCCAAACGTTGAGCTGATACGCGAGAATTTGATCGAGTTACGCAAAAAGGCCCCACGCAAGCTCTCACCTTCGAGGTTGTAGTAGCTACCAGTTTTGCCATCGGGGCTGAACCAGGCTGCTGTTGATGATTTACCTTTGTTCATGAACTCGACTGCCAAGACACGACCTGGCCCTGCTGGACGGCCCTCAAATGTGCGGTTTTCGTAGACAACGCGAAACTGGTCGCCGCGATGAATGCCACGAAAGAAGTCAATCTTGCTGCCGAGTACCTCGGCCATTTGCATGGTGATGTTGTCAGGGATGCCAGCGGCATCGGTCGTTGCAAATAAAGAGCGCTCGATGGTGCCGACCGCGACTTCAATATGGACTTCGCTCGGGAGTTCGAGTTCTTCGGCGGTGAAACCGTCTGCCGCTGCGTTGATCTGTAACAGCTTGACCGTTGGCTCACCCGTTGAGTTGCTAGTGGGGGTATGAAAATAACGGACCCATTGCAGCTGCCCATTGTGATCGGTGGCGGCTTGAACCGAGCGACCCGGAACGAGTTTGCTGGCGAAACGAACTTTGGATTCTTTGGCTAAATAGGCCGACAAGCTTGAGTCGGTAATATCGAGCCGCCTAAGGATTGTGGCGATCGTATCGCCAGAGCGAATGCGTGTTTCGGTGACGTAGGGCGTGTTGGGTGCAGTTGCCGAGTGTTCGGCAGGGGTTGGATCTGCCGAAAGCGGAAACGGCAACACGTTTTGAACCAGACTTTGTTCAGGTGGGATGGGTTCGGTTTGTGCGGGTTGCACCATACCAAGCGCCGCGGCACCGATACACAAGAGCAAGACCGCACTCAACAGTAAGCCGCGCAGCAAGCGCGAGCCAGCATTTGGCTGGGTAGACGTGCCTAGTTTAGTGAGGGCACTTGCCCCTGCAGTGGCTAGGTCGTTGTTTTGAGTCATTAAGCGATAATCCTGTTCAACTAAGTCGTACGCGCAACCCCTCGCGATTACAGCGATTACACTTGGGGGCGCTTAGCGCGTTGCATGGGGTTTGCGTATGATGTGACGCAACGCCCTTGCAATAAAACAACAATGTTAGCTCATTTTTCACTACCGAGTCTTTTTTTATTATTTTTAATACCCAAAATGACTTTTTTCTGATACGTCAATGCAAAAATATACGATCATGCAAGACACCGAAGCTCAACTGCGTGTTGCCCTGCGTGGCTGCGACGAGCTGCTGGTTCAGGCCGAGTTTGCTCAAAAGCTGGCTCGTAGTCAGGCGACCGGTATCCCTCTTAGGATTAAGCTAGGCTTAGATCCGACGGCGCCTGATATCCATCTTGGGCACACCGTAGTGCTCAATAAGATGCGCCAGTTGCAAGACTTAGGCCATACCGTCATTTTTTTGATTGGCGATTTCACGTCAATGATCGGCGACCCCTCGGGGCGCAACACCACACGCCCTCCGCTGACGCGCGAGCAAATCGCTGAAAACGCCAAAACGTATTACGCTCAGGCTAGCTTAGTGCTCGACCCGGCCAAAACCGAGATTCGCTACAACTCTGAATGGTGCGATCCCTTGGGCGCACGGGGCATTATTCAACTTGCCTCGCGTTACACCGTGGCTCGCATGATGGAGCGTGACGATTTCACCAAACGTTTTAAAGGTGGGGTGCCGATCTCGGTGCACGAGTTTTTATACCCGTTGATGCAGGGCTATGACTCGGTCGCCTTGAAATCCGATCTCGAACTGGGTGGCACAGACCAAAAATTTAATCTGTTGGTGGGCCGCGAACTGCAAAAAGAGTACGGACAAGAGCCTCAATGCATTCTGACCATGCCATTGCTAGAAGGTACGGATGGCGTTGAAAAGATGTCTAAGTCCAAAAATAATTACATCGGGATTGGCGAGGCGCCAGACTCGATGTTTGGCAAACTGATGTCGATTTCTGACACGTTGATGTGGCGCTATTTTGAATTACTGTCGTTTGATAGCCTTGAAGACATCGCTAAGCTGCGTGCCGAAATCGAATCCGGGCGTAACCCTCGTGACGCTAAAGTTCAACTTGCTCAAGAAATCATCACGCGTTTTCATTCAAAGCAGGCTGCGCAGGATGCGTTAGCCAATTTCGAGGCAAGGTTTCGCGATGGTGCTATCCCTGAAAACATGCCCGAGATGACGTTGTCAGGTGCCCCGCTCGGGATACTCAAGGTGCTACGTGAGGCCGGTTTGGTGGCCTCGGGTGCCGAAGCCCAACGTAATGTTGAACAGGGTGGTGTCAAAATCGATCGTGTGAAAGTCGAAGACAAAGGCTTGCAACTGCCCGCTGGTACGTATGTGATTCAGGTGGGTAAGCGCAAGTTCGCGCGTGTGACCATCGCGTAGTGTCAGAAGCGCCAAGACGTGCATTCACCACGCCTCAGAAGTGTTTTGGTGGCTTAGCCGGAGAACCGCTTGCCCCAACAGACTCGTGGCGCTCGCAGGGGTATGCGGGTTGCGCTCCGGCGAGACTCTGCTAGGCGCAGTACACTATCACCAACCAATTTTGCAGGCTCGCCAGGAACCTCTATGTTTGACCGTAAATTGACCCTTGATCGCGTTGACCCAGCCGTATGGGCTGCTATTCAGCAAGAAGACACTCGCCAAGAGCAGCACATCGAGCTGATCGCTTCTGAAAACTACGCTAGCCCCGCCGTGATGCAGGCGCAGGGCACGCAGATGACGAACAAATACGCAGAGGGCTACCCAGGCAAGCGTTATTACGGTGGCTGCGAGTACGTCGATATCGTCGAGCAATTGGCGATCGATCGGTTAAAGGCCTTGTTTGGTGCCGAAGCGGCCAACGTTCAGCCTAATTCTGGCTCGCAGGCGAATCAGGCGGTGTATCTGGCGTTTTTAAAGCCTGGTGACTCTGTGCTGGGGATGAGTTTGGCTGAGGGCGGCCATTTAACGCACGGTGCAAGTGTCAATGCCTCTGGCAAACTGTATAACTTTCACCAATATGGCTTAGACGCCAACGAAGTGCTCGATTACGACAAGGTTGAGCACTTGGCTAAAACACAAAAGCCCAAAATGATTGTGGCCGGTGCTTCGGCCTATTCGTTGCGGATGGATTTTGAGCGTCTGGCTCGCATCGCCAAAGACAACGGTGCCTTGTTGCTTGTTGATATCGCGCATTATTCAGGCTTGGTCGCCGGTGGTGCATATCCAAACCCTGTGCCACATGCTGATTTTGTGACCTCGACCACACACAAGTCACTGCGTGGCCCACGTGGCGGCGTCATCATGATGAAAGCCGAACATGAAAAAGCGATCAACTCGGCGATCTTTCCAGGTATTCAAGGTGGCCCGCTGATGCATGTGATCGCGGCAAAGGCGGTGGCGTTTCTCGAAGCAACGACCCCTGAATTTAAAATCTACGCTGCGCAGGTTGTGAAAAATGCGCAAGTGTTGGCGCAAACCTTAGTCAAGCGTGGTTTGCGCATCGTGTCGGGTCGTACTGAAAGTCACGTGATGCTGGTTGATTTGCGCGCCAAGGGTGTTAACGGTAAAGAGACTGAGGCAGTGTTGGGCCAGGCTCACATTACTGTAAACAAAAATGCGATCCCTAACGACCCCGAAAAACCTTTTGTCACCAGTGGTATTCGCTTAGGCACACCAGCAATGACCACCCGTGGTTTTAAAGAAGCCGAGGCCGAACTCACCGGTAACTTGATTGCTGATGTGCTTGATAATCCGCGCGACGCAGCCAATGTTGCAGCCGTGCGTGCACGGGTCAATGCGTTGACGGCGAACTTCCCGGTTTATCGATAATCAGGCAAATGGCGTCATGACGCCTGCAATGTTTTTGATCAACGCCTTGTGTCCGATCGCTCCTGTAAATGGGGCGAGACAGGCTGCCGTGTCCGCACAGACGCCTTTAAGTTTAGGACTCCGATGAAGTGTCCCTTTTGCGGTCATCCTGATACGCAAGTGGTTGACTCTCGCAGTGCTGACGAGGGCGATTTTATTCGCCGTCGCAGGCGCTGCGTTGAGTGCGACCGGCGGTTTACCACCTACGAGCGCCCCGAGCTTTCGATGCCTTCGGTGGTAAAGCGCAATGGTAGCCGGCACGATTACGAGGCCGGTAAATTACGCGCGAGCTTATCGCTTGCGTTACGCAAACGCCCCGTTAGTACCGAAGACGTTGATGCGGTCGTGATGCGCATTGAAGACAAGTTATTGACAAGTGGCGAACGCGAAGTGTCTACTGAATTTTTAGGCGAATTGGTGATGGCCGAACTTAAAAAACTTGATAAAGTGGCCTATGTGCGCTTTGCTTCGGTGTATAAAAGTTTTGAAGATATTGGCGAGTTTGTCGAGGCGATTCGCGAGATGCAGGGCCCACCTTTGCGGCGCAAGACATGAACCAGCCCTATACGCGCGGTATGGATACGCGCGATCCCGATCAAGATGTTTTTTTTATGCGTCAGGCGCTTGCCTTGGCCGAGGGCGCGCTGTATGTGCCCTCACCTAATCCGCGTGTCGGTTGTTTGATCGTACGTGAGGGCCAAGTGTTGGGGCGCGGTGCTACCCAAGTTGTGGGCAGCCACCATGCCGAGATCATGGCCTTAAACGACATGAAGGCCAAGGGTTTGAATGCTCTGGGTGCAACGGTGTACGTCACGCTCGAGCCCTGTAGTCACCACGGTCGCACTCCACCTTGTGTTGATGCGCTGATTGCGGCTGGCCCTAAACGCGTGGTGTTTGCGCACTTTGATCCGAACCCTAGTGTGGCAGGCCGCGGTATGCGTGGTTTGAGCGAGGCCGGCATTGAGGTCAACGTGGGTGTGTGTTCAGACTTAGCACTTGAGCTGAATCCGGGTTTTGTCTCACGCATGACGCGTGGCATGCCCTATGTCTGGATGAAGGCGGCGGTGTCGCTTGATGGGCGCACGGCATTAAACAATGGCGTCTCACAATGGATCACGGGCCCCGAGGCGCGTGCCGATGGACACCATTGGCGCGCACGCAGCTGCGTGGTGCTAACGGGCATTGGTACCGTGCGTGCTGATAATCCAAAAATGAATGTGCGACATGTCGTTACACCAAGGCAACCCAAGCGCGCAGTGATTGATCCTGGTTTTGAAATTGCTGAGGATGCGGCCGTGTTGGCAGGTGGCGATGCGTTTGTGTTTGTGGGTGATAACAATGCTGACAAGGCTGCACGCTTAGCCGCGCGTGGTGTGCAAGTGGTGTGTGTGCCTGAAGCGGTGGCACCGCCAGCCGGGCAAACGCGCCGTCGCATTGATATGCGCGCGATGATGCAGTGGTTGGCTGCGCAAGGGCATAACGAAATTCATTGTGAAGCGGGCTCGGGCTTAAACGGCGCGTTGCTGGATGCCGGCTGTGTCGATGAGTTGCTGGTGTACATGGCACCGATGCTGCTGGGAGAAGGTAGAAGCATGGCGCAGTTACCAGTGCTGACGCAACTTGAGGGCGTTAAGCGCTTTGAGTTTACCGAGGTCAAGCAGTTGGGCACAGATATTAGAGTACGTGCGCGCCTGCCCGAGCGGTGGCGCGAATTGATGCAAAGTATTCACTTAATTGAAAGCAACACGGGTAAGGTGCAATAGATGTTTACCGGAATCGTCGCAGCCGTTGGTCAGATTCAACGTATCGAGCCCTTTGCGGGCGACAAAGCAAACACGGGCGTGCATATCAAGATTCACGCGGGTGGTTTAGATTTAGCTGACGTAGGTCTGGGTGATTCAATCGCGATTCAAGGTGCGTGCATGACGGTAGTGTCTAAGCACGCTGACGGTTTCTCAGTTGATGTGTCACGCGAAAGTTTGCGTCTGACGATGGGGCTTGAGGCTCTGGGCCCAGTGAACTTAGAAAAATCCTTGCGCATTGGCGATCAGATCGGTGGGCATTTGGTGTCAGGCCATGTCGACGGCTTGGGTGAAGTCGTGAAGTTTGAGGCAGTTGGCGAATCGTGGGAGCTTGTCGTGCAAGCCCCCGCTGCGCTTGCAGCTTTTTTGGCCTACAAGGGATCGATCACTGTCAACGGCGTGAGTTTGACTGTGAATAGGGTTGACGATGTGGCGGGCGGTACACGCTTTAGTATCAATTTGATCCCCCACACGATTGCTGTGACAACCTTGCAACATCTAAAGGTTGGTCAACGTGTCAATTTAGAAGTGGATACGATCGCGCGCTATGTGCAACGGATGTTGTCGTTGCCGAAGTAGCTCGGATATGTCGCAAAATAGTCGATCGCGACACTTTATTTGTCGCTAAATTTTATTGCGTCAGTTAAAATGACGCAATATTGACTAGTGACATTGAGTTTTTCAGCGCATGCCTAAAATCACCCCTCAGGCTGAGTTCATTTATTTGCAAGAGCTCATCGCAAAGCAGCCGCAGGGCATTGCCATCGATGCCCTGATGCGTGCATTAGGCGGCACTGTACAGCGTCGCAGCTTGCAGCGGCGCTTAGCGACGCTCGTTGAGCGCGGCCAGGTTGAGATGGTTGGCAACGCGCGTTCGGTTCGCTACTGCCCTGTTTTGCGAGCACGCAAAGGCTTACTGAAAGAAGACGCTGATCAAGTCGAGCAGTTGCCGGCACAGATCTACGTGCCACTCTCACCCGAAGCTGAACGGATCAAAGTCTATGTGCGTCAACCGCGTCATTTGCGCTCGCCTGTCGGCTATCAGCTTAGCTTTCTAGAGCAGTACCACCCTAATCAAACTCAGTATCTATCGAAAGATCTCTGCGCTCAATTGCACGCTATCGGACGCTCGCCTGCAGAGCAAACGCCAGCAGGCACTTTTGCCCGCAACATTCTCAATCGTTTGTTGATTGATTTGTCTTGGGCTTCATCGCGCTTAGAGGGCAACACGTACAGCCGGTTAGATACCGAGCGCTTGATCGAGTTTGGTCAGGCTGCCGAGGGCAAAGACGCCCTCGAGACGCAGATGATCTTGAATCACAAAGAGGCGATCGAGTACTTGGTACGTGACCCCGAACGCGCAGAGTTGAGCCCTAATACCGTCATTGCCGTACACGCTTTTTTATCAGACGGTTTACTGGCCGACCCAGCGGCGTGCGGTCGGATTCGCAAGCGAGCGGTCGAGATCGGAGGCAGCCCTTATCTACCCGTCACGTTGCCGCAGCGGCTTGAAGAGCTATTTGAAATTGTGCTTCAGATGGCGGTCGAGATTGATGATCCCTTTGAGCAAGCGTTTTTTTTAATGGTCCATTTGCCGTACCTGCAGCCCTTTGAAGATGTCAATAAGCGAGTGTCGCGTCTGGTCGCAAATATCCCGTTTATTCGTCACAACTTATGCCCTCTATCGTTTATTGATGTGCCTCAACAAGCCTATGTCGATGCCATGCTCGGCGTCTATGAGCTCAACCGAGTCGAACTGTTGCGCGATGTGTTCGTGTGGGCCTACGAGCGATCGTGTCAGCAATACGTCGCAGTCAAACAGAATCTTGTGCCGCCAGATATTTTTCGGTTGCGCTATCGCAAGGCCCTGAGTGAAGTGGTGGCTTCAATTGTACGCAACGATGAACTGGCGACAGAGTCGGTCGTGCGCGCCCGAACGCCAGTAAGCGTTCCGGTGGCAAATGCTGAGCATTTTCTTGAACTTGTGCTGTCAGAGTTTGCGTCTTTACACCAGGGTAATGCAGTGCGTTTTGGTTTAAGACCGCTAGAATTTTCTACGTGGCACAGCAAGCACTATTCCTAAGCGGGGTGGGCGTTACGCTGCAGTCATATATCTTAAAACCACAACCGCGCAAGCACCAACACCAAGCCACCCACACAAAGCACTGGCAGCGGGTTGATGGTTTTAAAACGCCAAAAGATCCCTGCCGATACAGCCGCGATAAACCACGGTGTCACACCGCCCGAGGTTGAGCGCAAGATGATGATTGCGCTGGTCAGCAATAGCCCCGAGGCCAAGGGGGCGAGGGCGTTTTGCACGATTGCTGTCCAAGGCTTGTCATGACTTTTGTGCCAGGCACGCGTCACAAAATACGCCAAGATGGTTGAAGGTCCAAACAGCGCAAGCGAAGCAACCAAGGCGCCTTGCCAACCGCTCACTTGCCAGCCAATCAAGGTTGCTAATAAGGCGCCAGGGCCTGGTGCCGCGCGCGAGATTGCAAACAAATCGATAAATTGTGCGTGGGTCAGCCAGTGATAAATGTCGACGGCCTGTAGATGCATATCGCCCACGACACTTTGCCCGCCGCCTACAGAGATCAGCGAAAGCGGCGCAAAGACAACGAACAAATCCAAGTAGATGTTTGAGGTTTTCATCAGGCGGGTGGCTTGGCTGATTTGGGGCTGATACGTTTTTGGTGGACATTGGCAAACACGAGTCCGACAAGCGCTAGCCCCAAAATGACGGGTACTAGCGGCAACTTCAACAAAAACAACCCAATAAAAACTGAAACACTGAGCGCGAGTGGCCATAGCCCTAAGCGATATGAACGCTTGAGCCCACGTATCCCAACCGAGGCTGTTAGCCCCATCGCGCTGGCCGCCAAGCCTTCAAGAAAATCGTGAATCCAGGCGATCGATCCCAAATCAAGCAGCACGATGCTGAGTAGCACCGCCAAGATCATCGGGGGCACTAGCAAGGCCATCACGGATACCAAGCCACCCAAACCGCCACGCAGTTTTTGACCAATATGCAAAGCTAGGTTGGCGACATTGGGCCCTGGCAAGATCTGGCTGATCGTCAGCGCACTCATGAACTCGTCTTCGGTCAAAAAGTGATAACGATCCACAAAATCACGATACATCCAGCCCGAAATACCCCCGCCAAAACTGGTTGCGCCGATTTTGGCAAACAGAATAAACAGCAGCCCAAGTGTTGGGCCTGGCGTGGGTGAGGCCGGGGGCGTTGGAGTAAGCGTGCTGGCTGACATGGCCGCTAGTATAGGCATCGGCGGCCTAGGCTGCAGAGGTGTGCGGCAGGCCGGGTGGCACACCTGCCTCTGTTAGAATGCGTGGCTTATTACAGCGGACAGGTGGCCGAGCGGTTGAAGGCGCACGCCTGGAAAGCGTGTATACGTTCATAGCGTATCGGGGGTTCGAATCCCCCTCTGTCCGCCAAAACTTAAGTTTCGAACC